>JAZKED010000006.1:0-305663 GCA_040387175.1 Bacteroidota bacterium | reverse complement strand
TACTTTTTGACTAAAAAGACTACAAAATTTATATTGGCTGAAAACAATTTTAATAACTGTCTATTTTATGATAAAAAAGTGAAAACAAATTAAAAACCAAATCAATCCTCTACTGCTAGTATGAAAAATTCTGTAAATTTCTTTCTAAATGGAAAGTCCGTAACCATAGAAAACCCTTCACCAGATTTACTTTTAATTGATTATTTACGCTCACCTGAAGTGGGGCTTTCGGGACCTAAAAAACCATGTGGTCAGGGTGGCTGTGGCGGCTGTACTGTAATCCTGTCGGAATGGAACAGCGAAAAAGAAAAAGCCGACCATCTTGCAATTAACTCCTGTCTTAGGCCTGTTTGTGCAATAGGCGGACTATCTGTTACAACTATTGAAGGAACCGGTGCTGCCCGTAAGCCTGATCCAAAATTTCTCGTACAAAAATCGAGTTCTACCCGCACCAATGTTCCTTTAGATGAAGACAATTCTCCAGTATTAGACGCTGCTATAAAAGAAGCCTCAGAAAAGCGTACTGCTGTTCAGGAAGAAATCTCTAAAAGTATCCAAAGCGTAGGTTGTTCTGCAGAATTAAAAATTATTGATGAAGTCTCAGAATATCCTTCGGAGCAATCTCACTTAGGTATGAATCCGGTAGCTTATCAGCTGGCATTAAACAATGGAAGCCAATGTGGATACTGCAGTGTAGGATTTGTAATGAACATGTCTGAGTTTATATACAATAACCCAGAGGCAACTAAAAAAGAGATTGAACAATCGTTTGATGGGAACTTATGCCGATGTACGGGTTACCGCTCTATTCTTACCGGAATGAAAACCTTTGCCTCGGATTGGAGTGCCACGGACGAAAAAAACAGAATGCCTTGCAAACTGGATCCTGTTACAAAAGCCCAGCTTCCTGCTAATGTTGAAATCCCTTTTCCTCAAGCTGCTCAACAGCCTGCTTCAGGAGTTTCTACAAGCCGTTGGGCAACTCCAAAATCGCTATCAGAACTAGCTGATATTTTCAAAAACAAAAAGAATGTACGACTCGTGCATGCTAACACTTCTTATGGAATTTACAAAAACGAATATTTAGATACTACTTTCTATACTGATATTCGATTTATACCAGAGCTGAATACTAGCTACAAACTGACAAACGATTATCTTCAAATAGCAGCAAGTACTACCTATAGCGAATTGATTGAGATACTTTCTGAAGGAATCAATAAATTCAAATACATTAATAAAAAACCAACTGCATCTGATATTTCAATTTTAGAGGCATTGGATTTTATGGCACGTCGTACTGCCGGTCGTATTGTCCGTAATGCTGCAACCATTGGTGGCAACACCATGCTGGTGCTAAAACACATTCCAATAGGCACAGGAGAACCATTCCCGTCTGATCTTTTTACAGTCTTGTTTGCCGTAGAAACAAAGATTAACTATTTATTATTAGATAAAAATGGCAGTTTCAAAGAACATACAAAAACAGCAGAAGCACTCGTAGAAGCTATCATAAAAGAGCCAAAATTAGCAGACGAAATTGTACTTATTTCCTATACAATTCCTTTGAAAGACATAAATGATGTTGTTCTCGCGCAAAAAGTAGCACTTCGCGAAGTAAACGCTCATAGCATAGTCAATGCAACTACTAATTTCAGTATTAATGATGAACGCGTTGTCAAATCAGCAGCACTTGTATTTGGAGGTATTGCACCATATCCCTGGAGAGCGGCAGAAACCGAAAAGGCAATGAAAAATAAAAAACTCACCTTAGCGGATGCTGAAAAATTAACAAAAATTCTGGCTAAAGAAGTTTTTGAAGAACTTGAAGCTCAGGAAAAAAGAATGAAAGAAGTTCCAAACGAAGACTTCACTTTAGAATACCGTACACAGTTAGCCGTTTCTTTTTTCTATAAAGCAATTGTAAACGCCTTGGTTGTTAAAGGTGCTACTATACCACAAAACCTGATTTCAGCTGCTGAAGTCAAATGGGGCAACTGGCCTGCGAGTGACGGAATTCAAACTTATAAGACACAGGATTATAAAGCTCCGGTTGCACAGCCTTATATCAAGGTTACAGCGATGTACCAGACTTCTGGACAAACCAATTATACCCATGAATTGGCTGTACCGCCGCTTACTTTAAATGGTGCTTTCGTACAAAGCCAAAGTGCGCTGATGAACTACTCTTTTGTAAATCCAGAGAAAAAAAGCACAATTACAATCGCAGAATTAAGAGTAGCCCTAAAAGAGAAATTCCCAGCATTTACCGATATCATTACCGCTGAAAACATTAAAAATGGAGGACGTAACTATCAGGGAATGGGGAGTGACCAGCCACTTTTTGCAGAACAATTAGTTAGTTATGTGGGACAGTCTATTGCCATGATACTTGCTCCAACTGAGCAGGATGCCATTAAGATTGCTGCATTTGTATCTACAGAATGCGTTCAGTATTCAAAACCCGGAGCCCCATGGACAGAACAATGGAGCGAACCGATTGTAGATTTATTAGACGCTATTAAAAAGGGAAGCATTTTTCCTGATGCTCCCGTTTCGGCTTCATTTGCATCTCATATTTGGAAGATAACACGTCCCGGAAGTCAATTTGACTGGGCAACTAATGATGACACAACAACTCCTAAAGTTCTTTTGCGAGAGCAAAAAATAAACACTCAGGAAGTTACTGTTGACAGCGTGCCTTGTACTGTAGTCAGTTCTTCACAGCTTTGTGGCGGACAAGCTCATTTTTACATGGAACCTCAGGCTTGTATCGTAACTCCTATGGATGAGCACCGTATGAAAGTACAGCCATCTGTTCAAAGTCCAGGAGGAATGCATGATACCGTTGCTTCGGCATTAGGAATGTATCACCATCAAATTGAAGTGGAAGTACCGCCAGTCGGAGGAGGATTTGGAGGAAAAACGGAACAAACCCGTTTTATTGCCGGACCTACAGCAGTTGCTGCAAAAGCAACCAAAAGACCTGTTCGTCTTGCAGTTCCCCGAGATGAGGATACCGCAATGATTGGAAAAAGACATGCTTATTATGGCGAATACCAAATTGCCATTGATTCTGGTTCACATAATGAAAAAAACAAAGGAATCATTCACGGATTCCAATTAAAAATGTGGGGTGATGGCGGTGCTTTCTATGACTGTTCATTTATCGTATCCAACTGTATTCAGCTGAGAACAGACAATGCCTATAAAATCAAAAATTTTGAAAGTCAAATCGATGTCTGCCGAACCAATACAGCACCTAGTACAGCGATGCGTGCCTTTGGAGATGTGCAGGGCAAAAACATTGTTGAAAATGCCATCGACGATGCTGCCATCTCATTAGGCATGAGACCGGAAGATGTACGTGAAATCAATCTCTACGATCGTGGTGATGTGACACCTTTTGGACAAGCACTTTCGTATTGTTACATGAAACAAGTCTGGGCTTATGCTAAGAAAGTTTCGAATTTCGAAGCGAAATATCAGGAGGTTCAGCAATTCAACAAAGAAAACAAATGGCACAAAAGAGGTATTTCTATGATACCCGTAAAATATGGCTCAGGATACAATTTGCTTGCACTGGAACAATCAGCGGCTATTGTGGTTATCAACCCAAGTGACGGAACTGTTGTCATTCATCAGGGCGGTGTGGAAATTGGACAAGGATTGGTTACTCAGGCACAGCAAGTAGCTGCTTATGTATTAGGAATTCCAATGGAAATGATATTTATTGACAATGTAAATACAAGTGTCACTCCAAATCCAACCAGTACAGGCGGATCTACCGGAACACCTTATTCTTGTGAAGCCGTAAAACAAACCTGTGAAGAAATGCGGGCCAGACTTATGGAATTTGGTTACCAAATGCTGAAAGAAAACGGTGAAGACTGGTGTAAAAGCAAGAACATCGATTTTTGGAACTACGGTGCTGGTGAAAATAAAGGCTGGGCTAAAAAAATCAAAGTCAGTGAAGGAAATGAATTAATGATCTGGCAGCACCTCATCAATTTGGCAGCATCACAAAGGGTAAATCTTATTGCTTCTTTCAATACAAAAATAAAGGGCGGTGAGGTTCAAATACCAGCAATGACCTTCAAAACCGAAAAAGATCAGCCTAATATCCCAGGTATAGAACGTGTCAAAAATGCTGCTCTTGGCGGTGGTGTTGATTCTTTTGTTGGCTTCACTTATTCCGTAGCATGTTCAGTTACCGAAGTGGATATTCTTACAGGAGAAGTTAAGATTATTAGTTCAGATATCATTTACGATATGGGATGGAGTATGAATCCAGCCATTGACATCGGACAAGTAGAAGGAGCTTTTGTTCAGGGTATCGGCTATCTGCTTACGGAAAAACTAGTATCAGAAACTGAAGGTGCTAACAAAGGGCGATTAAACTCAACCAATACCTGGCGTTATAAGATTCCTGCAGTTACCACCATTCCATTGGAAATGAACACTTTTCTTTTTCCAAGAGATGAGGAATCGGTAAAAAGCATTCCGGAAGATTCCAATCAGATATTTTCTGCAAAAGAAGTGGGTGAACCTCCCCTAGTCTTAGCTAACAGCGTTTTCTTCGCCATAAAAGATGCTATACGTGCTTCAAGAAAAGAACGCAATTTGTCTCCACTTTTCCGATTAGATGCTCCGGCAACCGTTCAAGAAGTACGCAGAGCTTGTGAAATCACTGAAAAAAATCTTGGAGAATAACAAAAACATTAAGCAAAAATAAAAACAATAAAATAAACCTTAACCAATTTACCTACCAATGAAACAGCTAAAACCGCTTATTATTGCCAGTTCCATCTTTTTCGCTTCCTGCGACAAAAAACATGAAACGCCAGTTACTGAAAAAAACACAAAAGCCCTGACTTTATTAGAGCAGCAAAACTATGAAGAAAATGGATTCCCTGACTTCGGCTATATGGTAAGCCCTCAGGAATACAGAGAAAAATATGCTGACCAGCCTATATTCCGTCTAAAAACCGATTTCCCAACAGAAATGCCGGAAGAAATGCCTAAATTTCTGGAGATAGATTTCAAAAAAGATCCGTTAAAATATATTGAAGCCGTTCGTGATTATGGTTTTGAAGGAAATACAGAAGACTGGAATCCTTACGAAAATAAAGTACGCAACTGGTATCATATTCCGTGGCTGCATCCAAGTGTTGAAGGACCTGGTGCCTATCCGCCAAACGGAGGTACAGAAGGTTTCCACGGTCTGATTAAAGAAGCACCTCTGGGACCTCTTCAATTAGGACCAGGACTTAAAGGAGTTGATGGTGATTATTCTGTGTATGCCATTACTTTAATTAATGACAAAGCAGGTTATGCCATGGGTAAAATGTGGAAAGACCCACAAAATCCTAATTTAAAAACACTGGATAAACGTTTTGATAATGGCGGTTTTCCAACAGGAACTGTTTTTGTAAAATTACTTTTTACAGACGCACCTAAAGGAACAGACTTCGTTGATTATCTTGTCAATCCATTGACATGGAAAGCCTACATCACTGAAAATTTCTGGAAATCTGACAAAAAAGTCGTTTCTGATGTACATCTTTTGCAGATGGATATTTCTGTTCGTGATCCAAGAGCTGACAGAAGTCCTACCAATCCTGAAGGAACGGGCTGGGTATTCGGAACTTTTTGCTACAACGGAAAACTGAACAAGAAAAACAAATTGATGAACCTGGTGCCTGTTGGTCTTACCTGGGGTAATGATCCTAAAAACAAAATCAACAAAACATCACCATACCCACCAATTAAAACCGAAGTCAACAAAGACCTGAAAGAAACAGTAATTTTCGAAAGTCCAAATTTGCCACCTCAGCATCTTGGATGGAATGGACGATTAGATGGTCCGGCCGATTTAAATACCGTTTCTTGTATGTCATGTCATAATGCAGCTCAATATCCACAAGTAACATCTTTGGTTCCGCCAAATGCAGCACCAGATGGCGGACAAGCTCCCCCAGTAGGTGGTGGTGATGCTGTATGGATGAAATGGTTTCAAAATTTAGATTGTGGAACTTCTATGGATCAGACTGTATATTCAACCGATTTCTCTTTTCAGGTAGCCATTGCTTTGGAAAATTTCTTCACTGCTAAACAAGCTTCAGAAAAAGGAAGTTATGCCTCCCAATATAAGGCTCCTCAGGTCCCTATCCGACGTGGAGATATAGCGCCTAATAAATAATTTACATCATACATTCTCCATACTCTATCCATACTTTAACCATGTTTTATCTATGGATTATTAATTCATAATTAGAATACCGATTCAAGTCGTCAAAAACTGGAATCGGTATAACTATACAATGCTATACGAAAACTTAAAAAATATAAAAATGGCTAATACAATTTCTGCATTAGATGAAAGCGGTCAGCCAGTAGATTGGTGGTTTGCTTATAAAGTTCCAAAATTGGGCAAAACGGCAGACGAACCTACAGCTACCGGCTACGAATACATTTATTATGACCCCAATATAAAAAAGGTGGTGCAGTCGCCTAATTTGCTGACAGATGGAAAAGGAGCACTTGACCTTACATTAAAAGCCATCTTCGACAACCCATCACCCACTACCGGATGGATTTTGTACAATGACGAAATGCCTGCCGATGCCAATAGAACCGACAGCAGTACTTACGGACATACTAAAGGTGTTCTGGCTTTTGATACCGATACCAAAACCGCTTTATGGCTGTTACATTCCTGGCCAAAATATGCAGATGCAACCGCCACCTCAATGCCAACACCAGAATACGGACAGACTTTTATCTGTATTTCGATAGACATGGAAACTGCGAGTAAAATTGCTTCACAAATGGCAAACCATCAGGTTCCGCAGGTTTATTCACCACACATACCTGATTCGTTAGATAAAAATGATCCGCTTTATATTCTCAGTCAGCCTTTGAACCCTAATCCTGCAGGAGATTCAGACGTACTGGCTTATAAATCCCGGGGAGGATTTGATTTTAAAGTCATTGCAAAGAACCAAAAATGGAATAAAGATTTCTGGAATGATTTGGTTGGTCCAACACTTGGAACAGACATCGATGTAGAATCCTGGATTAGAGGAAAAATTCCACCAACACTAGACAGTGATGGAATTCACAAAACTTTCGACGTGAAATATATTGACCTGAGTCCACTTAATGTACCTTGGAACTGGCCAGAAACACATGATCATGCCAAATGGGCGGTTAGTGTGGATTCCGACTGGGTTTGTGTTGGTGATATCAATCGTATGATTTCTCAGGAAAAACGCGGTGGCGGTACTATAGCTTTTCAGGACAATATACTGTGGAGTGCTTTATCCAAAACCGACCTTATAGTTGCACCTCCGGGACATTCAAGAGTTGATGCTCAGGACTTGATAAAAGACACACACTAGAAACTAAGTAAACAAAACTGCAGTAAAATGAACCAATATCTACCACCAAATAAAGACAAGTTACAAAATACCATTAAGCATATCGTGGTCCTTATGCTAGAAAACCGATCTTTCGACAATCTATTGGGCTGGCTGTACAGTGATGAAAAACCACCTCATGACCAGCAATTTGAAGGACTGACCAAAGACCTTTGGAATCCGCTGGATAATATAGATTCTGATGGGATTCCTTTCATTGAAAAAGTAATGATTGAGAAAAACGGTCAGCCCAAAAAACGCAGAGGGGAACTAATTCCAAATCCTGTTGATTTTACGCTTCCTAACCCAGATCCGGGAGAAGGTTTTAAAGATACCAATCATCAATTGTATTTGAAATATGATGTAGCTCAGCAATATCCACCGCCGGCTATCAATATGGGTTTTGTTCAAAATTATCAAAATGCTATGGTGTATGGGGCTTTTAGTTATGGAGATGATCCTACAAATCCCCGCAATATTATGAAATGCTACACTCCTGAACAAACTCCAGTATTGAGTGAGTTGGCGAAAGGTTTTGCTGTTTGCGATCATTATCATTGTTCAGTACCCAGCCAGACTATTCCTAATCGTGATTTTGTACATTCGGCGACTTCGACTGGACATGTGAATAATAATCCTGTGGCGCAATGTGACGCCAAAACGATTTTTAACCAGATACAAGAAGCTATTGATGGAGGTAGACAGGACCTTAGCTGGGGGATTTTTGGCAACAATGATTTTGCCAGTTCTAAAGATGAAGACGGGAAATTTGGAGACAATCATTTCTCGCTTACCCGATTGATCATGACACAATTGCACGATTCCAAATTCAACAACAATTTTGGAACGCTGACTGATTTTGAAGCCAAATGCAAAGAGGGAAATCTGCCTAGTTATTCCTTCTTAGAACCCAACTATGGCGGAGAAGGTCAAAACGATCAGCACTCTCCTACTGATATTCGGGCGGGTGAAAAATTGATTGCCGATATCTACAATATGATCAAATCTTCGCCTGTTTTTGACAGCACGATGTTTATTATTACCTATGATGAACATGGCGGAACCTACGATCATGTTGCTCCTCCAACGGGTGCCAAAAATCCTTACGAAGATGGACGAGCGGGTCAGGATGGATTTCTTTTCAATCGTTTTGGGGTTCGTGTTCCCTGCGTGGTGATTAATCCCTACATCAAAAAAGGACTTATCGCCAGACCCGATGGTTATACGCCATTTGACCATTCGTCCATTATCAAAACGGTTCAGAATTGTTTTAACCTTGAAGGTTTCCTTACCGAAAGAGATAAAAATGCACCTGATTTTTCGTCCCTGCTGGAACTGGAATATGCCCGTAAAGATGATATTCCAACTGTAACACCATTAGAATGGAATCTGAAAGCTGGAGAATTACATGTAAACGACCTGCATCACCTGATAGCGGATGTTCTCGAAGATATGACCGGCAATCCAAAACCTTCCTCGAGTGAAATTTTGGAATACATTCAATTGAACTATAAAAATCTTTTCGGGAATAATTAAGCATTCCCGAAAATTTAAATCACAGCATACATGACCCACGAATTTTTAAAAATAATAGCGTCATACCAAAAGGCCAGTAAAAAGAATGTCCGAACCGTTCTGGCTACTATTGTCTATGTAGAAGGTTCTTCCTATCGAAAGGAAGGAACGCAGATGCTTATTGATGAATATGAAAATAGTACGGGAGCATTGAGCGGTGGCTGTGTAGAACAGGAAGTGATCAGACAAGCTACTAGTGTGTTTTCTTCCAATTATCCGAAGGTGTTTAAATATGACGGCCGTTTTCGATTGGGCTGTGAAGGAAGTATTTATATTTTACTGGAATTGTTCCAGCCGGATGATAACCTCATCGATTTGATTGAAAATGCTATCCAGCAAAGACAGCCTTTTTCGTTATCGTGTTCTTTCCTGATGGATGAAATAAGTAAAACCAATTTTGGAACTTCTTTTGAATTCAAAGACATTACTATTTATCATTCCAATTATGAGAAAGGTTCCAATAATCTGGTTTTCAAACAGAAAATTGAGCCTCTAAACCGATTGTGTATTTTTGGAATCGAACATGATGCAGAGAAATTAAGCCAAATGGCATCGTTCTTAGGTTGGGAAGTCATCGTGATCGGTTCTGAATACAGTGCTGTAAATGGTACTGATTTTCCATTTGCAAAATCGGTCTTGACCCTGAAACCGGAAGATTTGGATCCTAATTTATTTTGCAAAAATACTGCCGTTGTAGTGATGAGTCATAATTACTCTAAAGATTTACGTTTTTTGCTTAGCATCATTAGTTCCAAGGTTCGGTATATAGGTCTTCTTGGTCCAGTGCATCGCAGGGAAAAATTACTGAACGCCATTCTTGATACGGATTTACTGATTGATGATAATGTATTTGATAAAATTCATGGTCCTGCTGGCTTGGCTATTGGAAGTAAAACTCCTGAAGAAATAGCGCTATCCATAATGGCAGAAATTACCAATATCTGGCGCACCAATCAGAAACAGGAAGAATATGCTTATTTTTCAAATGGAAAGGGTATGGATTAAGAATACAACAGTAAAACCAAGGAAAATTAATCCGTGGAAGTATAAAATATTTATCAGATAAAAATATTTTAGCAATTTGTAGCCAAAATTACATATATTTGAATTAAAATCATGTGTAATAAAATCATCAATAAACAAGTTAGTTTCTATATTTTTACACGAACATCTCCAAAAATTAATTTATGCGTTATGAAATAATAATTAAGTTAAAAAAAATTAAAAATATATTTTACGCTAAACTGAAATCTTGTATGATTGCATTTGCTCATTTTAAAACAATTAAGGATGATCCAGGGAAATTCATTCTTTGGATTTTAACCTCAGTCCTACTATCTCTTTCAACAGTATGGATTCCCTCACTTGTTGGAATATTAATTGGAAAGGATTTCTTTGCAAAATTAATGTTAAATAATCCATTCATAGTTTTTTCGGTAGTTTTCCTTAGCAATAGTGTTTTAACATCAATAAATTATATTGGAGCTGGCACAAACAAAAATGCCGTATCTTTAAGAGGAATTACCTTGGTAATAACTTTCCTTTATTTATTATTTCTATCATCAATAATTCCTTTAAAATTATTACTTAATGTTTCGCTAGATACAAACACTCAATTTACTCTTTTATTAATTACTATCTTTATTGGAATTTATGTCTATGGTCTTAGAGAAGCTAATTGGGAAAAGACTGTTGATGAATTTAAAAAAAAGCAAGACCTAGAAGTAACTGGAATTGTAAATAAAGCTTCCGAATTAACTAATGATGGTAACGATACTGAAGTATGAGACTAAAAATATTGACATTTGAGCAACCAATTGGTGAGTACGTCTTAGCAGTAATGAAAGTAAAAGATATTTTGGGTATATCTCATATCAGCCGTCGAGAATTTGACCAAGTAACATTAAATTCTAATGGAGGTCCTCAAAGAGAAAAATCCGATTTCAGAATTAATGAAATTTCTAAATATTCCGAAACTCCAGATGCAACCTTTCCTACTCCAATTTTACTTGGACTACCAGAAGATTCATATGAAATTCAAAATGGGGAATTAATAATAGAGGATAATTCGCAAATCGCTTCCGTAGTAGATGGTCAACATCGCTTATTGGGATTAGCTAAGTCCAAATATAAAGATGATTTTGTTTTACCTGTTGTTTTTTTACTTGATGCAACTGATGAACAAATGGCTTTAATATTTGCTATCATAAATGGTAAGCAGACCCGAGTATCAGGTTCAATTATTTTTGATCTATTCAATGTAGTTGAGGGAAGAAATCCTTTTAAAACCTCTCACGAAATAGCTAGAGCTTTAAACTCAGACGGTAATTCACCTTTCTATAGACGGTTGAAAATGTTGGGGAAAAAATCCGCTGGCTCAAATGAAACTTTATCTCAAGGAACTTTTATAACATTCTTAATTAAACTTATATCAAATAATCCTACAGAAGATTTTAATAGATCAAGGGCAGAATTAGAACCAATTTCTCGACCAAATGCAGTTTTAAATCAGTACTACATAGAGAATAAAGATGATGTAATCTTAAAAATTATGTTAAATCTCTTTAATGCACTAAAAGATACATTTCCTAATGAATGGACAAATGCTCAAGACTATATATTATCTAAAACAACTGGTTATTCTGGAATAATGAAAGCTTTTCCTGAAATGTTTAAGACAGGGCAAAAACTTAAAACCTTAACTTACGATTATTACAAGAGTATTTTTGAGCAATTAAAAAAAGATTTTGAAAAAGAAAACCTTAGTTTTATTAGTAGCGACTTTCCGCCTAATGCTTCTGGTGAATCAAAATTGCGTGACAAAATTATTATTTCAATTAAAAAAGTTGAAGAATTAAAATCAAATATAGCACCTAACAGTGGTTTAATACAATAGTATATTGATGGCGTCTTAATATTTTCGGTCAAACATTAATAAAAGTATTATTAACTCACACCATTTCATTTTTTATAATACCTAATTCTAATCTCTACTTTAAAAAAAATAATCAGGAAATATAAATTCATTCATAAAATCCAAACATCACTGTAGTATGGAATGCCAGATTGTGAAAAACTACTTAAAATTTAGAACTATCCGAATAGCTACCAAATGAAAAACGACATGAAAAGGATAATCCTGTTATTAATTATACTATTTACTGCCTGTAATAAAAAGGAGGTAACTACTGAAGAAACTCAGAAAGTTGTAAAAACGAGCGATACTGTTCAGCTGAAAAAGACAGATTCATCGAATACCACTGTACAAAAATATTCCAACGAGCGTTTTAGAAATGTGACCGTAGAGAAAGTAAATGATGGTATATTTCGAGTTAAAGGCGAAGCACAAATTTTTGAAGCCAGTTTCAGCTGGATCGTTGAAGACGGTCACGATGAATTAATAGAAGGCCATGAGATGACTGATGCCGGCGCACCAAAATGGGGTAAATTTGATTTTACACTGGATGTTGCGAAGAATAAGGAAAACTCCACGTTAACTCTCATTTTATTTGAGATTAGCGCGAATGATGGCAGTCGTCAACACGAGCTACCCATCCCCTTATTCTAGAAGTTCAATTAAACGACAGCTAACACAATCAAAGGCTAAACCATCAATAAACTGACAAGACATCTACTGCCTTTACAAATCTACGGGCATAGCCTTCCTGTTTTAAACTTGTTATAATCACTTTCATTTCACGTCCTGAGGATGCGTGGATAAAATCACTTTGTTTTCCTTTTGGATTTGTAACTATGCCCACATGGCCTATATTATTACTGGTAGGACTCAAAAATACCAGAATATCCCCTTTTTTTACTTTATCAATCGGAATTTCTTTTCCAAAATTACTGAATCCTCCAGAGCTTCGTGGAACCTCAATTTTATGATGCTTAAAAACAAAGTAAACAAATCCTGAACAGTCAAAACCGTTTCTGCCCGAGGAGGCTACGACATAAGGCGTTCCTAATAAGTCCGTTGCAAAACTTACAATGCTATCCCGCTGGGAGATATCAATTTTTTCCGGATTTATCTGTTCTTCCCTGGTACTATCTTCATTCTTCTCAGACACCCTAGAAGACTTTAACGAACCGTATGCGAAGACGCATAAACCGACTGCCAATACACCAATAACTATTATCTTTTTTGCTGTCATATTAACTGATTAAGAGGCGTTTATTCAACACTCTTAACAAATTTAACTAAATTTTAATGATGGCAACCAAAAATGGAATAGATATTAAAATCTCTTGCGACATCCATAATTCATATAAAAATGTGTCTGGATCAATATCGGATTTGTACTTTCTTACCCGTGAATCCTCTAAATATAAAAAAATAATTACATGACATTCAGCACCTAAAAATAAAATTATCTCAAAAAATGAATATATTATCGAAATTTTTATATTTGTAGGAAAAAAATTTTTAACATGCAATATCTTATTGAAAACACTATTCCTGAAATAAATTTTAATGAAACAAGAACTATTTATGAAGGTTCAGAATTCACTTTGAAACAATATGGAGGTGATGATTTTGTCACTTTTATGGAGGCCTTTTTTACTAATTATTCCAGGATCCACAAGCCCATTGGCACTTTAACCCATGATCTTAAATTTGAAGAAGAGCAGGAGGAGAATTATTTATTGCAACCTACTTCTGTTTGCCTTGTTATTGAGCGAAATGGAGAAGTAGCCTTTACACAAATGGTGGCAAAGAGGGATGCCCAACCCTTGCATACAGACAAGTTGTTCGGGCTTGATTACGAACAATTTTACAATAATGAGATCTCAACCGGCAATACACTTTATTTTTTTGGTAAAGGATCTGTCAATTTAAGCTTGTTTTCGGATGAAGAAAGAAGGACTGTGATCTCTGAACTGCAAACCATGCTTTATTATCTTATTTTCTTCATAGCCAAAAAAGATAATTGCAAAAATGTATACAGCTATATAAATCGCCTCATGGTCCGATCCATGCAAAAGCAAAATATCAGTTACCAAAAAATAACTCCATTCACTATGCTGCGTGGTATCGATTATGTGGGTGTGAATTATACCGGCCCAGAGCTTGATGCGCTAATGGATAACTGCGATTTTAATGCGTTAATTGAGAAGTATTTTTGATGATTACAGACAGTTTTACACTGTAAAGCATTTGTTCTAAAAAATCATTAAGGTTAAAGCAAGGAAGCTCACCTATCCGTTTGTATTTGCGGAAGAAAAATCTATTTCATCAGGAAACACAAATTCATTCATTGTAAAATCCAAAACATCTGATTTTACAGCGGTGCGAATGATTTCGTCGATGCCTTTTTGAAGTAATAAGGGAGTGGTGTATTTTCTGCTGGTGGCTATAGTGGTTTCTTCCAGCATCATTTTAAAAAAATACTTTCCGTTGGCAGATCTTGATTTTACGTAAGTGTATTTTTCAATGTTGGACTTTATGGCATCTATACTATCTTCACATTCCATCTTGAGTTCTAAAGAAGGACTGGTGAAAATCGTTTTTCCTTTTCTGGATGTGAATACAAATTTGTAGCGATCATCAAATCTTTTACTGATAACAAAAGTTCCCATAATTAGCAGTTATAGATTATAATTTATTTTTCAGGTTTTCCTTTACTTCTGCAAACCATTCCTCACGAAGAATACTCAATATAATACTGTCGCGACGCGCTTCGCTTTCAAAAGTAGGCATATGATTGCGCAGAATACCTTCTACTTTACAGCCGATGCTTTTCATTGCGTTGATACTTCGTTCGTTGTTGTTATCGGCACGAAATTCTACACGTTCCATTCCAAGAGTTTCAAAAGCGAATTGCAAAAGCAGGAATTTACAATGTTTGTTTAATACTGTTCCCCTAAAATCTTTTCCATACCAAGTGTAGCCTAATTGCAGGGTTTTGAACGGTAACTGAATATCGTAAAAACGGGTGCTCCCTGCATATTTTCCTGATTTCTTGTCGAAAACTATAAAAGGAAATTCGGTTTTGTGTTCTCTGTTTTTTAGAGCCGTTTGAATATAATTCGTCAGATTTTCTTTTCCATGTGCCGGAACTAATGAATATTTCCAGGTTTCGGGTTCGTTGATGGCGATTTCCAATAAATTGTCAACGTCAGATTCCTGTAGTGGCCGAAGCAGAACAAAGTCGTCTTCGAGGATTGTATTTTGTGGGATATTGGAAATTATTGACATACGATTTCTATAGTATTAGCCACGGACCTGTCTGCCGACAGGCAGGTGACACAGATTAAACGGATTTTTATTCAAATTTAATGGAATTAAATTCCAAAACAAAAATAAAATCTACTCGTTAAATTCGTCGTAACGTACCGGAACTTGTGGGTCGTAAAGTGGGCATTTGAATTCTTCCAAAGTGTCTGCAAGAAGATCCATTGTTTTGCCTTCGGTTCCGTAGCAATCGATCTGGATACTTTGTGGAGTGGTCTTAACGTGAAAAGCTCCTTTTCCTTTGGTGTTTTTCCAGCTGTTTTCATCTACTTTTTCCCAAGTGGAGAAAACAGAATTAATACGATTCAAAATAACCTGAACAGGAAGGATTTCCAGCCCTTCTACTTCTTGTTGTTCGACCAAAGCTTCGTAAACCAAGTGATGGTTCAGATAGATTCCGTCCTGATATTGCCAAAAAAGTAGTTCGTACATTTTAATAAAATTGAAAGATTGAAAGATTAAATAATTTAACAATTCAACGGTTAAACGACTTAACGATTAAACAGTTTTTAATATTCGAAAGTACCGTATTCGCTGGTAATCGTTAGTTTTTTAGCATCGGATGCTTCTACTCTACCGACGATTTGTGCGTTGACATTGAACGATTTTGAAATAGCAATAATATCCTGAGCAACGGCTTCGGGAACGTAAATTTCCATACGGTGACCGCAGTTGAATACCTGATACATTTCTTTCCAATCGGTTTTGGATTGCTCCTGAATTAGCTGGAATAATGGTGGAACCGGGAATAAATTGTCTTTTATGATATGCAGATTGTTTACAAAATGTAAAATCTTGGTTTGCGCTCCTCCACTGCAATGCACCATTCCGTGAATTTCATTGGACGAATATTTATCAAAAATTTTCTTGATGATTGGCGCGTAGGTTCTGGTTGGCGAAAGCACTAATTGTCCCGCATCGATTGGCGAATTTTCGACAGCATCGGTCAATTTCACCTGACCTGAATAAATCAATTCTTCAGGAACGGCAGAGTCGTAACTTTCAGGATATTTGGTTGCCAAATATTTACCGAAAACATCGTGACGTGCTGATGTCAGTCCGTTGCTTCCCATTCCGCCATTATAGCTTTTTTCGTAAGTAGCCTGACCGAAAGATTCCAATCCTACAATTACGTCGCCTGCTTTGATATTGGCATTATCAATAACTTTAGAACGTTTCATACGGGCTGTAACCGTTGAATCTACAATGATAGTTCGAACAATATCTCCCACATCGGCAGTTTCTCCACCTGTTGAATGAATCGTTACTCCGAAAGAATCCAGTTCTTTGATCAGTTCTTCGGTTCCGTTGATAATGGCTGAAATTACTTCGGCCGGAATCAGGTTTTTGTTTCTTCCAATTGTGGATGAAAGCAAAATATTATCGGTTGCTCCTACACACAATAAATCGTCGATATTCATAATCAAAGCGTCTTGTGCAATGCCTTTCCAAACTGAAATATCTCCCGTTTCTTTCCAATACATGTACGCCAAAGACGATTTGGTTCCTGCGCCATCTGCGTGCATGATCAAACAATAGTCTTCATCATTGGTTAAATAATCCGGTACAATTTTGCAAAAAGCCTGTGGAAATAATCCTTTGTCGATGTTTTTTATGGCGTTGTGCACATCTTCTTTAGATGCTGAAACTCCTCTTTGTGCATAACGTTTGCTAGAATCTGAACTCATTTTATAGGTGTGTAGTTGTGGCGCAAATATAATTATTTTTTTTGGGTTTGCCTATTGGGTTTTTAACTGAACTTTCGCTTTTAAAAGTCAACCACAGATTCACAGATTTTTTTAAAATTTTAATCATTAAAAACAAAATGCCTTTCCAAAAAATTGGAAAGGCATTTTTGATAAAGGTGAATATTATCTTATTTTGTAAGTAACAATTCTCTGTATTTGGTTAATGTCCAGGTTTCATCATCTACTAATAATTCTAATTTATCACAGTGATTTCTAATGGTTTCAAAATACGGTTTTACATTGTTGCAATAGGCTTCTGCCATTGCCTGAGCATCTTTCAGATTATTGGCTTTCTTTCTTTCGTTGGTCATCGCTTCAACTTTAGAATTGATTCCTTCGATATGTCCGGAAACTTCTCTGATCAGGATAATTTGCTCTTTGGCCAAAGTTTTGAATTCATCACCAAAGATTTCTTTCAGCCCTTTTACGTTTTCAATCAATGTATTTTGGTAACGAATAGCGGTTGGAATAATATGATTTTGAGACAAATCACCTAAAACTCTCCCTTCGATTTGGATTTTCTTTGTGTATTCTTCCAATTCGATTTCGTAACGGGCTTCTACTTCTACGTGGTTCATAATTCCCATTTCTGAGAATAAATCCAAGGCTTGTTTTGATGCTCTGGCTTTCAAGGCTTCAGGAGTCGTTTTGTGATTGCTCAACCCTCTTTTTTCCGCTTCTTTTTCCCAGGCTTCGCTGTAACCGTCGCCTTCAAAAAGGATTTTTTTAGACAATTTGATGTATTCTCTCAACACATTGAAAATCGCTTCGTCTTTTTTCAACCCTTTGGTATCAATCAAAGCATCTACTTCCACTTTGAAATCTTTCAATTGTTTAGCAACAATAGTATTCAATGTTGTCATCGCATTCGAACAGTTGGCAGAAGAACCTACCGCTCTGAACTCGAATTTATTTCCTGTAAAGGCAAATGGTGAAGTTCTGTTTCTGTCGGTGTTATCCAAAAGAACGTCTGGAATTTTACCTACTACATTTAATTTTAAATCGGTTTTTTCTTCCGGGGATAATTTTCCTTTGGTAACCCCTTCTAATTCTTCTAAAACTTTAGTCAATTGCTCTCCGATAAACACGGAAATAATAGCCGGTGGTGCTTCATTAGCTCCTAATCTGTGATCGTTACTTGCTGTTGCGATTGCCCCTCTCAATAACGATTCATAATCATTTACCGCTTTGATTGTATTGATAAAGAAAGCCAAAAACTGCAAATTGCTCATTGGTGTTTTACTAGGGCTTAATAAGTTCACTCCAGTATCTGTTGCCAATGACCAGTTGTTGTGTTTTCCGGAACCGTTTACTCCTTTGAATGGTTTTTCGTGGAATAATACTTTAAAATCATGACGTTCTGCTACTTTCTGCATTACATCCATCAACAAACAGTTGTGATCTACTGCTAAGTTTGTTTCTTCGAAAATCGGTGCTAATTCAAATTGATTTGGAGCTACCTCATTATGACGGGTTTTTACCGGAATTCCAAGCAACATACATTCCTGCTCTAAATATCTCATATAAGTCAACGCACGAGTTGGAATTGATCCAAAATAATGATCGTCTAACTGTTGTCCTTTGGCAGAAGTGTGACCTAATAATGTTCTTCCTGTCATAATCAAATCAGGACGGGAATTTGCTAATGCGCTGTCAACCAAAAAATATTCCTGTTCCCAACCCAAAGTAGCGGTAACTTTTTTTACATTTTTGTCGAAATATTTACAAACTTCCGTTGCCGCTTCATCAATGGCTGATAAAGCCCTTAACAATGGAATTTTGTTATCCAAGGCTTCTCCTGTATAAGAGATAAAAACCGTTGGAATACATAAAGTTGTACCATATATAAATGCCGGAGAGGTTGGATCCCAAGCGGTATATCCTCTTGCTTCGAACGTATTTCTGATCCCACCATTTGGAAAACTGGATGCATCCGGTTCTTGCTGAACCAATTGTCCGCCGCCAAATTTTTCTACAGGATCACTTCCATCATAAGAAGTTTCGAAAAAAGCATCGTGTTTTTCTGCAGTAGTTCCTGTAAGTGGCTGAAACCAATGCGTATAATGAGTTACTCCTTTAGCCAAAGCCCACTCTTTCATACCCATTGCGATGTAGTCGGCTAATTTTCTGTCAATCTTTGTTCCGTGCTGAATTGCTCCCTGTACTCCTTTTAAAGCATCTGAAGTCAAATATTGCTTCATGGCTTTTTCATTAAATACATTTGAACCAAAAATAGTTGATTTTCTATCGGTCTCTTCAAATGGTACCGCTTTTCGGGAGGAAGCTTCTTTCAAAGCCTGAAAACGTAATGTTGACATAATAATTGCTTTAATGAATTAATATTGATTTTAATGATATTATTGATGGCAAATGTAAAAAAATTAACAGTAACTGAATACCTATTTAACACATTGCATCTATAAATGCTACTAAATTCATCTACTTAATAAGGAGAAGATTTCACTACGTATAACTAACTAGTTTCAAAATAGAAAGAAAAAACAAAAACAGATGTAATTTTTTAGCAATAAAAAACTTAACTATTTATTATTATTCGAAAACACCCCATTACGAATTTAATTTTTATACCCCTTTTAAATTACAATTTTATAGTTATACCCCCCTTAAATTACAATTTTCTGAAAAATAACATTCTTCTAAATAAAAAATACCCCTCCATTTTTACCCATCGTTAAATTAATCTATATTTGCATCTGAATATCAAAAAAAATTAATTTATATATTTTATATCATGGCTAAAATTAAATTAGAGTACCTTTGGTTAGACGGTTACGAACCAACACAAAATCTTAGAAGTAAAACTAAAGTTGAAGAGCACGAAAACTTTCAAGGGACATTAGAAGAACTTGGAAACTGGTCTTTTGATGGTTCATCAACAAAGCAAGCTGAAGGTGGTTCTTCTGACTGTTCATTGGTACCAGTAGCAATCTATCCAGATCCAGCTCGTATCAACGGATATTTAGTAATGTGTGAAGTTATGAATGCAGACGGTACTGCACACCCTTCTAACGGTAGAGCTACAATTGATGATGATAATGATGATTTTTGGTTTGGTTTCGAACAAGAATATTTCATCATGGATACTAAAACTTTATTGCCTTTAGGATTCCCAGTTGGTGGATATCCTGCACCACAAGGAATGTACTACTGTTCAGTTGGTGGAAAAAATACACACGGAAGAAAATTAGTTGAAGAGCACGCTGACTTATGTATTGCTGCCGGACTTAACTTTGAAGGAATCAATCAAGAAGTTGCTTGTGGACAATGGGAATTCCAATTGTTTGCTAAAGGAGCTAAAAAAGCAGGTGATGAAATCTGGGTTGCAAGATACTTACTAGATCGTTTGACTGAAAAATATGGGTACTATATTGAATATCACCCTAAACCATTAGGAGATACTGACTGGAATGGTTCTGGTATGCACGCGAACTTCTCAAACACTGCTTTGAGAACTTCTGGAGATAAAGAAGTTTACGCTAAAATCTGTGAATCTTTCCGTGCTGTAACTGCTGAGCACATTGCTGTTTATGGTGCTTACAACGACCAACGTTTGACTGGTAAACATGAAACTGCATCTATCCACGATTTCTCTTGGGGAGTTTCAGATAGAGGATGTTCTATCCGTATTCCATTGATCGCTGTTCAAAAAGGATACAAAGGATGGTTGGAAGACAGAAGACCAGCATCTAACGGTGATCCATACAAAATTGCTGCTAGAATTATCAAAACTGTTAAATCAGCATTGTAATTCTTATTCAATTATAACAACAAAGTGCCTTCAGAAATGGAGGCACTTTTTTTATGTTAATTTTTCAGATACCTAGTAAATAAGTTTCGGACTTATACAATCAAAAAGTATCTTTGCCTAACTATAAAATTAATAAATTATGATTGTCTGGATTTTATTTTTATCAGCTATAATACTATTCCTTGCCCTTGATTTGGGTGTTTTCAACAAAACCCCACATATTATCAGCTCTAAAGAAGCCGGTAAATGGACCGGAATATTTGTAACCATATCTTTTCTGTTTTCCGGAGTTATTTATTGGCTATACAATAACAATTATATTGCAAACCCAGACGAATTAAAGCCTGCCACAGCAGCTATAAAATACCTTACCGGATATTTAATTGAATTATCCCTAAGCGTAGATAACATATTTGTTATTGCAATTATATTTTCTTCTTTTAAAATACCACAAAAATACCAGCACCGCGTTTTATTTTGGGGAATATTAGGTGCCATTGTATTCAGGGGATTAATGATTTTCTTTGGTGTAATGATCATCAATAAATTTGCATGGACAACCTATTTATTTGGCGCATTCCTAATTTTTACAGCTGTAAAAATGTTATTTACCAAAGAAGAGGAAGATTTTCAGCCTAAGGATTCATTTGTATATAAGGCACTTGGAAAAATTATGCCAATCACTTCTGAAATGGATGATGAGAAATTTTTCATTAGTACAAAAACAGCAAAAAGAGCAGCTACACCTTTATTTGTGGCGCTAATCGTTATCGAAGTTATGGATGTCATCTTTGCACTGGATAGTGTTCCTGCAATTTTAGCGATTACTTCCGACCCCTTTTTAGTATTCAGTTCCAATATTTTTGCCATTTTAGGATTGCGTTCCATGTATTTCTTTTTGGCTAATATGCTGGAAAAATTCAGCTATTTGGAATACAGTCTGATTGCTATTTTGAGCTTTGTAGGTTTTAAAATGTTAGCACATGATTACATTGAAATTCCCGAGTGGGCTTCATTAGGTTTTATTGCTATTTCTCTGCTAGCTGGAGTTGTTGTCTCTTTAAAAATGAACAAAGACTAACCTGGAATTATAAATTACTAAAAAAACATATAAAAAAAGGAAATCTCACGATTTCCTTTTTTTATAGATAACAGTTCACAAAATCTTAGAAATCAATTTTCTTAACTTCACTTTCTTTTAAATTTAAAGCATTTATAACTTCCAAATAATTATCTGAATTAACTGTAGAAGCAAAAGCAGCAGGAACTACAACTATTCTAAAAATCTGATTCAATCTATTTCCTGCAGGCACTGATGCCAAATCATTTCCGTTCAAATAAATATCTACAAAACTTCTCGTGAAATTAAAATTATAAGAGAAATCTCTTGTCCCATCATCAAAATAATAAGTTTCAGGTAAAAATTCCCATAAGTCATTACCATTTACATTACCTGCCAAACGATAAACCAATACTACATCTGATTGATAAAGAGAATAAGGAAATGTATATCTGACTATATAATCATTTGGCAAAAAACTAACATAATTAGTTTCAAACACTGTACCTATTGTATCAGTATCAATATAATCGGGATCGGATGTAGAACAACTTTGAAAACTAAACATCCCCAATACGACTAAAAGCGTGATTATTTTTTTCATAATTTATATATTTTTAAAATTTTAATAAAAGTAGTCCAAAAATCAAACCAAAATTAATAATGAACTAAATTTATCCAAAAACGAATCAAGGATTTTATAAAATTAAAGACAAATTTTATATACATACCACTTTAAATTTGTACAAAACACAATACAATCCTATTTTTTTTATTCTAAAACAAAACTTGGCTTTATTATTGAATAAGTACTATTTTTGACAACTGTCTATATCAGACAATGTACATAATCTATAAAACATTTTAAAATGAAAAAAATCATATTGTTACTATTGATATTTCCTCTTTCCAGTTGTGTTGAAATGCAACAGGTTATGAATCAACTTCCACAAACACAAGGCACAAAAAGTATAGACATTGCTTCTGGCTTGAAAGAAGCTTTAAATAAAGGTATTACTGAACAAGTAAGCAAATTGACTGCGGTTGATGGTTTTTACAAAAACGAAGCCGTTAAAATATTACTGCCTGAGGAATTAAAAAAAGTTGATGCAAGCTTAAGAAAAATTGGTCTTGGATCTATGGCTGACGAAGGAATAAAAGTACTCAATCGTGCTGCAGAAGATGCAGTAAAAGAAGCAACTCCTATATTTGTTGATGCTGTTAAAAATATGTCTTTTACAGATGCTAAAACTATTTTGATGGGAAATGAAAATTCAGCAACGACGTATTTACAAAACTCTACTTCAACTGCTTTATACGGAAAATTCAATCCTGTGATAAAAAATTCATTTACTAAAGTTGGTGCTGACAAAGTTTGGGCAAGTATTATAACTAAATACAACAGCATTCCTTTTGTTAAAAAAGTAAATCCTGATTTGACTGATTATACTACTAATCAAGCCTTGACCGGAGTATTTAAAATGATTGCTGTTGAAGAAAAAAATATTAGAACCAACTTGAGTTCCAGAACTTCTACTTTATTACAAAGTGTTTTTGCTTTACAGGATAAAAACAAAACAGCCCTTCCATTTAAATATTAAAAAATAGCAGATTCAGCAAAGCTAACTTGCCCGAAATTAAAAATTATGCAAAAGATTACCATACTTATACATTGTGAAGACCAAAAGGCTATTATTTCTTCAGTTACCAATTATATTGCTTCAATTGACGGAAACATTATTTATTTAGATCAGCATGTTGATGCGGATGAAAATGTATTTTTCATGCGTCTGGAATGTGAATTCAGTGCTAATGACTGGGATTTAGAAGCAATAAAAACCGATTTCAAAACCCGTTTAGCCAATCCGTTTAATATGTCCTGGGAAATGTACACGCAGGAAGAAAAACCTAAAATGGCACTTTTTGTTTCCAAATATGACCATTGTTTGTACGATATTTTAGGACGCTATAGTGCCGGTGAACTACCATTAGAAATCCCTGTAATTATTAGTAATCACGAAGATTTAAAATCGGTTGCGGAACGTTTTTCAATTCCGTTTCACTATGTTCCTTTTACCAAAGATATTAAAGCAGAAGGTGAAAAAGCTCAATTGGATTTATTACAGCAATACGATATTGATTTTATTGTTTTAGCACGTTATATGCAAATCATCACTCCAAACCTGATTGCTAAATACAGGAATAAAATTATCAATATTCACCACTCCTTTTTACCAGCATTTCCAGGAGCCAAACCTTATCATTCTGCTTTTAAACGTGGGGTAAAGATCATTGGTGCTACCAGTCATTATGTTACAGAAGGTCTGGATGAGGGCCCCATTATTGAACAAGATATTTCCCGGGTTTCTCATAGTCATTCGATAGAAGATTTTATTATGAAAGGACGTGATTTAGAACGAATGGTTTTAGCAAGGGCCATAAAACTTCATGCGGAACACAAAACGATGGTTTACGACAATAAAACTGTTGTGTTCTCTTAAAAAAAGTTAACGTATTTACAACAAAGTAATAACAAATCATTAACAGGCTGAAATCAAAAAGTTTATGATCTTTGTAATGTAATAAACTGGTTATTTATTATTTGGTTTTAGTTAGTAAAAGGTATGCCGACATTTTAGGATGTCGGCATTTTTTTTATTAATTAATATAATTTTAAAACTGTGTAATATCTATTTCTCTATAAATTGAAAAACGTAATTATCATTAAGAGAAACCTTAACTTATCTCCAACAAACTAATAACAAATCATTAACAGTAAAACCTGAAAAAGTATAAGATCTTTGCAGAGTAATAAACTGGTTATTTATTATATTATTAGGTAAGTTAGGTAAAAAATTGCCGGCATTTTGAATGTCGGCATTTTTTTTTAATTATTAATTTACAGCTAAAATCTCTTCCATTTCCTGTTGCATCTTCAAAGCTTCTTCCCTAGCCTTTTCAGCAAAATCAGTTTCTTTTGAAGCATAAATAATTGCTCTTGAAGAATTAATTAATAATCCAACATTAGCATTCATTCCGTATTTACAAACTTCAGAAAGACTTCCTCCTTGTGCTCCAACTCCTGGTACAAGCAAGAAACTATCAGGAACTATTTTACGGATTTCGGTAAAATATTCAGCTTTAGTTGCTCCAACAACATACATCAGATTTTCAGAATTTTTCCATTTTTTAGATGTTTCCAAAACTTGCTTGTATAATTCTTTAGCTTCGCTTGCCGTTCCGTCAACATTCAAGGTTTGAAAATCAAAAGCTCCTTCATTAGAAGTCAAAGCCAGCATAATAGTATGCTTGTTTTCAAAAGCTAAAAATGGTTCAACTGAATCTTTTCCCATATATGGTGCAACCGTAACACTGTCAAAATTCAAATCTTCGAAAAAAGCTTTGGCATACATGGATGAAGTATTACCAATATCACCTCGTTTTGCATCGGCAATTGTAAAAATCTCCGGATGCTTTTCATTAATATAATTAATCGTTTTTTGTAATGACTGCCAGCCTTTTATTCCATAGGCTTCATAAAAAGCCGTGTTGGGCTTATAGGAAACTGCCAAATCGTGCGTAGCATCGATTATAGCCTTATTGAATTCGAAAATAGGATCTTCCAATTCTAACAAATGTTGTGGAATTTTATTCAAATCAACATCTAAACCTACGCATAGAAATGATTTTTTGATTTTGATTTGGTCGTAAAGTTGTTGTGTAGTCATTGTGAAATTTAGTTGTGCGGCAAATTTACAAACTTGAAACTAAAAAACTTGGAATTTTATAACAATCCTAAAAAATTGTATAAAAGGTTTTCAGAGGTGTATCAATATCTTTGTAAAGAAGCTGTAAAACTGCTTTAAAACTAAATAAATATTATTAATTCTAAAAATAAATCATCATGAATATCACAGAAATTAAAGGAAACTGGAACGAGATTAAAGGAAAACTTAAACAAGAATATGCAGATCTGACTGATGACGATTTATTGTATGAAGAAGGAAAAGAAGACGAATTATTCGGGAAAATCCAAAAGAAAATTGGAAAAACAAAGGATGAAATTACAAAATGGATAGCTGAATTGTAATAAACTCTCCTAAATAAAAAATTGGGCTGTCTATGCTTTTACTAATTTCTAAATTTTAGGGGTTATTAATTTCTATAGGCAGCTCTTTATTTAAAACAACCAAACATGACTGCAATAGTTAAAAAAGACCATATTACACTGGATTTATTAGCCTATATTTTAATTGTTTTTATGGCTTATATGTTACAGGATTTTTTGATTCCTCTATTTTTTGCCATTATTCTTAGTGTCTTAATTTATCCGATTGTACAGTTTTTTGAATCACGTTTATGTTTTAACAGAATTGTATCTATAACTATTGCCATAACTATTTTCACCAGTATAGTATTTGCCGTTTTTGTTCTGATAGGTTTTCAATTTGAAGAAATAGTTGATAAAAGTGATCAATATTATAAACAAATTGAACAAAAAATGAGTCCGCTATTAACTCAAACCGAAAAAACAACCGGGATTAACCGGGACGATATTATTGGAGATAAAAAAATAAAAGAGATAGCCCAACAAAACTCAACAGGAATTATGGGCTTTATAGCTACTTCAGGTAGTATTCTTGGTGATTTTATTTTATCCCCTTTATACATGTTTTTGTTTTTATTGTATCGGAATTTTTTAGTCAGTTTTTTATATAAAGCCACTGCAAAAGTGTGTAACAGAACAAAAATGAGAGTTATATTACATGACCTTTACAAAGTACAGCAAAACTATTTGTTGGGCTTAATTACAGTGATGGCACTTGTTGGTGTTCTTAATAGTTTAGGTTTGCTGCTTTTGGGAATTGACCATCCTTTTTTCTTTGGATTCTTAGCTGCATTATTATTACTTATTCCTTATATAGGGATTATAATTGGTTCGCTTTTACCTGCATTAATTGCTTTTGCAACAAAAGATTCGTTTTGGTATGGTATAGGAGTAATTGGAATATTTGGATTTATTCAATTTCTGGAAGGTAATTTTATAACACCAAAAATCACTGGTTCTAAGGTTTCTTTAAATGCTTTTGTTTCCATCTTATCTATTATTTTATTTTCTATGCTATGGGGAATTCCAGGAATGATTCTAGCATTACCGGTAACCGCTTCATTAAAAGTGATTTTTGATAATTGGGAAAAAATGAAACCTATAGGCTTTTTATTAGGCGAAGCAAAAGAAAAATACTTTAGTAATAAAGCAAAAAACAGATTGAAAATTTGGAAAAAAATAAGAGTTCAGAATGAAAAAAAATAACATCTCCAATGCTATTTTTATCTTTTTTAATTCTTAACCTAAAGCATTTACAACAATTTTGAATAATCATTTGCGTTTAAAAAACAGTAATAATTATAAAATGGAAATCAAAATTATTTTTTGTTTATTATTAAATTTAATAAAAACGACTGTTAATAAAGATAATCCCACGCTATTTTTAACTACTTTAGTAGCATAATAATTTTAAGACATGAAAGTATTTATAAAGTTTGATTTCAATACTGCCTGCAAAAAAATTCTTGAAGACAAATTAGACGAATCCCAAATAAAATATAGAGTTTTAGGGTTTGGAGAAGTTGAATTTTTAGAAAAAGTACCAGCAGACAAGCTAAAATTATTTAGCCAGTCATTGGGTTCTTATGGAATTGAAATTGTTGAGAACCAAAAAACAGTTTTGATTCAAAAAATTAAGGATGCAATAGTTGATATGGTTTTTAATGAAGATACCAATGTAAGTGTAAAAAGTTCGGTGTACTTATCAGAAAAATTAAACCATTCTTACGGTTATTTGTCCAATCTTTTTTCTGAGGTAACATACACTTCTATTGAAAATTTCATCATTATCCAAAAAATAGAATATACCAAACAACTCATCATTAATAATCAATTATCTTTAACAGAAATAGCCTTTAAGCTAAATTATTCCAGTGTGGCACATTTAAGTTCACAGTTTAAAAATACTACTGGTATAACGCCTTCAGCCTTTCAAAGAATTATAAAAAGACGAAGAGAAATTACCAATAAAAAATAAAAAAGATGCAGCACGATTTTACACTTATTACTTTAGCAGACGACGATGAAGACGATAGATTGTTTTTTACCGATGCTTTTGATGAACTGAAAATAAATACAGTTGTCAATACAGTAAATAACGGTAGAGAATTATTGAACTATTTAAATGATCCGGAAACTGTTTTACCACACATTATCTTTTTAGATTTGAATATGCCTATTCTAAACGGAATAGAATGTTTGAAAGAAATTAAATTAAACGACAAATTTAAAGATATTGCTATTGCTATATATTCCACTTCTTCATCTGATCAGGATGTAGAGGACACTCTTGTTTTAGGTGCTAATATTTATATTAAAAAACCTAGTAATTTTAATGATTTAAAAAAAATATTGTCTGACGTCGTTGTTATCAATTGGCAATATCATACTAACGGTTTAAATAAAGACAATTTC
Organism: Bacteroidota bacterium; assembly: GCA_040387175.1. Lineage (GTDB taxonomy): Bacteria > Bacteroidota > Bacteroidia > Flavobacteriales > Flavobacteriaceae > Flavobacterium. The sequence continues at coordinate 277,332 of JAZKED010000006.1, read as the reverse complement.
TTACTTCGATTATAATTCAATTATAATTTTATGAGACACAACGGGCATAAATCTTCTATCTACCATAAAATTATATTCATAATAAGCTTACTGATATTGTTTTTTATTGGGTTACTTACCGTAAAACATATCAATAATATCTCTAATTCTACAAAATTACTCATGCATACCTATGAAGTGAATTTAGAATTAGAACATTTATATTCTTACATAAAAGGTTCAGAAAATAGCATGAGAGGCTATTTGATTTCAAAAGATTCCCTCTATTTGAAACCGTATCAAACGGATATCAAAAACATTAATCATTCTTTTTTATTACTTAAAAAATTAATTAGTGATAATCCCAAACAGAAAAAAAACTTAGAATTACTGTATAACATTATCAACAGAAGATATGCTTATATGGATAGTTATTCCAACTTTAACAACAATTTTGATGTTAACAGAAATGACACTTTCAAAAGAAATTTTAACGAAAGTAGTATCTTATTAGCTGAAATCAGAACTAAGGTTAATGAAATGGTCGACATTGAAAAATCTAATTTAAAGCAACGAAATTCTATATATGACAGCCAAATATATCTTACTCCTATTTTAACTTTAGGTATTTTATTTATAACACTTTCGCTTTTAATTTTCACCTATTATCAAACTACAAAAGATATTAGAAAAGTACAAACAGCAAATATTACATTAAATAAATCTCAATTTTTAAGTTATCAAGCGGAAATTCTCTCTGAATTTGGAACCTGGGAATGGAATTTAAACACCAATAATATTACCTATTCAGATAATTTATATCGAATTTTAGGAACAGAACCACAATCCTTTAAAGCTGGTCAGGAAAATTTTATGAAATTTATTCATCCTGAAGATACAGCAATTGTAAACAATATTTTTGAAAAAACCATTAAAGATGAAAATCTGGGTCATACCTACTTTAGAATTATAAGACCTGATGGGCAAACTCGTATTTTAAGATCTGTTGGAAAGTTATTTATAGATAATTTAGGAAACAAAACCGTTTTAGGTGTAACAGGTGATCTTACCGACGAACACAATAAAAATGAATTATTAAAAAGTAATAATGAAGATTTAATTAAGGTAAATAATCAACTTAAAATATTTGATCAATCGAGTAAACAAGCAGAAATTCTGGGCAAATATGGTAGTTGGGTTTTAAGTTATGACACTCTGAAATTCACTTATTCAGATAACAAATTTAGATTATTAGGATCCGAACCACAATCCTTTGACCCAACTATTGAAAATTTATTAGAGTATGTACATCCAGAAGATAAACATATTATAGAAAGAGCTTACAAGAAAGCATTATCTTCTATGTCAATACCAACTATCAGCTATAGAATTATTAGAAAGGATGGAAAAACAAGGCAATTTAAAACCGTTGGAAAATCTTTTACAGACTCAAAAGGGAAGCAAAGCATGATTGGAACTACTCAGGATGTTACCGAGGATTTCAATAAAAGTTTACAATTAAAACAAAGAAACAAAGAGCTTGAAAAACATATCAAGGAATTAAATGAATTCAATCAGGTTGCGAGTCACGACTTACAAGAACCTTTACGAAAAATCCAAACTTTTATTTCCCGGATTAATGATAAAGACAAAAAAAACATGACTGATGCCGGTAAAGAATATTTATCAAGAATTGAAATGGCTTCTAATAGAATGCGGGTGTTAATTAACGATCTATTACAATATTCTAAGGCCAACAGATCAGAAAAAAATCTTGTAAAAATTAATTTAAATGAAGCACTTAACGATTGCTTAAATGAATTATCTCAAAGCATTGAGGATAAAAAAGCTATTATCACTCATACTAAATTACCTGTAATTAATGGTATTTATTTCCAAATGCAACAACTTTTTTCCAACTTACTAAGTAATTCTTTGAAATATTCTCAAGAAAATATTATTCCAAAAATTAATATTGATTGTTCTGAAATTATAGCAAGAACAGAAGCTATTCTAAAAGACAGAAGCTTAAAAAAATATTATAAAATAAGTATTACTGATAACGGTATTGGTTTTGAACAAGATCAGGCAGAAAAAATATTTTTGTTGTTTAATCGCCTTCACGGTAAAACTGAATATCAGGGAACGGGTGTAGGATTAGCTATTTGCAAAAAAATAGTAGAAAACCACAAAGGCTGTATTTTTGCCAATAGTGAACCATATAAAGGCGCAACATTCACGATTTATATTCCTGTACCTTCTATTACGTAATAATTGTAATCCATTAGATATTTTTAGTGGAAATAATATAATATTAAACATTAATAGTATAATTTATTTTATTTATTTACCTGGAACTTTGTAGCAAAACTAAGCTATGAAAAGGCTACGTATTCCTCACTTTATTATCTACAATCTATATTTATTTATTGTATGCATTTTTGTTACTTCTTGTGTAAATCAAGAAAAAGAATATGAAGATTCTATTTTTAAATTAGAAGCCACTCAATCTGAACCTTTGGTTGATTTTAACTTAATTGACTGTTTAAATGAATCTAATAAAAAAACTATTACGTTAGCAGGAATTACATTCAACCAAACAAAGAATTTAGAAACACTCAAGTTAATTTTAAAAATAAAAAGAGATCATCAAAAAATTGATGCAGAATTTAAAAAACTAGTAGAAAAGAATTTGATAATAATCCCTAAACTAGTTTATAATTTAAACATAGATTCTGATTCCTTAAAAGGAAAAAAATCTCCCCTCTATCTTTCTAATTTATTAGTAACTGAGATTGAAAATCAAATTATAATGTTGGATCAAATGGAACAAACCTCTAAAAATATTGATTTTAAAATATTTGCTATACAAACAAAAAAAATATTAAAAGCCAATAACAATGCGTTGAAAATTTCTTTAAATATTTAAAAATGAAACATCTCAAACAATATTTTATTTCATTATTTCAGGTTTTAAAAAATGCGGCAAATGGTTTTTCCGAACATAAGGTTTTAAAAATGAGTGCAGCTCTAGCTTACACTACAATGTTTTCCATGGGGCCATTGCTGTTAGTCATTTTATTCTTATCTGATTTGTTTTGGGGAAGCGGAAGAGAAGTCGCAGAAGGTACAATTTACGAGCAAATTAAAGATTTTGTCGGACCATCAAGTGCTGCTCAAATCCAGACTATAATTGAAAACCTGGCTATTTCTGACAAAGGAAACATTTCAGGAATCATTGGTGGAATAACCTTATTAATAGGCGCAACATCCGTATTTGCAGAAATCCAGGATTCTATTAATACTATTTGGGGTATTAAACCTAAGAAACACTCTGGATTTTGGCTATACCTTAAATCGCGTTTATTATCCTTTGGTGTAATAGGAAGTTTTGGATTCATATTATTAGTCTCTTTAGGAATTTCAACTATAATGGATACGCTAAGTGATCGATTTTTTTCCCAATTTTCAGATTCATTATTTTATGTGGTATATATAATCAACAGCTTAATTACCTTTATCATTATCTCGTTATTATTTGGTGCAATTTTCACCATCTTACCAGATGCGGAAATAAAATGGAGACAGGTTCGGTTAGCTTCTTTTACGACAGCAATATTATTTATGATAGGTAAATTTTTAATTTCATTTTATATTGCCAGTTCTGACATTCAGAACATCTATGGAACGGCAGGCTCATTTGTTGTACTAATGATCTGGGTTTACTATTCGTCAGTTATACTTTATTTTGGAGCTGAATTTGCCAAAAGTTATGCTATACAATTCTCAAGTGCTATTGTACCATCACAATTTGCTGATTTGGTTCACACTGTAGAAATTGTTTCAGAAAAGCAGACAATCCAAAAGGCAGAAAAGGAACTTAAAACACTTAACAAACAAAATATTCGCGAATAGGAACTTTAGCTTTGTACTTAAAAATTCATAAACTTCTCTAATTAAGAGAAGTTTTTTTTGTTTTATTCCTATTAATTTCTGACAAATGGGAATTATATAAGACATAGAAAATATCTTATAACGCCAACACAATTACCTTTTTACATCTTTGTAACGTAATAAATCATTAAAAAATATATCTAAAATTTAAAAATTAAAACCATGAAAAACCCAATCAAATTATTCGCAGCAATTGCTTTAACTGGACTAACATTGACCACCGTTAATGCCCAAACAAATCCACCAACAACTCAAACAAATTCATCAACCGGAGCACAATTTGGTGTAAAAGGAGGTGTGAATTTTTCTAACATATATTCTGAAGATGTTGATGACAATAATGTACTAACTAGTTTCAATGCCGGAGTTTATGCTACATTTCCTGTTGGTGATATTCTTTCTATTCAGCCTGAAGTATTATACAGCCGAAAAGGTGCGAAACTAACTTATGATAATGCATTTGTAACTGGAGAAACAGAATTTAAATTGAACTATATAGAAGTTCCTGTATTATTCAAAGTAAATATTACTGAAAATTTAAATGTTCATGCAGGTCCTTATTTTGCTTATTTGGTGGATGCACAAGTAAAAAATGAAAGTGACGGTGGAGATTTTGAAGACAATTATGACAATGATGATTTCAATAAATTTGACGTTGGTATTTCGGGTGGTATAGGTCTTGAATTCAGTTTTATAGAAATTGGAGCTCGTTACAATTATGGATTTACAACTATAGGAAAAGAAAGAGAAGTTCTAGGGACTACTTATACTATACCTGATGGAAAAAACAGCAGCTTAAGTGTATATGCAGCATTTAAATTAAACTAACCACTAACCTTAAAAAATAGAAATCATGACAAATTTATTGTATTTAATCGCAGTCATTTTAGTAATATCATGGGCATTAGGATTCTTTGTTTATAGTGCCGGATCAATAATCCATGTTTTATTGGTAATCGCTGTAATAGCAATTTTATTAAGACTAATAAACGGAAGAAGTGTTTAAAAAAAATAATTAGAATATGAAAAACAACAAAGCATTAATCGGAATTCTAGGTGGTGTTGCAGCAGGTGCAATCTTAGGAGTATTATTTGCACCTGATAAAGGTACAAATACAAGAAAAAAAATCGCTGAAAAAAGTACAGCTGCAACAGACGATTTAAAAGTAAAACTGAATAACATTGTAAACTCTGTTTCAGGAAAATACAATTCATTAGCGAATAAAAGCGAACAATTGGCTGAAAAAGGAATTGACAGCAGTTTAGGAAATATAAAAAAAATTAATAAACAATTAGGGGTATAAAATATTCCTGTCATTGAAAATAGAATCAAAAAGATAAACAACTTAAAATTTAGAAAAATGAAAAAGATAAAATTAACATTCGCACTAATTGCAGTTGCAGTAGCTTTTACATCCTGTAAAGACGAAAAACAGGAAAAAGCACAAAAATCATTGGATGCATATAGCAAATATGTAGATTCTGTAAGTACTGTTGCAGAAGAGAAAGCTGCTGAAAACTGGGAAATAATTGAAAATGATTATGCCCGATTAAAAGCTGAAGCTGAGAATTCATTAGCAAATGCAAACGATAAAGATAAACTACAAACTGGTCTAGAAAATTCGGCAACTAAATACGAAGAATTTAAAAATAATGTTTTAGCTGAAAAAGAAAAGCTAGATGCCAGTAATTCGAAAACAGTTATATATAAATCATTATTTGGTCCAAGTTATGTTAGTGATGACATGCAATTCAACTGGGTAAACAAAGACAATATATTAAGCGTTTATGATAATTTCGTAAACACTGTACAGAAAAACAAAGATTCTTATTCTCGTGAAGATTGGGATGAAATTAAATTGGTTTATGAAGCATTAGATAACAGAAAAAATACTGTTGAAAAAGAAGGTTTAAGTGGTGAAGACAACCGAAAAATTGCTGGTCTAAAACTTAAATTTGCCCCTATGTATACTGTTAACAGAATGGGAGCAAAATCTGATGAGAATAGTGATGCGAAAAAATAAATCATATCGCAAAATGATAGATATTCTATAAAAAAAATGAGGTCTTAACAGACCTCATTTTTAATTTAATATAAAAATAAAATTATAATTTTCCTTCATATACACTACCTACGTGTATTACTTCAGTTCTTCTATTTTCAGCTCTTCCTTTTGGCGTTTTATTACTAGCAACTGGTTTAGTCGCTCCAAATCCTTTGTACGTCAGGTTTTCCGGATTTACTCCTTTAGCAATTAATGCATCCATAACTACTTTAGCTCTCGCTTCAGAAAGTTTTTGATTAGCTTTAGGGTTTCCTACATTGTCTGTGTGTCCTTCAATAGAGAATTTAGCAGTTGGATAGTTTTTTAGGATTTCTTTGATGGCATCTAATCTTCCATCTGTTTGTCCTTTGTCAGCATTTTGTAAAACCGCTTTTCCAGATACAAAAAATACTGATCTTGCCTGAACTTTAAGTTCTTTCAATGCCTCTTGAGTTATTTCAGGACAACCTTTATTGCTTACTGGTCCAGCAACAGTAGGACAAGCATCTTCTTTATCATTTACACCATCTTTATCGGCATCTAAATTAGGACAACCTGCATTTTCAACCAATCCAATTTCTGTAGGACATTTATCGTCTTTATCCAAAACTGTATCTCCATCTGTGTCTGGCCAAGGACATCCCTGATTTTCTACAGGTCCTGCAATTGAAGGGCAGGTATCAACATTATCCAAAACAGTATCTTTATCGGCATCTCCCCAAGGACATCCCTGATTTTCTGCTGGACCTGATTCAGTTGGACATTTATCGTCTTTGTCTAAAACAGTATCCGCATCTGTATCTGGCCAAGGACAACCTTTATTTTCAACAGGGCCTGCTTCAGTCGGACAAGAATCCTCTTTGTCTAAAACATCATCCCCGTCTTTATCTTTTAATGTTTTTTGATACACTGGAATTTTTAGTCCTAAATAAAAATCTGCTGCTTTTGATTCTTTCGAAATTATATTAGTAATTAAAGAGCTAGAACCTACAAATAATGGCCCAAAACGTAATCCAGACCCTACTTGCGTTCCACTATATTCCATATAATTTACAGGTATTGAAAACGTAAACCATTTAGTTTCATATCGAGGTGTTAACATCCAAGTATTTTGGGAATAGGTTTCATTCAAAGCTGTTTTTTCTGTTAATCCAAGATTTCCATTGGCGTTCAAATAAAATTTCTTGTAAATATTCCAATCTACATCAAAATGAATCATAGTTGGCAAATTAACTTTCATTGACTTATATGATGTAACAGGAGTTCCGTATTTATCTTCCAGGAAATCTCCAAGCTCATCCATATCTTCTATATCCTCTTGTGTAACAGTACCGTTTATATCATAGAAATCTTCTTTTACATTTTTATATTTGATAGATCCTAAATCAGTAACCGATACTCCAAAACGCAATTTGTATTTATTAACATTTTTAAATTTATTATCGGATGCTTTAGCCTTAGTCAAATCATAAGACTCATATCCTGGTCTCCACTCGTAAATCAATCCCAAATCAGCTCCAAACCCTTTTGAATCTGAATCAAATTTAAAATCTTCATCGCCTGTAATAACATCCTGACTACTTCCAATGGCAAGTGTTCCAGTGGTTTCAAGTGTACTCAATGAAGGATCATTCTCTTGGTTAAATTTCGATGTGATACCTGTTCCACTTGCATAAGAAGTGATTCCTCCCATTAAATATTTAGCTGTCAAACCTCCTTTAAGGAAATGTTGTTTATTTTGCCATAAAACCGCAGCATAAGACGCTCCTATTTCTCCCCAGCTATGTCCAATTACTTTTGGATCTCCTACGATAAGATCAAAATCTTCTGCCTCGTCCAAACCGCCTTTTAGATCATCATATAAATTACCATTCATTTGATTGGCATTCACAACTGCCCTAGCTCTGCTAAAAATAGCAACTGAATGTTTTGGTGCTATATTAAACATAAATGAAGGTCCCATTACGTCTAAAAACATGATTCCTGAATTATTCAAAGTAGCTGTCCTAACAGCATCCGTGTCAGCATCATAAGAGCTTTTCGGTAAATCAAAAATACTTACACCATAGTAATCATTGCTTAATGAGCCACTAATAGAAAATAAATTAATATCAGTTTTAAAACGAGAATCCACAATAGAAGCTGGATTAAAAAGTACTCCTTGTACTCCCGCATAGTTGTCAGGAATGTATCCCATATAGGACTGAGCATTACCCTTGGCAACTAAAAATAATACGATTAATGAAAGTAATTTTTTGTTCATAAGATTAATTTTAGATTAAAATTGAAAGATTAGTCTTTTTTATTTAAGACAAAATTAACAAAAAAAGGCATTTAATTGGTTCTTTTCCCAACTAAATGCCTCTAATTCTAAGTAACTTTTTATTAAAAAACTTCGCTGGCTTCTTTTAATTTCTCCATATTATTAACCAATTGTAATTCATCTACAATTTTCTGAATGTCACCATTCATAATATTTCCTAAATCATACAATGTCAATCCTACTCTATGATCCGTCACACGACCTTGCGCATAATTATAGGTTCTAATTTTGGCAGAACGGTCACCAGAACTTACTTGTGAAGTACGTTTTGTAGCATCTTCAGCTTGTTTTTTGGCCAATTCCATTTCATACAGACGAGAACGCAAAACAGTCAAAGCTTTATCCTTATTTTTATGTTGTGATTTTTGATCCTGACATTGTGCCACCAAACCTGTTGGAATATGTGTCAAACGAACCGCTGATTTAGTTGTATTTACCGATTGTCCTCCAGGTCCTGACGAACAAAAGAAATCAACACGAACATCATTCATATCTATTTGCACATCAAATTCTTCAGCTTCAGGAAGCACCATAACCGTTGCTGCAGAGGTATGAACACGACCCTGAGTTTCAGTTTGAGGAACACGTTGTACACGGTGTACTCCTGCTTCAAATTTCAAAGTACCATAAACATCTTCACCTGTAACTTCAAAAATCACCTCTTTGAATCCTCCAGAAGTTCCTTCGTTCATATCTACAACCGAAGTTCTCCAACCGTGATTTTCACAATATTTAGTATACATACGGAACAAATCCCCTGCAAAAATACTAGCTTCATCTCCACCAGTTCCTGCACGAATTTCCACCATCACGTTTTTAGCATCTTCCGGATCTTTAGGAATCAGCATGAATTTGATTTCATCTTCTAATTCCGGTAATCTTTCCTTTGCTTCATCCAATTGCATCTTGGCCATTTCGGTCATATCTGCATCTGAATTATCCGAAATTATTTCGTTAGCTTCTTCGATATTTGCCATCAAAAGAACATACTCATCTCTTTTTTCAGCTAAAGCTTTTAAATTTTTATACTCTTGATTCAACTGTACATAACGCTTCTGATCCGAAATTACATCCGGCTGGATGATTAAATCCGAAATCTCATCGAAACGCTGTTTTACTATTTGAAGTCTATCTAACATATTCTTATTCCTTATATTTGGAGTGCAAAATTACAAAAAAGATTGCAGATTTCTGAATGCAGATTTTAGATTTTAGATTTTACTCTTCTTGTAACACAAGTTTCACCATTTTTGCGCTCTTTTTTGTATTTTTGAAACTTCTAAAATTTCATTCCAATTAAACTTAATTATGAAAAAAATCATCCTTTCGCTTATTATAATCTCATCACTATCTTCTTGTAAAAAATCTAAAGAAGTTTCGAAAATAAACGGTACTGACTGGCTATTAGGAAAATGGGAAAACAAATCTGAAAATGGAGACTTATCAGAAATCTGGACTAAATTAAACGATAGTATTTTTGAAGGCGAAACTTATTTCATAAAAGAAAAAGACACACTGCATTCCGAAAGAATTCAACTAAAACAAAAAGGCGAAAATCTCTTGTATGTTTCGACTGTAAAAGGACAAAATAATAATGAGCCTGTTACTTTTGTCAAAAATCCTGAAATCGAAAAGATATTAGTTTTTGAAAATTCTAAAAATGATTATCCTAAAAAAATTACTTACAAACAAGTTTCTAAAGATCAGATATTAATTGAAATTTCCGGAAAACAACAAGGAAAACAAAATTCAGCTAAATATTCTATGAAAAAAACAGAATAAAAAAGCTACAATTTTCAAACTTAACTATAAATCTTGCTCCATAAAAGCAAGATTTTTTTATTATAAATAATTAATTAACAAACATTTAAAAATATTATTCTTATTTATTCTAAATAAGATTTGTGTAAATAAAATTAGTTTTTACATTTGCGTTATTATTTTTAACTAATCTAAATAAAAATGAAAAACGTAATTTTTCTATCTACAGCTGTGCTATTTACAATAGCTACTTTTGGTCAGGAAACCAAAAAAGATACAGTTAGTAATCTAAAAGAAGTAGAAATTAGTAACAAATACAAATACAAAAGAGAAAAAAGCACTACTGTTTCAAAAATGCCTTTGAACAATATTGAAAACTCTCAAGTATACAATACAGTAACAAGTGAACTTATAAAAGAACAATTAGTAACAAACTTTTATGATGCATTAAAAAATGCAACTGGTATAACACGTCTTTGGGAATCTACAGGTCGTGGAACAGATGGGGCTGAATATTACAGTATGAGAGGTTTTGCAGTTCAGCCAACAATGGCTAATGGTTTACCAGCTGTAAATAACGGAAAAATAGACCCTATAAATGTGGATAATATTGAGGTTATCAAAGGACCGTCTGCCACTTTATTTGGTAGTAGTTTGATATCTTACGGAGGTTTAATTAATGTGGTGACCAAAAAACCATACTCAAACTTAGGAGGAGAAATTAGCTATAATTCCGGAAGTTATAACGCTAACAGACTTACTGCAGATGTAAACGTGCCTTTGAACAAAGATGTTAGCATAAGAGTAAATACAGCTTATCAAAGCCAAAACACATTTCAGGATGCCGGATTTGGAAAATCACTTTTTATCGCTCCTTCATTGAGTTACAAAGTGAATGAAAAATTATCATTCTTGGTTAATACGGAATTCACCGAATCAACATCTTCAGTTGCACCAATGATATTCCTGAATAGATATGCCCCTTTAACATTTGATTCAATGAGTGTTTTTGAAGAAAACTACAAAAAATCATATACATCAAATGAGCTTTCTATAAGCAATCCAACATTTAATTTACAGGCACAAATGTTTTATAAGTTGTCTGAACAATGGACTTCACAAACTGCATTTTCTAAAAGTAGCAGTACATCAAATGGATATTATTCTTATTTATGGGATTCTGCAAATGGAGGAGACTTTACAAGATTTATTTCTAAAAGAGATGGACAAACATGGGCTACTGATATTCAGCAAAATTTCATAGGTGACTTTAAAATAGGAAACTTTAGAAATCGTCTGGTAGCAGGAGTTGATTATTATACTTCTAACATATATAATGGAAGTACAGGCTGGCTGGCAAACGGAATCGTTAATTTAACTAACCAAACTGATACAGGAGATTTGACACAGCAAGGTGTTGATAATATATTAGTAGGATCTTTTGAAGGAAATACTACAGGTAAAACTCAAGCATTTGGTGCTTATTTTTCAAATGTATTCAACTTTACTAATAAATTTTCAGCAATGGTAAGTCTTAGAGTTGATACTTTTATGAATAAAACGGACACTGCATGGGAAAGTGAAAAAAGCCAAACAACCATTTCTCCGAAATTTGGTTTAGTCTACCAAATCATTGAAAATAAAGTTTCAGCGTTTGGAAATTACACTAATGGATTTGTAAATGTTGCTCCTGGACAAGTAGATGTTGACGGTACAAATACAACATTAGGAACATTTGATCCGGAACATGCTAATCAATATGAATTTGGTTTGAAAACTAACTTATACAAAGACATCATTTCTGCAACAATAAGTTATTATAACATAGATGTAAAAAACAGATTGATGACTGACCCTAACAACGTTAACGCTTCTATTCAAGGTGGAGAAGTAAATAGTAAAGGGTTTGAGGCAAGTTTGACTGCAACTCCTGTAAAAGGATTGAATATTATTGCCGGATATAGTAATAACAAAAGTGAAGTTACCAAAGATTATGTAGATTCAGGATACTTAGGAATGAGACCAGAAGAAGCAGGACCAGAAACATTAGTTAACTTTTGGGCTAACTATACTATTCAGGAAGGAGATTTAAAAGGATTCGGAATAGGATTTGGTGGAAATTATGCAAGTGAATATAAAGTTTTGAACAGATCTAATACTGGTACATTTGAACTACCTTCTTACACAGTTTTAAACACAGGAATATCATATAATACCGATAAATTCAACTTTATTCTAAAACTAAATAATATAGCAAACGAAGAATATTTCAGTGGATGGTCTACAATTACACCTCAAAATCTAAGAAATTTAACAGCAGGTATAACTTATAAATTTTAGTTTTCAAAATTAGTAGTTAGTTTTGTTTAGGTAAGACTCCTCATTCCGGTGAGGAGTTTTATATATTTTAAGGAAAAGATTAACTTTTAAAAAAATACTTAATAAATTAAATATTCAAAAACATGAAATCAAATACATTCAAAAAAATATCCTTTGTACTACTAACATTGTTGTTTAGTGCTTCATCATTTGCACACGCACTTTGGATTGAAACTCAAGCAACTGGAACCAAAGGGAAATCTCAAGAAATATCAATCTATTTTGGAGAGTTCTCCGATAATGATATTACGCCTTCAGCAAAATGGTTTTCAGATATAAAAGATTTTTCACTAGTAGTAATCAGTCCTTCGAAAAAAGAAATCAAATTAACTGCAACTGCTTTAGAAAATAAATACCAGGCTTTTTTTACTCCTGAAGAAGAAGGTGTCTATACAGTAATAATGCACCACACAGTAAAGGACGTTTATGGAACAATGAAATTAGATTACAATTCGAGTGCTACTGTTAGTGTTGGAAATCCATCAAAAGGAAATGAAGCTGTAGCCAATACAAACATAATCAGTTTATTTTCTAAAGAAGTACCAACTGCTAAAAAAGACACTAAAATAAATGTAAATGCTTTATATGAAGGGAAAATTGCCAAAGAGCAAAAAATGAAAGTAATTGCTCCAAACGGCTGGGAAAAAGAATTATGGAGTAATAAAGACGGAGAAATATCATTTACGCCACTTTGGTCAGGAAATTATATGGTAGAATTTGCTTATACTGAAAAAGCTGCTGGTGAACACAATGGAAAAAAGTATGATGAAGTATGGAAAATGGCGACTTATTTGATTACTGTAAAATAATTTCTGAAATGATAACAATTGCTATCAGTATTCTTTTTTTAGCATTCTATGCTTTGTATTATACATCAAAGCGAGTTCATTTGTCCTATAATCTGGGTTTTGAGAATTGGATGAAAAAAAATCCAAAATCAACCAAAATTATTGGAATTACTTTATTGGTAGTGGCTTATCTTTTATGGATATGTGTTACTGCCTTTGGTGTTGGAACGCTGTTGTTTTTTATAGCATTAATGACTATTGCTAGTTTAATAGTTATCTTAAAACCTTTAAAAATCACATCTCCAAAAACTGTTCTGCTTCTTTTTTCAATAATGGGACTTTTAGAAGTTTACTACTCTTAAATCATTTGTTATTTTATAAGTATGCCTGCAAATCCTAAATATTTAACGCAATCTAAAACACAACGTTTTGCCAAAATAACTGCCGCAATACTAGGTGGTTATTTTGTTTCTGTAAGTTTTCATTTAGCTCTTGCGGCCTGGTTTGACCGGGCTACTATAATTATAACAATGGCTTTTAGTGGTTTTATACTTTGGGTAGCTATGATGGTTATTGCTTTTTTGGCGAAAAATGGCTGGAAAATCTGGGGTATTTACCTGCTTCTCACTTTATTTTTCTCACTTATAATTTATCTGGGTCAAACCTATAATTAGCCGCTAATTTTTATGAAGAACAGAAACTATAATATCTATTTTCACACCCACACTGTTAGCGGTATTGTAATAAGCGTAGTACTTTTTGTAATTTTCTTTGCAGGATCTTTCTCTTTTTTCAAAGACGAAATCAGTAATTGGGAAAGAAATGAATCTGTTGCAATTACAAAAGAAATATCTCTCAATATTGATACAGCCTTAGATACAATCGGTAAAAAATACAACTTACACGGACGCAACATTTCGATTTCACAATCCAATCTTCAAAGAAGAGTAAATGTATCCTTAGAAGAATCAAAAGACACTTTGGCTAGTAAAAAAGACAATGAAAGTCAGTTTTTCTATTTAGACACTAAAACATTCAAAGCCTCTACCTATGAAGAATCTTATTCATTGGGAGAATTCTTGTATCGTCTTCATTTTTTAGCACAAATCCCTTACCCTATTGGCTATTATCTTTCTGGATTTGTAGCATTGTTTTTTCTGTTTGCCATAGTAACCGGAATTTTATTGCATTGGCAAAAAATAGTTTCCAATTTTTATCTTTTCCGACCAAAAGAAAAACTCAAAACAATGTGGACAGATGCTCACACTTCATTGGGTGTAATAGGGCTGCCATTCCAATTTGTATATGCGGTTACCGGAGCTTTCTTTATGATTAAACTGGTGATTATTGCACCTACCGTTATGACTTTATACAACGGTGATCAGGATAAATTATATAAAGAGTTAGAATACAATTCAGCACCTTATGAGTATAAAAACTCTCTATTAAAATCACCTTACCATATTGATGAGTTAGTGACTGAAGCCAAAAACAAATGGAAGGATTTTGACGTAACCGAAGTAAAAATTGAAAACTATGGAGATGCTAATATGCATCTTATAGTTGAAGGTCAATTAGCCTCTAACCAAAAATTTACCGGAAATGGGAAATTAGTTTATAAAATAGCAACTGGAAAAGTCATCACTGAGAAAAATCCTTATACCCAAACTACCTATTTGGATGGAGTAAAAAACATTTTATACCGAATTCATTTTGGCAATTATGGTGGTTATGCTTTAAAGATAATCAGTTTTGTTTTGGGTATCATTACGTGTTTTGTAATCATTTCAGGTGTTATGATTTGGCTGGTTGCCAGAGATAAAAAAAGCGTTCCTGAGAATAAAAAACGTTTTAACCGCAGGGTTGTTCGTATTTATTTAGCCATTTGTTTGAGTATGTATCCTATCACTGCTTTTACTTTTATTGCATGTAAACTATTTTATCCTTTGGGGCAATCTGATCTTTACACTATTTATTTTGTAGGTTGGCTACTCCTGAGCATCTTTTTTATTGCAAAAAGAAACGATGCTTTTACAAACAAATACTCTTTATTTTCTGGCAGTATTTTAGGCTTCCTTGTACCAATTACAAATGGAATTGTCACTGAAAATTGGTTTTGGAAATCCTTTAGTCAAAATCAATTTCAGTTATTTTTTGTTGATGTTTTTTGGATAGTGTTAGCTTCTAGTTCACTTTATGTAGCTGTAAGACTAAAAAAGTAATTTAATATTTACAAATAATGTACCTTATTTATTAAAATAACCATTTTTAAAACAATATAATCACTTACAAAACAAACAGTTAAAATAAAAAAACAATATTATTTATAATTATTCTAAACAAAATAGTTAAACAAAGCTTAATTTTTTACTTTTGCACAATTCTTATTTATTCTAAATAAAATAAAATCAAATTTAAAAAATAATGAACTATTTTACTCAACGAATACCCCATTTAATCCTTATTGCTTGTTTATTTCTCTTTTCAACAATTAGTCTTTTTGCCCAACAAAGTAATGGTAAGATAAAAGGAACGATAACTACATCTGACGGACAACCTGCTGCTGGAGTAGATGTTATTCTTAAAAACTCCAAATATGGAACCATCACCAATGAAGAAGGTAATTTTGATTTTAATAAAGTAAAAGCCTATAGTTATACTTTGCAGGTTTCATTAACGGGTTACGAAACTATAAAAAAGGAAGTAACCGTTACCGAAAATGAAACGACTACGCTTAATTTTCAATTGAAGGTTTCTGATAAAGAACTACAAGAAGTTATAATTAATAACAGAAAAAGTGTGTTATCCAAAAAAACGGATTATGTAGCCAGAATGCCCTTGAAAAACATAGAAAATCCACAAGTGTATAATGTAGTACACAAAGAACTTTTTCAGGAGCAGATAGCAACTGATATCACAAGTGTTATGAGAAATGCATCTGGTGTGGTACCTCTTAACTATCCTTCGGGAGGATTTGCCTTAATTTTCAGAGGTTTTACTATAGGGATTAATTCCAGAAATGGTATGGAAACTTTATCTGGTCGTTCTTCAGTTGGTATAGCAAATGTGGAGCGAATTGAAGTTCTAAAAGGACCTTCAGGAACTTTATTTGGTTCGTCGTCGTCATCTTTTGGAGGTGTAGTAAATTTAGTTACTAAAAAGCCTTTTAATTCAACAGCAACAGAAATCTCATATACTACTGGAAGCTATGGCTTAAGCCAGCTTACTGCAGATATAAACACCCCTTTAACTAAAGATAAAAATGTGCTTTTCAGGCTTAATATGAGTGTTAATAAAGAAAAGAGTTTTTTAGATTATGGTTTTAATAACAATATATCTTTTACTCCAAGCCTTACTTTTAAAGCAACTGAAAAACTTACTTTTAATATCGATGCAGAACTATATAATGTTAAAAGCACTAAACCTTTATATCCCGCTGTATCAGCTACATCTGGCATAACCAATCCAAGCGATATAAAATTAGATTATAAAAAATCGCTGGCTCATGAAGATGTTGATGCTAGATCTTCGGCTTCAAAAGCTTTTGTTCAGGCAGAATATCAACTATCAGAGAGTTGGAAATCTACAACATTATTTTCTTATGTAGGGGAAGATGTAGACTACAGCTACCAGCTTTTGCCAACCTGGACTTCTCCCACTACAGTTAGCACTCGCGCTACAGTTTTTGGTCCTATATCTAGTAACTACACCAATTTTCAAGAGAATATTAACGGTGAATTTTCAACAGGATTTCTAAAACATAAATTATTAGTCGGTGTTAACTATAGATATTATTCAGATACTTTTGCATCTACTCCTACTTCTGCTGTTATTAGAACAATTAATGTAGCAACAAACTTTTCTCCAATTCGAAAAAAGGAAATAGAGGCTTTACTAGGAACTCCAGTAATACGAGCAGGCAGAAATGAATATACTGCTAGTGCTTATGTATCTGATGTGATTAGCTTTGCAGACAGATTATCTTTAATGTTAAGTTTGCGTCTAGACAACTTTGACCGTAAGGAAAGTAGTGCTACTAATGGTGCTACAACGACTATTACACCTGCTTATAATCAGACTTCATTGTCTCCTAAATTAGGAGTAGTTTATCAGGTTATAAAAGATCAGGTATCTGTATTTGGAAATTATATGAACGGATTTCAAAATCTTGCTCCGGTATCTCAACCTGGTGGGGAACAACTAATACTAGACCCACTTTATGCTAATCAATACGAAGGAGGTATAAAAGCGGAACTATTCAACAAAAAATTGAGTACCACCATTAGTTATTATAAAATTACTAATGACAATGCTGTAATGAGATTTACTGATTTACATTATGAACAAGACGGAAAACAAGTAAGTAAAGGATGGGATTTTGAAGTAATCGCTAATCCAGTTCCAGGCTTTGATATTATAGCAGGATATGCTTATAATGATAATCGAATTATAAAATCAGCAACTGCATCTCTTGAAGGAAACAAAGCTGCTGATGCACCAGAAAACGTTTGGAACTTTTGGACTTCTTACAAATCTCAAAATATCTTAAAAGGTTTAGGTATTGGTTTTGGAGCTAATTATGTAGATGAAAGCTACATGGCTACTACCAACACTTTTTACATTCCATCTTATACAATATTTAATAGTACTGTATTTTATGAACAACCAACCTGGAGAATTGGACTAAAAGTAAACAATATTACCAATGAAAAATATTGGAGTACATGGGGAGCTCCACAAGCACCTACAACGATTTTAGCAAACTTAACCTTCAAGTTTTAAATTTATTTTCTAATAAAAGACACCTCTATTCACAAGGATAGAGGTGTTTCAATTTTAAATAAAATATTTTAAATTAATTAACTGAGCAATGAAATTTAAAAAAGCAGTAGGAAAAATACATTTATGGTTAGGTCTTGCTTCTGGGCTTATTGTAATTATTTTGGGTATTACAGGATGTTTATATGTTTTTGAAGAAGAATTACGACCTATTGTTCATGAGCATTACTATGTAAAAGAAGTAAAAAGTAAAGCTTTACCAATTAGTCAACTATTAGAAATAGCAAAGAACCAATCACAAAATCCAATTTCCGGATGCAAGATTGCTAATGATAAGGAACGTACAGTTGCTTTTTGGAGTTTTAATGAATTGGAAAATAATAGTATTTGGTATTGGGATGATTACGAAAGATTGTACATCTACTTAGACCGATACACTGGAAATGTTGAAAAACTAGAAGATTATAATTTTGAATTCTTTTTCGTAGTTAGAATGCTGCATCAAACTCTTTTTCTCAAACATGATATTGGAGATCCAATTGTAGGTACAGCAACTATTATATTTATTATTTCGCTTATTACAGGTCTAATTTTATGGTGGCCCAAAAACAAAAAAGCAATAAAACAACGTTTTTGGTTTCAGTGGAAAAACACCACTAAATGGAAGCGTAAAAATTACGACTTACACAATATATTAGGTTATTACATGATGCTTCCTGCTTTAATTATTGCCCTTACTGGATTAGTTTGGGCATTTGAATGGTATGATTCGGGATTACAATGGGCTCTTAATGGTGGTAAGACAATTGAAAAAAGTGAAAAATTAGTATCAGATACTACTCAGGTTAATTCAAAAAACAGTTTTGATAAAATTTACAATTCTGTACAACAATTACACCCTAAAGCTACTGACTATATTTTGATAATTCCTAAAGATTCGTCGGCTACTTTTAAAACATTTATTAAATATGAAAATCGCCTGAATGATGTATCTTCTGAATACGATCAATATACAGGTAAAATGCTTAAAACCATCTCTTTTGATGATAAGAATACGGGAGAAAAGTTTAGGTTTATTAATTATGATTTACACGTAGGCAGTATCCTAGGATTCCCAGGTAAAATACTTGCTTTTTTTGCCAGTTTTGTTTGTGCAGGTTTACCTATTACTGGTTTTTTAATTTGGTGGGGACGGAATAAGAAAAAGAAAAAAGCAATAGCTTTAACAACTTAAAAATCCATTCGAAAAATTAGAATAAAGGTTTAAATTAAATGCTCTTTAAACCTTCTATTCTATTTACTTATATGAATATCAAAATCACAACTATTTCCATAAATCTATTTTTCTGAATAACTTAAATAGTTAAACTTTTAATATTCAACTACTATTATTAATTAGTATTTCCTTGACTTGCTATTAAAAATATAATTTAACAATTTTTTATTTACAAAGTAATTTGATTTTAATTTAATTAGAATTGATTAAAATATCTGAAAATCAATTATTTAAACAAAAACAATAAAATATTATTCTTATTTATTCTAAATAAATATTGTTAAATATAACTTAATTTTTAGATTTGCACTGTTCTTATTTATTCTAAATAAGAATTAAGTTTAATCAAATTTAAAAAACAATGAACTATTGTAAACACCAAATTCAACATTTTATATTTATAACATGTTTATTTCTCCTTTCAACTATTAGTCTTTTTGCCCAACAAAATCATGGAAAAATAAAAGGAACAATAACCACATCAGATGGTGGTCCAGCTGCCGATGTTAACGTAACTCTTAAAAATTCAAAATACAATACCATTACTAATGATAGCGGTAATTTTGAATTTAATAGAGTAAAATCAAATTCATATACTTTACAAGTTTCATTAATAGGTTACGAATCTATAGAAAAGGAAGTAATAGTTACAGAGAACGAAACATCCGTATTTAATTTACAATTAAAAGTTTCTGATAAAGAATTAAAAGAAGTTGTCATTGATAACAAAAAAAGAAGAACCTCAAAAAAAACAGATTATGTTGCGAGAATGCCAATCTCCAACCTGGAAAACCCACAGGTTTATAGTGTAATTCCAAAAGAACTTTTACTAGAACAAGTGGTTATCGATATTAAAAGTGCGGTACAAAACTCTCCTGGTGTCATATCATATAATTATCCCGCTGGTGGTGTTGGTGTTGCTTTTAGAGGTTTCGTTACTGGTGTCAATGCTAGAAATGGTATGGAAACAGTAGCTACTCGTTCATCACTTGATATTTCAAATGTAGAGCGAATTGAAATATTGAAAGGACCATCAGGAACTCTATTTGGTGCTTCTATTTCTTCTTTTGGTGGTGTAGTAAATTTGGTTACGAAAAAACCATTTGAAAAAACCGCTGTAGACATTTCTTATACAGGAGGAAGTTATTCTTTAAATCGCCTTACTGCTGATGTAAATACACCTCTTAATAAAGATAAAACAGTTTTGTTTAGAGTAAATATGGCAGTAAATAAACAGCACAACTTTCAAAACTATGGTTTTAATAATACCGTAGCTGTTACGCCAAGCCTTACTTTTAAAGCCTCTGACAAACTTACTTTTAATTTTGACGCAGAGCTTTTTAATGCAAACACTACCAGACGCGCCTATAACACTTATAGGGCAGGATCTGGAATAATTACTCCAGAAGATTTGAAAGTAGATTATAAAACATCATTGTTTCATGATGATGTCGATGGTACCACATCAGCTTCAAAAATTTTCGCGCAGGCAGAGTATGAAATTTCCGAAAACTGGAAATCTACAACCATATACTCTTTTGTAAGTGAAAATGTAGAAGCCAGCTACCAACCGTATTTAGATTGGTATTCTCCAACTCAAGTAGACAGAAAAATAGGTCTTTGGGGGCCAATTTCTAATAATTATTTGAATATACAAGAAAATTTTAATGGTACATTTTCAACAGGAAGTATCAAGCACAAATTTTTGGCTGGTTTGAATTATAGATTATATGACGGTAGCCGTCGAGCAGGAGGAAATGTAGCGACTCTTGATAATGTTAATGTTACAACAAACCCTGCGCCAATTAGAAGAAAAGCCTATGACAACGTAATAGTTCTATATACTTCTAACATTGCAATTGAAAAAACATTTAGTGCATATGCTTGTGATGTGGTTAATTTTAATGACAGGCTTTCAGCTATGTTAAGTTTGCGTTTGGATAATTTTAATCGTGAAGCAGTTGGAACTACAAAAGCATATAATCAAAATTCATTAGCTCCTAAATTAGGCTTGGTATACCATGTTGTTAAAGATCAGGTTTCCATATTTGGAAATTATATGAATGGATTTCAAAATGTGGCTCCTGTAGACTTAAAAGCTCCTCTTACAGGCACAGCAGTTTTAGATCCTGTTTATGCTGTACAATATGAAGGAGGTATAAAAGCAGAAGCTTTCAATAATAAATTAAATGCTACAGCTAGTTATTATAATATTACCATTGATAATGCTGTAAGAAATGATGCAAATGGAAATCCTGTACAAGATGGAAAACAAGTAAGTAAAGGGTTCGAATTTGAATTGACAGCTAACCCAATTTCTGGTCTGAACCTTACTGCCGGATATGCTTATAATGATAACCGTATTGTGAAGTCTACAAATGCCGCAATTGAAGGAAATAAAGCTGGTGCTTCTCCTGAAAACGTAGTGAATTTTTGGGCATCTTATACACTACAAAATAAATTAAAAGGGTTAGGTGCTGGTTTTGGAGCTAATTATGTAGATGAAAATTATTTTTCAACTGACAATACTGTTTATATGCCAGCATACACTGTTTATAATGCTACTGTCTATTATGACCAGGCTAAATGGAGAGTTGGGGCAAAGCTAAATAACATAAGTAATGAAAAATATTGGGATATTGGAGGAAACTCTCAAGCTCCAATAAACTTTGCACTTAACTTAACTTTCAAGTTTTAAGCACAATAAATCATTAAAAAACACCTCTGTTAATTATAACTAGAGGTGTTTATATTTTAAATAAATATACTAATGTCATTTAAAAAAGTCATACTTAAAATTCATCTTTGGCTGGGTTTAAGTTCCGGAATAATTGTAATAATCCTAGGAATTACTGGTTGTTTATATTCTTTTGAAGAAGAATTACGCCCAATAGTTCATGACTATTATTATGTAGATCAGGTACAAAATAAAAAACTGCCTATTAGTCAATTAATAGAAATAGCAAAAGAGGCTAATAAAGATAAAACCCAGCAAATACTATCGGGATGCGAAGTATATAATGATAAACAACGTACTGCAATTGTATCCTTTTCTGAAGAACTGGACAAGGATGCGATTTGGTATTGGAATCGTTATAAGACAACAGAAGTGTACATAGATCCCTATACAGGAAGTGTAAAAAAATTAGAAGATTACAATTCTGAATTTTTTGTTTTCGTACGAAGACTACACCAAACACTTTGTTTAAGAAGCGAAATAGGAGATCCAATTGTAGGCACAGCAACTATAATATTTATTATTTCTCTTATTACAGGATTAATACTTTGGTGGCCGAAAAACAAAAAAGCTGCCAAACAGCGTTTTTGGTTTCGTTGGAAAGACACAACGAAGTGGAAACGCAAAAATTACGATTTGCATAATATATTGGGATTTTACTCCATGATTTTTGGATTAATCATTGCACTTACTGGATTAGTCTGGGCATTTGATTGCTACGATAAAGGTATACAGTGGGCTCTCAATGGAGGAAAAACAATTGAAAAAGAAATTATCGAATCTGACACTACACATTATAGTATTATAAAACCTGTTGACAAAGTGTATGCTACCATTAAGGAATTGCATCCAAAAGCTCAGCGCTATTATATAGCCGTTCCTAAAGCTAACGATTCGTTAGCACCTCTTTTTACTTTTGCCGGGTATAAAAGCAGTTTTGATAATGTTACAATTCATTTTGATCAACATACTGCTAAGACTCTTAAAACTACAGCTTATCACGATAAGAATACCGGGCAGAAATTTAGGAGTATGAATTACGGCATTCACGTAGGAAGTATTCTAGGATTTCCAGGTAAAATCCTCGCTTTTTTTGCCAGTTTAGTTTGTGCAAGTCTTCCAATTACTGGATTTTATATTTGGTGGGGACGAAATAATAAAAAGAAAAATTATTAACGCTAAAATTATTTCTAATTTAAATTAATCTATTTATATCTTAACAAATGAAATACCCAAATTCGAGAATGGCAAAATTCTCATATACCATTAGTTTATTTTTTATTTTAACTACAACTTTAATTGCCCAACAAAATCATGGAAAAATAAAAGGAATTATAACTACATCAGATGGTGAAATAGCCGCGGGCGTAAACATTATTCTTAAAAATTCAAAATACAGTACGGTTTCTAATGAAAATGGAACTTTTGAATTTAACAGAATAAAACCCAATACTTATACATTACAAGTTTCTTTAACTGGTTACGAAACAACTCAACATGAACTAACTGTTACAGAAAACGAAACAACAACTCTCAGTTTTCAACTGAAAGTTTCAAATAAAGATTTAAAAGAAGTCATAATAAATAAAAAAGCAAATAAATTTGCAGATAGAGAAACCGATTATGTAGCCCGAATGCCTCTAAAAAATTTAGAAAACTCACAAGTTTACAACACAGTAAATAAAGAGTTGATAAAAGAACAGCTGGTAACAGATATGGCACAAGCCCATAGAAATATACCAGGAGCCATCCCTGGAGCGGCTGGAGGTGGTAGTGTTGGTATTATATCTAGAGGATTTACCAGTTATCAATCACTTAGAAACGGTATGAATTCAGCTGCTATCGGACCAGAAGATCCTGTTAATATTGAACGTATTGAAGCTATAAAGGGACCTGTGGGTACTTTGTTTAGTAATATTTCTACCAGTTTAGGAGGGGTTCTTAACTATGTTACGAAAAAACCATACGAAACTTTTGGAGGTGAACTATCTTACACAACCGGTACCTATCAGCTAAACCGCCTAACAGCAGATGTAAATACGCCTCTTGATAAAGAAAAAACACTATTGTTTAGAGCTACAGCTTCTTATCAGACAAGAAATGGTTATGCTAATGGCGATGGTGCACTTTGGGCAAATAGCTATTCTTTTTCTCCTAAATTGACTTATAAAGCTAGCCCAAATCTTACTTTAAATTTTGATGTTGATATTGTTAGTCAAAAATATAATGCCACTTATGTTTACAACATTGGTCCGGGTGTTACTGCAAAAAGTTTAAAAAATTTATTGCCTTACGATAAAAGTTTAAGCAGCAACGGTCTTGCCAATTATAACTTTATGAATAATATAAATGTTACAGCAGATTATAAAATTTCGGATAGTTGGACTTCTCAAACTAGTTATATGTTTTCTGAAGGACATTATCCAAAACAGTATCTATATTCTTCTGCTACTTTCACAAGCAATACCTCTGTTAATAGAGTGGTTGGATTATGGGAACCTGATAATAAATTTGGTCAAACGCAACTACAACAAAACTTTGTTGGTGATTTTAAAATTGGTAAACTTAGAAATCGCATTGTGGCAGGTATTGATTGGTCGGAATACTATTATGGATTAAATCGTCCTTTAGCATTAACAAATGGATATACAGATACAGTAGATACAACTAAACCTATTCCAGAAATTAGTCAAGCTCAGGTAGAGGCGGCAAATTCATTAGTCAAATATAATTTTAGAAGTTCAAAATTAGATCAATATAGTGCTTATGTTTCAAATGTATTAAACGTTACAGATAAATTATTAGTAATGGCAAGTTTAAGAGTAACCCGGGCTATAAATAGTGGTGTGTATTCACAAAATACAGGTTTGACAAGTGGTAATTACAATCAAACACAATTATCCCCAAAATTAGGTATCGTTTATCAAGTATTGAAAGACAAAATATCTCTTTTTACAAATTACAATAATGGTTTTATAAATGTTGCACCCGCTCCAACTGGACCTAGTGGAGCTATAACTGTATTAAAACCACAACAAGCCAACCAGGCAGAAGGAGGTATAAAATTCAATTTATTTAACGGAAAACTAAGCAGTACATTAAGTTATTATGACATTCATGTAACTAATGCTACTTATGCTGATCCTACAAACGCAGCCTATACAGTACAAAATGGAACACAGCGTAGTAAAGGGTTTGAAGCAGACATAATTGCAAACCCTATTGCTGGACTGAATATTGTTGCTGGTTATGGATTTAACGAAAACATATATACTAAAAACTCAACAGCACTTCAGGGCAAATTTTCGACATTTGCACCTAAAAATATTGGAAATCTTTGGATTAGTTATAAAATAATGAATGGTAAATTAAACGGTTTGGGGCTTGGTGCAGGAGGAAATTATGTAAGCGATTCTTGGTACAACACAACTAATACTTTTATATTCAACGGTTACACTGTGGCTAATGCATCTGTTTTTTATAGTACTGAAAAACTTATCCTAAACCTTAAGCTAAATAATATTACCAATGAACATTATTATATTGTAGGAACAGGTACACCTCAAATGTTAAGAAATATTGCAGTAGGTCTTACTTATAAATTATAAAAAACTCTTTCGGTTTATACTTTTGAAATACCTCTTTTTTAAACAGAAGAGGTATTCTAAAAAATAAAAATCATAAAAACAAAACAATGAAAATGAAAAAATTAGTATTAAAATTAACTTTAGGATTTATTGTTCTATTAACACCAATTACAATAAACGCACACAATATATGGCTTGAAGTAAAAGGTTCCGGCAAAATTAATGACAAAGTTCAAGTCCAATTATTCTTTGGCGAATATGCTGAAGAAGCACCTGAAAGAGGAGCAAAATTAGACAGACTAAAAGACATCAAAATATTTGTAATTGATGCTACAGGGAGCAAAACAGAAATTGCAATGATACAAACTGATACAAACTGGCAGGGTACATTTGAAACAAAAACCGCAGGAACTTATCAAATAATTGGTGTAAATGACCAAGCTGAAGTGAGAGATATGTCTAAAAAAAATCTTGGTTTTGGACGTAGTATTTTGTATTTAAAAGCTACTTATACAGTAAAAACAGCAATTGCTAAAGAATACGCCATTCAGCCTTTAGACCTAACAGCACAAAAACAAAACACTAGTTATTTATTGACTGCATTTAAAGATAAAAAGCAACAAGGCGATTTAAACATCACAATTATTAACCCTGATGGCTGGGTAAAAACAGTTGAGACAAATGAAATAGGGCAAGCTGCTTTTACACCAAACAAAAAAGGATTGTATCTGGTAAATCTGGAATGGATAGATAACAACAAAGGAAGTTTTAAAGAAAAAGCATACGACAATACAGTAAATAAAACCGTATTGTCTTTGGTTGTTGAATAAGCAAATATCATAAAATATATAGAAAAACATCAGGTTCGGAAATTCTTCTAAGCCTGATGTTTTTATGATAGACATCCTAAAAGAATTGAAATATTTAAAGTAATTACTTTAAACCTTTTTATTTTTTTAAAATCTAATCCAAACGGATTAGAAAAATTCCATTTTTAAAGACTAAATAAATGATTGGTATTATACTATTTATTTTTACATTTGCACTATTTTTATTTATTCTAAATAATTCAGTTAACTTACCAATATATTATAAATTTCATGAAAAAAAATCTTTTCATTTCTTTTGCTCTAGCCGCAACTTTATTGGTTAGTGCACAACAAAAAAACACACTTTTGGAGCAGTCTTTCTGGAAAACAACTCCAGATATAGCAACTGTGCAAGCTGAAATTGCAAAAGGCAACAATCCTTCAGCATCCAATGACAGATCTTTTGATGCAGTAGTTTTAGCAATTAATAACGACGCACCAAATGCAACAATAAAATTCTTATTGGAGCAACCTGGAAATCCAGTTAATAAATCAACTCACGATAATCGAATTTATTTGCACTGGGCAGCTAGTAAAGGAAATCTGGAAATCGTAGAATATCTTATAGCCAAAGGTTCTGACATCAATTTAGAAGACAGTCATAGTTCATTTCCTATTACAGCAGCCGCTGGTAGCGGTGTTAGCAACACGGCTATTTATGATGCTTTCTTTAAAGCTGGAATAGATCCAAAGAAAAAATATCAGGATGGAACAAACTTATTACTTATTGCAATTCCGTCTGATAAAAATCTTAGCCTTTCTACCTATTTTGCAACCAAAGGAATGTCACTTAAAGATGTAGATAACAATGGTAATACAGCTTTCAATTATGTGGCAAAAACAGGAAATATAGCATTCTTAAAAACACTATTAGAAAAAGGAGTAAAATACACGGACAATGCATTAATTTTTGCAGCACAAGGTTCACGTAGAGAATCCAATACACTTGAAACTTATAAATATTTGGTAGAGGATTTAAAAATAAAGCCAACAGCTACAAACAAAGAAGGACAGACTGTACTCCACTTTTTGGCAAGTAAACCCAAACAAACTGAAATCATCAACTATTTTCTGACTAAAGGTGTAGATGCTAATAAAGCAGACAACGAAGGGAATACTCCTTTTATGGTTGCAGCTTCAGCTAAAGACATTGCTGTTTTAGAACAATTATTACCTCTTGTAAAAAACATCAATACACAAAATTTAAAAGGAGAATCATCTCTAACATTGGCAGTAAAATCAGGAACTCCTGACGCTGTAGCTTTACTTTTGGATAAAGGTGCTGATGTAAAAGTATTAGACAAAGAAGGCAATAATTTAGGTGCATATTTAATACAATCTTACAGACCACAAATGAATCGTGGACCAGAGTCTAACAATGCACCAAAACAAGATCCTTTTGCAGCAAAAATAAAATTGCTTCAGGACAAAGGATTAAACCTTAGTGCCCCTCAAAAAGACGGAAACACACTTTACCATATAGCAGTAATTAAAAATGACCTGAATTTACTAAAAAAAATTACTGATTTAAATATAGACATCAATGCAAAAAACAAAGATGGTTTAACCGCTTTGCATAAAGCAGCAATGATATCTAAAGATGATACTATTTTGAAATACCTGGTTTCTATTGGTGCCAAAAAAGAAATTACCACTGATTTTAAAGAAAGTACTTTTGACTTGGCAAAAGAAAATGAGTCATTAGCTAAAAACAAAACAGATATAGATTTTTTGAAATAACAGTTCTAATCCAATCACAATTCATAATACCATTAATAATTTCGATATGAAATCAATCATCAAAATAGCCTTAACAGGTACACTAATCTGCCTTTTATCTTTTCAGGCAACAGCACAAACCAGTAAATACAAATGTATGCTCCAAATGTCTAACTATGTGGGTGAAGGTGCTTATGTAGTAGTTTCTTTAATTAGTCCTAAAGGAGAATATGAAAAAACACTTTATGTGATGGGAGACGATAAAAAATGGTACAAAACCGTTAAAGAATGGCATAAATTTTATTCTAAAAAACCAGAAAATATCAGTGCCAAAACCGGAGCTTCAGTAACTGGAGGAGATCGTAGTACTACTACATTAGAAATTGAAGATTCAAAAATTAACAAAGGATATAAATTGCGTTTTGAAACAGCAGTTGAAGATCAAAAATATTATGTAAATGATATTGAAGTTCCTCTTACTACTGAAGGAATTGCAAATAAAACAGAAGGAAAAGGTTATATTCGCTACGTAAGATTAAACAAAATCTAAATTTTGATTTTTTATCTGAGAAAATCTGCAAAATCTGTGTGCTACTATTTTCACTTAGATTTCGCAGATTTTTTTTAACATAAATAATTCCTAAAACACAATTACATCAATGACTCTTTCTTTTTGGCGTTATTCACACTTGGCTTTGGCTGTGTTTTCTTCTCTGTTTTTAGTATTGGCATCTGTAACAGGTACTATACTTGCCGTGGATGCAATCCAAGAGAAAACACCGCCATACCGAGTAGAAAATTTCGGTTCAATAACATTGGGAGAAACCTTGCCCATACTGCGTAATATCTATCCTGAAATAACCGAATTAACTGTTGACCACAATCAATTTGTAACTCTAGAAGGTTTAGATCAGGAAGACAATGATGTGAACGCTTATATTGACCCAAGAACAGGAAAAATATTAGGAGAACCCATCAAAAAAAGTGAGTTTATTCTATGGACAACTGCACTCCATCGTTCTTTATTCCTGAAAGAAACAGGGCGTTTTATTGTTGGATTTATCTCTTTTATTTTAGTTTTAATTTCTATTTCTGGTTTTGTCCTGGTTCTAAAGAGACAAAGAGGAATACACAATTTCTTTTCGAAAGTTGTGAAAGAGTATTTCGCTCAATATTACCATGTCGTTTTGGGTAGACTGGCTTTAATTCCGATTTTTATAATTGCACTATCTGGAACTTATTTAACGTTAGAAAAATTCAACTTTTTCCTCGAAAAAACAGAATCAGATAAAAAAATCGAAATTGTAAAAACCGCACCAAT
The DNA here is from genome assembly GCA_040387175.1 of Bacteroidota bacterium. Lineage (GTDB taxonomy): Bacteria > Bacteroidota > Bacteroidia > Flavobacteriales > Flavobacteriaceae > Flavobacterium. The sequence continues at coordinate 247,815 of JAZKED010000006.1, read as the reverse complement.
TTCAGAAAAAGATAATGCATCCTTTTTCAAAAACACACTTTTAGCTGATGTTCAGAAAATTGAATTCCCTTTTTCAGACGATCCCGAAGAATATTACATCATTAAATTAAAAGACCGCGAACTTGAAGTCAACCAAATCACCGGAGCTATAATTAGTGAGACCAAATCGCCAATGACAATACAATTAGCCGATTTGAGTCTGGATTTGCATACTGGTAGAACCAATGTTATTTGGGCTATAATTCTTGGAATAGCGAGTTTAAATATCCTATTCTTTATTTACTCCGGTTTTGCAATGACCTTAAAGCGAAGAGCAAGTCGAATTAAAAACAAACACAAAGCCGAAGAAAGCAAATTCATCCTGTTAGTAGGTTCTGAAAACGGAAGTACATTGCGATTTGCTAATGCTATCTACAAACAATTATTGGCTCACGGAGAAAAAGTTTTCGTCACAGAATTGAATAGTTATGCAACATATCCAAAAGCAGAACATCTCATTATTTTTGCTTCCACTCACGGATTGGGAGATCCTCCATCCAATGGGACTAAATTTATATCGCTTGTGAATCAAACAAAACAAAAGCAAAAAATCAATGTATCTGTAGTAGGATTTGGTTCTAAAGCTTATCCTGATTTTTGTGGTTATGCACGAGAAATTGATACTTTATTAGCAAAACAAAATTGGGCAGAACGCATTTTAGATTTACAAACCGTAAACGACAAATCAGCAGAAGAATTTGTAGATTGGATAAAACTTTGGAGCGAGAAAACAGGCATCTCTCTTTCTACCACTCCATCATTATACAATCACGTTCCAAAAGGGCTGCAAAAACTAATCGTATTAGATAAAACCCTGGTTTCTGATTCCGAACATACTTTTTTGTTGACACTTCGGGCGAATAGTAGAGCCAAATTTACTTCGGGTGATTTGCTGGCTATTTATCCTGCCAATGATACTCGTGAACGCCTCTACTCTATCGCAAATCATTCAGGCAACATACAATTGGTTGTAAAATTACATCCAAATGGATTAGGTTCTGGTTTTTTATACAATACTGAAGTAGGTTCGATTATCAAAGCACGAATTATTAAAAATCCTGGTTTTCATATACCGAAAAATACCTCTAAAATAGCCCTGATTTCAAACGGAACTGGTATTGCTCCTTTTCTTGGAATGATTGAACAAAACAAGAAAAAAACAGTTATTCATTTGTATTCTGGTTTTAGAAAAGAAACTGAAACCGTTATAGGTTATAAAAAATTTACCAATGAAATGATAAAAAAGCAACAACTGCTAAGTTTTCATTTGGCTTTATCCCGTGAAGCAAACCATAATTATGTTATGAATCTCATCAAACGAGATGCGGACTTTTTTATTGATTTACTAACTCATGGAGGAGTTGTGATGATCTGCGGTTCACTTGCCATGCAACAAGATGTAGAATTTGCACTTGATGAAATTCTTGCGCCAACTAGTTTGACTATTTCAGATTATAAAGCAAAAGACCAAGTATTGACCGATTGTTATTAGTAAATTATAGTATGATAACTAAATACCAATTCCTTTTTCTCTGTTTAATTGTTTTCTGTTTTACAGGAAATAGTCAAGTTCTACGAAAAAGAACTACAATACTGATGGGCGGGCGTTTTGATATTACCATTGTCACCAAAGATTCACTTTCAGCGGAACAAAATATTGACAGTATTATTTCTGAAATTACGCGAATAGAATATTTAATATCCGACTGGAAATCTAACTCCCAAGTATCCGAAGTAAACCAGAATGCGGGTATTCGACCAGTAAAGGTAGACAGAGAAGTTTTTGAATTAACACAAAGAGCTATTCAGTTTTCTAAAATTACAAATGGAGCTTTTGATATCAGCTTTTCAGCGATGGATAGAATCTGGAAATTTGATGGCTCAATGACCGAGATGCCCTCAGTGGAAGCCATTAAAAAATCAGTAGACAAAGTAGGGTATAAAAACATCATTTTAGATAGTGTTCAATCGACCATCTTCTTAAAACTAAAAGGGATGAAAATTGGATTCGGTGCTTTAGGAGAAGGATATGCGACTGATAAATGCCGGGACATGATGAAAGCCAAAGGAATCGAATCCGGAATTATAAACGGCTCTGGCGATATGAGTACCTGGGGAAAACAGCCTAATGGAAAATTTTGGAATATTGGTATTACAAATCCTTTTGACACTGATAAAATTATTGCTGTCGTACCATTAGAAGAGAAAGCAGTAACTACTTCTGGAAGCTACGAAAAGTTTGTAGTTTTTGACGGCAAACGTTATTCCCATATTATCAATCCGGCAACGGGTTATCCATCAACAGGATTATGTAGTGTGACGGTTTTTGGTCCGAATGCAGAAACCGCAAACGGTTTGAGTACTTCTTTAATGGTTTTAGGAAAAAAAGCAGGCTTGCTTTTACTCGAAAAATATCCCGATTATAGTTGCTTAATGATTACAGACGATGGAAAAGTAATTAAATCGAAAAAAATTAAAATTAAGGTAAAACTTTAAAGTCCTGATAAACATTTAAAAGACTTCTGAAAGAGCAAATAAAATATTACAATTTTCCCAATCTCATTCTTCTAAAATAAAAATACCAAATTATTTTTAGGTGGTATTATTTAAAAAAACACACCATAATATATTTCTCTAAAGACGAAATACAAGAACTTATAAAAGTTAAAAATAACTTTTTCAGCATACAAAATCTAAATATTCAGATTATAGGCATGAAAAAAGGTTGTAAAAAACTGAATTACAAATAGTTAAATATTTCTTAAAAATTATCGATATTTAATCTAAATAAGCTTTGTAAATCCGGACTTAGGTTTTATATTTGCGCCATTATTTTTATTGAATCCAAATAAAGAACATGAAATATATTTTACTACCCTCGTTAATTCTATTATTCTGTCAATCAGGCTTTGCACAAGGAACTGCAAGCGTAACTGGAAAAAAAACCAATGAAATATCAGAAAGTGTTTCTGATACTACAAGAACAAGAAAAGGTAAAGCACTACAAGAAGTAGTTATAACTGGAAACAAACAAACAAAACCAGTAACAGCCTTACGTTCAGGTTTAAAACCAATGGACGTACCGCAGAGTGTACAAGTTATCGATGCTGAAGTAATAGAACAGCAGCAAGCTATTCGTTTGAGTGATGTAATCAAAAACGCCAATGGTGTATATGTAGGTTCTGCTCGTGGTGGTGCAAATGAATCATTATGGTCCAGAGGATATTCTATGGACGCCAACAATATGTTCAAAAATGGTTTCCGTTATAATGGAGGTTCAATTCCTGACGTTGCTTCTTTAGAAAGAGTAGAATTCCTTAAAGGAGGTTCTGCTTTGTTATTTGGAAATGTCACTCCAGGAGGAATTCTAAACTTAGTTACCAAAACACCTAAGTTTACTGAAGGCGGTCAACTAACAATGCAAATGGGAAGTTATGCTTTTTATAAACCGTCTATTGATTTTTATGGCCCTATAAATAAATCTATAGCTTACAGATTTAATGCTTCTTATGAAAATTCAGAAAGTTTTAGAGATTTTGTAAAAAATGACCGTATTTACGTTAATCCTTCTATTCTATTCAAAATTTCAGATAAAACTCAAATCACAGCACAAGGAGATTATTTAAGTGCTGACTGGACTCCAGATTTTGGAACTGGAATTGTCAATGGTACTAAAACTATTTTAGATATTCCACGTAATGTATATTATGGAGCACTTTGGTCTACTGGAAATACCAAATCAGCTAGTGCTTCGGTATTAGTTAATCACGATTTTAACGACAGCATGAAGTTAGGTTTCAATAGCTCTTATCAATCCTACAATAGAACTCAAAAATCTACTGCACAACTAAGTTCAGTAGCTGCCAATGGCGACTGGAAACGTGGTTTGACGCAAGCTGACGCTGCCGAAAAAATATTTGCAAACCAATTGAGTTTACAAGGAACTTTCAAAACAGGAAGTATCAAACACCAAATATTTACAGGAGTTGATTATGAAAACTCGGATGCTCCTAGTTACACTTATGCTTTCTATGCTAGTCCAACATCATCAACTGTTATTACTACAGAAAGTACTCCAATCAATTTATTCAATTATGATTATAGTACGCAAAGCTTAAACGCTCCTTTTTCAAAATCTACACAATTAGCGACTACCAACACTCAACGTTTTGGCGCTTATGCACAAGATTTAATTTCAATTACTGATTATATCAAAGTATTAGGAGGTATCCGTTGGTCTTGGCAAGAGGCAGAAGTTAAAACACAAGTATATTCTACTGGTATTACTACAACAGGAATAAAAACTTTTAATAGAGCTTTTTCTCCAAAAGCCGGATTGGTAATTCAACCTAACAAAGATTTATCTTTATTCGCTAGTTATTCGAACTCATTTTCACCAAATACAGGAACAACAGTTAATTTACAACCGTTAGACCCATCTATCATAGATCAATACGAAGCTGGTATCAAAAAAGATTTCTGGAAAGGACTTTTGAGTACTAATATAACCGTATACCAAATTGAAAACAATAATTTGGCTCAAACTGCTCAATTTCAAGCTGATGGAATTACCGAAAATGTAAACAACAATTTGAAAGAATTAGTTGGAGCTACAAAAGGAAAAGGAGTAGAAATAGACATTACTGCCAGACCGCTTACAGGATTAAGCATCATGGGTGGGTATAGCTTTAACGAAACCAAAGTTTCAAGATCTTCAGGCACAAATGGCAGCCTTATTTTTGGAGATGTTCTAGCAAGAACGCCAAAACATACTGCCAATTTAAGTTTTTTCTATAAATTGCCTACTGGTATATTGAAAGGACTTTCTTTTGGAGCTATCGGAAATTATATTGGAGATCGTACAGGAGGCTGGAATGATGACTATTTATGGACAGCTATTACAAGTACCCCTGATCCAAATGACTACACTATAACCATCAGAGATCGTGACATTCCATTAGAAGGATATGCAACAGTTGATGCTTCTGTTGGATACGACTGGACAAAAATTTCTATCTTATGTAAAGTATCGAACATTACTGATGAATTGAATTATACGGTACACGAAAATTATAGTGTAAACCCAATTGCTCCACGTCAGGTAATGGTTAGTTTAAAATACAAATTATAATTTAAGACTTTTAGTTTAGTTCATTTGTTCAAGAACTTTTTCTGCCACTTTCGTTTTTTGAAAAGCAGAAAAAGTTCTTGATTTTTTTAATAACATTGAAAAATCCCAATATTGAAAAAATATCAGTATTGGGATTTTTAATTTAAAAGAATTGTCCCCCTAAACTCAAGTCGTTCATAACTCCTAATGATTTCCTTTTAATACCAATTTCTAAATTCCTAATTTGCGTTTTCTAAACTCAAAACAAAAATGAAGGTCTGTATTGCCGAAAAACCAAGTGTAGCCCGTGAAATAGCATCCGTTTTGGGAGCCAACACCAAGCACGATGGTTATTACGAAGGTAATGGCTATCAGGTAACTTACACCTTTGGACATTTATGCACTTTGAAAGAACCCAACGATTACAAATCCTATTGGAAAAGCTGGGATTTGAATAACCTACCGATGCTTCCTGATAAATTTGAAACTAAAGTTGTCGATAATTCAGGTATTCAGAAGCAATTCAAAATTGTAAAAAGTCTATTTGACAAAGCCGAATTGGTCATCAACTGTGGGGATGCCGGACAAGAAGGAGAACTCATTCAGCGTTGGGTAATGAACGAAGCTAATTACAAAGGCGAGGTCAAACGCTTGTGGATTTCGTCCCTGACCACCGAAGCGATTAAAGAAGGTTTTGAAAACTTAAAACCATCTGCCAACTATGATAATTTATACTACGCCGGTTTTTCCAGAGCTATTGGCGACTGGTTGTTGGGTATGAATGCCACACGTTTGTACACCGTAAAGCACGGGGGTTATAAACAAGTTTTGTCTATTGGTCGTGTACAAACTCCAACATTAGCAATGGTTGTACAGCGTTTTAAGGAAATAGAGAACTTTAAACCTCAACCCTATTGGGAATTGCAAACCTTATACCGAGAAACGCTTTTCAGCTATGAAGAAGGGCGTTTTTTAAATCAGGAAGATGGAATGTTTTTGGCTAATAAAGTCAAAGAAAGCGACTTCGAAATTGTTTCTATCGACAAAAAAGACGGAAACGAATTTACCCCAAAACTATTTGATTTAACCGGACTGCAAGTCTATTGCAATACTAAATTTGGCTTTTCAGCAGATGAAACGCTTAAAATTGCCCAAACGTTATACGAACAAAAAGTAATCACCTACCCCAGAGTCGATACTACTTTTTTATCCAATGATATTTACCCAAAAGTAGCAGGGATTCTGGAAAAATTAACCAATTACGCTGAATTAACACAACCGCTTTTGGGCAAGAAAATCAAGAAATCGGCTAAGGTTTTTAATGACAAAAAAGTAACCGATCACCACGCCATAATTCCTACTGGAGTACAAAATAATTTGCAGTACAATCAGCAATTGGTGTACGATATCATTACCAAACGTTTTATTGCGTCTTTTTATGAGGATTGTTTGGTTGCCAATACCACCGTTATTGGAAAAGCATCCGAAGTGAGTTTTAAAACCACAGGAAAAGTAATCCTGAAAAAAGGATGGCGTATTGTTTTTGAAGATCCGAATGCCAAAGAAAAAGAAGCCGACTTGTTACCTAATTTTATCGTAGGCGAAAAAGGACCACACGAGCCTTCGTTTTTAGAAAAAGAAACCAAACCACCCAATCAGTTTACCGAAGCGACTTTATTGCGTGCTATGGAAACCGCCGGAAAACAGGTTGACGATGAAGATTTACGGGAACTGATGAAAGAAAACGGCATTGGTCGTCCTTCTACTCGTGCTAATATTATTGAAACGCTTTTCAAACGCCAATATATTGTTCGCAACAAGAAACAAGTCTTACCAACACCAACAGGCATTCAGTTGATTGATACAATTCAGAATGATTTATTAAAATCGGCTGAGCTAACTGGTTCTTGGGAAAAGCAGTTGAAGGACATCGAAAAAGGGACTTTTACCGCCGGAGCTTTTATCAACAATATGAAACGTATGGTCGATGAATTAGTCTATGAAGTGCGTAGCGAAACCCGACGTGCCAATATTTCGCATTCAGATAATATTCAAAAAGAAGAAACCACAATAGAACAAAAAAAGACCGCAGGAATTTCCACAGAATTGTGTCCGAAATGCAAAAAAGCTAGTCTGCTTAAAGGCAAATCAGCTTATGGTTGCGCCAATTACAAAGCAGGTTGTGATTTTGTTTTACCTTATACTTTTGCCGATAAAAAAATATCTGAAAACCAATACTTGCGATTGCTTCAAAAAGGATCAACCGTAAATTTAAAAGACTTCAAAACCGATGCCGGAATTGTTGAAGGTTTACTGCGATTGGATGACGATTTTAAACTCGTTTTAGAACCAAAAAGAACCACTGCTTCTACTCCATCAACCACAAATACTGCTTCGGCTGATACTTTAGCCTGTCCGAAATGTGAAAAAGGAACTGTTCTTAAAGGAAAAACGGCTTACGGTTGTAGTAACTATAAACTGGGATGTGGTTTCAAAGTAACTTTTGATTTGGTAAGAGAAAAAATCAACGGACAAAAACCAACTAAAGAATTGGTTCATACCATTTTGAGAGAAAGTTTTTAAAAACACGCTTTGTATTAAAAAAACAAACCCGACAGGTTTTAAAAACCTGTCGGGTTGATATTATAAAATATAAACGAAAATCTATTTCAATCCTGCTAAACTTTGTTCAAGCGTAGCAATCTTAGAAAGTGCATCCGCTTCTTTTTGTCTTTCATTTGCTAAAACTTTCTCTGGTGCTCCGTTCACAAATTTCTCATTAGACAATTTACTTTGAACTGATTTCAAGAAACCTTGGGTATATTTTAATTCTTCTTCTAGTTTCTTAATTTCCCCTTCAACATCAATATTTCCTGTAATCGGGATAAAATATTCATTCGATTTTACACGGAAAGACAAAGCGCCGTCCACTTTATTCGAAACGTATTCCAATGAAGTGATGTTCCCTAATTTGGCAACAACCGAATCAAAATAAGTCGAAGCCTTATCATTGTTTACTACTTTCAATTCAATCGTATCCTTGAATGGAATATTCTTGTCTTTACGAATCGTTCTGATTCCGGAAATCACTTCAATCGTGTTTTCGAAATCGGTAATTAATTGCGTATTGAAAGGTTTCATTTCCGGCCAGGTTGAAACGATTAATGCTTCTTCAGCAGTTCTTTCGTCCAATAATTGCCATATTTCCTCTGTCAGGAACGGCATAAACGGATGCAACAATTTCATATTGTTTTCCAACATTTCTATCGCTTTCGCAAATGTTACACCATCAATTGGCTGTTGGTAAGCCGGCTTAATCATTTCCAAAAACCAGGAACAGAAATCATCCCAAACCAATTTGTAAATTCCCATCAAAGCATCGGAAATTCTGTATTTTTCAAAATTATCTTCAATTTCCAAAAGTGTTTGTTGCAATTTGGCTTCATACCATTCAATCGCTACTTTAGAAGATTCCGGTTGAGGAATCGAATCCGAAACTTCCCAACCTTTAATCAGTTTGAAAGCATTCCAAATTTTATTGGTGAAAGCTTTTCCCTGATTACACAATTCTTCTTCAAACATAATGTCATTTCCTGCAGAAGCACTTAAAAGCAATCCCACACGAACTCCATCAGCACCAAACTTTTCAATTAATTCTAAAGGTTCAGGTGAATTTCCCAACGATTTAGACATTTTACGTCTTTGTTTGTCACGAACCAAACCTGTTAAATACACATTCGAAAATGGTTTTTTATCCGTGTATTCATATCCTGCAATAATCATTCTCGCCACCCAGAAAAACAAAATATCCGGTCCGGTTACCAAATCATTGGTTGGATAATAGTATTTGAAATCTTCGTTTTCAGGATCCATAATTCCTCCAAAAACAGACATTGGCCATAGCCAGGAAGAGAACCAAGTGTCTAAAGCATCAACATCTTGTTTTAAGTTGTTGGTTGTCAGTTGTTGGTTGTTGGTTTTCTCTTTGGCTAAAGCCAAAGCATCTTCGATGTTTTCAGCAACAACGAAATCTTCTTTTCCGTCGCCATAGAAATAAGCAGGAATTTGTTGTCCCCACCACAATTGACGCGAGATATTCCAGTCACGGATATTATTTAACCAATGCGCATAGGTATTATCAAACCGTTTTGGATGCAGCTTAATATCGCCATCTTCTAAAACAGATTTAATAGCTGGTTTTACCAAATCTTCCATTTTCAGGAACCATTGATCGGACAAACGAGGTTCAATTACCGCTTTGGTTCTTTCTGAAGTTCCTACTTTGTTTAGGTGAATTTCGGTTTTAGCCAAAGCTCCAGTTTCTTCTAATTCTTTTGCTATTTCAGTACGAACCACAAAACGGTCTTTCCCCTGATAATGCAATCCAAAACTATTCAGCGTGGCATCTTCATTGAAAATATCGATAATTTCCAAATTGTGCTTTTCTCCTAAAGCTTTATCATTCACATCGTGTGCCGGAGTTACTTTCAGGCAACCTGTTCCAAATTCCACATCTACATATTCGTCTTCGATAATTGGAATCACTCTACCACAAATTGGAACAATCGCTTTCTTTCCTTTCAAATGAGCAAAACGTTCGTCATTTGGATTGATGCAAATTGCAGTATCTCCGAAAATAGTTTCCGGACGAGTTGTTGCAACAGTCAAAAACTCTTCTGAACCTTCGATTTTATATTTCAGGAAAAATAATTTTCCTTGTTGTTCTTCATAAATAACTTCTTCGTCAGACAAAGTTGTTTTGGCTTCCGGATCCCAGTTTACCATTCGGTAACCGCGATAAATCAATCCTTTGTTGTACAAATCCACAAAAGATTTAATTACCGATGCTGACATATCAGGATCCATCGTAAATTTGGTTCTGTCCCAATCACAAGAACAACCCAATTGTTTCAATTGTTCTAAGATTGTCCCACCGTATTTATCTGTCCAATCGTAAGCGTGTTTCAAAAACTCTTCACGACTCAAATCCGATTTATTAATTCCTTCTGATTTCAATTTGGCAACCACTTTCGCTTCAGTCGCAATCGAGGCGTGATCCGTTCCCGGAACCCAACAAGCATTGAACCCCTTCAAACGTGCACGACGAATCAAAACATCCTGAATTGTATTATTCAGCATGTGTCCCATATGTAAAACTCCAGTTACGTTAGGCGGAGGAATTACAATAGTATATGGTGTTCTGTGATCTGGCTCTGAATGAAAATAATTATTTTTCATCCAGTAGTCATACCACTTATTTTCAATGGTTTTAGCGTCAAATTGTGCAGGAATTGTCATTTTATGTGGATTCGTTTAAGTGTTAAATCGTTAATTCGTTTAAGTGTTGAACCGATTCCACGAATTAACGATTTAACTTTTTTTACTTTGGTCTGATTATTGTAATTCTAATTGAGGACAAAAGTAAATAATTAAGTACAGTATAAAAAGAGAAATAAATAATTGTCCAGTTAATTAAAAAAAGTATATTTACTTTAATGTACATTCAAAAATAACGAAAATGAAAAACTTTACCCTTTTAATAGCAATTGTATTGACAAGTAGTTTTGGTTTTGCCCAATCGGGTGCTAAGATTGATTTTAAAGCGACAGACAATACAATAGATTACGGAACTGTTTCGAAACAAAATGACAATGGAGTTCGCTCTATTGAATTTACTAATACTGGTGATACTCCTTTAATCATTACAAATGTGCTTTCCACTTCTGGGTTTATCATTTCATCAAAACCATCTGCATCAATTGCACCTGGAAAAACTGGTAAATTTGATATCAAATACAATATGGTTCCCGGACCAATTAGAAAAACAATTACTGTTGAATCCAATGCTGTGAATTACGATAGCGGAAGAGTTCCTTTGAAAATTAAAGGTAACGTTTCAGAATAATTTCACTCAGTTTTAAATACTAAAAAACCGTTCCAATAATTGGAACGGTTTTTTTATGTCACTAAAGTTCAATTATAAATTCTTAATCACAAATTCACTTCGTCTGTTTAATTCGTGTTGTTCTTCGGTGCAGGATTCATCTGGTATACACTTTATAATTGGCACCGATTCTCCATAACCTTTGGCAATGATTCGTTTGCTATCAATTCCGGATTCCACTAAATACTCCTTGGTTGATTTTGCTCTTTTTCCGGATAGCTCCGCATTATACTCCAAATCTCCTCTGGAATCGGTGTGTGAACCAATTTCAACAACCATTCCCGGATATTTCTTCATTAAATCATAAACTCTGTTCAAAATGATTTTAGATTCTTTTCTGATATACCATAAATCGTAATCAAAATAAATAGGCGGTGTTTTAATCATCAATCGATCTTTGTCTTTGACTACATCTTTTTCCTCTTTTAAAATTTGATCTACTTTCTCTTTTTTTCTGATTTCAGCCTGCGCAATATCATTTGCTTTTGTTTCTGCGTCTTTTAAAGCAATTAAAGCTAAAGCCTCTTTTTGCTTTCTATCTTCTTCCAATTTCAAAACATCAAGCGACTTTAATGCCATTGAGGCATCATTCAAATAATCTCTAACTTTTCCTGAAACTAAAGCTTTAGAATTACTTGTATAATTCACTTTTGATGCCAAAACCGTATAAGAAGATTCACAAGCTATTGTAAAATTGAACTTTCCATCCGCAGTAGTTGTAACTGAATTAATTCTATTTTTATTAGCATCCTGAAGTAAAACCTCGGCATTTTCTAAAGGTAATTTGGTATCAACATCGGTAATGATTCCTGTGATAAACTGCTTGCAATCTTCAATTATCAAATCTTTGACTTCTTTTAACTGATAGATATCGTCACTACCCTTTCCCTCAGCTCTATTCGATGAAAAATAACCTTCTTTGGTATCGGAATCAATATTAAATGCAAAATCATCTAAGTTAGAATTGACAGGCAAACCAACATTATTAGCTTTGCTGTATTCTTTATTTTTTATTTCTGAAACAAAAACATCAAGTGAACCATATCCTAAATGACCATCAGAAGAAAAATAAAGTTTATTGTCATTGGAAACAAATGGAAATTGCTCTCTTTTATCTGTATTTATTCCAGCCCCTAAATTTTGAGGAGTTCCAAAAGCTCCTTCATTTACCGCTACCGAAAAAATATCAAGAGACCCTAATGTTCCCGGCATATCGGAAGCAAAATATAATGTTTTTTCATCACTGCTTAAAGCGGGATGCTCTACAGAATAATTATCACTATTAAACGGCAATGAAGTTACATTCGTCCATTTTCCGTTTACCAATTCGGCTTTAAAAATTTGAAGATTGGATACTTTCTCTTCATTTTTACCTCTTCTTCCGTTTTTATAATTATTTCGGGTAAAATAAATCGTCTTACCATCTTTTGTGAAAATGATATTAGACTCGTGCATCGAAGTTTTTAATTCTTTGGCAAAATAATATCTAATAGAATCCTTAGAATCTATATTTTTCATTGATACCGAAACCAAATTCAAATAAGTATCATTATCCCACTTATAGACTTTATCAAATAATCCTGGTTTCTTTTTTACTGCTGCATAAATCAGACTATCGTTGTGTTTTACAGCCCCAAATTCGGAATTTTCTGTATTGACTCCCAAGTTTTTTATATCATAACGATTACCAATTGCCGAAACATTTTCCAAGGTTTTAGTATCACTTTCAAATTTGGTTAAATCCTGAGTATTTGCCGATTTTGAATAATACTCTTTCAAAACGGTATGTGCCTCTTCATACGAATTAGTTCCTTTCAAAGTTTGTGCAAATTTGAAATAGTAATTTCTATCTAAATCCTGATTGTAACTCTTAATTAAAAGACGATAATAACGTTGTGCATTTTTAAAATCATTGGTATAATAATAGCTATCTGCTAAATTTCTAACCACTTCCGTAGAAGGCTTTTCAGAAACTATCTTTTCATACAATTGAATGGCTTCTGTATAATAGGTTCTGTCAAAAAAACGTTTTGCCCTTTCTAACTCCAGATCCTGAGCATTTATAATCTGTATTGAAAATACGAATATAACAACGAGTAATTTTTTCATATTTTTCATTTTAAAAAAATCTTGGTGATTTATCATATCCTTTTCCTAATAAATCCAAATCAAAAAGTAATAGTATTTCATGTGTTCCTGAATTAAACTGACCCAGATTAGAAGTGGTGTAATCATAAGCATAGCCCACTCTTAAATTTGGCATAACGCTTATATTCATCAAACCACTAAAAGAATCGTTATATCTATAAGACACTCCTAATTCGAACTTATTGTTATATAAAACATTTGCAGAAACATCAACCGAAATGGGGGATCCTACAACAAACTTTGACATAAAAGCAGGTTTCAATTTAAATAAATCATTGATTTTAAATACATAGCCTCCAGACAAAAAAGCGTGGATTTCTTCGGAACCATACGCTACAATTCCTGCTTTTTCTTCTATATGTTTAGAATTGATTAAGTTTGGAACTGACAAACCAACATAATACTTGTCGGTAAAATAATAAGCTCCTGCACCAATATTGGGCTTTGTAGTATTAATGTTTTGAGAAAATGCTAAATCTGTTGTTACGTCCCCACTTTCAAAACGAAATCCATTAAAATTAGTCTGTAAAGAAGTAAGTCCTGCTTTTAGTCCGAATGACAATTTATTTTTACCTCCCAATTCAAGGATATAAGCGAAATCAGCATAGAAATTATTTTCCTTTTTCGCACCATCTCCAATATCATCTGAAATTAAAGACATACCTACTTCTATTTTATCACTTAAAGCTGTATGTCCAAAAAAAGTAAAGGTTTTAGGAGAACCAACTGCACCAACCCATTGTGTTCTATACAAAGCTCCTGTGTTTAACATCGCTGCTGTTCCTGTAGCATATGCTGGATTTACTACACTCATATTATACATATAATGGGTATATTCAGGATCTTGCTGAGCCGAAGAGTCTATGATGTAAAAGAAAAAACTTATTAGAAATAGTATTTTTTTCATTTGGAATTATATTAAAAAAGTATGAAATTTATCGATTTAAATAAAGACGACCCTGTTGAGGCGATTTATTATCTTTATTAAAATTGACAATATAAAAATAGACTCCGTTTGGTGCTATTGCATCACTAAAACCTGCTGATTCAGAATTTCTCCCGTCCCAATTTGGTTTATTTTTATTGCCTTTAAACATCATGTTTCCGTATCTATTATAAATTTCAAGCGTATAATCCGGATATAAAAATTCGATTTCCGGAATTGTAAAATATTCGTTTACACCATCTCCATTTGGAGAAAATCCATCAGGAATAAAAAAATCATATTGAGATGTAGTACAATCTGTAAGCGAAACGGTTACAGCTATATTATTTTTTGAAAGACAACCTGTGGCAGTAGAAAAATCAAATCCGTAATATGTTACTTTATCCTGCAATAAAGTTGTGCTGTTTAAAAGGTTTCCGTTTGTTGCTGCATCATACCAGACTATAGAAGCCGGAGCATTAGTATTTCCTGATAAATCTGAAACTTTAGGCTGATCAATTCCACAAAAAATCTGTCCGTTCTGACTTAATGTTGGTACTGGAACATCATTTATCATAACTGCAACCATTGTTGATGCTGAAAGACACAAACTTGTAGAACCTATTTCTTTCACATAATAATTTCCAGATATCAACACAAAAGAATTAGCAAGAGGAGTTGTAGATACTGCAGAATCAAACCATTGATACTTTGAACCATTCGGGATCAAATCTGCGACTGTTGCTAGATCTGCTTCACAAAAATTTTGTTGACTAGCTGCTGTTGGAGCGTTAGGAATAGGATTTATCGAAAAATTATCAGATATATTATTAATTATAATACCGCAAGTCGTGTCATCGTTTACCAAATTTATTAAAGCAATAGTAGTTGAACCTGTGTTGGTCAACAAATTTGAAGGGATAGTAAAGCTTACATTTCCGCCACTAACAATTAATGGAATTGTCTGTGTTGCGACATTAGCACCTGATAAAGTATAGGTAATAGTAATATTTGTTAAAGTACCTAAACCTGAAATCGTAGCCAATACTGGTTTATTCAAACAATAGTCGTCTACTACTATTTTTAAATTCGTGGGATTAGGCAAAGGATTCACAACCATTGTTCCTTTATTATTTGCTGTATTCGTGCATGTAGTGACTACATTAGTAATTTTTGTAATTGTAATTACTGTATTTCCATCATTTACAATAAAACCAGAAGGAATAATAAAACTTGAAACCCCTCCAACTGAAACTATCCGGACAGCTTGAGAAGCTACTGTATTTGTTCCTGACAAATTATAAACGATATCATAAGTACCATCTGCTAAAAGAGCAGCATCAGTAATTTGAACTAAAGCAATTTTATTTTGACAAACTGAATCAATAGTTAATTTTGCTCCATCTAAATCAGGAATTGGATATACATGCAAAATATCAAATAAATTATTGATAATATTATTACATGCCCCTTCAGTTCCAAAAGCAGTAATATTTGTAATCTGAACCGTAAAATCACCAACTTGTTGAAAATATTTTGAATCTAAAGCGAAATTTATAACACCATTAGTAAGTGTTAGTAATTCTGTTTTTATCTCGCCTGCTGGCCCTGAAATACTATAAGTAACATAATATTGACCATTAGGAATAACTGTTGGTCCTTTTGTAAGTGTAACTGAGTAAGTTGCTGTTGGAATTTCAGGCTCGCATATATCTGAATGTACCACTAAAGTAGAGCCGGTAAAATCAAGTAAGTGCTCAATTTTAATTATTACAACTGATGTTTTTCTGGGACAAATAGGATGATCAGGCAAAACGGTATAAGAAAAAGAATACTCTCCAATTCCATAATTATTATAGATAGCTTGAACGTTAATATGATGATCCTTTAAAAAAGTAATTTGCCCGGTGCCGTTATTATCATTCCATGTTCCATCAGCATCTTCACCAGCAAGCATATCATGCAAATCAAGATTAGTATATCCTGATAAATCTTCATTATCACATAACAATAATTTGGCAGGAAGACCTGGCTCTGGGGCTCTATAAATACTGACAAATCCTATTTCGGAATCGCTAACCAGACAATTCCCAACTCCTGAAACAGTATAGGTAAATTGAAAAGTGCCTACTCCTAAAGCTTCTGCATCAATCACACTAGAAACAGGAACACCTAGAGTATCATTAAACCAACTTCCATTAGATTGTGGACTTAAATTACTTGTACCATCAAAAACATGAAAGAGATTATAAGCCTTATCATCACTACAAGCTATAGCCTTTGTAGCAATACCTGCATAGGCACCAATTGTAACTGTTATTGTTGCTGAAGTATCGGCACAACTTCCATTGGAAACTGTATAGGTATAGGTATAAATTCCACTTGCTGGTATTATTTGAGCATTTAAGATCCCAGTATTTAAATTCAGTCCTTTTGAAAAATAATCATCTGTCCATGTACCACCTGGTGTTGCATTAGGGCCCAATAAAGGAAATAATGCTATTGCCTGACTACTGGGATTAGGAATATCGCATACATCAATAGCAACATCATCACCTGCACATTGTCCGAAAGTTTCAGTAGAAATGAAAAATAAAAGAAGAAAAAAGGAAATTAAACGGATTAAGAAAAAATATTTTTTCACGATAAATTTAGTATTTAATTTTGGCTAAAAATACTACTTTAATTAGAAACAATATAAATAATAATGGAATTTTTGCCTCATTTCAATTCAGAAAATCATTTTACAACACATTCAGCAATAGAAATTTAATTTTAAGAAGTTCATTATTTCTTTCCACCTCGAGTGTTACCCATTTTTCTTCTTCTGATTTTAAAATTGCATTAATTCCATCCAATGAATATCTATGAACTGGAAGTCCGTTAATCTTTATTAAAATATCTCCTCTTTTTACTCCATTAATTGCCGCTACCGAATTTTTTCGAACATTTGCAATTAAGTAAACAGGTTTTAATTCAAACTTATATTTAAAATTATTAGAAGAATTAGCACCACCCGATAGTGGAGTAATTTCTAAAGGAAATGTTTCCTGAACCCACTGCAAACCATAATGTTGCAATTCAATTCCGCTTTTATTATAATTAAAAGGAGAATTGAAATTTTTATTCTTTTTCAGAAACATTTTTTGATTGGGGTAATCAAAAACGATTGTAAATCTTTTCAAAATTTCTGCTCCAACAGAACCTGCTCTATCTTTCACCATTGTGACATGCCTAATAGAAATCGAATCCGGGAAAGCAATGACAGGATTTTGAAATTCAAATTTTGACAAAATAATTTTTTTTATCATGGCTCTTTTTCCTTCAACATCTCCACTAAATCCTTTACCAAGATAATCCTCGAAATTTTTATCCGGAACTATTATATTTTTCGAAGCATTTTGAAAAAGCCAGACCGCATCACTATTCCCTATATCGATTAATAATTTTACAGGGATTTCTATAGTATTTAGAACTAAATTACTGGCAATATATGGCTTCAATCTTTCGATGGTAATAGGAATATTTTGAAATTTTTTTTCTATTTTATTCCTAACTTTTTCTGTATCTCTATAAACTGTAATTCTTTTTTTCTCGTAATTGATTTCTACTAAATTATTTTTTAGAAAATGATACCCAATAATACCATTTACAGGAATTCCTATATGATAAGATAAATTAAAATTTTGGTCTAAAATAATATACAGTAATTGATTCGTAGATTTCAAACCGGAAATTTCTAAAGTGTTATTCTGAGATTTTAATCCCTCAACAGAATCTTCACTTCCTAAACCTTTTAAAGTGACTTTTTTAACATTAAAAAGGCTCACTTCTTTCTTGTCTTCCATACTAAACAAGATAGTTTCATCAACCCCAGAATCCAACAAAAAATTCAATTCTACTCCATTTACATTTATAGGAATAAAGATTAGATTATTAATCAATTTGAAAGGAATCTCTACTTTATCCACATTTTTTTCAAATACAAAACCATCTTGACCCAAAAGAGGGGAAGCATAGATGAATAGAAAATATAAAAATATTACTTTTTTCACCAGAATTGTTTTCATAAAGTTAGCAAATTATTAAACAATAATCTCCTTTTAACGTCAAATTAAGACTGTTGACTCTCTTAAATTCGAAAAAAAAATCGCAAATTTGCATTCAAATTTTACAATCATGCCTGAAATTTCAATCAGAGGTCGAAGAATGCCGGAATCGCCAATTCGAAAATTGGCTCCTTATGCTGATATAGCCAAAAAGAAAGGCCATAAAGTGTACCATTTAAACATAGGTCAACCCGATATAAAAAGCCCAGAAATCGCCATAAAAGCGATAAAAAATATTGATTTAACCATCATAGAATATGGTCCTTCGGCAGGATATGAAAGTTATAGAAAAAAACTAGCCCAATTTTACACCAAACAAGAGGTAAAAGTTGGCTATGAAGATATTATGATTACCACAGGTGGCTCTGAGGCTCTTTTGTTTGCTCTTGGAAGCATCATGGATCCAGGAGATGAAGTCATCATTCCTGAACCTTTTTATGCGAATTACAGTGCTTTTTCAGAAGAATCCAGCGCTAAGGTAGTACCCGTAATTTCCAATATTGAAAGCGGTTTTACACTTCCAACAATTGAAGAATTTGAAAAAGCAATTACTCCAAAAACGAAAGCTATTTTAATCTGCAATCCAAACAATCCAACAGGATATTTGTATTCGGAATCTGAAATTACTCAATTGGGTGAGTTAGTAAAAAAACACGATTTGTTTTTAATCGCAGACGAAGTATATCGTGAATTTATATACGACGAAAGAGACCTGCACTTTTCTGTAATGAATCTGAAAGGACTCGAGCAAAATGTAATCATGATTGATTCGGTTTCCAAAAGATACAGTATGTGTGGAGCTCGAATTGGCTGCATGGTTACTAAAAACAGAGAAGTTATCGCCGCTGCAATGAAATTTGCACAAGCTCGTTTATGCCCGCCAACAATTGAACAAATTGCTTGTGAAGCAGCAATTGACACACCTCAAAGTTATTTTGACGAAGTAATTGTCGAATACAAAGAAAGAAGAGACACTTTGATTAGCGAATTAAACAAAATAGAAGGCGTTATAGTGAAGTCCCCTAAAGCAGCTTTTTATTGTATCGCTCAACTGCCGGTTGACAATACTGACGATTTTGCTCAATGGTTATTGGAAAGCTACGATTTGAATGGAGAAACTGTAATGGTCGCTCCTGCAGCAGGATTTTATTCTACACCAAATGTTGGTTTGAACCAGGTTAGAATTGCTTACGTCTTGAAAAAAGAAGATTTAATTCGTGCTGTAGAAATTCTAAAAGACGCCATTCCGATTTACAATTCCGAAAAAAATCAGTTGGCTGTAAAAAGTACTGTCAACTAAAAAATACCATAGATTAATTAATAAAAGTCATAGAAATTCTTTGGCTTTTATTAATTAACTTTACCCCCTTAAATTTATACACCAAAATTAATTATAATAGCAACTTTCGATGATAAACAACGAAGAACTTCACGACGAAATAGGAGACAATCATATTAGCTTAAACGCAAAAAACCCGTTAAGAGAAGATGCTTTTGATATTAGCGATGATCAAAAAATCGAAAAAATAAAAAAAGATGTCGAAAGCATTTTGTTAACCCTTGGAATGGATTTGACTGACGACAGCCTAAAAGGAACTCCCAATCGTGTAGCCAAAATGTTTGTTAAAGAAATTTTTGGAGGTCTAAATCCTGCCAAAAAACCAAAAGCTTCAACATTCGACAACAATTATAAATATGGTGAGATGTTGGTCGAAAAAAACATCACACTCTACTCTACCTGCGAACACCATTTACTACCAATAATCGGAAGAGCTCACGTAGCTTATATCTCTAGCGGAACTGTAATTGGACTTTCCAAGATGAACCGTATTGTAGAATATTATGCCAAAAGACCACAAGTGCAGGAACGTTTGACCATGCAAATTGTACAAGAATTACAAATTGCTCTGGGAACAGAAGATGTTGCTTGTGTAATTGATGCCAAACACCTTTGCGTAAACTCCAGAGGAATTAAAGACATAGAAAGCAGTACGGTAACTTCTGAATTTGGCGGAAAATTTAAAGAAGCACAAACGCGTAGAGAATTCTTGGATTACATCAAATTGGATACTAAATTCTAATTGATTTGATGCTTTCAAATTAAACCAAAAACAATAAACCACAAGTAACAATGCCTCTATACAAGACCCAACCCTTAAAAATATACAATTCTCTCTCAGGAGAAAAAGAACTTTTCACACCAATTCACGAAGGAAATGTGGGAATGTATGTTTGTGGACCAACGGTTTATAGCAACGTGCATCTTGGAAATGTGCGTACTTTTATGTCTTTCGACGTAATCTTTAGGTATTTCTTGCATTTGGGTTACAAAACCCGTTACGTTAGAAACATTACCGACGTAGGACATATTGTAGATGATGTAGACAATGGTGAAGATAAAATTGCCAAAAAAGCAAGATTGGAACAACTGGAACCAATGGAAGTCGTTCAACAATATACAGTCGACTTTCACGAAATTTTAAATTTATTTAATTTCTTACCACCAAGTATAGAGCCAACAGCAACAGGACATATTATTGAGCAAATTGAAATTGTCAAAAAAATAATTGACAACGGATTGGCTTATGAAGTAAACGGTTCTGTATATTTTGATGTGGTAAAATACAATGAAACCAAAAATTACGGGGTTTTAAGTGGTCGAAACATCGAAGACATGTTAGCCAATACCCGAGATTTAGATGGGCAAAGTGATAAAAAAAACGCACAGGATTTTGCCCTTTGGAAAAAAGCTGAACCGGAACATATCATGCGTTGGCCTTCACCTTGGAGCGATGGTTTCCCTGGCTGGCATTTAGAATGTACCGCAATGAGCACCAAATATCTGGGCAATCATTTTGATATTCACGGTGGCGGAATGGATTTGAAATTCCCACATCACGAATGCGAAATTGCACAGAATGAAGCCTGCACAGGTCATACACCGGTAAATTATTGGATGCATGCCAATATGCTAACCATGAATGGCAAAAAAATGGCAAAATCTACCGGAAATAATATCTTGCCAAGAGAAATTCTAACTGGTAATAATCCAAATATAACCAAAGCATTCTCACCAAGTGTAGCTCGTTTTTTTATTCTTCAGGCGCACTACAGAAGCAATCTTGATTTTACCAATGATGCTATTTTGGCTGCCGAAAAAGGATTTTACCGATTAATGGAAGCTGTAGACGGTTTAAAAGAAATCAAACCAAGTGCTACTTCTACTTTAGATATCCAAAGTTGGAAACAAAGTTGTTATGATGCCATGAACGACGATTTCAACAGTCCAATTTTAATCGCACAATTATTTGAAGGCGTTCGTTTTATCAATTTATTGAAAGACAATTCAGTAACCATCACTACCGAAGATTTAAAAACACTTTCTACTACAATACATTCATTTGTTTTTGATGTTCTGGGATTGAAAGATGAAAAAGCTATTGGAAATAATAATGATAAACTAGAAGGAGTTATTCATATGCTAATCAATATGCGAATGGAAGCCAGAGCAAATAAAGACTTCGCGATGTCAGATCAAATTCGCAATCAATTGATTGCTTTAGGAATTCAATTGAAAGATGGTAAAGAAGGCACTACATTTAGTGTTCAGTAAACAGTGGTCGGTAATCAGCCGAACACTAAAAACGCAACACTGAATACTTTACAAGATATGCTAAACAAAATTCTTATATATCCATTTGTACTTCTAGTTCGGTTTTATCAATCTGCGATATCTCCATTTTTACCAGCAGCTTGCCGATTCGAACCCACCTGTTCAGCCTATATGATTCAGGCTTTGCAGATACATGGATTATTTTACGGAGGTTACTTAGGAATAAAAAGAATTTTAAGTTGTCATCCATGGGGGAAAACAGGTTACGACCCTGTTCCTGAGAAAAAATGTTCACATAAACATTAACTTTTTATAAAGACATACTCTGCTTTAAATATATATTTTTACAACTAAAATTTTATTACATGACACACGCTTTAAACATAGTTTGGAACCCATCAGAAGGAATTGATTTAGGTTTTTTTGTCATTCGATTTTACAGTTTGATGTTTGTTATCGCTTTTGGATTGGGTTGGTACATTATGAAAAATATTTTTGAACGTGAAAATGAACCTATAGAAAAGCTAGATAGCTTATTCATCTGGACTGTATTAGCCACATTACTTGGAGCGCGTCTTGGACATGTATTTTTTTACGATTGGGAATATTATCGCAATCATTTACTAGAAATACTTTTACCTTTTAGATTTGAACCTCATTTTGAATTTACAGGTTTCCAAGGATTAGCCAGCCATGGAGCAGCAATATCCATTATTGTTGCAATGTATTTTTATAGCAAAAATGTATTAAAGAGGCCTCAAATGTGGATTCTGGACAGAATTGTCATACCTGTTGCCAGTGGTGCTATTTTTGTGAGACTTGGAAATTTTTTCAATTCGGAAATTGTTGGAAAAGAAACAGATTCTACTTTTGGAATGAAATTTATTAGAGACTTTTATACTCAAAGTGATGCTGTTAATAATACTCAAATTGCAAATCCAAAAGAGGCATATAATGCTATAGCTACTAATCCACAATTTTCAGAATTACTACAACAAGTTCCTGTTAAACATCCGGCACAATTATATGAGGCAATAGCTTATATTTTTGTTTTTGCTATTTTGTTCTTTTTGTATTGGAAAACAGATGTAAGGGAAAAATCAGGATATTTATTTGGACTGTTCTTAATCCTTTTATGGTCTGTTCGTTTTGTTGTGGAATATGTAAAAGAAAGTCAGGGTGGTTTTGAAAGTGCCTTAGGACTGTTTTCTACAGGTCAATGGTTGAGTATTCCGTTTATACTAATTGGATTGTATTTTGTATTTACTGCAGAAAAACCAGTCAAAATATAATTTTAATTACATCAAAATTTAAAAAAAAGCTTTCCAATTGGGAAGCTTTTTTTTTACCATAAAAAGAGCCTTATTTAACGTATTGTTTAACTGATTAAACCTAAACTCACATTAGACTGTAGTGAGCTACATTATATTTAATTACCGAATAATTCCAAAAACACACAATGTCTTTCCTTAGCCCCGATCGAAGCAATATACTTTTCTTTTTTGCTGCTAAAAAGCAAAGATAAAGCTAAAAGAGCGGGAACCATGTTTTCTGAAAACATGCCATGTTTGTGCTTCTAGAAAAAGTAATCCAATAATACTTTTTTATATAAATCCAGAGCAAAAAAAAGACCCGAAAGTATCGGGTCTTTTTAATATAATATAAAATCTAAAATCGATTAAGCGTTGTGCTCTGCTTCAATTCTTTTATGTTCTTCTTCTGAAATCGTATCACATAAAACAGGAGTAGCAATAAACAATGAAGAATAAGTTCCTACCAGAATACCTATCAACATCGCAAAGATAAATCCACGGATAGAATCTCCTCCAAAAATGAACATAATCAACAATACTAACAACATCGTTAATGAAGTATTGATCGTTCTTGACATGGTACTGTTAATAGATTGGTTTACGATACTATTAAAGTTTCCTTTAGTTTTTCCTGCCAAATACTCACGAACCCTGTCAAATACAATTACAGTATCATTCATAGAATACCCAATTACAGTAAGAATCGCAGCGATAAAGTGCTGATCAATCTCCATTCCAAATGGCATGAATTTATAGCATAATGAGTAAATACCCAATACAAAAATAACGTCGTGAGCAATAGCTGCAATTGCACCTAAACTGTATTGCCATTTTCTAAAACTGATTACTAAATACAACCCTACAATAAGCATTGCCCCAAGAACAGCCCAATAAGCATTAGTTTTAATGTCCTCTGCAAGAGTTGGTCCTACTTTAGAAGCTTGTAAAATACCTAGTTTTTTACCTTCGTATGCATTAACAAATTTATCATAAGTCAATCCAGCAGAATAATGTTGTTTCAAATTATCATACAATAATTTGTTTACCTCTTCATCCGCTTCAGTTCCATGTTCCTGAACTTTATATTTAGTAGTAATTTTTAATTGGTTGTCGTTTCCAAAAACCTTAACCTCAGCACTACCATCAAATACTTTAACTAATTCTTCTTTTATTGCTTCTACTTCAACTGGTTTTTCAAAACGAACCTGGAAAGTTCTTCCTCCAACGAAATCTACACCTTGATCCAAACCATTTGTACACAATGAAACAATACTTACAACTGTTACAATAGCTGAAAAAGCATACGTCCATTTCTTAACTTTCAAGAAATCAAAATGGAAATTGGTAAAGAAGTTTTTAGAGAATCCGGTAACAAATGATAATTTATCACTTTTACTAGCACTCCAGTCCAAAAATATTCTTGCAATGAAAATAGAAGTAAACAAAGAGGTAACTATACCAATTAACAATGTAGTTGCAAAACCTTTAATTGGTCCTGAACCAAATATAAACAATACAGCACCTGTCAAAACGTGAGTAACGTTAGCATCAACTATAGAACGCATGGCTCCTTTCCAACTGTACGAAGCGCTAATTGCTTCTTGTAATGTTTTACCGGAACGCAATTCTTCTTTTGCTCTTTCATAGATAATAATATTCGCATCAACTGCGGTACCCATTGTCAAAACAATACCAGCAATACCCGGCAAAGTAAGAACTGCTCCTAAACTCGCTAAAATTCCGAACAAAAACAATAAATTGACAGCTAATGCAATATTAGCATACCAACCTGCTTTTCCGTAATAAACCATCATCCAAAGCGATACAATAAGCAATCCTAAAAGAGCTGAATTAGTACCATTATCAATTGCTTCCTGACCTAAGGATGGCCCTACCACTTCTGATTGAATAATATCTGCAGCAGCAGGAAGTTTACCTGCTCTAAGAACGTTAGCTAAATCTTTAGTTTCTGAAATCTGAAAAGAACCTGAAATCTCAGATCTACCACCAGAAATTGGACCACTGGAAACACCTGGTGCAGAATACACCACATTATCCAAAACAATAGCAATATTGCTTTTTTGAGTATAGGCCTTACCTGTTAACTCTTCCCAAATTTTCGCTCCTTGACCGCTCATTTGCATAGAAACGGCTGGTTTTCCCAATTGATCAAATGTATCGCTGGCATCAGTAACAACTCCACCACTCATATCAGCTACATTATCGCGATTCCCTTTTAAGGCATATAATTCTACTGCTTCAACGTCTTTACCTTTTGCATCTTTAATTGAAGTTGGTTTTCCCCAAACAAATTTTGCATAAGTTTGATCGGCTGCCAATAAAACTCTGATATTAGCTCTTCTCAAATATCCTCCAACAGTAGCTGTATCTTTTGGTGAAAACAGACCCAAAACTGGTCCGCCACCTTGTCCAATAATTTTATCTAATATAGGATTGTTTCCTTTTTTAGTAGCAGCAGTATCTTTTGCATCAGTTAATAATGCACTCAAAGAATCTTTTGCAACAGTTTTTGTTTCAACTTTAGCTACCTCAGTTTTTTTCAATGCCTCATTTGCAGACATCAAGAAATTACCAATCTCTTCAATTTTGTATGTTTCCCAAAACTCTAATTGAGCTGTACTTTGTAACAACCTTTTAATTCTATCTACATCTTTTGCCCCAGGAAGTTCTACAAGAATTCTTCCAGATTCTCCTAATTTTTGAATATTAGGTTGTGTAACTCCAAACTTATCAATACGCTCTCTTAATACTCCAAAAGCACTTTCTACTGATTCATCAACTTTTCTTCTGATTACTTTTTGTGCTTCTGCATCAGTCATTTTATAATCAATTCCACCTTCGCCTTGTAAAGACCTATTGGCAAAAATATCTGGAGAAGCTAGTTTTACAGTTCCTTTAGAATTCGCTTCAAATGCTTCAAAAAAGGCATCAATATAAGTTTGATTTCCTTTTTGATTGGCAGTAGCATCAGCTAAAGATTTATTAAATACTGCATTTTTAGAATTATTAGACAATCCTTTCAAAACATCTTTAATAGAAATTTGTAATATTACATTAATACCACCTTCTAAGTCAAGACCTTTGTTGATTTGCTTGTCTTTTACTTCGTTAAAAGTAAAATTGGTAAATCCAAGATTGAAAACACTTTCTTTACCTATGGAATCCAAATATTTTAATTCTTTATCCGGGTTTCCATTAGCAAAAGATTTTGCATCACTTTTTACTTTATTGGAAACAAAAGTGAAAGAAAGTTGGTAAATGCTTACCAATGCAAATAGAATTGCGAAAAATTTAATAAGTCCTTTATTCTGCATTATTACTAAAAATTAATTATTTATGTATATATTTTGCTTAAACAATTACAAAAGAAGCAGTTAACATTCTCATTGTTTTAAAAACAAAAGAATTACAACTACAGCTTTTTTATAAACCGAGCAAATATATAATTAACGTAAGTATTAACCAATATATTTATGGATTAATATCAAAAAAAAAGACTGCAAAAGTGCAGTCTTCTCATTTTATATAAAAATTATTATGCCAATACTGATTTCAAATCAGCATTCATATTTCTAACTGCATCTGCACTTTTAGCAAAAGTAGCTTTCTCAGCATCGTTTAACGCAATATCAACGATTTCCTCTACTCCGTTTTTACCAATGATACAAGGCACTCCGATACAAATATCGTTTTGACCGTACTCCCCTTCAACAAAAACTGAACAAGCAATCATTTTCTTTTGGTCATTCAGGATACTATCCACTAAATAAGCTACTGAAGCTCCTGGCGCATACCAGGCAGAAGTTCCTAAAAGTCCAGTTAAAGTAGCTCCACCAACCATAGTTGCAGCAGCTACTTTAGCTAATTCTTCTTCTGATAAAAACTCAGAAACCGGAATTCCATTGTAAGAAGCTAATCTTGTCAAAGGAATCATCGTTGTATCACCATGACCACCAATAACCATTGCAGAAACATCATTTGATGGTTTATCCAATGCTAGTGACAAATAATATCTGAAACGTGAGCTATCTAACGCTCCACCCATTCCAATAATTCTGTTTTTTGGCAAACCTGTAGCTTTCAATGTCAAATAAGTCATTGTATCCATAGGATTTGAAACCACAACAATGATAGCGTTCGGAGAATGTGTTAGAACATTATCAGCAACTGTTTTTACAATTCCGGCATTGATACCAATTAACTCTTCACGAGTCATACCTGGTTTTCTTGGAATTCCTGATGTAATTACCACTACATCACTATTGGCAGTTTTTGAATAATCATTAGTAACACCAGAAACTCTAGTATTAAAACCTGTATTAGTAGCACATTGCATGATATCCATAGCTTTACCTTCAGCAAAACCTTCTTTAATATCCAATAATACTACTTCACTTGCAATCCCTCTATAAGAAATTGCATCAGCACATGATGCACCTACGTTTCCTGCTCCTACAACTGTAACTTTCATTGTTAATGTTTTTTAATGTTAATTATTAATTTTATAAAAAACTTAATTATGCATCAATATTTGCATAAACAGCATTTTTCTCAATGAATTCTCTTCTTGGCGGCACTTCATCTCCCATCAACATAGAAAATACGCGGTCTGCTTCAGCAAGACTGTCAATATTTACCTGACGTAATGTTCTGAAAGCAGGATCCATTGTAGTTTCCCATAATTGCTCTGCGTTCATTTCTCCAAGACCTTTATAACGTTGAATAGCGGCGCTTCCACCCATTCTTGCATTCGCCTGATCACGTTGATCGTCATTCCAGGCGTATTCCTTTTTGTTTCCTTTTTTAACCAAATACAAAGGTGGCGCCGCAATATATACGTGTCCTTCTTCTATTAACTCTTTCATGAAACGGAAGAAGAATGTCAAAATCAAAGTAGAAATGTGGCTACCATCGACATCGGCATCACACATGATGATTACTTTGTGGTAACGCAGTTTTGATATATTCAAAGCTTTACTATCCTCTTCTGTACCAACTGTTACTCCAAGCGCAGTAAAAATATTTCTAATCTCTTCGTTTTCAAAAACCTTGTGATGCATTGCTTTTTCTACGTTCAAAATCTTACCTCTTAATGGTAAAATCGCCTGAAAAGCACGGTCACGACCTTGTTTAGCCGTTCCACCTGCCGAATCTCCCTCGACAAGATATACTTCACATTTTGCAGGATCTTGTTCCGAACAATCAGAAAGTTTTCCTGGCAATCCACCGCCACCCATTACGGTTTTGCGTTGTACCATTTCACGCGCTTTTTTGGCTGCGTGACGTGCTTGTGCTGCAAGAATTACTTTTTGAACGATGATACGGGCATCATTTGGATTTTCTTCCAAATAATTCTCAATCATTTCACTCACTGCCTGACTCACCGGAGAAACAACCTCTCTGTTCCCCAGTTTTGTTTTAGTTTGTCCTTCAAATTGTGGTTCAGCAACTTTTACCGAAATAATAGCTGTCAATCCTTCACGGAAGTCATCACCTGAAATATCAAACTTCAACTTATCTAACATTCCAGAAGCATCTGCATATTTCTTTAATGATCTGGTCAAACCAGTTCTGAAACCTTGCAAGTGCGTTCCTCCTTCATGTGTATTGATATTATTCACATAAGAGAAAATATTTTCGGTATAACTTGTGTTATAAATTAACGCAACTTCAACCGGAATCTCTCCTTTTTCATGATCCATAGAAATAACGTGTGCAATAATTGGCTCACGATTTCCATCTAAATAACGGATGTATTCTTTTAAACCTTCATCAGAATGAAAAATTTCAGAAACAAAATTTCCGTCTTTATCTAATTCTCTTTTATCTGTAAAAGTGATTGTAATTCCTTTATTCAAAAAAGACAATTCACGCATACGAGCTGACAAAGTATCATACGAATACTCTATCGTTTGGGTAAAAATACTTGGATCAGGATAAAAAGTTACGATTGTCCCTCTTTTAGACGTTTCTCCAATTTGTTTAACCGGATACAACGCTTTTCCTTTTTCGTATTCTTGTTCGTATACTTTTCCATCACTACTGTGAACGGTAGCTCTCAAATGATTGGACAAAGCATTTACAACAGAAACCCCAACACCGTGAAGTCCTCCAGAAACTTTATACGAATCTTTATCAAATTTACCTCCGGCACCAATTTTAGTCATTACAACCTCAAGTGCAGAAACGCCTTCTTTTTTGTGAATTCCAACCGGAATACCACGACCATTATCTTCTACCGTAATGGAACCGTCTTCATTTATTGCAACACCAATGGTATCACAATGTCCTCCCATTGCCTCATCAATAGAGTTATCTACCACCTCATAAACCAAATGGTGCAGACCACGAACTCCCACATCTCCAATATACATCGAAGGACGCATTCTCACATGCTCCATTCCTTCTAATGCCTGAATACTATCCGCTGAATAATTGTTCTTATTGATTTCTTCGCTCATATTTTTTTTAATCTAAAATGTTTTTATTGTACCACAAGCAAATATAACAAACCATATAAGATTTAATGGTTAAAATCCCATTTTTAAGTTGTTAAGTTATTAACAAAAAATGTCAATTTCAGCAACAAAAACCAATTGGCATAACAATAAAAAACATCTTCAAAAAACAAACATAAAAATAGCATTTGTAATTTCAATGGTAATGCTAATAAAAAAACAAATTCCTTAAAAAACCATAAAAATATCAATGACCAACACCCTAATAATAAAAATAACAAACAATTCTGCCAAAAAAACATAAAAATATCAATTTTAACAACAACGATTATTTGAGTAGTAATTGACCTAAAAAACAAAATTCCCAAAACAAACATTTAAAATGCTGTTTTGGAAATTTGAAAAAATGTCATTACAATTGATATTGCAATTTTTGATATTATTATCTCATAATTCGGACATTCATTTCTTCTACCTTTTTGTCCGATAAAAGAGATGGTGCTCCAAATAATAAATCTTCACTTGAACCTGTTTTTGGGAAAGCCATTACTTCTCTAATTGATGCTTTTTTCTCTAAAATCATCATCAAACGGTCAATTCCCCAAGCAATTCCTCCGTGTGGCGGTGCACCGTATTGAAAAGCTTTGTACATCGTTCCAACGCTCTTCATCATTTCTTCTTTGTTGTAACCCATATTTCTATAAGTCGCTTCCAAGATTTCTGATTTATGCGCACGAACAGATCCTCCACCGATTTCGTAACCATTTAAGATTATATCGTATTGCTGAGCGATGATAGTTCCAATTTCTTCATCATCCCCTTTCATATGCTTTTCTAAATCGTAAATCGCAGGCATAGAGAACGGATTGTGTGTAAACGTCCATCTTCCCTCATCTGTTCTTTCAAACATTGGAAAATCAACCACCCAAGCAGGACATAATTCCTTCGGATTAATCAAGTTTAGCATTCGACCCATTTCCTGACGAACGGCATCCAAAGCTTTATTAGCCGTAGCATAATCTGCTGCAGAGAAGAATACAATGTCCCCCACTTGTGCATTAGTCGCTTTTATAATTCCTGCTGCAATTTCTTCACCTAAAAATTTAATAATTGGCGACTGCAGTTCAGATTCATTGACAATAATATAGGCCAATCCGCCTAAACCGTGCTGTTGAGCAATAGCGGTTAAAGCTTCGATCTGGCCTTTGGACATACGTTTGTTGCCTTGCTCCTGGGCCGAAACCTTGATACATTTTACTATTCCACCGTCTTCAATTGGTTTACTGAATACTTGGAAAGTAGTATCTTTTACAATACTTGTAATGTCCTGCATTTTTAATCCGTAACGCAAATCAGGTCTATCACAACCATAGAAATCCATTGCGTCTTTGTATGTAATCACTTCAAACGGACGCAAAATCCATTTGTTTCCGTATATTTTTTTCACTACTTCATTAAACATTTTAGTGTTTAAATCTATAATCTGCTGCATACTTGCGTACGCCATTTCTATGTCCAATTGCGTAAATTCAGGCTGACGATCTCCACGAGAATCCTCATCTCTAAAACAACGTGCAATTTGGAAATATTTCTCATAACCACTCACCATCAGCATCTGTTTGAACTGCTGCGGTGCTTGTGGCAATGTATAAAAGAAACCTGCTTGTTTACGTGTAGGAACAATAAATTCACGTGCTCCTTCATCGGTTCCAGCACTTAAAATTGGCGTTTCAATTTCTAAAAATTCTTCTTCGTCTAAAATGTCACGCAATAATTTAATTACTTTATGACGGTTTACGATGGCTCTTCTAACCTCATCATTTCTGTGATCCAAGAACTTGTATTGAAAACGAATTGCTTCGTTCGTTTTTGCCGCTCTTTTAATTTCGAAAGGCAATGTTTTCGATAAGTTTAAAATCTCTAAAACTGAAGTTTCCAATTCAATTTTACCTGTTCGTAAGCCTGCATTATAATCATCTTCATTACGCCCAACCACTTTACCGGTTACTGAAATTACCGATTCCGGTTTCAATTTCACCAACTCATCGATATTAGGAAATGATTCTCTGCTGATACGGATTTGGAAAATCTCATAACTTGAATCACGCAAATCGATAAACATCAATTCACCGTGATCACGAACACTCGCTATCCAGCCAGACAATACCACTTCTTCATTGATGCTTGCTTCTGATAATTGAGAAATTTTATGTGTTCTGTAAATGTCTTTTATAATAATCGGAATTTCAGGAAGCGATTCTTCCTGACTTTCTTTATTCTCAGCAACTGTTGCTGTAGAAACTTTTTCAGAAGCTTGTTCTTTCTCTAAAACAGCATCAGCTCCTAATTTGTCTAAAATAATCTGACGAATTACTTTTCCATTAGCACCTTTCCCAATAATACCTAAAATCTTACCAACTAAAATACCTGCTTTTCCTTGGTCACCTGCTTTAATATCATTGGCAACAGCCTCATTCTCTACAAGAACTTTGGCAATAACTTCTTGAATTGTATCTTCTGAAATAGTATTTTCTTCAAAATACTTTTTGTAGTCAAAATTTTGGTCTTTTAGATAACCCGTAATCGCATTTTGAACTAAAACAGCTGTGATTTTTTCGGCTTTAAACAGCACAAAAATGGTTACTAAATGCTCAATATTATGAATCTTAGCATAGTCTTCTGCCTTAACATTATTTGACAACGTTTTAGCAACAAACGACGGATCATTGATTTCGTTATTTAATGTAACAAAGATTCTTGAACGCAAAGCATCAGCTGTAAAAAATTTAGCATCTTGTGGCAAAACACCTCCACCAATCAAAATAGACTCCACTGCATAAGGCAAAGCACTTGTATCCACTTTAATCGCATCGATTTCTGCTTTGATATTTACAAAAGGCAAATCCGGCTCCGAAATAAAACGGTAATCCGCTTCAAATTCTTTTTTACGCATTACTTTGGTTTGCTTCAAATCAGCATCCCATAACACAGTTGTTTGATCAGGTCTAAATGCAGCATTTTCTATGAAATAATTGAATTGTTTCTCCACCTCTTCTTTCAAAGCTTCCACCATAAACTTAAACGAGTTCAAGTTTTTGATTTCTGTTCTTGGGTTTAAAACGTTCGAATCAATTTTACGTAAAGAAACCGAAACATCCGATTTGAATTCTCCTTTTTCTAAATTCGCTTCCGAGATTCCTAAATTCTGAACAATACGCTGAATGTACTGCGCATAAGTCGAAGCATCTTCAATATTACGAACGCAAGGTTCTGTAACAATTTCAATTAATGGAACTCCCGCTTTATTAAAATCGACTAACGAAATTTTCTTTTCGTGCATCAATTTTGCAGCATCCTCTTCGATGTGAACTTGCGTTAAATTTACAGTAAATTGAGAACCATCATTTCTATAACAAGACACTTTCCCATCAGGAATGATTGGATTATGAAATTGTGTTATTTGTATGTTTTTTGGGTTATCCGGATATTCGTAATGTTTTCTATCCCAAGAGATCACTTCATTACTAAAAGTAGATTCTACCGCTTTTCCAAAATAAATTGCTTTGGTAATCGCTTCTTTATTCAAGGCAGGCAAAACGCCCATTTGTCCCGTACAAACCGAACATATATTTTCGTTAGGTGTTTCTATTTCTTGATTTGGACAAGAACAAAACAACTTGGTTTTGGTATTCAATCGAACGTGAGTTTCAAGTCCAATTACCAATTCTAAATCGTGGGCTTTTAATGCCGCTGTTAATTGCTCCAATTCCATTATATTGTATCTTTTAAGAAGTTTGCGAACTTCAACACTAATTCATCATTGTTTTTTGCTGCCGTAATTTGCAGTCCGGTACTTGTTCCTTGTGGCACGGTTAAAGTTGGCAATTGTCCCAAACTAAACCCAACCGTATAAGCATCTGACAAATACATCGCCAAAGGATCTTTTAAACTGTCTCCAATTTTAGGCGGAGTACTTGGTGTAACGGGTGATAAAATGATATCCACTTCATTAAAATCTTTACTGAAATTTTCAGAAATCTGATCTCTTAAAGCCAATCCTTTTAAATATATTTCATCCGAGAAACCTTGTGACAACACCTGGTTCCCCCCTACAATTCTACGTTTTGTTTCTTCCGAAAAGTTTTCAGAACGCGTAACAGCGTAGGTTTCAATTAAATTTTCAGCTTCAATTCGGTTTCCATAATTTGTTCCGTCCAAACGGGATAAATTCGAAGCCGTTTCAGCCATTGCCAATGTATAATAAGTCGAAACTAAAATATCAGATTTGAAGAAATCCAATTCTTTTACTTCAATTCCTTTGGCTTTTATTTTTTCGATACTAGCTAAAAAATCAGCTTTTACTTGTGCATCAATAGCATCGCTTTCGATAAAGTTTTTAAAATAACCGATTGTTTTTATAGTTGAAGTTGCTATTTCTTCTTCACTGATTTCTGAAGACGTGATTGAAGTTTGATCTTTTGGATCTTTCCCACTCATTACATTCAGTACAATTCGGATATCTTCAATTGATTTTGCCAATGGACCAACACAATCCGTAGAGGATGCATAAGCCATCAAACCAAATCTAGAAATTCTTCCGTAAGTTGGTTTGAAACCGTAAATATGATTGTATCCTGCAGGCTGACGAATTGAACCTCCTGTATCTCCACCGATAGAAAACACAGTGTACTCTTTAGCAACGTTTACCGCTGAACCTCCACTTGAACCTCCGGCAACTAATGTTGGATTGATAGCATTTTTTACAGCTCCAAAAATGGTATTTTCACTAGAAGAACCGTGACCAAAACTATCACAGTTTTCTTTTACTAATGGAATTGCACCTGCATCCAATAATTTCTGAATGGCAGTAGCCGTGTAAGGCGATTTATAGTTTTTTAACAAATCAGAACTTGCAGTAGTGTAAGTTCCCTGCAACATATACACATCTTTAATTCCAAAAGGAATCCCTTCTAACAAACCTATTGATTCTCCTTTTTCAATTTTAGCATCCACCTTAGCCGCTAATTCTAAAGCCAAAGTATCTAATAATGAATTGACAGAGTTATAGGTATTTTGTTTTAATAAGTCTAATTTTTCTTGTACTAAAGCCGTACAAGTTATTTGTTTTGACACCAATTGCTGGTGTATTTTTTTTATTTGACATTCCATTTTATCCTTCTATAACTTTAGCAACCACTAAAAAACCATTTTTTTTGTTCGGGAAATTCTCCAAAATTAATTGCTTCTCCATAGCCGAACTTTCTACCACAACATCTTCTCTTAAATCACTCAAAGACACATAATTATGATTGACATTATTTGCAGGATTATTATTTGATGGAACTGCATTTTTAATTACATCAAATAATTTGTTCACACTCTCTGAGGGCTGTGCTCCTTTAATACTCGACAAGATGTCGACTGTCATTGTTTTGCTCATAATTTATGTAGTTTTAAAGTCAAACTTTTAAGCTGGCGAAATTACAAAAAGTTTTGTTAGCAAATGTTGTTTTATTAATGTTTTCAAATGCATAAAAACCAAAGTTCATCTCAAAAAGACAGACTTTGGTTTTTATATAAATTTTACATTAAAAAGATATTAAAATCAGACTAAATTTATAGGTTTTAATTTTTCAAAATTCTGGAAGAAATATAGTCAGGCATATTAGAAACTGCTAGTTGCAATTTAGTTTGATTTAACTTTTTTGTATTTTCATCAGTTAGATTGTGATTATAATTATCAAATAAATAATACATTAATATTCTATTAAAATCGTCCAAATCATTGTCTGAAATCATATTCAATACAGTGGTCTCCATTAATCTGGGATTTCCACTTTCAGAAAGAGCACGTCCCACTCTGTTAATACTCGAAAAATAATGATTTTTAGATGGATTTTCAATTCGCAAAGATATTCCCAGAATTAAATCCAAAACATTTATATCTAAAACTTCAATCTCTTTTATATAAGTATTTCTTGTGCCTTGAGCATAACTTCCATCGCTTACCCTATCAAAACGATCATTCATTATATCAAGATGAGAACGAAGAAAAATTTCCCATTTAGTAGTTTCCGCAGACAATAAAGCAATATTTAATGCATGAATTCTCGGCCTGCTATCCATACTACAGCCACCCATAACACGTCTGTTTCTTTTCAACTCCAATTCAGTTTCTTTACTTACATAACGACCTACATATTCTTCAAATTCATCATTCGATGAACTATTTGCTTTCACCTCTACTAAAGCATCATTCAATAATAACATAAAATTGGAATCTGCCTTTTTTAAAGAATCTAATCTAGAGAGACGTAATGATTCCCATTTTTCCGATTCCTTCTGATAAGCCTCATATTCCTTTTCTAAAAGTTCTTTATGTGCTGTGTCTTTTTTACTCATTTTCTTTGATTTATCACTAAAAGCAATTTCCTCATATCTGTAAATGATTTCCATTTTTTCACTACTAAAACTTGGTTTTTTCAAAACTTTATCAATATACAAATTGAATTTTACTGCTTTATTTGGCAAAGAAGGATCATAACCTATTAATCCTGATTCATCTTTTGCTTTATCATAAAATACCTGAGCAGTTGTATCTATCATACAATCTGAATATTGAATCAATCTTGCATATTTGTCTGTAATTGGTTTTGTTTTAAATTCTTCAACAAAATAAAATGCTTCCAATGATGCTTCTGAATATTTTGTTTTTTCCTGAAAATCAAAAATCCATTTACCTTTAAAACTATTTTTATAAGAATCAATATTTTTTTGGGTTGAAATAATTCTTTCGCTTTGACTTTTACCCAACTCCAGACTTGAAAAATCTACACTTCCAATATTTTCATAATTAATATACAGCGATTTCACTAGAACCAAATTTTCGTTGAAATTAGCTTTCGGATATTTGGCTTTAAATTCTAAATAAGATATATTGTTTTCTAAATCTTTTTTTGCTTCTAATACATTTGATTTTTCCAACCTTACATAATTAGCCTTTGTCTGCGAGCAAGAAAGAAAGGTTTTATTGAATTCACAGACTTTAAATTTCAAGTTCAATGAATCAACAATATGTTTAAGTTTAGCAACAGAATTTTCAGAGTAAATCAAACCATTGTTATACACTTTGAATTCATTGTTTTGAGCATTCAAATTGATGCAAAACAAAATCATAAAAACAAAAATCTTTTTCATATTATCTTTTTATAGATTACTCAATACTCTCAATCAAATACTTTGTTCCATTAATTTCAAATTGAAAATCCACTTCATTTCCCATCAGTTTGCTTCCTAATGGAGATTGTGGAGAAAGTGCAATAACATTTGTACCATCAACAGCAATTTTAGGAAGTGCCGCACTTAAATAAAGGTAAATTCCATTGGCTTTGACCAAGCTGCCAACAATAATGGTTTTGGCAATTGTAGTGGAATCAATTTTATCTAAAATGGCTTTTTGAGTTAATACTTCCTTCAATTTATGATTGAGCTTTTCCTGCTCAATATGCATCATTGATAAAGCCGTTTCGTGTTTGTCTCCTGCAGAACCTTTGGCATCGTTTTTTGAATCTTCTGTCAAAGCGACAATCATATCCTTGAAAACATCAATTCTGTCCTGGACTAATTGTAAATAATGTTGGTGTATTTTTTGTTTGAAAGTCATAATTATTTTACCGCAAAGGCGCTAAGTTATATTTTAAATACTTTACAATAGAACTTAGCACCTTTGTGTCTTTGCGGTTAATTTTTCTTTAAAAATCAAATTTATAATTAGCTCCTAAAATTACCTGAAATCCCTGAACCGGATAATTCATCCATTTTTGATACGCCTGATTGGCAATATTATTCGCTTTTAGAAACGCTGTCAATCGGTCATTATATTTGAATCCAACGTGTGCATTTACATCAAAATAACTATCTAAAGTAACTGGATCTGGAGGTATAACATAGATAATATCTGTGTTTAGTTTTTGATCTTTTCGTTCTCCAACAAAAAACACATTCGCTCCTGCATACCATCTTTCTGTGATATTGAAATCAAGTTTTGCGTTTAATTTTATAGCAGGTAAATTCCATGCTTCACTTTGAAAATCATTGGTGTAACTGCTAAAAGTTCCATCAATCCCAAAACTTACATCATCTGAAATATCAGCTTTTAATTCGCCATAAAAACGTATCGTTTTCATATCGTCGTAAACTACCTGAAGTGAATTTCCAAAAGCATAGTTTTCATTGTTTGCATCCTCTGTATAGTCATTACTTTTAAACAAGGCTCTGTTTCTTTCGTTTACATAAGAACCACGAATATTATAACCTATAGCATTTGCTAATTTTCCTTTCAAACCAGCAAAAATATCATACTGTTTGTCTGTTGGCGCAATATTTAATGTTGGTGACAAATAAGGATTCACACTAACAAAATCAGAATAAGTGTTTTGTTCTAAATTTCCTTCGGCTCCAGCGTAGAAAATCATCAAATCACCCACTACTTTATAGGAAGCATTGATCTGTGGATAAACTAAAAATTTACTATTGCTGTCTTCGGAATCTAAGCTATAAAACACGCCAGCACCCAAATTAAAAGTCCAATCGTCTTCTTTCATGGAAAAACTTGGAGCTATTCCGAAATTGGTAAAGCCATATTTTATTGAAGCTGTATTCAAATAATCATTCTTAAAACTTCCGCCAAGGTAATCTACAATCAGATTCGTTTTGATTGCCAAATTATCGATGTCAAACTGCAAAGCCGGTTTTACATAAAATCTATTTTCTGAAGATCCAAACGCATCTGAAAAATGATTGAATTTAAGGTTTACATCCTGCACAACTCCTTCACTGAAATCCATTTTGGCACCCAGATACAGGTTATTATAACTTTGTTGTGGATTAATTCCATTAATTAAAATAGCTCTATCAACAGGAGTCAAGGAACTGCCAAAATCCGTTGGTAATCCATACCAGTTATAAATTTGATTTTGATAACCCAAATCCAGATTCCACGACAACGCATTTCCACGAACGCCATAAGTCAAATCGATAGATGTGTCATAAAAAGAATCTTCCAATTCCACATTTTTGATTCCACCTTGTGAGGATAGATGACGAAACATTCCACCTACATAATCATTGGCACCTAAATCCTGATTGACAAACAACTCTGCGTTTAGAGTTCCATAGTTACCAACTCCAAGTGTAGCATAATTATTGAATAATTTGGCTTGTTTTTCTTTTTCCACTCCTTCGGCTTTTCCTTTGGATGGTGTAAAAGTGGAAGCAACCGGAAAAGAGAAAATATTATATTTTATGGTTTCTTTTTGAGTATTTTCTTCATCCTCAGCCGCAGGAATTTCACTTACTTTGAAAGCATCAGAAATAGTTGGCGTGTATGGTTTTACCACATTTACTACTTCTGTTCCAATGTTTTCGTCTTTTTTCGGATCCTTTTTTTGAGCAAAAGAAAACTGACTTAATAACAGACCAAGTGATAATAGACGGATAGATGATAGACGAAGAAAGGGATGGATGATATATGGTTGTGTATTTAACATAAATTATTGGTTTAATGTATTTTGAAATGACATTGTTGCTTTTTGAAATTCTTCTATTTTATTTTCAATATTTTGTGCTATGTCATCTGAAATATAATTTTGACTATTAGCAAGTAACAATTGTGTCTGAAGTTCGAATGATGACCCTAAAGAAATATCTAAAAAATGGCTAAAAGACTTATTACTTCTACTTGAACCTTCTGCTATATTTGAAGGCATCGAAACTGAACACCGATTCATTTGACTTACCAAGCCGAACTTTTCTGAACCTGGGAAACCCGACGATAGCTTAAAAATTTCTTTAGCCAATTCCATTGCCATTTGCCAAATTTTTAATCTTTTGAAATTGTGTCTTTTAAATTCGCTCATTTTTTTCTATTATCTATCAGTCTATTATCTCTTTGTCTTTATTTAGTTATAGATGAATTTGTTTTAGCTTCTTCACTTTTAATAGCATCTAATTCTTTTTGTGCTTCTGCAACAACATCAGGGAAATCAGTGAAGTTTTTAATCACACTATCCAGAATGTAAGTCGCCTGAAAACTGTCTTTCAATCCGTAAAAGTTCTTTGCCATTAATACTAAGCCTTTCGCACCATAATATTTATAACTGGAATAACTCTTTGCTAATTTTTGAACTATAACATTTGAAGCTTCAAATTTCCCATCTTTATTTTTGAAGTATGCCTCATAATATAAAGCTTCGGCAGCCAATTCACCTTTGGCAATTGTTTGTAATTTGGCGTAAGCTGCACGAGCTTTTGCTTCATCTCCGGTTTGAATGGCTGCTCGGGCAATAATAATCTGAGCATCGCTCTTTACATTATTGTCAGTTTTTGGATTTGCTAAAACTTTCTCTGCACATATAACTGAATTAGGATAATCCTTATTGTCATAGTATGATTTCATCAAATTGGATTGCGCAAAAGTTTTATTCTGAGACGAATCTGCTTCGTTTTCTAATCTGGTCAAAACAGGAATTGCTTTGGCTACCTCTTTATTTTTTAAGAAAATTTGCGCCAATCTATTCAAAGATGGCTCAGTAAATTCATTTCGACCAGCTTCAATAACATATTCATAATTAGGAATTGACTTGGTTTCCTGTCCATCTGAATAGTACGATTGAGCCAAATAATAATTAGCTTTCAAAGAATGCATGCCTTTTGGAAATTTAGCAACATAACCACTAAATCCTGCAATGGCTTGCTTCGTATTACTTTGCATATATTGTTTTTCGGCACCTTCATACGTATCATTATCCAATTCTGCATCGGTAACCGCAACAAAACCCAAAGTACGAACCCAGGTAGCGTATTCATCTACTTTACCGTTATCTACATAAATCAATCTTGCTGTTGAAACAGCTTCAAGCGCTTCTGGAGTTTTAGGAAAATCGGCAGCTACTTTTTTGAATTTAGTTAATGCCTGCTCATCTTTATCGGCATTATAATATACTAATCCCTGACGCAAAATCGCTTTGGAAGTAAACGAACCATTTTTGAACTCAGCATTCAGTTTGTCATAGGTTTTTATTGCTAAGTCCTGTTTATTTACTGCAACATACGTATTCCCTAATTCAAAAAAGGCATCATCGCGATATTCTGATTTTGGATACAATTGTAAGAAGGCATTGAGTTCATCAATTTTTTTGTCATTTTTAGAAATGAATCCGTAGCAAATTGCTTTTTGGAAATAAGCATAATCTGCATCAATACTTTTCATTTCGATTACCTTATTATAGGCTTCGAGAGCTGAAGTATATTTTGTGGTAACAAAACGAGAATCAGCCAAACGCAAGTAAGAATCGTGTAAACGTACCTTGTCTTCTTTGTTAGTATCAATCTGACTTTGGAAATAATTACCAGCCTGATCGTATTCTTTTAATTTAAAATAGGAGTAAGCAATATTGTAATTACTGTTTTTGTATTCCGGAGTTATTTTGGCTTGTGTAAAACCTTGAAATTGTTTGTAACTCAATATCGCATTTTGAAAATCGTTCAAAACATATTCTGTTTCTCCTTTCCAGAATGTAGCTCTGGCAGCATATTTTGCATCTTTTTGTCCAGCTATTGATTTGTCAAATAGTATGGCTGCATCTTGGTATTGTCCGTTAGTGTATAACTCCAATCCTCTGTAAAAAGTAACTCTCTGATAAGCTAATTTATTTTCTGGAGTTTTGTTTCTCTC
Source organism: Bacteroidota bacterium (assembly GCA_040387175.1). Lineage (GTDB taxonomy): Bacteria > Bacteroidota > Bacteroidia > Flavobacteriales > Flavobacteriaceae > Flavobacterium. Next base: position 206,401 of record JAZKED010000006.1, on the reverse strand, counting down.
TAATAAAACCAATGCTTCCTTGTAATTTTTTGATGAGATGTAAGAATCAATCAATAATCTTTGCAGCTCTGAATTATTGGCATTGTTTGGATATTTTTTCATAAACGCAGTCAAAACTTCGGGAGTACTCTGATAAGAATTCCCAATTTCGTAACTCAATTTAGCATAATTTAAACCTGCATCTTCCTGAATTGCTTTGTCAAATTCCATTTCGGAAGCATTTTTGAAAGCGTTTAAAGCTTGTTGCTTTTTATCTAAATTCAAATAGCTTTCCCCTAAATGATAATAAGCATTTTGAGCTACAAAATCTTTTCCTTCGATGATTTTATTGAATTGCGAAATGGCTTTTTCATAATCCTTTTGCATATAATGTGCGTAACCCAATTGGTAGAAATCAGTGTTGTTCCACTTCCCTTTTTTACCTTTATATAACTCAAGATACGGAATCGCTTTGTCGTATTTCTTTAAATTAAAATAGCTTTCGCCAATGATTTTATTCAATTCTGATTTTTCAACAGCATTCGATTTAGCCATAGCTATTTCTCCTAAATCAATTGCTTTTTGAAAATTCCCTAATTTGAAATTCATATCAGCCTGATAATACGAAAGCTTTTCTTTGTATTTCTCTTCTCCAGAAACGGCATCAAAATACTTGGTAGCTTGTTTGTAATCATCACCTTCATAAGCCATAAAACCTAAATAATACTTAGCTTGTGAACCATACTCTTTGGAATTAACAACTTTATTAAAATAGGTTGTAGCTTCCTTTTTATTTTTGGCACTAAAAAAACTATAGCCTTTTTGGAAGTTAAATTTATCTCTCTCGCTGTTACTAAGATTACTTTCATCGACTTTATCAAACCATTCCAAAGATTTTGGATAATTCCCCTGGTTGAAATAAAAGTGGGCTACTTCAATATACGCCTGATTTTGCTTTACGCTCGTAGGATAATCGGCAACGAAACGTTCCATTAATACATCAGCATTCGGCTGATTGGTACGAATAGCACAATTGGCAACATAATAAGCACAATCGGATTTTATTTCTTCATTAGTAGTTACGGTTTTCACTTTTTCAAAAATCAACTGTGCTGATGCATACTGACCTGCTTCATATAAAGAAAGTGCTTCGTCGAAATCTTTCGAATCGTGAGTATAAATTGCTGATTGTTGAGCCGAAATGGACAAGGATTGAATGAAGAGGAACAAAATGAAAAGCCAGGATATTTTACGCATTGTGGTTTTGTTTTAATAATATCAAATATATCATATTCTTAAGGGTATAACGGAACGTAATCTCTTTTTATTATGAACAAAAGTTTTAACAAATCTCAAAAAGTTAATTATGACACTTTATGTTGGAAAAATATTTTTTTTGTTTGCTCTTGTGCTAATTGATAATTACATTTACCAAATAAAATAACACTTATCATGCCAACAACCGTATTATCTTTAAAAAACGTATCGATTTCTCAAGGAGGAAAAATCATATTATCAAATGTAAATCTTGAAGTAAACCACGGGGAATTTATTTATATCATCGGAAAAACGGGAACTGGAAAAAGTAGTTTTATGAAAACACTTTATGCAGATTTACCATTGACTGAAGGAGAAGGACATATTGTTGATTTTGATTTGGCAAATTTAAAAGAAGACGAAATTCCGTTTTTGAGAAGAAAAATTGGGTTTGTATTTCAGGATTTCAAATTACTTCCCGATCGTAATGTGAAAGACAATATGCTTTTTGTATTGAAAGCTACAGGTTGGAAAGATAACAGTGAGATTCAGAATAAAATTGACGAAGTTTTAGATAAAGTTGGAATGCTGGGCTCTGTTGGTAAAATGCCACACCAACTTTCAGGTGGAGAGCAACAACGTGTGGCGATTGCCCGTGCTTTGCTTAATGATCCCGAATTTATTCTGGCAGATGAACCTACTGGAAATCTTGATCCACAGACCAGTATTGAAGTTCTTGATGTTTTAAGAAAAATCAATGCTACCGGAAAAACAGTTCTTATGGCAACTCACGATTATGCTTTGTTGATGAAATTCCCTTCGAAGACATTAAAATGTGAAGATGCTCATATTTTCGAGGTTGTTCAAAAAACAGTGTAATGCTTTCCATAGTAATTCCAACCTATAATTACGATGTATATCCTCTTGTTTTGGAATTAAACAAACAATGCCTAGAATCTAAAATAACTTTTGAAATCATCATAATTGATGATAGTTCAACAGCATTTGTTTTAGAAAATAAAAAAATCAATACTTTACAGCATTCCCGCTATGAATTATTAGAAAATAATATTGGAAGAAGTAAAATCAGGAATTTATTAGCAAAAAAAGCAACTTACAATTGGTTACTTTTTCTTGATGCCGATGTTTTTCCAAAAAACAAAAACTTCATTTCCACATATATCAGCCATATCAATAATGAAGAAAAAATAGTCAATGGCGGATTATTATATCAGGAAAGCAAACCGAAAAAAATAAAATTACTGCGTTGGATTTATGGAAAAAACAGAGAAGCATTAGATTATAAAACAAGAGCAAAAAATCCTTATTTGAGCTCTTTGACATTGAATTTCTTAATTCATAAATCAATTTTTGAAAAAGTTTCTTTTAATGAAACCATTCCTAATTTAAGACACGAAGACACTTTATTCTCTTATAATTTGATGCAAAAAAAAATCAAAATAGAGCATATTGAAAACCCTATTTATCATTATGGGATAGATGATTTTGAAATTGCGATCCGAAAAGAAAATGAATCCTTATACGCTTTAAAATATCTAATTGATAATAAATTACTACCTCCGGATTATGTTCGGATTTCAAAACTACTTTCAAAAATTAAAAAATTAAACTTACTCTCGGTTTTTTCATTTTTTCATAAAATATCACGTCTTGCTTTTCTAAAAAACCTGGCAAGTAACAATCCTTCCTTGTTTATTTTTGACTTATACAGATTAAGTTATTTATGCCAACTTGAAAACGAATAACTATGTATCATTTTTTTAAAAATATCATTAAACAAATTGTTCCAAGAAAATTAATTTTTGAACAAGAGGAAACTTTTAGAAGCTTTTATTCTATTTTTTATTCAGGAGACACTTTTGAATGTAACGTTTGCGAAAAAAAATTAAGGACATTCATTGAATTACCCAATGCAGATTCTTTATGCCCTAATTGTGGAAGTTTAAAGAGAAATCGCAGATTATGGCAACTTTTAGAAAATGAGTTTTTGACTCCTAATAGTAATGTTTTAGATTTTTCCCCTTCGAGATGCCTGTACCGAAAATTAAAAAAAATAAAAACTATCAATTATCAAAGCACTGATTTATCAGGAGATTTCATAGCTGATAACCAATTTGACATTACCAATTTAGAAATTACAGATAACAGTTTAGACCTGATTATTTGTTATCATATTTTGGAACATATTGAAAATGATATTAAGGCAATGAAAGAATTATTCCGTGTAATGAAACCGGGAGCTAAAGCTTTGATTCAAACACCTTTCAAAGAAGGTGAAATTTACGAAGATTACACTATCAAATCTGGACAAGATCGCTTGAAACACTTTGGACAAGAAGATCATGTTAGGATTTATTCTGCTTTAGGATTAAAGAAAAGACTTGAAAATTGTGGTTTTTTGGTAGAAATTAGAGAAAATATTATCGACGAAAATAAATATTGTTTTGATAAAGAGGAAAAAATTATTGTAATTACAAAATCATTAAATTCATAAAAAATGCCTTTTTTTTCAGTTATTATATCACTTTACAATAAAGAAAATTTTATTGGAAATACTTTAAAAAGTGTTCTCAATCAGAGTTTTACTAATTTTGAAGTTATTATAGTAAATGATGGTTCGACTGATTACAGCGAACAAAAAGTTTTCCAATTTAACGATGAGAGAATTCATTATTATTATAAAAAAAACGAAGGTGTTTCTAGTGCAAGAAATTTCGGGATAGAAAAAGCAAAAGCAGAGTATATTACGTTTATTGATGCTGATGATTATTGGTATCCTGACTTCTTAGAAGAAATGTTCAAAAACATTCATTCGTATCCTGAACTAAAAGTTTTTTCAGCGGCAATCGAAATAGAAACTTCAAAAAAAGTAATTCCGTCACATTATTCTATTAAAAAAACAGGTGAGCATGAAATTGTAAATTATTTTAGTGCTAGTTTTAAAGAGACGGCTATTTGCACATCATGTGCTGTATTCCATAAAAGTGTTTTTGAAAAAACCGGACTTTTTGATGATAAAATTAAAAGTGGAGAAGATACTGATATGTGGATACGAATTGGATTAACGTATCCTATTTTGTTTTCCTGGAAAATTTTGGCAAGATATGTTTATGATGCTAATAGCTTATCTAAAAATACTGGATTCAATTATGAAAAAATAAATTTCTTAAAGTTTAGTATACAGGAAAAAACAAATCCTGATTTGAAAAAATTCCTAGATCTGAACCGGTTTTCATTCGCTATAAAATGCAAAATATCAGGAGATAAGAATCTTTTTGAAAATTATTACAATTCAATTGATCTTAAAAAATTAAGTTTAAAAAAGAGAATGCTTTTATTAATGCCTGCCACTTTAATTAAACCTTTAATTAATTTAAAAAAAGCCTTAACAGAAATTGGTTTGGGTGACTCAGTTTTTAAATAATAAAAAATCGTCATATTCTCTGATATAATCTTCTTCATCAAAAACAGCGGAAGCCAGTACTAAACAAACTGAACCAGAAGAAAAATTTTGTAATTCTCTCCAAATCCCCGTTGGAATTAATAATCCAAAATTAGGTTTATTAAGTGTAATTATTTTTTCAGAAACTCCATCTTTCAATACAACATCGAAACTCCCACTCAGTGCAACTAAAAGTTGCTGGAGATTTTTATGCGCATGACCTCCTCGAACACTAGCTGTGGGAATATCATACAAATAATAAACTCTTTCTATTTGGAATGGTATTGTACTACCTTCAATAACTGAAAGATTTCCCCGAACATCGTGTGCTTTTGGAATTTCAATTAATTGAATATCGTGAATTGTTGTCATAAATTTAAAATAATATTGATTCCCACTGTTTTGAAACGGCTTCCAAAGATAAATGTTCTACACTTTTTTGAGCATTGTTTTTACAAAAATCATATAAAACAGCATCATCTACAAAACGATTCATGGCATCTGCAAAAGATTTTGAATTATTCTTTTCTACCAGCAAACCATTGCTTTCATGTTTGATAATCTCTTTCAAACCAGAATTACATTCAACTGCAATAACCGGAGTTCCTAACGCTAAAGATTCAATTATTGATAATGGAAAACCCTCATAATTGCTAGTCAAAATTGTAAACTTCGCCAACTGTACATAATCAAAAGGATTACTCATAAATGGAAGTATTTCAACAAAAGAATCAATTTGTAGATTCTTTATTTTATCTTGAATCAAATCCAAATCAGTTCCGTCACCAATTAGACGTAAATGGTACCCTTTATTAAAAACTTTTGAAATTGAAAAAGCGTCCAGCATCAAATCAAAATTCTTTGCCTTATTGTCAAAGCGACCAAAAAACAAAATATATTTTTCGGTATTAAAAACGTTTTCTTTCAATTTTATATTCGAAAAATCATACGAGTTATAAATTGTCTTTGTGTTTTCGAATTTAAATTTCTGTTTAACTTTATTCTCAATTGCTTTAGAAACACAAATCAATTTGTCTGCATTTTTATAAAGCAAATTTGCCAGTAAAACAGATTTTGGAAAGTATAGTTTCAGATTAAAACTATGAACAATATACCATACTTTTCTATTTTTAAAAATATATTTAAAAAGTAGGTCTCTAATAAAATTATTTCGAGATCTGTTGTCAACGATAATATCTATATTATTGTCCTTCAAATACTGATAAACCAGAATTCCTTTTTTAAGTTTTTTAAATAAAATAAAAGAACTTTTACACTCTTTTCCTAAATTTAATAATTTACCAGTATACTGATAATCAACAACATCATTGATAATAATATTATGAACTTCTACATTTAATTTTTCAAACATAAAACTTAACGATACCGCAAACTTTTCAGCTCCTCCGTTTGCAAATGAAGTAGAGATGATAGCTGCTTTAACTTTGGTAGTTGTCATTTTAAGTGCAAAAAATAGTTTATTTTTCAAATATAAACAAAATGAAATTTTAAAGGTTAGAAATGCTATAGTTTAATGATTTTATCCTTTTTACTAAACAATATCTAAACGATTCCTTATTTTCGTAGCCTAGTTATAATTTCTATAAAGAAGTATGCAAAAAACACCACTTGTTACTGTAATATGTTTGTGCTACAACCATGAAGTTTTTGTTGTAGATAGTTTAAATTCTGTTATTAATCAAAATTACAAAAACATTGAATTAATAATTGTTGACGATTACAGTCCGGATAACTCAAAAAAAGTGATTGAAAAGTGGTTAGAAGAATACCCAAATATTCAATTTATAAGTAACGATGTTAATATAGGAAACACCAAATCATTTAATAATGCTTTAAAAATGGCTAACGGAGAATATATCATCGATTTAGCCGCTGATGATATTTTGATGCCTGATTGTATTGCTTTACAAATTGAATCATTTGAGAAAAGTACCTATAAAAACTTGGGAGTTGTATATGGAAATGCTGAATTAATAACAGAAGAGAGTAAATTTAATTCTTATTATTTTGCTGTAGATACTTTCAAAAAAGTGATTCAAAAAAGAATTACCGGTGATATTTACCTGTCAGTCATTTCAGGCGGAGATAGTATTTGCTCCGTTTCAGCAATGATAAAAAAATCAGTTTTTGATAAATTGATTGGATTTGACGAGACTTTACTATATGAAGATTTAGATTTTTGGATACGAGCTTCCAGAATCTACGAATTCGATTTTATTGACTCTATTTTAGTTAAAAAAAGAAAAGTTAGCAATTCTCTTGGTTCACAGTTTTATCAAAAATTTAAGGCTAAGTCTAAAAAAATAAATTATTCCACTTTTCTGATTATCAATAAAGCCAAAGCATTAAACAAAACTAGAGAAGAAAATAAAGCGCTTTTGAAACGGGTTCATTCTGAAATGACAAATGCTTATAAAACCTATAACTTCATTTTATTCATAAAGTACATTCCTCTGGAACTAAAATTAAGATTTTCTTAAATTAAAAAACTTCAATACATGATTGGACAATCAGAAATTCTAAATTATTTAAAAACAAAATCATTAAATTTGAGTTTTATAGATAAACTTAAAGTTAACTATAGACCGTTAATATGTCCTTTTGATGTTTTATTAAAATATGTAGATAAAAATGATGCTGTTTTTGATATAGGTTGTGGTTCAGGCCAGTTTTGTGCTCTCATTGCAAAATTCACAACAGCGACTACAATTCACGGCATAGAAATTTCCGAAACTCTTGTATCAAATGCAAAAGCTATAAATCAGGAATTTAAAGAAGAGAAAAAAATCACCTTTGAAGTTTTTGATGGCAACACAATTCCCAATGAAATTGAACAATATGGAATTATATACATGATTGATGTTTTACATCATATTCCAAAAAACAAACAAATTATTTTTTTAAAAGAAATATATTCAAAAATGGCTATTGGCAGTAAACTAATTCTTAAAGATATTGATGCCGACCATATCTTTGTTTATTTCAATAAAATGCATGACTTGGTCTTTAGCAAAGAAATTGGAAATGAAATAAGTTTGCCCTTGGCAAAAAAAACAGTCAAATCTTTAGGCTTTAAAATAATTGAAGACTTTAGCAAAACAACATTTATTTATCCACATTATTTTTTAATTCTCGAAAAGTGAAAACTACATATTATAAAATTATTTTTTTTATCATACTCGCGTTCTATTGTATCTTTTTGAGTCAATTGGGAATGGAAAATTGGGATACCGGATACATTCCAAGTTTTTCATGGCGTGTTATAAATGGTCAAGATATTTATAAAGATTTCATCTACAAAGGACCTCCTGTAACTATATATTTTCACGCTTTTTGGATGGAAGTACTTCCTATTGAAGGTCAATTTTATTTTATACGAATCATCAATTATTTATTGTTTGCAACACAAGTCTATTTTATACTAACTGCATTTGATTTAATTTATAAATTCAAAAGTTATGGCATTAATAAATGGGCATTAATGATTCCTTGCTTTATTATATCTATTCATAATTTCTCCCCTTATCCCTGGCCAACAACAGACGGATTATTTTTTGCTTCGATAGCTTTTTGGATGATAGCCAAAGACAAATCCGATTCTTTTATACATTTAGCATTGATTGCATTTTTTAGTTTATTATCTGCATTAACAAAACAATCTTTTTATTTAATTCCTTTGGGGTTTTTAGGATATATTTTCATCAAATCAGGAATGAAAAAATCATTTCAATTTGGAATTTTATTATTATTTTTTGCAGGTATTTTTTTACTATGGATTAGTAGTTTTACGACAATTTCAAATTACCTGGAACAAACATCTAATCAAACCAGTTTTACAGATTTATATGATTCAGGTATAAATAATTATATTCATTGTTTCGGAAATAAATGGATTTTGTTATTGGTTGTATCCTTTCCAATATTACCCTTTTATTTCTTAAAAAAAATAAATTCTAATCCACTACAAGAATATTTGAAATGGGTCGTTATTTCATTTTTAACAGCTAGTATTTTATATCATCTTTTTCAAAAAGAACGTGAAGCTTCTATGATTTTCTATGTGACCTGCTGTTTAAGCATAGCCTATTATTATTTTTTCATACAAAAAAGCATCAAATTTATAGTTCCAATACTATTAACACTTTTAATAGTATGGTCAACAGCTATTAGTGTTGGTTATCCTTTTACAATGCTATTTTCAACTGGAATGATCGCTTCATTCATTATCTTATTTTATAAAGAAATTCCAAAATTTAAATATGGACATTTTTTATCCCACAGCATCATAATTAGTATTAGTTTTATTTCATTTGCTTCTAATAGAAATCCATATCGGGACAGCTCATTCAAAGAATTAAATTATCCTTTGGAATCTATTTCTCCAAAGTTAAAATATATTAAAACCGATAAAGATACTTTTGAAAGGCATAATGAAATCAAACAATTAATAACAAAATACGGGAAAAATTTTATTGTTGCTCCAAGTGAACCAATGACAAATTATGTATTTGACAGCCAAAGTAAATTACCCGCTGATTGGATAATCACAAATGAAGTAATGGGCAGAGAACGTTTATTTATAAAACTAGCCGCAAACAAAAAAAGCTATATCTTTATCGAGAAAGAGTACATCGTTGACAAACCTTATGTTAATTATAACATTTTGTACAGCGGTATTACCTCTTTTATATATGAAAATTTCAATAAAATTGACGAAACAAAACATTATTTAGTTTACAATTCATTACAACATGATAAAAAATTACCTTAAACTCATAAGGGCAGAACAATACATTAAAAATTTATTTGTTTTTGCTCCACTTTTTTTTGGTAAAGAATTATTTGATAAACCTATTTTTATCAATGTATTATTAGCATTTATTTGTTTTTCATTTGCAGCTAGTAGTATATATATTATTAATGATTATTTTGATATTAAAGAAGACCAAAAACATCCTGAAAAATGTAAAAGGCCATTGGCATCTGGTGTTATACAAATCAGAAATGCGTTTATAACAATGCTTATATTAATTACTATTTCATTTGGATTAGCAAGCCAAATTTCAACTGATTTATTTTTAATTTTAGCAATTTATATTCTAATAAATGTATTCTATTCTAAATGGCTCAAACACATTGCCATCCTTGATATAAATATCATTGCATTTGGATTTATTCTACGCATTCTTGCTGGAACTGTAGTTTCTGGAATTATAGCTTCAATTTGGATATTATTAATTACTTATTTACTGGCTCTCTTTCTAGGAATTGCCAAAAGAAGAAGCGATGTTATCTTAGCCGAAAATGGAAATGAAGTCCGAAAAAACATTGAAGGCTATAATTTAGCATTCATAGATACTGTTTTAGGAATTTTAACGTCAGTAATAATTGTGTGTTATATCTTTTATTGCATTTCACCAGAAATACAAATTCAATATCATTCAAACTTGCTTTACTTATCTATAATTTTTGTTCTAAACGGAATGGTCCGGTATTTAAAATTAGCAATCGTGGATCAATCTTCTTATTCGCCTACTAAAATAGTATTGAATGATAAATTCATCCAAATTACGATATTGGGTTGGTTACTACTAATGAGTTATTTATTGTATTATAGAAACTAAAATTGAAAACACTAGCTTTATTCGATTTTGACGGAACCCTTTACACGAAAGATAGTTTGTTAGAATTTACGAAATTTTCAAGAGGCAATCTAAACTTCTATGTTGGAATATTTTATTTATCTCCTTATTTAATTCTAATGAAATTAGGGATATTGTCTAATAAAAATGTCAAGCAAAAGTATATTCAGTATTTTTTTAAAGATAAAAAGTATGATTTTTTTAAATCAACAGCATTTGATTTTGCAGTACAGGAAATAGAAAAACATTTAAATTCTGAAATATATAAGAAATTTCAAAAGCATTTAAATGCAAAACATCAAATATTCATAGTTACAGCTTCTCTTCCGGAATGGATAGAGCCATGGAGCCAAAAATTTGAAGTAGCAGTAATTGGCAGTAATTTAGAAATTATAAACAATAAGATTACTGGAAAATTAGCATCTGAAAATTGTTTTGGAAAGGAAAAAGTAAACAGAATAAATGCTATTATTGACCTGAAAGAATTTGATAAAATCTATGTTTATGGCTCTGGAAAAGGAGATTTGGAAATGCTTGAATTAAAGAAATGATCCATATCCATTATTGTAACTCACATCCTTTTCTATATTTAACAGCAACTGTTTATTTTCACTTAAATAAGAAAATAATATTCTAAAAAGATTAACATTAGATTTTAATTTACCATCATATTCCAGATGTCTTTTATCGTTCCATTTAATTGCTATTAAATTTCCAAAGATGGAATTTAGCATTTTTTTATCTTTCATTTGAAGCATTTCCTGTAAACTTTCAATTCCAACCCATCCACCATGATCTGATGCAATAATAATTATAGCAGAAGGATCTTTTTTATTAATTAAATCAATAGTTTTTTTTAAAAATAAATTTGCTTTCTCAATCTTATTCAGATACAGTTTTTTTTCAACATCTTTACCTTTATTTTGAAATTCTACATGATGTGGTAACATTCTTTCTATAAAATAAAATTTTGGATGATTATTAAATTCCTTCATCTGCATAGCATGCTCAAAATCTTTTGAAACATTTTTAGATACTTCTATTCCGCTAACAAAATAAGGTATTTCAGAATTCTTAATATTGAAATAATCATAATTTCCTTTTTTAAAGCTTTGCTGGAAATACTCGTCATTTACAATAAATAATGTTTTATAGCCATTTTTCTTAAAAATAGATATTACAGGATTGTTTCCCACAATAATTTCTCTGGCATCTTCCATTTCAAAATTATTTGAAACAATTTTTTCCATAAAATGATGCTTCATACAAAACATTGAGGCATTTGAAGGGAGAGTAGCTGGGTAATTACTTACAGTGTTTTTGTATAATGTAAAATCATTCAATTCCAAATATTTATACATTGTGTTATTATAATTATAAGGAGATTGCTCCATAACTTCTTTTCCCGCATAACCATCAGGTTCAATAAAATAGATATTTGGAGTTTTTATGAATTTGATATTTTCAATACCATCATTTTGTTTTGTCCAGCTTAAAGTATCAGATACCTGCTTATGTACAATGATATTTACACATTTCATAAATGGGATTAAAGCCAAAAGCATGACAAAAACTATTATCTTTTTATAGGAGCTATAAAACTTTATTGACAGTAAAACTGCAATTAACAACAATAAAAAGAGCAACTTTTTTTTAATTGTCAAAAAATATACTTGTGATAAAAAAATGGCTGTTATCTCAATAACCAAAACAAATAATAAATGCGTTTTGTAGGGACTTAACTTGGGGAAGTAATTGAATATTTTATAAAGAATATAAGTTCCAATAGCTGGAACAAGCAAAAACAAAAAACTAAAGAATAATAAATGTTGATATGAATTTATAGATTCATAATTATTGGAACAATAAAACATCATCGGATATAACCCTGAAACAAAACCAGCCAACAAAGGATAATCCTTCGAATTAGTTAAGAAGTCATTAAACTTTTCTGTGATATTAAATTTCATTTCAATTACGTTTAACGACGTTTCAAACTATATAAAATTCTTTCAGAAGAAGTGATTTTTTCTTTCTTAACGATTTCGAAATAAACCGCATATTCTCTTTCGAAGTTTTCCTCATTGTAAAAATCAAAATGAGTAGCGAATTCTCTTTTACTGTCTAATAAAAACTGAACCCAGGAATCTGTTCTTGTTGGGAATTCAATCAAAATGTTCGAAGCCATTTTAGAGAAAAACTGAGCCGATAACGAAAATGGAATATTTCCGGACAAAGTAATGTGATGAATAACCGCCAAAGCCAGACAACCATCCAGATTAGAATCTTTCACTCTGTCAATAAAAGAAAAACGTTCCTCATTATTAAAACCATAATTTGCCGCTGGATTTAGTACATCAGCAACAATTGGTAATATTGTTTTTTCTTTGGTTTTTATTGCTTGTTGGTAATTTTGTTCAACTGCATTTGGGTCAACATCAGCTACAATCAATAATGATGCATATTCTTTTAATTCACGTGAAAAAGTACCATCATTTCCTCCTATATCAATTAAGGATTTTCCTTTTATAGATAAAAACCAATCTTTGACAAACTGTTTCTTGAATTGATAAGCAATATCATTATAATTGATTTGATTGTAATAATGATCCCATTCCGTTTTTTCATTAACAGATAAATTCAAGATATAATCATATAATCCGTCAATTAATTTTATCTGAGAAGTTTTCGACAAATTGTTACTTACCGTTTTCTTATCTGATTCATATTTCTTGTCATATTTAGCCAATAAATGGATATTTGTTAATAATGTAGGGCTCAAATAGCTTTTAACAGGCAATAATTGAGAAAGTTTTTGCAGTGAAATGCCTTCTAGGTTTTGCGACAAAGTTTTCAAATGTTCATGTCCGAAGTATTTAGCCAATACTAAAGGTCCTAAAAAATGCATTATAAATTGCTTATAGGCTAACCACGGATTGTTTTCCTGATAAAAATCAAAAGATAAGGTATCTATAAAAATAGGTTTTCCTTCGTGAAAAGTAATATTAAAAGCTGAAGCATCTTTCAGCGTAAAATTATTTTCCAAACATAGCTTTTGAATTTTTAAAGTCAATAAAGCGGCATGTTTGTATTGCAAAAAACTCCATTCATAAGGATAGTTCACAAAAGGAATCTTCTGAGCTTCTATGATGATTTGTTCTTGATTTTCTGAATATGTTTTGTGTGGAATTAAATATTTTTTTTCGAAAAGTGTATTGTAAAGCCCGCTATCCGTTAAAGTCTTGTATTGCTCAAAATAAATTGGATTAACAACTCTCTTAACACTATTATCCTCTATAAAAACATAACCGGATGGATCTCTAAAAGAGGAAGTATTTCTTTTCGATTCCATTTATTTTTGTTCTTCCTTTGTTTCAGCATCATCCATAAAATCGTCTTGTTCTTTAGTTTTTATTCCAAAAATTGATTTTATTTTATACAAAAGCGTTCTGTAAAATAACAAAACACCTGCTACTGCTGCTGCCAAAAATTGAACTATTAAAGCTCCTGTTCCCGGATCGAAATATAATGGAATCATTTTTTATATATTTATTTTTCAAAAATACCTATTTTTTAGCTATTTCAAATTAAGAGTATCATATTTATTGATTTTCATTTCAATCAAAACAGACTTTTCCTAAAATAAACAGCTAACGCTAACAAATAAATAAAATTATCCAACGCCTGAGCCATAACAATTCCTTGTATTCCAAATAATGAAACCAAATAATTACTTAAAAAATACAAGACAGTAAGCGATCCTATTTCTGAAACTACAAAAGCCGTTGTCATTTTTTTTGCAAAAAACTGAAATCCTAAAACCCAGGCAGCAGCCTTTAAAACATCACCTATTAATTGCCATATAAATAAGCTGGTGACTGGAAGAAATTCATCAGTAAAAAGTAATTTAATAATAAAGAAACGGGCAAAATAAATTACAATTAAAGCAATTGTAAAGGGTGGTAAAATGTTTTTGTAAAAACTCCAAAACACCTTTTTTGTCTCTTGATTATTTTTAGCTACAGCCAATTTTGGAAAAAAATAAACAGCCAGAATTGTTGTTATAAACATCATATAATAAGTGGAAATTCGAGTGATTGTTTCCCAAAAACCAGCTTGTTCCAAACCAACTATTCCAATTACATTCTTTCGTATTGCTAAATAAACCAAAGGTCCCAAAACAGAGGAAACCAAAGCCATAAGCGAATAAGACGATAAATTCTTTATAACCTGAAAATCAAAATAACGAAACCGAATTCTTTCAAAAAAATTAAATTCTTTATTTATAAAATAAAACGTTACAAAAAACAACAATGTTGGTGAAATTATTATAGAAAGCAGCGCTCCTAAAGTTTTAAAATGCAAAATCATATAGATAGAAACTAACAAACCTGTTGCATTCCCTATTATATTAATCCAAATTACTTCCTTAAATTTCCCCAAACCATTAATTAGTGAAAGCAAAAAAATCGAAATAGCATACCAAGGTAAAACTAAAGCTGTTGCCTTAAAAACTACCTGATATTCAAAATTATTTCCGAAAATTTGCTCGTTCCAAAATACAGCAAAAAAATACAAAACAAAACTCGAAATAACAGCAACAGCTAACAAACTAATAAATGCTGTCGAAATAGTTTTCTGAAGCTGGCCTTTGTCTTCCTTATCTTCTGCAATATATTTCACAATACCATTACTAAAGCCTAAAGTCGAAATACTTTCCAATGAAGATGTGAAATTTCGAAGATTTCCAACCAGGGCCATTCCGCTTGGACCAACAAAAACAGCCAATAATTTTGAAGTAATCAAACCTATACCTATTTTTAATAGTACACTCAAACTATTTAAAGAAGTAATTTTAAACAGATCGGTTTGTATTATCTTTTTTATAAAATCCAATTTAGTATTTGTTTAAAATTGAAACAATAAAATCCACCTCATCAACTGTCATTACTGGACTAATTGGCAAGCTTAAAATTTCATTATGTATTTTTTCAGTAATAGGAAAAGATAAATTATTCCAGTTTGAAAAAGCTTTTTGCTTATGTGGTGGAATTGGATAATGAATCATTGTTTGAATTCCATTTTCCAATAAATACTGTTGTAAATGGTTCCTGTTTTCAGTTCGAATAACAAACAAATGAAAAACATGATTTTCTGAAAAATCCCAAAATGGCAACTTAATTTTATTATTTTTTATTTCAGACAAATAATGTTTGGCAATGTTTCTTCGAATAGCGTTTTCTACATCCAGATTAGGTAATTTGATATTCAAAAAAGCGGCTTGTAGCTCATCTAATCTTGAATTTACGCCAATATATTCATTCTGATATTTTGCTTCGGAACCATAATTACGTAAAGACTTAATAGTTCTTGCTAACTCACTATCATTAGTTGTAGCTGCTCCCCCATCTCCTAAAGCTCCCAGATTTTTGCCAGGATAAAAACTAAAAGCGGCAGCATGGGATAGATTTCCGGATTTTACAAAATCTGATACAGCACCATGAGCCTGAGCTGCATCTTCAACAACTAATAAATTATGTTGAATGGCAATTGCATTTATTTTTTCAATTTCGACTAATTGACCATACAAATGAACAGCTAAAATAGCCTTGGTTTTAGATGTAATTTTTTCTGAAATAAAATCAGGATTAATGTTATATGTTTCCAGCTTTGGTTCAACCAAAACAGGAATTAAATCAGCTTCTAAAATAGCTAAAATACTGGCGATATAAGTATTGGCAGGAACAATTACTTCATCTCCTTTTTGCAATTTCCCTAATTGAATATAGGCTTTAAAAATCAGAACCAAAGCATCAAAACCATTGCCAACTCCTACGCAGTATTTTGCTCCACAATAGTTGGCAAAATGGTGCTCAAATACTGTGACTTCGTTTCCTAAAATATACCAGCCACTTTCTAGAATAGTTTTCAGTTTTTCCTGAAATGCTATTTCGTAAGGCTCATTTATTTTTTTTAAATCCAGAAAATTAATCATATCAAAACCGTATCTAACACATTATAATTTGAAGTTTTCACTTCATAAAAATCATGAACAATAGTATTTGCTCCAAAACTTTCTTTCCAATAAGACAAACCTTCATTCAACTTTCTGCCTCGATTTTCATTGGAAATTCCAAAATCAAAGAAACGTTTAGTTTTAAAAGTTTCGGAAATCAATTGGTAAAATAAAAAGTCCAGTCCACCCAATTCATTTTTATCTTCTTTACCGGAAATATACTGACTATGGGCTACAGTTGTACTTTCAAAAATAGTAGTGCCGGCAACAATAACTCCATTATTATAAACATTAAATTGTCTGATTTTTTCCGGAAATAAATGTTTTAACTTAGTTATTTCTTCGAGACTATGAACTGGTTTTGCCTGATGTTTTTGAGCTAAATTTGGAATCAATATTTCGTTCCAAAAATCATCAAAGCTATCTACTTCTTTAACAATCAAACCATTATTTATTCCGTTTTTCACCCCTCTTTTTCTGATTTTTGACAAGGAATAAGGTTTAGACAAATCAATAACAGCCAAAGTATCTCTTCTAATTAATTGGGCTTCTAACAAAAATAAGATGTAGTTTAATTCTTCAGCAGACTTTTGATGATAAATAGAAGGAATTAATTTTAACTGCATTTTTTGAATCTTATTGACATTCAAAAAAGACAAAACATTTTTGAAAATTTCAATAACCGAGGCTAATTTTAATTTTTCATCATATATCAAACCGCCATAAGTCAAGCCATTATGCGAGAAAACTTCGTTATCAACAATATTGGCAGGAAGAACGGCAACCCATTTTTCTCCATCCAAAATAATCAAAGAATAATCCTGAAATCGATCACTGTGATATTCCATAAAATCACGATCAAACAGGAAAGTTGCATTTTTGGCCTGACCAATAAAAGCATTCCAGCTATCGTAATCTTTAGGTTCGTATCGTTTAACAGAGATTTTTTTCACTTCTAAATTTTAAAGATTGGAAAATTACTTAATTATTTCTTATCGACCCCCTTTTTTCTGTTGAAGTTAAAAATAGGCTTAATAAAAATAAATAGTTATTTTTATCACTAAATTTTTTGTTAGTGAAACTAAAACTTCAATATCACTTTTTTATTATAATTTTATTTATCTCTTGCCCTTTCTACGGGCAGGATGTCACTTTATATCAACAATATAACGGACGTTATGACTTTGTTTTTGTTGGAAACACTTTAAATAATGCAGAAAACAATAGCATTGACGGACAACCCAATCCTCCCTGTACCATAAAAACAGCTTCTTCAGCTTCCTTAAACTTAAATCCAAATGACGTTATCGAAAGTGCTTATTTATATTGGGCTGGTTCTGGATTTGGAGACTATGATGTAAAATTAAACAATCAGGATATTACTGCCCAACGCGCTTTTATTCTTTTTAGAGGCCAACTGCCTTATTTTAGTGCTTTTGCTGATATAACTTCATTAGTCCAAACTACTGGAAATGGTATTTATGATTTTTCCGATCTAGATCTGACAGCTGTCATTCCTTATTATTGTGGCACAACTAATTTTGGTGGCTGGGCAATAGTCATTGTTTACAAGAACAATAATTTACCCTTAAATCAACTAAATATATATGATGGTTTCCAATCTGTGCCTAATCAAATAGACATCACATTAAACAGCCTGAATGTCATTGACAATAAAGATGCAAAGATTGGTTTTTTAGCATGGGAAGGAGACAAAAACCTCAGTGTAAATGAGTCGCTTCGAATTAATGGAAACCTCATAAGTAATCCTCCTTTAAATCCTTCAGATAATGCCTTTAACGGAACGAATAGTTTTACAGGAGAAACCAATTTATACAACATGGATTTAGATGTTTATAGTATCCAAAATAATATTAATATTGGTGATACCACAGCTGAAATTCAACTAACTTCGGGACAGGATTTTGTTATCGTCAATACAATTGTAACCAAACTCAATAGCCAACTGCCCGATGCAACAATAGTATTCGATACAGAATTAGAATGCAATTCGCGTAGAATAATTACCAACTACACTGTTTCAAACCTCAACAGCACTAACCCACTTCCTGCAGAAACACCAATTGCTATATATGCCAATAATGTTTTAATACAACAAACCAAAACGGTAAATTCACTTCCTATAAATGGGAGTGAAAATAGCATTATAGTATTGCAGATTCCAGATGCTATTACCAGTCCTTTTGATTTAAAATTTGTTATTGATGATGACGGAACTGGCACTGGAATAGTTGCTGAACTCAATGAAATCAACAACTCTTTTTCAGTAAATACAACATTCCTGATTTCAGAAACTTTAATTCCTTTAGAAAATATAGTTTCCTGTAATTTAGGATTAACTAAAGGTATTTTCGATTTCTCTGATTACGAAGAACTAATAAAGTTAAACCCTAACGATGTGGTTGCATTTTACCCAACAAATACAGACTTGGAAAATGAGACAAATATTATTTTGAACATTTCAAATTATACAGCTGAAACAACTCCGCAATCAATTTTTGTCAAGGTTGACAATGGAATTTGTTTTAACACAACTTCTTTTTTATTGACTACAAAAAATTGTCCGCCTACAGTTTATAATTTTGTTTCCGCCAATAATGATTCTAAAAATGATACTTTCCACATTAAAGGATTACGGGATATTTTTATGGATTTTAATTTGAACATCTATAATCGCTGGGGAACTTTAATATGGACAGGAAACAATAATACGCCTGATTGGGATGGCTATGCCAGCAGAGGTTTGCGATTGGATCATTCGCCAGTTCCTGCAGGAACCTATTTTTATGTATTGGAATTGAATGATAAAGACAATCCAAAACCACTTGCCGGCTATTTATATTTAACCCGATAGATTTATTTTCTGGCTAAAATCAAAACTCTTACATATTTTGGGTGTAAAAATTATAATCTTTCAAAACAATCTTAATAAATTTTCTATCCGTACCCGATTGATTTTTTATTCCTGTGACAGTTTCAATTTTAGAAGCTAATTTATTCAGCATTTCAAGATCATCTTTGTCATCAGCTCGTTGAAAATTTTCTTTAATAATACGCACATCATTATCGGATAATTTAATCACCAGAGGATAGGTTGGAATATAGGTTTCTTCTATTTCTTCAAGAATAGTATGACTGATATTAATTTTGTTTTTTAATGTAATAACCGATGTGCCCGCCACCATATCACCTAAACGCTGTCCTTTTTTATTTGAACCGATGGCAATCATACCAACAATTCCATATAAAATAGTAACATCTATTAGTCTGAAAAACCAGCGCATCAGATAATCACCAAAACCAGCCTGATAACCATCTATCTTTACCACTTTTATTTTGACTAATTTTTTCCCGATACTTTGTCCTTCCAAAAGAGTTTCTAGTGTAATAGAATAAATCATTACAGGGAAATAAAAAAAGAAGATAATCGCACCAATTGACCATTGATCTAATCCCTCAAACAATCTTTCCAGGTGTAAGCCGGTAAAAAAAATAAGAAAAATGACTATTCCATAAGCTATTTTTATACCTAAATCAATGAAATAAGCGCCTATTCGCTCGCCTAAAGTGGCAGGAATAAAATTTATATTAACATTTTGCGTTGTGCGGATTGATAATTCTGACATATTTTATATTTTAGCCTATAATGAGAGAAGTTGCCTTCATAAAACAAAATAAAGAAAAATGGCTCGAATTCGAGCTGGCTATTTTTGGTAAAGCTAAAAAAAATCCTGATGAATTAGCTAATTTGTACATTCAAATGATGAATGATTTGTCGTATGCCCAAACGTATTACCCAAAAAGTAAAACGGTTGTTTACCTCAATCATCTTGCTTCACAGATTTATCAGAAGATTTACAAAACCAAACGCAGTGAAAAAAACAGATTTTTGGAGTTTTTCATAACAGAAGTTCCTTTATTGGTTTATCAATACAGAAGATATTTACTGTATTCGTTTATTTTATTTTTTGCCACGGTTGCTATTGGTGTTGTTTCGGCACGATATGATGAAGATTTTGTTCGGTTGATTTTAAGTGACGGTTATGTAAATATGACTTTAGAAAATATCGAAAAAGGAGATCCGATGGCGGTTTATGGTTCGGGAAGCAATTGGGGAAGTTTTATTGGCATTACGATGAACAATTTGTATGTAGGCGCCAGATGTTACATTTACGGACTTTTTGCGGGTATTGGAACTTTTTATATTGCCATGCAAAATGGAATTATGTTAGGCGCATTCCAATATTTTTTTTACCAGCAGAATGTATTCTGGAAAAGTGTCCGTGGTATCTGGATTCATGGCGCTATGGAAATTTTTGCCATCGTAATAGAAACTGCTGCAGGATTTATTTTAGGAGCTTCTATTTTATTTCCAAAAACTTTTTCAAGAATTGATTCTTTTAAAATAGGATTCAAAAACAGTTTCAAAATATTTTTAAGTACTTTCCCATTTACCATAAGTGCTGGATTTCTGGAAGGTTTTATCACTAGATATTCTATCGCTATGCCCAACTGGTTAAGCAGTTTTATTATTTTATTTACACTAAGTGTAATCTCTTTTTATTATTTGGTTTATCCTTTTATTGTTTACAAAAAAACACAACAGCCATCATCCTTATCTTCTTAACCGGAACCTAATAATGAATAAAGTTTTCTTCTATTTTTTTCTAATTTTCTTTAGTATATCCAATGCTCAGGATTCTTTGGTTGCTGCCGAAACTCCAAAAGCGAATTCGGTAAAATACACTGAAAAAGATATTTGGGTAGATTCAGATACTATTGAAGCCAAAACATTCTCTAAAAATTTTAAAAAAAAATATACCGATTCTGATTTTGTTTACGAACAGAAAGCACCGGAGAAAAATCTATGGGATCATTTTAAAGAATGGCTGGCAGGTATATTAAGGAAGTTATTCACTTTTGACGATCCGAAAACAGCTATTAATGTAGTAGCCTGGATACTGAAAACATTGGCCGTTCTGGTTATTATTTTTGTTATTTATCTTATTGCAAAAGCTTTAATCAATAAAGAAGGACAATGGATTTTTGGAAAAAATTCAAATAAAAAAGTCATTCATTATTCTGATTTAGAAAAAAACATTCATCATTTAGATTTTGAAAAACTGATTGCAGAAAGTCTCCAAAAAGGAGAAAAAAGACTTTGCGTCCGATACTATTACCTTTGGTTACTTAAGGTAATGGCTCAAAATCATTATATCGAATGGGATATCGAAAAAACGAATTCCGATTATTTATACGAACTTTTAAGCCCAGCGCATAAAGAACGGTTTTCTTATTTGTCCTATTTGTATAATCACATTTGGTATGGAGAATTTGAAATTGACGAAATCACTTTCGAAAAAGCCGAAAACAGTTTTAAGAATGCCATAAAAACCTTTAGCAATGAATAGAAATATTAATATATATATTGCTGTTTTGATTTTGGTTTTTGGCTTGATTTTAATAACCGATAACAGTCAAAAACCAATTGACTGGCGACCAAGCTATGGTATCAAAGATAAAATTCCTTATGGATTGTATGTTTTTGACAAGGAAATTGGAGGGCTTTTGAAAAATCAAAAAATCGAAAGAGTTTCAACAATGACACCTTATGAATTTCTGGATTCCAAATATGTGGCTGACACAGCAGTAGGAAAATATAAAATAAAAGGGAACTTTTTAGCAATTTCAGAATTTGGTTCCATTGACGAAGAATCTATCAAAGAGATTTTCTATTTTGTATCTCACGGGAACAATGCTTTTTTGAGTATGAAAACTTTTCCACAAGCTTTGTTAGACAGCTTGAAAGTTGATTTCAGAACTGATTTTCAATATTCTGACAAAACTTCTGTCTGGATGGCGAATAAAAATGTGAGTCCTAAAAAGTACCATTTAAAGGAAGGAATGGATAATTACTATTTCTCCAAAATAGATACTTTAAACACCACTGTTTTAGGTTATCAGGGTAATAAATTATATCCAAAACAAATCAATTTTATAAAAGTCCCCTATATAAATGGTTATTTTTATCTGCATACACAGCCCGCTGCTTTTACCAACTTTCATTTATTAAAAGCAAATGACTATCAATATGCTGAAAATGTATTATCCTACCTCCCAAAAGGTGATGTTTATTGGTACACTAAGGGAAATAATAACGAGACAATTTCCGACTCACCGATGCGTTTTATTTTTAGCCAACCAGCACTTAAATGGGCTTGGATTTTCTTTTTAATTGGACTAATAGTTTTTATTCTTTTTAATGCAAAACGCAAGCAAAGAATTGTACCGATATTCCATCCCTTGCCTAATTTAACAGTAGATTTTACAAAAACCATAGGGAATTTATATTATCAGGAGGGCAATCACACGAATATTGTGGACAAAAAAATCATTTATTTTCTGGAAAGAATCCGAAATGAATATTTAATCGACACGACTAATCTCAATGATGATTTTATCAAAAAACTGCAGCATAAAACTGGAAAAGACGAAAAAGACATTCGCCATTTAGTATCTTTAATCAACAGACACAGAAAGAATTATTATCAGAGTATTGAAGAAGATTTAATCGAAATCAATGCTGTAATTGAAAAGATTCTAAATTAATTTTAACCAATTCATTCAAAAGAAAACAGACCAACTATGGACGAAATCAATAATACAACAGAAATTACAAATGAGAATGTAAATTTTGAAACAAGACTTAATTTAGTAGCGCTTTTAGAACACATCAATGACATCAAAAAAGAGCTGGAAACTGTTATTGTGGGACAACATAAAATGATCGACCAACTTTTGGTTGCTATTTTATCCAACGGGCACGTTTTACTCGAAGGTGTTCCTGGAGTAGCTAAAACTATTACTGCCAAATTAATATCCAAAACATTGAATATTGGTTTTAGCCGTATTCAGTTCACACCCGATTTGATGCCATCGGATATTTTAGGTACTTCTATTTTCAACTTGAAAACTTCTGAATTTGAATTCAAAAAGGGACCAATTTTTTCTAACCTGATTCTGATTGATGAAATCAACCGTGCTCCTGCCAAAACCCAGGCAGCACTTTTTGAAGTAATGGAAGAACGCCAGATTACTATTGATGGTTCGGCCTATCTGTTAGAAACTCCTTTTTTGGTTATTGCTACGCAAAACCCAATTGAACAGGAAGGAACCTATCGTTTGCCTGAAGCGCAACTAGACCGTTTTCTATTCAAAATCAATATTGATTATCCAAAATTAGACGAAGAAATTCTGATTATCCAAAGAGAACATCTTTTGCAGAATAACGGAAAACTGGAAGATATCAAAACCATACTTTCTGCCGAAAAAATAAAAGAATATCAAGGCTTGATTAAACAAATCAGAGTCGAACAGCATTTATTAGAATATATAGCCAAAATTGTAATCAACACCAGAGAAAATAACTTTTTATATCTTGGTGCTTCTCCTCGTGCTTCTATTGCTATTTTAAATGCTGCGAAAGGTTTTGCTGCAATTCGCGGACGCGATTTTGTAACTCCCGAAGATATTAAGGAAGCTGCTGTTCCTGTTTTACAGCATCGTGTTATTGTGACGCCAGAACGTGAAATGGAAGGTATAACAAGCCCTGAAATCATTAAACAAATTATTGAGACAGTAGAGATTCCGAGGTAGTTATGCTGAAATGGCACACGCATAAAAAACAACAGCTTTGTCAAAGTTTAGAACTTTGACAAAGATTAAAAATTGAAAAATTGAAACTACTAAAAAATCTATACCTCAACAATTTCTTTTTCTATGTGCTTTTAGGCATTATAGGACTCTTTGTTTGTGCCTTTATTTTTCCGATTTTGTACAACGGAGTCTGGTTTTTTATTTTAGTATTGAGCACTTTTCTGATTCTTGATATTTTACTTTTATTTTTAACCAAAACCGGAATTGAAGCGACGAGAATAACACCCGAAAAATTATCAAACGGAGATCTGAATCCTATCAGCATCAGTATAAAAAACCAATATACTTTTACCATTTCTGCCGAAATTATTGATGAAATCCCGTTTCAGTTTCAAGTGCGTGATTTTAAAATCAAACGAAACATCAAAGCCAATATCCAGGATAAAATAGAATACGATTTGCATCCGACTGCACGTGGCGAATATCATTTTGGGAACTTGAACATTTATGTTTCCTCGCCGTTGAATTTAATTTCCAGAAGATTCACTTTCGATAAGGACCAAATGGTTCCCACATATCCTTCTTTTATTCAATTGAAGAAATACGATTTACTGGCTTTTTCCAATAATCTGCATCAATACGGATTAAAAAAAATCCGTCGCATTGGTCACACTATGGAATTTGAACAAATAAAAGAATATGTTCAGGGCGACGATATCAGAACCTTGAATTGGAAGGCTACCGCCAAAAAAAATGCATTAATGGTCAATCAGTTTCAGGATGAAAAATCACAGCCTGTTTATATTGCCATCGATAAAGGACGCGTGATGCAAATGCCTTTTAATGGGTTGAGCCTGTTGGATTACGCCATCAATTCAGCTCTTGCTTTGTCCAATATTATTTTGAAAAAACAGGATAAAACAGGACTTTTTTCTTTCTCCAAAAAAGTCGAAAACAGAGTATTTGCCGAAAAAAGGGCTTCGCAGATGCAAAAAATAATGGAAACTTTGTACAATATCAAAACCGATTTTTTTGAAAGCGACTATAGCCGGTTGTATGTTGACATTAAAAAAAATATCAATCAAAGAAGTCTGATTCTTTTGTATACCAATTTTGAAAGTATGGACGGTTTGAATCGACAGCTTCCCTATCTAAAAGGAATTGCAAAAAACCATTTATTAGTGGTTATTTTCTTTAGCAACACCGAATTAAACAATATCATCAACAAAAAAACAGACACTATTCAGGAAATTTACGACAAGGTTATTGCTGAAAAATTTACTTTCGAAAAAAGACTAATCGTTAATGAACTCAAAAAATATGGAATTCATTCTGTTTTAACACAGCCAGAGAATCTGACTTTGGATACTATCAATAAATATTTGGAGATTAAGGCGAGAGGAATTCTTTAATTTTAGATTTAAGATATTTTTAGATCCACAGATTTTTAATTAAAAACTATCCAAAATCATATTTAAAATGAAGAAATCAATAAAAGAAATCATTTGGCCAGTAACATTATTAATTATTAGCTACATAATTTATGACCCTTACCTACAGTTTTTCAGTTCAAGCAAACAATCAACAATTGATATAAACATACACGACACCTATTTTGTAATCGAATCTCTTAATATTCTTCTTTTGATTATTGCAGTTTTATTTTTCATCGTTTATTTCATTCGAATTATAATTTCACGATTAAAAAATACTACAATCAATATAATGTTTCTATTATCAAATATAGTAATGATTATAGTAATATCATATATAATTCAACTAGTAAAACTACTTATAGAAAAAGCAGGATGGACAATTTACCCACCTCCATCAGCCAATATACAGATACCTGAAGATAATAGCATTAGAAATATACTTTACACCTGCATAGGTATACAAATCTTCTTAGTTATAACCTTAATTCTCGTAGCTATAAAAACGGGAATAAATATTAAAAACAAGAATAGTCAAAAAAATTAAAAAACTTTTAAAAACCTCTAAAGCTATCGCTTCTGAACCTTTGTCTCTTTTCGAAAATTCTCAGTATCTTAGCGCCTCAGAAACTTAGTCGCTCAAAATGAAACAAATTACTTCGGTTCAAAATCCATTTATTAAATCGCTTGTTTTACTGCAGGAAAAAGCAAAAGCACGCAAGCAAACCGGCACTTTTTTGATTGAAGGCAAAAGAGAAATCGAAATCGCAATGAAAGGTGGTTACGAAATCGAAACTGTTTTGTTTTTACCTGAATTGGTTGAAAAATCTTTCAATCTTTCAATCTTTCAATCTTTCAATTTAATTGAAATCAACAAAGAAGTCTATCAAAAACTGGCCTATCGCGATACTACTGAGGGAATTCTGGCTGTAGCCAAAACCAAATCTTTACAATTATCGGATTTAAAATTATCCAAAAACCCTTTAATCCTAGTTGCTGAAGCTCCGGAAAAACCAGGAAATATTGGCGCATTATTACGAACTGCCGATGCTGCTAATCTGGATGCCGTGATTATTGCCAATCCTAAAAGTGATTTATACAATCCCAACATCGTTCGATCCAGTGTAGGTTGCTTATTCACCAATCAAATTGCCACAGGAACAACAGATGAAATCATTGCCTTTCTGAAAGAGCAACAAATTGATATTTATTGCGCCACTTTACAAAACTCAACTTCGTATCACACTCAGGATTATACAACTTCAACCGCTTTGGTTGTGGGTACAGAAGCTACAGGATTAACTCAGGAATGGCGTGATGCTGCCAGACAAAATATCATTATTCCGATGCAGGGCGAAATAGATAGCATGAATGTCTCAGTCGCAGCGGCAATTTTAATTTTTGAAGCCAAAAGACAAAGGGGATTTTAGAATTTAGATTGCAGATTTTAATTGGCAATTATTTTTTGCGTATCTCAGTAGTTATACGTATTTTTAAAAAATCAACTATACTTTTATGTTAGAAATAGATTTAGAAAAAGAAAACAAAGCAATCCTTCAAGAATACAAAGAGTTACTTCGTATTAGTTACCAAACTTTAACTCCCGAAGACAAAAAACTCATTCGTAAAGCTTTTGATGTGGCTATGGATGCACACAAAGACCAACGAAGAAAATCCGGAGAAGCTTACTTTTTCCATCCAATCGCTGTAGCCAAAATTGTAGCTTCTGAAATAGGTTTGGGAGCAACAGCCATTGCTGCTGCCTTAATGCACGATGTTGTAGAAGACACCCCAATAACAGTAGAAGATATTGAAAAAATGTTCAATCCTAAAGTGGCTCAGCTCGTAGAAGGATTGACTAAAATTTCGAAAGTTCAAAAGGAAATGAATGTCTCGATGCAAGCCGAGAATTTTCGAAAAATGTTATTTACACTCCACGATGATGTACGCGTAATCCTGATAAAAATTGCCGACAGATTGCATAATATGCAAACTTTGGACACGATGGATGATTACAAACAAGTCAAAATCGCCTCAGAGACTTTATACATTTATGCACCACTCGCCCATCGTTTAGGCTTGTATAAAATAAAAAACAAACTAGAGGATTTAGGATTAAAATACACTGATCCCGAAATTTACAATGACATTGTAAGCAAAATAAAAGAAACCAAAGAAGAACAGGACGCTTACATCAAAGATATTTCTGATGTATTGCAAAAATCATTGGACGATGAAAAAATGGATTATATCATAAAAGGACGTCCAAAATCCATTTACTCCATTTATCGAAAAATGAAAGCACAAGGTGTAGGCTTTGATGAAGTGTACGACAAATTTGCTTTACGAATTGTCTACAAATCCAATCCTCATGAAGAAAAATTTCTAGCCTGGAAAATATACTCCATCGTAACCGATCATTACCGACCAAGTCCAAGCCGTTTACGTGACTGGATTTCATCGCCAAAAACAACAGGTTATGAAGCCTTGCATATCACTGTCATGGGACCAAAAGGACGATGGGTTGAAATTCAGGTTCGAAGCGAGCGTATGGACGAAATTGCAGAAAAAGGATATGCGGCTCATTACAAATACAAGCAAGGAGGTGCTACGGAAGACAGCAGTTTAGATGCTTGGTTGAATTTATTAAAAGAAGCTTTAGAAAATCCTGAAATTAATGCCGTGGATTTTGTGGAGGATTTCAAAATGAATTTATATTCTAAAGAAATCTTCGTCTTTACTCCTAAAGGAGAAATAAAATCATTGCCAAAAGGAGCAACTTCACTTGATTTTGCTTTCAGTATACACTCAGAAGTAGGAATTCGAACCCGCGGGACTCGTGTTAATGGAAAATTAGTTCCTTTGAATCACGAACTAAAAAGTGGTGACCAAATTGAAGTGATTACCTCTCAACATCAAAAGCCAACTATCAACTGGCTGGATTATGTAACGACTTCAAGAGCAAAAAATAAAATAAAAAACATCCTCAACGAGGATACCAAAAAAATTGCCGAAGAAGGAAAAGAAGTACTTACCCGAAAAATGAAACACTTAAAGATTCCTTTGAGCGAATCTGTTATCAACGAATTGGTTAACTTTTTTAAACTAAAAACCAGCTTGGATTTATTTTACCGCGTTGGAATTGGTGCTATTGAAAATCAGCAATTAAAAGACTTTGCAGCACAAAAAAGCAACAGTTTTATTAATTTCTTCAAAAATAAAATCAAGCGTTCGCCAAGTACGGCACATGAAGACATTCATAAACAAGTACTTTATAGTAATTACGACATGCTTGTTTTTGGTGCAGATCAGGATAAATTAGATTATAAATTATCTACCTGTTGTCATCCAATTCCCGGCGATGAAGTTTTTGGTTTTATCACCATCAATGAAGGAATAAAAGTTCATAAAAAAGACTGTCCTAATGCTATAAGTTTACAATCGAATTATGCGTACCGGATTATTCAAGCCAAATGGATTGATTCTTCTCAACAAGAATTCAAAGCCATTTTACACATTACCGGAATGGATACTATTGGATTGACCAACAAACTTACTAAAGTAATTTCAGACAATATGAACGTAAATATTCAAAGTATATCTTTAAGTGGAGATGCTGGAATATTCAACGGACAAATAGCTGTTATCGTCCCAAATAATACAATTTTGAAACGATTAATGGACAATATCAAAAAAATTGATGGTATAGATAAAGTAACCCGAGAGTATAAAAATTAATAAAAAAATCAAAACTGGAAAGTTTAGGGTTTAGTTTCTAAACTTTTAAACTTCTAAACAAAAAATAAAATTTATCTTTGCAAAATTATGACACAAATTTCATCCAATAATAGTAGCAATCAAGAAGTAGTAAAAAATGTTTTTACACTCTACCTTGAATCACACGGACACAGAAAAACGCCCGAACGCTACGCTATACTTCAGGAAATTTACGACAGCGAAGAGCATTTTGATATAGAAAACCTGTATATCAAAATGAAAAACAAAAACTATCGTGTGAGTAGAGCTACGCTATACAACACTATTGAACTTTTGTTGGAATCCGGTTTGGTTCGTAAACACCAATTTGGACAAAATCAGGCGCATTATGAAAAGTCCTATTTCGACAAACAACACGATCATATCATAATGACGGATACTGGAGAAGTAATTGAATTTTGCGATCCAAGAATTCAAACAATCAAAAAAACAATGGAGGAAATATTCAATATTGATATTACACATCACTCCTTGTATTTATACGGAACTAAAAAAGATAACACACAAATTAACGAAAATAACAAATAGAATGACCGCAGATTTATTATTAGGATTACAATGGGGAGATGAGGGAAAAGGAAAAATAGTTGATGTTCTTACTTCAAAATACGATATTATTGCTCGCTTTCAAGGTGGCCCAAATGCCGGACACACTTTGGAATTTGACGGAATAAAACACGTTCTTAGAACCATTCCTTCTGGAATTTTTCATAAAACTGCTGTAAACATTATTGGTAATGGAGTAGTTATTGACCCTGTTGTTTTTCAAAAAGAAATCGAAGGTTTGGCTAAATTTAATATGGATATCAAATCCAAATTAATCATTTCCAGAAAAGCGCATTTAATTTTGCCAACACACCGTTTACTTGATGCTGCTTCTGAAGCTGCAAAAGGGAAGGCTAAAATTGGTTCTACCCTTAAAGGAATTGGACCAACTTATATGGACAAAACGGGTAGAAACGGAATCCGTGTTGGAGATATCGAACTAGAAGATTTCAAAGAAAGATACCGTGCTTTGGCTGACAAACACGAGGAAATGATTAAATTCTACGATGTTGAAATTCAATACAATTTAGAAGAAATGGAAAAAGAATTCTTCGTTTCTATCGAAGAATTGAAAAAAATAGATTTCATCGACAGTGAAGAATATTTAAACCAGGCACAAAGAGCAGGAAAATCAATTTTGTGTGAAGGTGCTCAAGGTTCATTATTGGATGTTGATTTTGGAACGTATCCATTTGTAACCTCATCTAATACTACAGCAGCTGGTGCTTGTACTGGTTTGGGAATTGCTCCAAATAAAATCAAAGAAGTTTACGGAATTTTCAAAGCTTACGTAACACGTGTAGGTAGCGGTCCATTCCCAACAGAACTTTTTGACGAAGATGGTGCTACAATGGCAAAAGTAGGTAACGAATTTGGTTCTGTTACAGGAAGACAAAGACGTTGCGGATGGCTGGATTTAGTAGCTTTGAAATATGCTGTTCAAATTAACGGTGTAACACAATTGATGATGATGAAAGGCGATGTACTTTCAGGATTCTCAACATTAAAAGTATGTACAGAATACAACTATAAAGGAAAAAACATTTCTCATTTTCCTTATAACATCGAACCGGAAAATGTAACTCCTGTTTACAAAGATTTCAAAGGATGGCAAGCTGATTTAACTGGAATGACCACTTATGAGGAGTTGCCAATCGAGTTGAAAGAATACATTGAATTCATTGAAGCGGCGGTTGAAGTACCTATTAAAATTGTTTCTGTTGGACCAGACAGAAAACAAACAATTTTAAAATAATAATTTAAACGCTCTAAAATCTCAGAGCGTTTTTTTTATAATCTATTTTATCCTAAACAAATGAAAGACCCAAAAATAACAATCCAAAAAACTGATTTACTTTCTGATAATTGGTATATTTTGAATAAAGTAACATTCGATTATCAAGAAGAAAATAATCCTGTAGAAACGCATACTCGCGAAGTTTATGACCGAGGTAATGGAGCTGCTATTTTGCTATACAACTCGATTCAAAGAACCGTGATTTTAACACGTCAGTTTCGATTACCATCTTACCTCAACGGAAATAAAACCGGAATGATGATTGAAGTTTGTGCGGGACTATTAGACGAAGACAATCCAGAGCAATGCATCATCAGGGAAACGGAAGAAGAAACAGGATACCGGATTTCAACGGTTAAGAAAGTCTTTGAAACCTATATGTCGCCTGGCGCTGTAACCGAAATTTTATATTTATTTGTTGGCGAATACGATGCTTCAATGAAAATAAATGAAGGTGGAGGACTAGAAGCCGAACAAGAACATATTGAAGTAATTGAACTTCCTTTTGATAAAGCGTATGCCATGATAGAAACCGGAGAAATTAAAGATGCCAAAACATTAATGTTATTGCAATATGCTAAAATAAATGGATTGGTTTAGTTGAATCAAAACAAAAAAGTACAATAAGATAATTTTCTCATTGTACTTTTTTTATGAATTAAAACCTAAATCCTTATTTATTAGGCTGTGGGGTCGTTCTCAAATAAGGCTTAATTCTAGTATGTCCTTTTGGAAATTTTGCCGGAATATCACTATCAGGAATTGCCGGTGAAATAACTACATCCTCCCCGTCTTTCCAGTTGGCTGGAGTTGCAACGCTATAATTAGCAGTCAATTGCAAACTATCAATCACACGTAATAATTCGTCAAAATTTCTACCTGTTGACGCTGGATAAGTCAAAGTCAATTTGATTTTTTTGTCTGCTCCTATTACAAAAACCGAACGCACGGTGAATTTATCACTTGCATTTGGATGAAGCATATCATACAAGTTTGCAATTCTTTTGTCTTCGTCTGCAATGATTGGAAAATTTACAGTCGTATTTTGAGTTTCATTGATGTCTTTTATCCATTCTTTATGAGATTCAAGTCCATCAACACTTAAGGCGATAACTTTTGTATTTCTCTTTACGAATTCAGGATAATAATTTGCTACTGTTCCTAATTCGGTAGTACAAACAGGTGTAAAATCGGATGGATGCGAAAATAAAACACCCCAGGAATCTCCTAACCATTCGTGAAAATTTATTGTTCCAAGTGTTGTTTCTGCTGTAAAATCTGGAGCTATATCTCCTAAACGTAGTGTTGCCATAAGTGTTATTTTTTTGATTACTAAAATTACCTAAAAAAATAACACTCTCAACAAGGTAAATCACAAATAAAACAAAAAATTAATTACACTATTTTTTCTTTTTCATATCGGGTAAAAAATAAGTCATCACACCTATTAAAGGAAGGAATGAAGTTATTTTATACACATATTCAATACTGGTATGATCTGCTAAATAACCTAAAATTGCAGAGCCTATTCCTGCAATTCCAAAAGCAAAACCAAAGAATAAACCAGAAATCATTCCTACTTTCCCTGGCATTAATTCCTGAGCAAAAACCAAAATTGCCGAAAATGCCGAAGCTATAATCACTCCGATAATTACCGCTAAAACTCCCGTCCAAAACAAATTGGCATAAGGTAATAACAAAGTAAAAGGTGCAGCTCCCAAAATAGAAATCCAAATAATATATTTTCTGCCAAAATGATCTCCCAAAGGACCTCCAATTAATGTTCCCGCCGCTACCGATGCCAGAAAACCAAATAAGTAAAACTGCGAATCTTGAATGCTCAATCTAAATTTATCCATCAGATAGAAAGTAAAATAATTGGACATACTTGCCATATAGATAAACTTGGAAAAGATTAAAAATAGTAAAATGGCAAGAGAAATATTGACTTTTTGTTTAGACAAATGAATTGTTTCTTCTTCCAGAACTACTTTTTTGGAAGCACGCAATTGCAAATGATTTTGATACCACATAGCAATCCTTGACAAAATCATCATTCCCAAAACACCTGCAATTACAAACCAGATTATATAAGATTGCCCGTGAGGAGCCACAATCAAAGCCACTAATAAAGGCCCAATGGCACTTCCCGCATTTCCTCCTAATTGAAAAATAGATTGTGCCAATCCTCGTTTCCCTCCAGACCCTAAAAAAGCAACGCGGGATGCTTCCGGATGAAATATAGATGAGCCAATTCCTACGAATGAGACCGACATCAAAAGCATCCAAAAAGAACTGGAAAGTGATAAAAATATTAACCCTAAAACTGTAAAAACCATTGCTATTACCAATGAATAAGGCTTTGGTTTTTTATCGGTATAAAACCCAATGAAAGGCTGCAATATGGAAGCAGTCAATTGAAAAACAAAAGTAATCATACCAATTTGAGTGAATGAAAGATTAAATTTATCTTTTAGTAAAGGATATGTAGAAGGAATAACTATCTGCATTAAATCGT
Organism: Bacteroidota bacterium; assembly: GCA_040387175.1. Classification (GTDB taxonomy): domain Bacteria; phylum Bacteroidota; class Bacteroidia; order Flavobacteriales; family Flavobacteriaceae; genus Flavobacterium. Next base: position 172,775 of record JAZKED010000006.1, on the reverse strand, counting down.
TTAACAGATGGGCAAAAGCTATCGAAAATAATATGGAATAAACTGTTTTTTGAACTAAAGGAGTCTCATTGTTTTTTGTCAAATTTCCGGTTAAAGTGCTCATATTGAAATTAATTGAATTATAAATATTTTTTAAATAGAATTGGCAACAAAATACCAAAATACCAAGGTGATAAAAGAAAGAGGAATTCCAAAACCAATCATCATACTGCACAATCTGGGTTTCAAACCGTGAGCAGATGCAATAATACTTGAGGAAATCATAGGAGCCATTGCCGCTTCCATAACAGATACCTGAATCATTTGAGAATGCTGATCCAAAATCACAACATACAATAAATAGATTATAGCCGGAGTCATAATTAGTTTATAAAAAAGTCCTAGCCTTAAGAATTTAAAATGCTTACTTTTTCTATCAAAATGCAGTTGCAGTCCCACCGAAATCATGGCTAAAGGTGTCATCACACTCCCTATTTTTTGCAAACCAAACTGAATATATTCGTGAAAATCAAAATGAAATACATTCATAAAACAAGCCAAAAGAAACGCAATAAATGGCGGAAAAAAAAGTATCTTTTTGGCAATATATAAACCATTTGGACTTCCTGTAGAATATACGGTTGCCACTATAACTCCCAAAGTAGAAAGCACTACAAAGGTTCCTGGCTGATCGACAAGAATAGCCATTTTCAATCCTTCTTCGCCATACAAAGCCTGAATAATGGGAAATCCCAAAAAAGAAGTATTGCTAAAACCTGCAGTCATAATCAAACAACCAGTCAATTTTCTGGACCATTTTAACCTACTCCCCAAAAAACTGAAAAACAAAATGGCAAAAGTAAAACTAATCCAGGTTACCCCTATTGGATACAATAAATGTGTATCTAACTGAATTTTGGGAATGTAATAAAGTGCCAATGAAGGAAGGCAAAAATAAATTACCACATAGTTCAACATCTTGTATGTATTGGCTGGCAAGCGTTTCACTTTTTGTAAAATGACTCCAAGCAATAAACAAACGAAGATTAGAATAATGTTATACATAGTGTAGAATTCAGTGCAAAAATACCACTTATATTTAGGTTGAAAAATGAAGTAAATCATAATTTTTTTATAATTAATCTTGTCCGTATTAATTTTAACCCTATATTTGTAACATATTTTATTACAGTATGATTTCAGGTAAATTTGCAATAACAATTCACATTCTTACTTTACTCTCTAAATTTCCAGATGACTATTTATCTTCTGAATTTATTGCGGGCAGTATGAATATGAATGCTGTTTTAGTTAGAAAAGAAATTGCGAACATGAAGAAAAACAATATTGTAGAGAGCAAAGAAGGTAAAAATGGAGGGACAAAATTATTAAAACCTGCCTCGAGTATTTCTTTAGACGAAATTTTCAAAATGACTTTTGATACTGTAACATTGGGTTATTCAAAAAATACTCCTAACCCAAATTGTCCTGTTGGAAAAAAAATAAATGAAAATTTAGACCACTTATATAATGACATCAATGAAAAAATTAGTTTGCAATTGAAAGACATTTCTTTAGAAGATTTTTCAAATCAATTTTAAAACTATTTTTTTGAACTAAACTGTAACATTTTTTATTACTTTTAAATACATACACTATGAAAATCGCAATTATTGGAGCCACAGGATTTGTAGGCTCAGCAATTCTAAATGAATTAACAAACAGAAATCATGAAATCACTGCTATCGCAAGAACACCAAAAGAAACATCTAATGCAAAATGGATTGCAGCAGATATTTTTAATATCGATTCTTTAGCAGAAAATTTAAAAGGAAACGATATTATTATTAGTGCCTACAATCCTGGTTGGACAAACCCGAATATCAATAATGATGCTATTAAAGGAGCAAATGCAATTCAGGAAGCAGTAAAAAAATCAGGAATTAAGCGATTTATAACTATTGGTGGTGGTGGAAGTTTATACATAGCACCAAATATACAATTGGTTGACACTCCAGAATTTCCAAAAGAATATTTTGCAGCAGCTTCTGCTTTAAGAGATTATTTAAACATCATTAAAAAGGAAAAAGATTTAGACTGGGTATTTTTCAGTCCAGCAATCGAAATGCATCAGGGAATTACAACAGGTAGAACAGGAAAATACCGTCTAGGATTAGATAATCCGGTTTTCGACGAGAACCAAAGAAGTATTCTATCGGTAGAAGATTTAGCAGTTGTAATTGCTGATGAAGTTGAAATTCCAAAACACCATCAAGTTCGTTTTACAGCGGCTTATTAGAAAACATTATATTCAAAAGGGTATCAAAAGATGGAATTTACTTTTGATACCCTTTTTATTAGATAATATTTTTTTAACGAATGTTACTTACGGAGTTTTTAGCTGTATCGTGTTTTGTTTTCAAAATACCATTTTCAATAGTAAACCCTATTCGAACCTGAGTTTTCAGGGTATCTTTTAAACCTGAAGTGGCTTTTTCAACAATTACAAATGTCAGTTCATATTCTCCGTCCTGCAATTCCAATGTCGCATCATTGTCACTATCCTGTATTTTAAAAACCGTTTTTGATGTTCTGGCATATGAAGCTGCAGCTGCTCCACCTCCAGCACCTCCAGCTAAACTACCTACACTAGAAACTGCTGCCGAAATAACAGACCCGCCTGGTAAAGCGCCGCCCAATAAAGAAGCGCCTTGCGATAGAGCACTACCAGCAGCATGCAGGCCTTGATTTACTTTTTCTCCAAAAGTTTTAGATTCTTTTTTAGACAATTCATTAATACTTTTATCAACTGTATTGACTCTGTATCCCTCATCAGAAGGAAATAATATCACACAGCCTCCTTCTACCAATGTTACATTTATTTTTCCTGAATTTACTTTTTCACCAAATGTTGCCCCTTGAGTTTGTTTTGCCACAGTAACATTCATCGAAATTCGGTTTGGCATTCCATTATTTACACCATTTATGCTACTTTTTTGACTTGTGTCAACTGAGACACTTTCAGTCTTTGCATCACCCATATTTCTTTTTGATTTATTCTGAGCTTGTAAATTTGCAAAAGCAAACAAAAACACAATAGTAATAATTGCTATACTTATATTTTTAAAATTTTTCATAATGATTTAAATTTAAAGGTTTATAGTATATACATTGATGATCTATTTTGTTACCTCTGCTATTTAAAAAATGACCAGAGATTTTAAAAATATCCTATTAAAATTACGATAATTTTCATTTACAGACCTATTTTATTTTAATATAACACTGAAAATCAACTAAAAAAGCGGCTACAAAAAGATTATATCATCTTTTGCAACCGCTTCATTAGTATTGAAAATAAATTTACTCTTTCTCGTAACGTTCCATTTCTCTGTCATAAAACGCATTAGCCTCTTCGATTAACCCTTCCATTTCGGCATTCAATTCAGCTTCGTCAAGGTCTTCGGCTTCTTCCATAAACTCTACTTCATCGTCTTTTAGATTGATAATGAATCTTGGATAATCCAAATGAATAATAAAAATATCTTCCGGAAAATCAGTGTTGTCGCCTAATAAAAATTTTGGTAATTCCATGTTGTGTATTAATTTATGCTGTTATTTAATTTCATTATCAAAGCTCATTCTTTTGGTCAATCTCGCAAAGCGAATATACAAAAATAAAGCCGCCGCTGTTAATCCTGCCAATAGTCCAATCCAGATTCCGGTAGTTCCCAGATTAGTATATTTTCCTAAATAATAAGAAATTGGAAAACCGATAATCCAATACGCTACAAACGTAATATACATTGGAACTTTCACATCTTGCAAACCTCTCAAACCTCCCAAAACCACTACCTGAATTCCATCAGAAATCTGAAACACGGCAGCCACTAAAAGCAATGTTGAAGCAATTTTTATTATTTCAGTATTATCTACAAGCTGAGAGGCGTCAGACATATTCAAAAACAAATGTGGTAGAAAATTATGGGAAATCACAAACACAATTCCAAAGAAAATTTCCACTATAGTAGCCAGTAAAAAAATCGAACGAGCCACAGTTATCAATTGGTAATGATCCTTGATCCCTTTTGCATTACTAACGCGTATCATTGCTGCAACGCTAAAACCCATTGCCACCATAAAAGTTGACGAAGCCAGAGTTAATGCTATTTGATTCGCTGCCTGACTATTTTTTCCAAGCCAGCCCGAAAGCCAAACAGCAGCTGTGAACAATGCCACTTCAAAAAACATTTGTAAAGCAGAAGGAAATCCTAAATTAATAATTTTCTTCAAAATAGATTTTCGTATTTCCTTGAAAGTAAAATTCTTGAAATAGCGTCTGAAAGTGTCATTTTTGAGAAGAATATAGTGCATAAAAACGACCATCATAATTCTGGAAATCACAGTTCCCAATGCTGCACCCAAAATTCCTAATTTTGGGAAACCCCAAACCCCATAAATCAATACATAATTAAAGAAAATGTGAACTACATTCGCCAGATAAATAGCATACATCGAATATTTAGTCTGTGCCAATCCGTCTGCAAATTGCTTGTATCCCTGAAAAATGATCATCGGAATCAATGAAAAAGCCACCCAATCAATATAAGGACTAGCCAAATCAACAACTGCTTCCGGCTGATTCATCAGTCTCATTATTGGTTTTGACAAAACAATCATCATGAATATGGCAATTCCTAAAAAAGCACATAACAATAATCCGTGATGAAAAGTAGTTCGGATTTTTTTGTCGTCATTCTCCGCATCAGCTTCTGCAATCAAAGGTGTGATAGCTGTTGAAAATCCAATCCCTAAAGACATTCCAATAAAAATAAAGCTATTACCTAAAGAAACAGCAGCCAACTCTGTTGAACCCAAATTTCCCACCATAAAATTATCTACAATACCTATTAATGTATGGCCTAACATTCCCAAAATAACAGGATAAGCCAATTTTAAATTATAGGAAAACTCGTTTGTGTATCGTGAAAAATTCAATTTGTTTTTTTTAGTTGGCAAAGGTAATTAGAACAATCCGATTCTATCAATACTATTTCAATTATAAAGAATACTAAACGAAACACAAAACCCATAATTATATAAGAAATCAAAATAATTCTGTAAGAAGGTCGCAAGCTTACTGCTGTACCTTTGTAACGTCAACTATACATGATGACTAATTAAATATTTTTTACTAACTCAAAAATTAAATTATGAAAACTACAGGAAAAATCAAAATCGCAATGGTATTAGCAATCTCGATGCTATTTGCAAATAACATTAATGCACAAGAGACGACAACTGCAAGCCCTCAAAATTATGATCAGGGATTTCGTTTAGGATTAGGACTAACTGCAGGATATGCTGTTCATGATCCTTACAAACTAGCCATAGGTGCTGATGCAAGATTACAATATGATCTTTCAAAAAGATATTCTCTTACCCTAACAACTGGATTTTCTAAATTATATGTAAGCGAATCAGATGGAGAAGACATTGGATTCATTCCTGCAAAAGTAGGTTTCAAAGCTTTCGTTTGGAACGATCAGTTTTATATCATGGGAGAAGCCGGTGCTGCATTTTCAGTATTGAATGATTACAACGAAACTTCATTGCTTTTAGCACCAAGTTTTGGTTATGCAACAAAATACATTGACATTTCATTACGATACGAACACTATAATAACTTCCCTCGTTTAAACAATGATGGTAGTTTAGGTAAAGGTGTTGGTCAGGTTGGAGTTCGTGTAGCTTACGGTTTTGAATTGTAAAAAAATCTCAAATTCTTAAAAAAATGCGCTGTAACTCAGCGCATTTTTTTTGCTTAAAATTTAAATTCCAGTTTATTATACCGTATTTTTGAGGAGCTTATTCCAGCTGTTCATTTTAAATCTTTTTCAATAAATTCATTTTTTCTACGTCATTACAGGAGCTTCCTTTGGTCGCTCTGCACTAACAAGAAAAAAAGGATTTCTTTTCAAAAGGATTTCCATTTCCATCTGGGCTAGAGCATTCGATTTCAAAAAAATATTTTATGCAAAATTTCACACTTGAAATTCTATTTCATATCATTGGTATTGGTTCTGCATCAGGACTCGTTTACAAAGACAATTCCTTATTTATCATCTCTGACACCAGTTCATTTCTTTATGAATATCAGATTCCTCAAAAACAACTTTCCAAAAGAAACCTTTCCGAAAACTGTCAGGAAAATATCCTCAAAAAAGACAAACTCGATTTTGAATCCATTGTTTTAAAAGGAAATAAACTCCATCTTTTGGGTTCTGGTTCTACTTCCAAAAGAGAAAAAAGAATAACTTATCATATTAAAACCAAAGAGGTAGCAGAAAAAGATTTATCAAACCTATACGAAAATATAAAACAAACCGCTTCTATTACTGACGACGAATTAAATATTGAAGGCGCATTATTTGATAATGAAAAATGGTATTTATTCCAACGTGGAAATGGTGTGAATTCCAAAAATGGAATTATAAAACTGAATAACAAACTCAACAAAAACAGTCCTATAGAGTTTATTCCTATTCAACTACCGAAAATCAAACACGTAGAAACTTCTTTTACCGATGTCATTCCGGTAGAAGACAAAATTTATTTTTTGGCCACTGCCGAAGATTGTAACTCCACTTATAATGACGGTGAAATCTTAGGAAGCAGTATCGGAAGAATGAACAGTCAAACATTCGAAATCGAGTTTACCCAAAAAATCTCAGACACTCAAAAATTTGAAGGATTAACACTTTATAAAAAAACCGATACCGAAATCCAATTTCTTATTTGCGAAGATAATGATTCGGAAGTTTTAGAAACTACAATTTATAAATTGTCTATTCCTCTATAAACTTTACAAAGATGTTAATTAAAAAATATTTTAACCTCATCCCAACCTTTTTCTCTTTTTAATCCTCTTTAATAGAAAGACAACAATTGTGATAAACGAAACATTAATTTCCGACTGCAAGAAAATGCGCCGAGATGCACAGCGTCAGGTGTATGAGCTTATGTCTCCAAAATTGTATCGCACTTGCAAGCGCTACTTAAAAAAAGAAGAAGAAATAGAAGAAGCCCTGTCCGACGCTTTCTATACTATTTTTACAAAACTCGATCAGCTCAAAGAATTTGGTGCTTTTGAAGCCTGGTGCCGAAAAATCACCGTCAATCATTGCTTGGCAAACATCAGGAAAAATACCAATTTCAATTTGTATCTTGAGGATGTCAAAACTATTTCGCAACCTTTTACTGATGAAGTAACAGAACTCGAAGAAGAAGATTTACTGAATTTGCTGAATCACATTCCCGCCGGCTGCAAAACTATTTTTAATCTTTTCGTTATCGAAGGTTACAGTCACAAAGAAATTGCGGCTATGCTGAACATTTCCGAAGGCACTTCCAAATCACAATTGAATGCTTCGAAAACCAAACTAAAGGAATTAGTAAACAAATTGTATTACCAAAAAGCAAAATAGTCATGGACAATCAAGATAAAATATTCGAAAAAATAAAGAACGCTGCCAATAAAGCAGAAGAAAAAGACTTTCCGGGAATGGAAAGAATCTGGGAACGCATTGACTCCAAATTGGAACAAAAAGAATTGCAAACCAAAAGCAAGACCTGGAAAAAAATTGCAATCGCCGCATCAATTGTTCTGGTAATTTCATTAGGCTACCAATTCTTAAAACCAACTGAAATCAACTCAACAAATAATGATAAAATTGTAGTTAAAGAAGATTCTCTGAAAATCAGCGATGAAAAAGCTATTACAAACTCCTTGATTGATACTGCTAAAATAACAACTATTCTAGAAGAAACAACAGCAACAGTAGCAACAAAAGAAAATCAAAACTATGATTCACAACCTAATGCATTAGAAGAAAATTCAACAAAAGCAGCAGAAAAAACTGCCCAAACGGATATAATGAAGAGAGAAAAAGAAACCATTCTGAAAAATAAAACTAATGTTTTCCGAAATCAAATCTTCGACGCCATCGTGGTAAAATCAGCTTATGAAAAAGTGGAAGCAAAGGCAACCAAGGATAGCATTACACCTAAAAAAACAGCAGAATCTAATGGCCCGCTGGTTGTTGTAAATGGTAAAGCAACAAATTCCAAATACAAATCAGTTCAAGAAGCCCAAAAAAATATCCCTAAACGACTAGATGGTGAGGAACTCGAATCCTTCGTTGTCCTTAAAGAACCTTTATACATCATCAATGGTGTAGAATATACAGAAGAATCTCTTTTTGGAAGTCATCCTACTAGTCCATACGCGCCTTTAAACAAACAAAATATTGAAACATTTGAAGTTTTACAAGACGAAGATGCAATAGAAGAATATGGTAAAAAAGGCAGCAAAGGAGTCGTAATCATCACAACTAAAAACGGAGTGCCAAGTCAAAAATAGTTTATAAAAACATCATTTTATAATTTACTAAAATAAATATCATGAAAACTACAAAACGTATTTCATTAGCCATAATTATGCTTTTTTCTATGCTGAGTTTTGGACAAGAAATAACCATTACAGGAATAGTTCTTGACGAAAAGGGCGAGCCTCTTCCCGGAGTCAATATTGTACCCAAAGGTACCAAAAATTCAGTCTCTACTGATTTTGACGGTAAATATAGCATTCGTGTCGAAAGAAGAAATAAACCGGTTTTGGTTTACTCCTATATAGAATATAAAACGGTTTCCATTATTGTTGGAAAAAAAAATGCAATTAATGTTTCAATGAGACCTTCATCTGTAAAATTCAACGAAGTGATAAGTGAGAAATATTATCCTTTTCAAAAAAAAACAGATTTAACAGGTCCTGTTGCTACTGTTTGTCCTGAAGATTTAATAAAAATAGCCATTGAATCAGGTAAAGAAATCACTATTAGAGGAACAGTCATTGACGAAATAGGAATGCCAATTCCTGAAGTAAATGTTGTAATAAAAGAGACAAAAAGTACCGTGTCAACAGATTTTGAAGGAAAATATAGCATTCGAGCTAAAAAAGGAGATCAAATTGTTTTCTCCTATGTAGGATACGAAACTGGTTACGCCATTGTTGAAAATTCAGATAAAATTAATATTACAATGAAAACTTCCAAGTTGGACGAAGTAAAAATAACACAAGGACATACTCCCAAAAAAGCAGACTTAACAGGTGCTGTTATTTCCATTTCTGCTGATGATTTGAGAAAAACAGATGCTAAAGGAAAAACAATAAGAACTATTAGTGGAACTGTTATTGACAATACAGGTTTTCCCATTCCGGGAGTTAACGTTGTAATCAAAGGAACAAAAAACTCAGCATCAACAGACTTTGATGGAAAGTATCGTATAAAACTAAAAAAAGGAAAGAAAATAGTTTTCTCATATATAGGATATGAAACTGCCCAAGTTACTATTGGAAAAATAAATACAATAAATTTTCAAATGAAAGTTTCAACTAAAATAGAAGGTGAAGTAAGAGTACCAGGGTTTCCTAATTATAATCGTGAGAAATCGGAATAAACGAATGCTTTTCATTCCCTTACTATTATTAAAAGCACAGAACAAAATTTATCCATTTGGTGAAAACGGTGAAATAACTGGCGTTTGTAAATAGGCACTAAATCTCTCATCTGTATTCTTTAAACGGTGTGCGTAAAAAAGGGCAGCTCATTTATAAATAATATAATCTCAAAATGTAATTATTCATGTTTTGTATTTCTAAAGATTTATACATTAGTAATTCACTTCTGATCTTTGATTCTTACTTTTTAATTAGTTACTTATCAATTTGATGAAAAGTATATATACTTACAAACATTAATTTTATGAAAAATATTTTTTTATTACTTCTGTTTAGCTTGAATATTGGCTGTTCACAAATACAAAATAATTATGAAGGCTTTAATATGGTCAAACATGATTCCTCAATAACTGATTTAAAAGGCAAATGGCAAATAAACGAATTGATTCTCAGTGCCAAAACAAAAGAATATTTCTTACATACTCAAAATCCTGATGGTTATAGCTATGGAAACAATATTTCGATAAATGCGGATCAGACTTTTGTAAGTAGTTATAGTGCACCGTGTGGAAATGATTGTTTTACCACAACTAAGGGAAGATACAAAATCATAGACAAAAATTACATTTGTTTTTATTTGGAAACCATCACTCGCAGTGGTGAATGTTCTGGAAATTCCCAACCAAATGAGGATTTAGGTTTGTATTACTACTATAAAAAAGATAATGTTTTCCAGCTATTAAAAAGTAGCAGAAATCTTGAACAAGATCAAAACAATGTTCTCTATCGCGATTTGATTATCGCCAAACGACAGGAAATTGAAAAATTTCATAAAAATTGGAGTGGTGCCAACTATTTCATGTTTCCTTGGAAGCTAACAACTCTTACCGATGAAAAACAGATTGTTGCATCTTGCATGGCTGAAAACCAAATCAAAAATTATGAGCTGTTATATTACTACAAGGGAGACAAATATAGAACAGAGGCTATGGGCTTAGTAAAAGTTAATGGCGAATTTCGTTACGTACTTTATGACTTGGATGGGGTGGGTAAGCCTATGGTTTGTTTATATGATGATTTTAAAATTCTCCAAATCGATAGACTGATTAATCAGATCGATACCGATAAATCGTTGGAAAGCAAAAGTTTCAAAGGTAAAAATAGCCCATATACGCATTCGTCGGATAAAAAAACCATAACTGTATTAAAAAAAGGAAACGAAATTTACAAAGCAGTCTATGAAATTTATCCTAAAGATATCGAACATACTTCTGTTTCTACTACAACCATTTACTTCCAAAATTCAACACCAATATATATAGAATCCCAATATGCTTTTGTTGGAAAAGAAAATAATAGAATTAATAAAACAGGGCTTTACGTTCTGGATTGGGAAAATAACAGAGAAGCGATAAAAAACATTAGTTATGGAGGAATGAATGCATCTATTGAGTGGATGAAACCCCAAATAAATCGCATACTGGATGAAATTAAGCAACAGAATTTTTAAAAGAAACCCAAACGACAAACTGATTGCCTGAATATATGGCCATTGGAATTTAGGCAATATACTCATGAAAACAATATATTTGGAAATGGTTTCTGACTCTTCAAAAACAAATTAAGCAATGAAAAAATATCTTTTAGTTTTATGTTTTATTTTAACAAATAGTATCTATTCACAACGCTATTATCCCGGTTTATATCATATATTTTTGACCGCTGATTCTGATGAAAAATTATTTTCAAGTGATTTACTTTATATTAAAAAATTCTTACAGGTATCTACTGAACGAATGTTTTATGCTGATTTACAAGCTAATGTTTCCCCAGATAATACTTCTGCTTTTTATTCACTGGGTTTAATTCCAAAAGGGAATAAATCCAATCCATTTATGGATACTGGAATCAATTTGGTATTTGACCCCAAAGGAACAACAAAAGATCCCAAAATTCTTATTACTTTAGAACAAGTTATAAAAAAAGAAGACAACAATAAATCATTGTATGGACACCTTTATGCCTATAGTGAGGGTCTGATTTTGGAATTTCCTGCTACAATGGTAGTTTCTTTCCAGGCCAAACCCAAGAAGACTAGTCAAGAAGAGAAAAAAAGTCAGTTTCTAATCAAAAAGATTGATTTTGAACTTTCTGAAAACCTATTCAAAGCCACCATCGAAGGGAAATTTGACGGACTAATTAAATTCACTACTAACAAAAAAGTTCCCAAAATCATTAAACCGATTATTTTGGAATTAACCAAAGATCTGGTAACTATAAAATTTTCCTTTATTGACAAAAAAGGTAAAGAACAAATTTTTAGCATTGTTCATAAATTGAAATAGATTTGGAGGATTACAATACGCCTAATTCAAAATTCCCAATAGCCATCAAAAACTATCGGGATTGTTTTTTTAATTTTCAATAGAAATATTCAAACCCGAGACCGCAGGTCGAACAGACGAAGTAAACTCCATTCTCACACTTCCATCTTCGTCAATTTTCGTCAAATTGATTTCGTGTAAAGTATTTACTAATTCTGGATTCCAAGGTGTTTTTACTTTTACATAATTCTCTGTAAATCCGTGAATGTAACCTTCTTTATTTTCACTTTCGAACAATACAGTTCTATCGGTTCCAATCTGACCTTCATAGAAAGCACGGCGTTTTTTAACCGATAATCCGCGTAACATTTTACTTCTTTTTGCCCGAACATTAGAAGGAACTACACCCGGCATCAGAGCAGCTTCAGTATTATCACGTTCAGAATAGGTAAAAACGTGTAAATAAGAAATATCCAAATCATTCAGAAAATGATAAGTTTCCAGGAAATGTTCATCCGTTTCTCCGGGAAAACCAACAATTACATCCACACCAATACAAGCGTGCGGCATTACTTGACGAATTTTACTTACGCGCTCGGTATATATTTCCCGAAGGTAACGGCGTTTCATCAACTTCAGAATATCATTGCTTCCGGACTGTAACGGAATATGAAAATGCGGTACAAAAGTTCTGCTTTTGGATACAAATTCAATGGTTTCATTTTTCAATAAATTGGGTTCGATAGATGAAATTCTTAATCTTTCGATTCCTTCCACTTCGTCTAAAGCCTGAACTAATTCCAAAAAAGTATGTTCGTGTTTTTTATTTCCAAATTCCCCTTTTCCGTAATCACCAATATTTACACCAGTTAAAACAATTTCTTTGATGTCTTGCTTTGAAATCTCATAGGCATTTTTCAGTACGTTTTGCAATTCATCACTTCGGGAAATTCCTCTTGCTAATGGAATGGTGCAATAGGTACATTTGTAATCACAACCATCTTGTACTTTCAGGAAAGCACGGGTTCTGTCACCAATGGAATAACTACCTACATAGAAATCAGCTTCTTCGATTTCGCAGGAATGAACTTCGCCAAAATCATTTTTGGATAAATCGTTGATATAATCGGTGATTTTAAACTTTTCGGTAGCTCCCAAAACCAAATCAACTCCATCAACAGCAGCTAATTCTTCGGGTTTTAATTGGGCATAACAGCCAACAGCGGCAACAAAAGCTTTATCATTGAGTTTCATCGCTTTTCGCACGACCTGCTTGAATTGTTTATCGGCGTTTTCAGTTACCGAACAAGTGTTGATAACATACATATCGGCCACTTCTTCAAAATCGACGCGTTCAAAACCTTCGTCCTGAAAACTTCTTGCAATGGTTGAAGTTTCCGAAAAATTCAATTTACAGCCCAGCGTGTAGAACGCTACTTTTTTTCTGTTTTCCATAAAGTAACTCAATTAATGAAATCGTTGTCAAAAAATTGAGTTTGCAAATTTACATCAAAAAACTTTAAAATGGAATCATTAATTTACCAAGAAAAAGAACAAAAAAAAACCACAACTACTTTCGCAATTGTGGTTATCTTCTAATAGATATATTTTTCAAATTATTCTTTTCTCCAAATTTTTGTTTCATCAAATACGTGCTGCAAAATGGCCTTTTCTTTTTCATCAAAATCAACACCTCTGCGACTCATTACCAAACGAGCTGTTTCAAAAGCTTTTCGGGTCATATAAACCGTAAAACCTGCCGCACCACCCCAGGAAAAACTTGGCACAAAGTTACGAGGAAATCCTGAACCAAAAATATTGGCACTCACTCCTACTACAGTTCCTGTATTAAACATCGTGTTGATTCCACATTTACTGTGATCTCCCATCATTAATCCACAAAACTGAAGTCCTGTTTTCTCAAAAGATTCAGTATCATAATCCCAAAGTTTAACCTCTTCGTAATTGTTTTTCAAATTGGAGTTATTACTGTCTGCACCAATATTACACCATTCGCCCAAAACAGAATTCCCTAGAAACCCATCATGCCCTTTATTAGAATAGCCAAATAAAACCGAATTATTTACTTCACCACCAATTTTAGAATAAGGACCAACAGTTGTTGCTCCATAGACTTTTGTTGCCAACTTCACTCCTGCCCCTTCACATAATGCAAAAGGCCCACGGATTACAGAGCCTTCCATTATCTCTGCATTTTTAGCAATATAAATTGGTCCTGTTGAAGCATTCAAGGTAACAAATTCTAATTTTGCTCCTTCTTCAATAAAAATATTTTCGGGTGTAATTGTATTGACACTTTTAGGAATTGGTTGTGACTTTCTATCTTCTGTCAACAATTCGAAATCTTCTCTAATAGCTGCATCATTTTTGGAAAAAATATCCCAGGTATTTTGGATTCTGATACAATCTCCTTCAAAATCTATAATTTCATACGTATCAAAATCTACTTCTTCCTGATTTTCTTCTGTATAAAATGCAATAACATCTTCTCCTTTAAAAATAGCCTGATTTGGTTTAAGATTACTAACCAATTCTGCCAAAATTGTATTCGGAAGAAACGATGCATTTATCATCACATTCTCTTCCATTTCCACCATTGGAAATTTCTCAGATAAATATTCCTCAGTAAGTGTTGTAGTGGTAGAACCCAAACGCATTTCCCATTTTTGACGAATCGTCATAATACCAATAAGAATATCGGCAACGGGTCGCGTGAAAGTAAAAGGCAACAAAGCATTTCTTGATGGTCCGTCGAAAAGTATATAATTCATTTTAGGAAGTTTTTTTAGTTAGGTTTCCAAAGTTACAAAGTTTTAGATAGCAATAAAAATAAAAAAAGCTCCACAATTAGTGGAGCTTTCTATATTATTAAACCGATAAATATTATTTAGCGTGTTTAGCGTATTTAGTTTTGAATTTATCAATACGTCCTGCAGTATCGATAAGTTTAGATTTACCTGTGTAAAAAGGGTGAGAAGTTCTAGAGATCTCCATTTTCACAACTGGATATTCAACTCCGTCAACTGTTAATGTTTCTTTTGTATCTGCAGTAGATTTAGTGATAAAAACTTCGTCATTTGACATGTCTTTAAATGCAACTAATCTGTAATTTTCTGGGTGAATTCCTTTTTTCATCTTTATTTTTATTTATTTTTTTGAGCGTTTTAATTTTGAAGCTTTCTCGTGTTTAGAAAAAGGTGTAAATGCAACTACTCTTTTTGTTTAAAATCCTTTAATTATTTTGAGTTTGCAAATTTACACTTATTTTTTAATAAACAAACCTTTGTATCGCTTTTTTTATATAATTCTAAAAACCATTTTTTATCCGTCAATATATTGGGAATTACTATATTTGTGGATTATTTTAAAATCATATAAACATAATGAATCCAATAATACGAAAATTTGGTCTTCAAATAGGATTACTAGTATCGATTATCCAAATATTAATTACTATTTATCTTTACAATTTTGGTTCATTTGTAGATATGAAATTTGGACTACTTATTATTTTTCTAAATATTTTATTCGGAGTTATTACCATTTTTATTGTCAAGAAAAATCTAAATAACAGCATTACTTTAAGAGAATCTTTTTCCGGATATTTCATAACAATATTCACTTCAATGCTTGTTTCTACTATTTTTTATGTTGGTTTTTTCAACGCATTAGCAAGTGATTCAAAAAAAGAAGCTATCAAAAAAGAACTTTTTGATTTTCAGGTTCAAAATATGAAAAACAATAATTTTCCTGAAAAAGATATTCAAAAAAATATTGAACTTTCTAAAAATTCAAATCCATTTAGCTTATCAACTGCAGTACAATCTTCGATGAAGTTTATAATTTTGTATTGTATTCTAGGTATTTTATTTTCGTTTTTTATAAAAAATAAATCTTCATTTCAAGAAATCCCTAATTAATGAATTTAACCATACTCATACCACTTCTCAACGAAGACGAATCCATCAGAGAACTTTACACCTGGATTATTGCTGTAATAAAATCTAATAATTATTCTTACGAAGTTATTTTTATTGATGACGGAAGTACAGATAAATCCTGGTCTATCATCGAGGAATTAGCTTCCGACAATCCAAATGTAAAGGGAATTCGTTTCATGAAAAATTTTGGAAAATCACAAGCCTTACACGCTGGTTTTGCAAAAGCCCAAGGCGATGTTATCATTACAATGGATGCTGATTTGCAAGACAGTCCAGAAGAAATTCCCGGATTATATGAGATGATTATTTCTGAAAATTTTGATTTGGTTTCTGGCTGGAAAAAGAAAAGATACGACTCTGTTGTTGCCAAAAATCTTCCTTCTAAATTATTCAATTGGGCTGCCAGAAAAACTTCAGGCGTACAATTGAATGACTTTAACTGCGGATTGAAAGCCTATAAAAATGTTGTAGTTAAAAATGTTGAAGTTTCAGGAGAAATGCACCGTTACATTCCCGTTTTGGCAAAAAATGCCGGTTTTGGTAAAATTGGAGAAAAAGTAGTGCAACACCAAGCGCGAAAATATGGCGAAACCAAATTTGGCATGGATCGTTTCATTAATGGTTTTCTGGATTTAATTACTATTTGGTTTCTTTCCCGTTTTGGCAAAAGACCAATGCACTTGTTCGGAGCTTTAGGTTCCATGATGTTTATTATTGGATTTCTTTCGGCTGGTTTTATTGGCTTTATGAAACTATATAAAATGTATCACGATTTGCCTTACGGTTTAGTAGCCAATAATCCTTGGTTTTATATTTCATTAACAACAATGATTTTAGGAACACAACTATTCTTAGCAGGATTTCTTGGTGAAATTATATTGAGAACCAAGAATAATGAGGAACGTTATAAAATTTCTAAGGAAGTAAATTAAATAAATTTGAGAACGTAATTTGCGAACTCAAAAAAGATATTCAAATTTAAAAGTACAATAAAATGGAAATCAAACAAAACATTTTAGACGCAGTAAATGAATGGCTTACGCCAATTTTTGATAAGCAGACACAGGAATCGGTTATAGAAATGATGACCTCTTCTCCAAAAGATCTGGAAGAGAGTTTTTATAAAAATCTGGAATTTGGAACAGGCGGAATGCGCGGTGTAATGGGTGTTGGTAATAATCGCATCAACAAATATACCCTTGGAAAAAGTACTCAGGGACTTTCTGATTATTTGAAAATTGCATTTCCAAACCAACCATTGAAAGCCGTTATTGCTTTTGATTGTCGCCACAATAGTAAATCGCTGGCAAAAGTAGTTGCTGATGTTTTCTCTGCAAATGGTATTCAGGTTTATTTATTTTCAGATTTGCGACCAACTCCAGAATTGTCTTTTGCTCTAAAATATCTAGGTTGCCAATGCGGAATTGTATTGACGGCTTCTCACAATCCACCTGAATACAATGGCTACAAAGTATATTGGGAAGATGGTGGACAAATCGTTCCCCCTCAAGATGGAGATATCATCAACACCATTGAAAAATTAAATTACAACCAAATCAAGTTTGATGCAAACGAAGATTTGATTCAATATATAGATGCAGAAATCGATCAGGCCTTCATAAAATCGACTATCGAGAATGCTAGTTTTGGGACACCACAGGAAGCGAAAGACAATCTTAATATTGTGTTTACTTCTTTACACGGAACTTCAATTACTGCTGTTCCTGAAACTTTTGCACAAGCAGGATATAAAAATGTGAACATTGTTGAAGAACAAAGAGTTCCAAATGGTGACTTTCCAACTGTAAAATCTCCAAATCCTGAAGAACCGGAAGCTCTAACATTAGCATTAGCATTGGCTGATAAAACCAACTCCGATATTGTCGTTGGAACTGATCCTGATTGCGACAGATTAGGTGTTGCTGTTCGAAACAATGAAGGTAAAATGGTTTTATTAAATGGAAACCAAACGATGATTTTGATGACTGCTTTTTTATTGGAAGAATGGAAAAAAGCGGGGAAAATCAACGGAAAACAATTCGTAGGTTCTACTATCGTTTCTACTCCAATGATTATGGAATTGGCTTCGGCTTATGGAGTTGGTTTCAAAGTTGGCTTGACTGGTTTCAAATGGATTGCTAAAATGATCAAGGATTTTCCTGAATTGGAATTCATTGGCGGTGGAGAAGAAAGTTTTGGATATATGGTAGGAGATGCTGTTCGTGATAAAGATGCAGTTGCTGCTACTTTATTGATTTGCGAATTAGCAGCTCAGGCAAAAGCTAACGGAAGCACCGTTTATAAAAAATTACTACAATTATATGTAGAACATGGTTTTTACAAAGAACATTTGGTTTCTATTACTAAAAAAGGAATGGAAGGTTTGGCAGAAATTAATCGAATGATGATTTCTTTGCGTGAAAATCCTTTGAAAGAAATCAATGGTCAAAGAGTTGTAATGGTGGAAGATTATAAATCATCAATTGCTAAAAACTTGTTTACTGGAGAAGAAGAAACTATTGAAATGCCAAAAGCTGACGTATTAATTTATTACACTGAGGATGGTTCTAAAATTTGTGCCAGACCAAGCGGAACTGAACCTAAAATTAAATTTTACATCAGCGTAAATACTGAATTGGACAGTGTAGAAAATTTTACAGAAGTAGAAACTATTCTGGATAACAAAATCAAAAATATAATTACTGCAATGCAGTTGAACTAATCTAAAGGATTATAACTAATTTTTCTCTAGAGCCCGAAGAGTATAAAAACTATCGGGTTCTAATAGTAAAAAAACAACCTCAATGAGTAATTTCAAAAAAATAGTTCCTTTTATATACCCATATAAAAAATATGCATTCTTAAACATCTTTTTTAATGTTTTGTATGCACTTTTCAGTACACTTTCGTTCATGGCATTAATTCCGATGATTCAGGTATTATTTGACAAAACCAAAAAAAATACTGTTATACCAACATATGAAGGAATTGGACATATAAAAGAATACGGTGAAAATTATCTTAGCTACTATATAACAACTAATACAAATAATCATAATCCTGGTTTTACACTTTCGATTATGGTTGCCATAATTATTTCGATATTTCTATTGAAAAACCTGGCTGATTATTTAGCCATGTTTTTTATCACTTTTTTAAAAAATAGTGTTTTAAGAGATATGCGAAATGCTATGTATAAAAAAACACTCGAATTACCTTTATCATTTTACTCAGAAAAAAGAAAAGGAGATGTTATTTCAAGAATTTCAGCTGATGTAAATGAAGTCCAAACATCTTTTTTAGCCATACTTGAACTTATTGTAAAAGAACCTTTAACAATAGTTTTTACGATAATTGCAATGCTGATTATAAGTACAAAACTTACTTTATTTGTTTTTGTTTTTATTCCTGTTTCCGGTTACATTATTTCATTAATTGGAAAACAGCTTAAAAAAAAATCAACTAAAGCACAACAAGAACAAGGTACTTTTCTATCCACTATAGAAGAAACAATCGGCGGATTGAAAGTAGTAAAAGGTTATAATTCCGAAAACTATTTCAATACCATTTTTCAAGAGTCAACCCAACGTTTTTTTACTTTATCAAATAGTATTGGTAACCGACAGAATTTAGCTTCACCAGCCAGTGAATTTTTAGGAATTACAGTAATAGCAATATTGTTATGGTACGGAGGTCAAATGGTTTTAATTGAAAAAACATTAGATGGTGCTTCATTTATTGCTTATATGGGATTGGCTTACAACATTCTGACTCCGGCAAAAGCAATCTCAAAAGCCTCTTATGCAGTTAAAAAAGGTAATGCAGCTGCAGAACGTGTATTGGAAATTCTAAATCAGGAAAATCCTATTACCAGCAAAGTTGACGCAATTGAAAAAAACACATTTGATAATGATATAACAATACAAAACATCAACTTTAAATATGAAGATGAAAATGTTTTAAAAGACTTTTCTCTTACAGTTAAAAAAGGAGAAACAGTTGCACTTGTTGGCCAGTCTGGGAGCGGAAAAAGTACTATTGCTAATTTACTGACTCGTTTCTATGATGTAAATGAAGGATCAATTTCCATTGACTCAGTCAATATTAAAGACATGAATTTGCAATCGCTGCGGAGTTTGATGGGATTGGTTACTCAAGACAGTATTTTGTTTAATGATACTATAAAAGCAAATATCTCCCTTGGAAAACTAAACGCTACTGATGAAGAAGTTATTGAAGCTTTAAAAATTGCCAATGCTTATGAATTTGTAAAAGACTTGCCGCTTGGAATTTACACCAACATTGGTGATAGTGGAAATAAACTTTCCGGTGGTCAAAAACAACGATTATCAATTGCCCGTGCCGTTTTAAAGAATCCTCCGATAATGATTTTGGATGAAGCTACTT
The DNA here is from genome assembly GCA_040387175.1 of Bacteroidota bacterium. GTDB lineage: Bacteria > Bacteroidota > Bacteroidia > Flavobacteriales > Flavobacteriaceae > Flavobacterium. The sequence continues at coordinate 152,583 of JAZKED010000006.1, read as the reverse complement.
CTGCATTGGATACTGAAAGCGAAAAATTTGTACAAGTCGCTCTCGAAAATATGATGCAAAACAGAACTTCCATCGTAATTGCACACCGTCTTTCTACTATTCAAAAAGCAGACAAAATTGTAGTTATGCAAAAAGGAAAAATTGTAGAACAAGGAACACACGATGAACTTATTGCATCAAATGGAACATATAACAAATTGGTAACCATGCAGTCATTTGAATAAAAATTTTAGATTTCAGAATGCAGATTTCAGATTTTTGACCAACACCAAAATTTTTAAATTATTTCATTTTCAAATCTAAAAGCAATGTATTTAAACAACAAAAACATAACACTTCCAGAAGATCCAGATACTATTGTCTGGAAATACCTGGACTTGTCAAAGTTTCTCGATTTGTTGCTTTCAAAGAAACTATTTATGTCGCGTTCCGATAAATTTGAGGATCAATACGAAGGTACTTTTAGTGAGCCAACTTATGAGGAGATTAAAAAACTCGCCACAGACAACCCTGAATTTTTACATTATTACAAATCACATCGGGAGAAAGTAGCGGTTAGCAGCTGGCATATCAATGAATATGAATCTTTTGCTATGTGGCAGATTTTTACCCAAAATAGCGAAGGATTAGCCATTCAGTCAACAATTGGAAGGCTTCAGAAAGCATTAAATCCTGAAAATAATTTTGACCAGTATATTGGAGAAGTAAATTACATCGACTATAAAAAAGAATATATCCCCTTTGATGATTTATTCTTTCCCTTTTTGTTCAAGCGAAAAAGTTTTCAATACGAAAGAGAAGTCCGCATCATTACAGATACTTCAGAAAGCAACTTAAAGTTAAACGATGGCCTAAAAATCAATGTGGACATCAATCAATTAATTGAAAAAATCTACATTCATCCCAAATCTGAAAACTGGTATAAAAATCTGGTAATTCAATTAGTCGAACAATTAGGTTTTGATTTCACAATAGAAAAATCAGATTTGGAGAGTGATATTTTGATATAACTTAAAATCTCATATTCAACTTTATATTGAAAACTCTTGTAGTCATATAATTAGGAATCGCATATTCATTTTTAGTATACACATCTCGAACCCAAGTATTGGTAATAGCATTTTGATTGTTAAAGAGATTGAAGATTTCCAATCCAATCGCTAATTCCCTGAAACTTTGCAACCATTTTTTACTGGAAGGATTTTTAGCATCAATTAAAATTTTAGAGAAACCTACGTCTGCCCGACGGTAATCATTCAATCGATTTTGATACAAATAAGGATCAGTATATGAAGGTGAACCTCCCGGTAATCCAGTATTATAAACCAAATTCAGGTATAATTTTACGCTTGGAATATTAGGCATATAATCCTGAAACAAAAGCGCAAATTTCAGTCTTTGGTCAGTTGGTCTTGAAATATATCCTTTATTGTCTATATTTTCTTCCGTTTTCAAATAACCAAAACTAAACCAGGATTCAGTTCCCGGAACAAATTCTCCATTTAATCTAAAATCAAATCCCTGAGCATAAGCAACAGCATTATTAGCCGCTTCATAGCGAATACGAACATTATCCAAAGTATATGGATTCACATCTGTTAATGATTTATAATAAATTTCAGAAACCATTTTAAAAGGACGATTCCACATTTTGAAACTATAATCATTACTCAACACTATGTGAATTGATTGTTGTGCTTTAACATCAGGTTGCACTACTCCATCTGCATCCCTTAACTCACGATAAGAAGGTGGCTGATGATACAATCCTCCTGAAAGCCTAAAAAACATATCCTTACTCCAATTGGGCTTTAAAGAAAATTGTGCTCTGGGACTAAAAACAGTTTGAGTAGTGCTTTCTAAATTTTCACCAGAAACCATCCAGGTCTGTGAGCGAACTCCAGCATTCATCCAAATTTCATTACTGCCAATATATCCTTTTCTGCTCCACTGTGCATAGGCTGAAAACCTATTGATATCGACAAAATTGATTGCTCTAACATTATTATAAGGAAGCAATGGACCTGTATATACTTCATACGGTTCATCTTTGACAGGTAAAGTATCATCATTTGGATTTACAGAAAATCCGGAATCATCAATCACTTCCCATTCTACAACCCTGTCTCTAATGGATTCATGAGTAAATTTAGATCCCCATTCCAATTGATTCTTTTTAAAATTATGAATCCCTTTTAGTTCTGTATTTACAATTAAAGCATCTAAATCATTTCGGGCATGATTGAGTTGAGAGCCAATTCCTCTTGTATAGGAAACATCTCCAAAGCTATCCGAATCGATATTAGCATCTACTTCGCCTAAACGGTACTGTGCCAGAATATCAAAATATTCTTGTTCCTGAGTATGATAAGCAGAAGCTATCAATTTGTAAGTAGAACTTTCAGATGCGGTATAAGTAGATTTTAATGCTCCAAAATAGGTGGAGTATTTATCTTTTTCCTGACCTTCATAGTAAATTAACAAAGCCATTGGAGCATCAATAGTTCCAAAATTAGTCTGACGTGTTAATGGCTGATATTGATAATTATTTTGAGAAACATTTCCTAAGAAACTGAATTCCCATTTATCCGATGGCTTGAAATTAACATTGGTTTGAAAATCGACAAATGTTGGTGTATAATTGGTTTGTGTTTCCTGACTATTTACTAAAAGAGAATTATTTCTGTAACGAATTCCTGTAACTTCAGACCATTTTTTATTTTTAGAAACAGCATCAACTGCAACGCTAGCTCCCAAAAAACTGGCTTCGGCAACAGCTCCAAATTTTGTCGGTTTACGATATGTAATATCTAATACTGATGATAATTTATCGCCATATTTTGCCTGAAAACCTCCCGCTGAAAAATCAACATTTTGAACCAAGTCGGTATTGGTAAAACTTAGACCTTCCTGCTGACCTGACCGAATTAAAAATGGACGATAGACTTCAATTTCATTTACATAAACTAAATTTTCGTCATAATTCCCACCTCTAACTGCATATTGGGTACTCAATTCGTTATTCGAATTTACGCCAGGCAAAGATTTTAAAATATTTTCGACACCAGCATTGGCTCCCGGAATTCTTCGAATAGTTTCTGGTTCGATACTTGTAATTCCCTGAACTCTTTTTTTGTTATTGGATGTAATAACAACTTCTCCCATTTGCTCATCCTGATCATTCATCACCAAATTAAATTCATAATCCTCATTTGGTTTTAAGGTAATCGAAACCGTAACTTTTTTTAAAGAAACATGCGAGAAAACAACAATTATTTTTTGGTTTACCGGAACAGTGATGTTATAATAACCATTGGCATTAGATTGAGTAATATTGTCCCGACAAGACACATTTACATTGGCAACAGGCTGATTATTTTTATCCAGAATAACTCCTTTTACTTGGGCAGATTGAGCAGATGCTACTAATCCAAAACAGAAAAAAAAGAAAGCAAGTATTATTTTATTTAAACCCAAGGAATTTGATTTTATGGTTTTTGACTTCTAAAAAAATGAGTTTCAAAGATAGTGGAATTACCTAAATTATCTATGACTATTATTTTTAATTCATTTTCACCTTCAGCCACGATTCCATCACTGAAATTATGGGTTATTTTTCGGGTTTTGTTATCATATTCAAACAATGCCCATTTTCCATTCAAATAACCATTATAGGATTTTATGCCTGATAATTCATCACTTACAGTAAATTGAATCATCTTTTTATCACTCAGCCATTTCCCTTCAATAGATTTTGCAATAGAAATTTTTGGTGCAATGGTATCCAAAATCAAGGCATATTTCCCTAATGTTTTTACTTTGGTTATAAAAATCGAATCTTTTCTAGAAGTATTATTATACCCTTTTTTGGTACCATTAATTGTAGCGATGTATAATTTTTCTCTTTGGGATTCGCTGTGTTTTTTATCTTCGATAGTAATCGTAAAATTAGAATGTGCCGGAGTTGTATCTTTATCTAAAAGCAAGGTATCATTTTGCACATCAAAATTCAAATTGAAATCATCATAAAAAGTTCCAGCTGGAAAGAAAACTGACATATTATCTTTCTCAAAATTAGAATCCTTTTTTGCCTTAATCCAATACTTCGAAACAATTGGTTCTTGATGAACAATTGCAATTGATAAATCATATTGTATCGGAACAGAAACTAGAGTTGTATTTCCATAAAAATCAGAAATTTCAATACGATAGGTAGCTGTTAAATTGGGAGTCGTCGAAAGAATTCCGCTATTAAAATCCGTTTTAATAATACTTAACAAATACGGACTTTTCATGAACAATTTTTGCACTCTTTGCTGGGTTGTTTTATATCTTGGATAATCGATAAGCGCATTGATATAACGCATTTCGTCAAAAGAATAGGTATCGAATTGGTAACCAAAATTAAAAACGCCATTATAAAAAGACTGTACTTTATACACTCCATTTTTGTTAAACGAAACATCGTCATAATCAAAAGCATTTATGCCAAAACCAATTTTCCCATTAGCCAAAACCGGATCTGCCAAATAAGTTCCGTCTTTTTGTAATTTCAAATTCAGAATTAAAGGTCTTTTCGATTGATTGACAACCGTTTCGTTATCCAACGGATAAACGTATATACTGGAAAGTGTAGGTTTCTTAGTGTCTTTAAAATTTTTATCAAATCCGAATAACATTGGATTGATAATGTTCTCAGTAACATTATCCCGAAATTCAAAATGTAGATGAGGCCCTTCGGAGGCGCCAGTATTTCCGGAAAGAGCTATTAGTTGCCCTTTCTTCACAGTCATTTGACCCGGTTTCAAAAACACTTCTATTTCAAAAGATTGTTCCTTGTAATGTGTTTTTTTAATAAAATCTTCAATAGAATCGGTTGCTTTTGACAAATGTCCATATACTGATGTATAGCCATTAGCATGAGTAATATAAAGGGTTTTTCCATTACCAAAAGTAGAAATCTTGATTCTTGAAATATATCCATCAGCCACAGCATAAACATTCAATCCTTCTTTTTGCAAAGTTTTCAAATCAAATCCAGCGTGAAAATGATTAGGTCTTAACTCACCAAAATTACCCGATAATTGCATCGGAATATCCAGTGGAGATCGAAAATAATCCTTAGGATAATCAACTTGTGCAAAAAGCGAACTGGAAAAAAATAGGATAAATAAGTAAGATCTCATTGGTTACGTTTTTGCTAAGGTAAAAATAAAGTGTTTCATAAAAAAACACAAAATCATAACAAACTAATCGCCAATGTTTTAAATAATTTAATGCAAAAAAACAAAGAAAATATTGCAATACTAAAAAGGAATATTAACTTTGTAAGATTATGTAATACGTAGGATAAATTATGAGTGTAATTGCGGAAATAATTGATACTCTTGAAAATAAGATTGGAAAGCTTTTTACAAAAATAAATAGTTTAGAGAAAGACAATCAGGAATTAAAAACAGAGCTATCAAACGCAACAGCTACCATACAAAACCAGTCTCGTGAGATTGATGCCTTAAAAGCGCAGTATGAAACACTTAAAATTGCCAACGCATTATTAGGCAGTGATGATAATAAAAGAGATACAAAGCTTAAGATAAATTCATTAATTCGTGAAATTGATTACTGTATAGCACAGCTATCAGATTAGTAAAAAATATGGACGAAAAGCTTAAAATTAAAATATCAATTGCAGACAGAGTTTACCCATTAACGGTAGATATGTCTCAGGAAGAAGGACTTAGAAGTGCTTCTAAAAAAATTGATGTGATGATTAAGCAGTTTGAAGAAAATTATGCCGTTCGCGACAAGCAGGATGTATTGGCCATGTGTGCATTACAATTTGCTTCTCAGGTAGAACAAAAACAAATTGATAACGCCATTGATGGTGATGAAACGATTGAAAGAATTAAAAAAATCAATGCAGTTTTAGATCAATATCTCGATAAATAAACGTTCTTTACAACAACTAAGATACTGCCTACATTAGTTCATATTTGGTAAACTCAACACTAACAATTTAGAATGAGCAAATCATCGTTACTATAGCAAGCCAATTCAGTTTGGAAGCTTGAACAGCGAGTTAGCTCAAAACTTGTATTTCAGAGTTTATACAAGCAATCTAATGTAGGCTTTTTTATATATAAATTTTAATAAACATGGACATTTTAACAATAATTATTTCAGGAATTGTAGGTATAGCAGGTGGTTTCATCATCGCTAAAGTAATAGAGAAAAGCAACATTTCCAATTTGATTAAAAATGCAAAAAAAGAAGCATCATCCATATTAAAAGATGCTAATTTAGAAGCTGAAAATATCAAAAAAGACAAAATTCTTCAGGCAAAAGAGAAGTTTATCGAATTAAAATCAGAACACGAACAAGTAATACTTTCCCGCGATCAGAAGATGGCAGAAGTAGAAAAAAGAATTCGTGACAAAGAATCTCAGGTTTCCAATGAATTATCAAAAGCGAAGAAAGTAAATGATGATTTTGAAGCAAAAACAATAGAATTTACTTCTAAAATTGAAATTTTAGAAAAGAAACAGATAGAGGTTGATAAATTGCACAAAAGCCATTTACAACAACTGGAAGTTATTGCTGGTTTATCTACTGAAGACGCCAAAAATCAATTGATTGAAGGTTTGAAAGCAGAAGCTAAAACCGAAGCTATGTCTCACATTCAGGATACCATTGAAGAGGCAAAATTAACAGCTCAACAGGAAGCTAAGAAAATCATCATCAACACTATCCAAAGAGTTGGAACAGAAGAAGCAGTTGAAAACTGTGTATCTGTTTTCAACATTGAATCTGATGATGTAAAAGGTAGAATTATTGGTCGTGAAGGTCGAAACATCAGAGCGATTGAAGCGGCAACCGGAGTAGAAATCATTGTTGATGATACACCAGAAGCTATTATCCTTTCTTGTTTTGATCCAGTACGTAGAGAAATTGCACGTTTGTCTTTACACAAATTAGTAACAGACGGAAGGATCCACCCCGCACGTATTGAAGAAGTAGTAGCTAAAACTACCAAACAAATTGATGACGAAATTATCGAAGTTGGAAAACGTACTGTAATCGATTTAGGAATTCACGGTTTACATCCAGAATTAATTAAAGTGGTAGGTCGAATGAAATACCGTTCTTCTTATGGACAAAACTTACTACAGCACTCCCGCGAAGTTTCGAAGCTTTGTGGAATTATGGCTGCCGAATTAGGACTTAACGTAAAACTAGCTAAAAGAGCCGGTTTATTACACGATATTGGTAAAGTTCCGGATACTGAAAGTGACTTGCCTCACGCACTATTAGGAATGCAATGGGCGGAGAAATATGGAGAAAAAGAAGAAGTTTGCAACGCCATTGGAGCGCACCACGACGAAATCGAAATGAAGTCATTATTATCACCAATCATTCAGGTTTGTGATGCGATTTCAGGAGCAAGACCAGGCGCAAGAAGACAAGTTTTAGATTCTTACATCCAACGTTTGAAGGATTTAGAAGAAGTAGCATACGGATTCAGTGGAGTAAAAAATGCCTATGCTATTCAGGCAGGTAGAGAACTTCGTGTAATTGTAGAAAGCGAAAAAGTTTCTGATGACAATGCAGCCACTTTATCTTTTGAGATTTCACAAAAAATTCAAACGGAAATGACTTATCCGGGACAGGTAAAAGTCACTGTAATTAGAGAAACAAGAGCAGTAAATATTGCAAAATAATAGTCTGCAGTAAGCAGATTCGGTTTACAGTCGCAGTATAAATCACATTACCTGATTTATACTGCGATTTTTTTAAGCTATACTACATCTGATAACTGAACACTGAATTCTGATCACTCCTTTCTCGGGTGAAAATTATTAATCACTTCCGTTAAAAATCTTCTGTCTAAATGCACATAGATTTCTGTAGTTGTAATCGATTCGTGACCCAACATTAATTGAATAGAACGTAAATCTGCACCGTTTTCAAGTAAATGTGTTGCAAAAGAATGCCTCAAGGTATGTGGACTAATACTTTTATTTAAATTTATTTTAACAGCTAAATCTTTGATTATAGTGAAAAGCATTGCCCTTGTCAATTGACTTCCTCTCCTATTCAGGAATAAAGTATCTTCGTGACCTTTCTTTATGGTTAAATGGGATCTTACTTCATCTTTGTAAATGACAATGTATTTCTGGGTCAGATTCCCAACAGGAACAAAACGCTGCTTGTTTCCTTTTCCTGTAACTTTAATAAAACCTTCTTCGAAAAATAAATCGGAAATTTTCAAAGAAACCAATTCCGAAACACGAAGACCACAACTATAGAGGGTTTCTAACATCGCACGGTTTCGTTCACCTTCGTTGGAACTTAAATTTATAGCAGTTATTAAAGCATCGATTTCTTCAACCGATAAAGTATCCGGAAGTTTTCTTCCTGTTTTTGGAGTTTCAATCAATTCCATTGGATTGTCGGAACGATAGTCTTCAAAAATTAAATAACTAAAAAAGCTCTTTAATCCCGAAATTATTCTGGCTTGAGAACGCGGATTCACTTCTTTGGAAACACTATAAATGAATTGCTGGATGATTTCCTCGTTTATTTTAACTGGAGAAATATTGATTTGACTTTCTTCTAAAAAAAGACACAACCGTTCGATATCAAAAGAATAATTGTCAATGGTATTTTTAGACAAACCTCTTTCAATCCTCAAATAAGACTGATAACTTTTGATATCCGTTTTCCAATTCATAAAAGCAAAGTAACGCTATTTTTGAACATAAAAAAACCTCTCTAAAAGAGAGGTTTATAATATTTAAATTTCTAAATATTAGAATTTATACCCTAGAGAAAGTGAAAAAACGCTATTCCTAAACTCTGAATCATCACCAGCTGGGGTTTTAGCAATATTAGATAATCCTAAATTATAACGAATACCCGCAGAAAATTTATTTGTAAAATCATAACCTGCTCCAAAATTCAATCCAAAATCAACAGACTCAAAATAATCTTTAGCATCTTGTTCAACACTCTGACTAAAACCTTCTAATTTTGTGACACTTTTTGCAGAAGTTAAAAATCCTATTTGAGGGCCTGCTTCTACATTGATTTTTTTAGTTATATAATATTTAAACATTACAGGAATGTTAATGTAAGATAAATTGAATTTAACATCTCCTGTATAATCTACTCCATTTACATTTGCGCTAACATTTTGCATTTCCACTCCCTGTGCAGAAAATAAAATTTCCGGTTGCAAAGTAAATTTTTCAGAAAGTTTTATCGCTGTAAAAAATCCAATATTAAATCCTACTTTCGATTTTAAATCTACACCTTCTGTATCCCCTGTGAAGCCAGTTACATTCAATCCTCCTTTTACTCCAAATTCTGCTTTTTGCGCATTAGCAAAACCAATTGTGAATACAGCAACAATTATCAATATATTTTTTTTCATAGTTTTATTTTTTTTTGATTAAAACAGGGCGAAATTAATTATTTAAAAACAATTAATTACGGTACTATCATATAATTATCAACAATACAATAATCCATATACTTATAATAAAAAAAACCACCCACAATGTAGATGGCTTTATAATTTATACCAAAGTTAGATTACCATTTGTATAATAATCCAAATTGTGGCTCAGCGAAAATATTGTTAAACAAGTTAACTTCAACATTTAAATCACTTGTATTATCACCTACTTCCGGACTACTATTGTTGTAGCTTAGTATGTTTGCTAAAGTAAAAGTAGCTGCCCAATGAGATGTAAAGAAATAATTCAATCCTATAGAGATATTAGCATTTAAATCACCATCTGTGCTTTTACTACCAACATTTGGATCATTAGTTTCAGAAGTATATCCTAATCCTATTTCTCCAAAAGCATTAAAACTTTTAGTCGCTCCTAATGATAAGAAATAATAACGCGCAAACCCAGTAACTCCTAAGTCGGAACTTTTATCTCCATTATCAAATTTTTCGCCTCCAAAATTCAATTTACCTCCAACAGCCCATTTATCAGTAAGAAAATAACCGAAAGTTGGATTAAAAGCCCAGCTACTAGTAGCTTCACTCAAATCCTCATCTTGAGATCTAAAGCTAAAGGCTCCTTCTACAAATTTGTTTCCTTTAGAAAAACCGTTACCTTCAGGTACTGATGTTTCTTGAGCATTTACGTATCCAAATGCAAAAATAGCCGCTACTGTTAAAATAATTTTTTTCATGTTTGTTTAGTTTAAAAATTAATAATTTGTTTAGTTTAAAATTAATAACAGAACTAAATTAGACTTTAAACTGAAAGCGATTTTGATTGATTTTTTAAGTTATCAACAATTTTAATAACAATTTTTATTAAATTGACAATGATACATATTGAAATATAACATTTCCGAAAATAAAAATTTATTGTAAAAATAATTTTAAAAATCAGCACATATTAAAGACAAATACAATAATTAAATTGATTATTGCGTTTTTAAATTATACACATCCCCAATCTCTAAATTTAAAATTATGAAAAAAGCAATTTTAATTATCGCTCTAATGTTCTCAGCAACATTAAGCGTAAAAGCACAGCTATTACAAATAGGAGTAAAAGCCGGATTGAACTATGCTAATTTTACAGGTACAGAAATTCAAACCGATGCCATAACCAGTTATCATGCCGGATTAGTAGCAGAAATTAAACTGGCAGACAAATTTGCAATACAACCAGAGTTATTATATTCCACTCAGGGTGCAAGTTATGAAGAAGCCGGAGAGGAATTTAAAAATGAATTAGGATACATTGCTATTCCTGTTTTGGCTAAAATATATTTAGGCAAATCTTTCAGCCTGGAATTAGGCCCTCAGGCTTCTTTCTTATTAAGCGAAAAAAGCGATGTTGATTTTGATGATTCTAATACATTTGATTTTGGACTCGCTGGTGGTTTAAGTTATAAAATCACCAAAAACATCTTTATTCAAGGGAGATATGTTTTAGGATTAACTGAAGTTTCATCCGATGCAAATGCAAAAAATTCCGTACTCCAATTTTCGGCAGGTCTTATGTTTTAATAAAATTAAAAACAATAAGTAGATTAAAACCGTTCTTAATTGGAACGGTTTTTTTATTTTTACGAAAATTATTTTTTATGAAAATTAGCATCATCAACGGACCAAACCTTAATCTATTAGGAAAACGCGAACCAGAAATTTATGGTTCACTAACTTTTGAAGAGTATTTTAATTCACTGAAAGAGAAATTTCCACAAATAGAATTTACCTATTACCAAAGCAACGTTGAAGGAGAATTGATTAATAAAATTCAGGAATATGGTTTTTCTTATGACGGTATTATTCTAAATGCGGGTGCCTACACCCATACTTCTATTGGTATTGGCGATGCCATAAAAGGCATTACTACTCCGGTGGTTGAAGTACATATTTCAAATACTTTTTCAAGAGAAAGCTTCCGTCACCAGTCCTATATTTCCGGAAATGCAAAAGGTGTTATTCTGGGTTTTGGAATGAGAAGTTATGAATTGGCAATACAATCATTTTTGTAATTAAACTTTAGTATAAAAAAATCGGGATAGAATTTAAAATTCTATCCCGATTTTTTTTATTTAAAAACTAACCTTAATCAGCTGTTGGCTCAACATGAATTAAAACATGTCCTAATTCAGGAATTTCTTTTCTTAAAGTATCTTTGAGATTATGTGCTATTTCATGCCCCTCTTTTACAGTAAGATTAGCATCAACGATGGCGTGTAAATCAACATGGTATTTCATTCCTGCTTTTCGGATAAAACACTTTTCGGTATTTACAATTCCATCTACTTGTTGGGCAACTTTTCTAATTTCAACAATTAAATCTTCATTGAGATGTTCATCCATAATCTCACCAAGAGCTGGTCTAAAAATCAAATAGCTATTATAACATATAAATCCCGCTGCAAAAAGTGCCGCCCAATCATCTGCTGCTTCATACCCTTTTCCTAAAAACAAGGCTGCCGAAATTCCAATAAATGCTGCTACAGATGTTATAGCATCACTTCTGTGGTGCCAGGCATCTGCTTTAAGTGAAGAACTATTAGTTTCAATACTTCTTTTCATTACCAAACGAAAAGAATATTCTTTCCATATAATTATTACTCCTAAAATTATTAACGTCCATGGTTTTGGTAAATCATGAGGTGTTTGGATATTGATTATACTTTCGTAAGCAATAATTGTTGCTGATGTAATGAGGAAAACTACCACCAAAAAAGTAATTAATGGTTCTGCCCTACCGTGCCCGTAAGGATGATTTTCGTCTGCAGGTTTGTTTGAATACTTTATTCCAAACAATACCAAAAACGAAGCAAAAATATCGGCAGTAGATTCTATTGCATCTGCTATTAAAGCATAAGAATTTCCAAAAAAACCAGCCAATCCTTTGATTAATGCCAAACAGATATTTCCCACTATGCTGAAATAAGTAGCTTTTATAGCGGTTTGCTCGTTTGTCATTTTACTTATTTTATAAATACTATTTTAAAACATAAATCCCACAGATTTTCACAAATCAAAGTGCTTTACTTTAAAAAATCTGTGCCAATCTGTGGAATTTATTATACCTTTTGTCCAAAAAAATGTTATGCTCTCACAATCTTCGCTCCAATAGCTCTTAATCGTTCGTCAATTCTTTCGTAACCTCTATCGATTTGTTCGATATTTTGAATGGTGCTTGTTCCTTTTGCTGAAAGCGCTGCAATCAACAAGGAGATACCTGCTCTAATATCTGGCGAAGACATGGTTGTTGCTTTCAGTTGTGATTTGAAATCGTGACCAATAACTACGGCTCTGTGCGGATCACACAAAATAATTTTGGCTCCCATATCAATCAATTTATCAACAAAAAACAAACGGCTTTCGAACATTTTTTGATGAATAAGCACATCCCCTTTACATTGTGTGGCTACAACCAAAACAATACTCAATAAATCGGGAGTAAATCCCGGCCAGGGTGCATCTGCAATAGTCAAAATTGAACCATCAATATCAGTTTTTACTTGGTATCCATCCTTATGAGCCGGAATGTAAATATCATCACCTCTTTTTTCTAAAGTGATTCCCAATTTCCTGAAAACATTTGGAATAACACCTAAATTTGACCAACTCACATCTTTAATGGTAATTTCGCTTCTTGTCATTGCCGCCAATCCAATCCAGCTTCCTATTTCAATCATGTCAGGAAGAATTCTATGCGTACAGCCTCCTAATTTTTCAACACCTTCAATCGTCAATAAGTTCGATCCAATACCAGAAACTTTTGCTCCCATGGCATTCATCATTTTGCACAATTGTTGCAAATAAGGTTCACAGGCAGCATTGTAAATGGTCGTTGTTCCTTTTGCTAAAACAGCAGCCATAACTATATTAGCCGTACCTGTTACTGAAGCTTCGTCCAATAACATATCAGCACCAATTAAACCATCTTTAGCTTCAACACCATAAAAATGATCTTCTCTGTTGTAACGGAATTTTGCACCAAGATTAATGAATCCTTCAAAATGCGTATCTAATCTTCTACGACCAATTTTATCTCCTCCCGGTTTTGGAATATATCCTTTTCCAAAACGTGCCAAAAGTGGCCCAACAATCATAATAGATCCTCTAAGCGCTCCACCTTCTTTCTTAAATGCTTCGGTTTCTAAATAACCTACATTCACATCATCAGATTGAAAAGTATAGGAACCAAGTCCATTTTTTTGAATTTTAACCCCTAAATTTCCCAAAAGAGTAATCAGTTTGTTAATGTCGATGATATCTGGAAGATTGTCGATCGTTACCTTTTCTGGAGTTAACAATACCGCACACAAAATTTGTAATGCTTCATTTTTTGCTCCTTGTGGCGTGATTTCGCCTTTTAGGCTAACGCCTCCTTCTATTTTGAAAATTCCCATTTTTGCTTAGTTATGAGTTATAAAGGTTTTCTGTTTTGGTTTTTATGAACAGGATTTATTTTTCCTGTTTTGGTATTTTTATTGCTTTGAATTTTTGGCTGACCCGGAGGAGTAATTTTATTAGAAACTCTTTTATTCGTTCGCAATAAATCGGTAGTAGTCAAAAGTTCTTCTGTGCTTTGAATCAAATTCAATTTTCCATCAGACAGCTCATATAAATGTTCGAAAATAACATCATCTTTTACGGTGTCTTTATTCCAGCTCAAATATGATTTCTTCATGTGATTGGCAATTACTTTCACCAAGGCATTTTTCATTTCGCCTTCCTCCCATTTATTGGCAACATCAATCATATATTTGATATTATTACCATAAAATCGATACTTCGGAAAATTTTGCGGGTATTTCAAAACATCTGGTTTCAGTTGCAATACCTCGCGGGTTGGAACGGGATAAGGCGATTCCACATCCAATTTAAAATCAGACATTATAAAAAGCTGATCCCATAACTTATGCTGAAAATCAAGCACATCACGCAAATGAGGATTCAAACTTCCCATTACCTGAATGATGTATTTTGCCGCTTTGTTACGCTCTTCTCTATCTTCAATCGCTGTAGCCTGATCAATCAATTTTTGCAAATGACGACCGTATTCCGGAATAATCAAATGAGGTCTTTCGGCATTATATTCCAAATTAAAAACCACATCGTTTGAGTTTTCTTTTATATATTTTGAAGTCATATTCGATTTTTTTTAGACATCAATAGTATGCCTGTTTGAAAAGCAATTCTCTTTCGGAAAATTTTGCTTCATGCTGTTTTTTTGAATTTATAGGGAAATAATTCCTTCAATTGTAGAAACTTCTATGTATTTATCTATTATTTCCTGAGAATTTTTCACAGTAACATCAACAGAGATACTCGTGAATTTTCCGGTTTTGGATTTTGTTGTTTTTATGACTGCGCCCATACAATTAAAAGCTTCTTCAACGCGCAAAACATTGTCATTTACAGAAGGTACAATAAATTTGTACAAATAAGAAGCTGGCCAAGTATTGCTTAAATCCAACTCCGCCTTTAACCTATCATAAAATTCCTGAGTGTTCTTATCCATTCTATAATTAAAATAAAAGCAAATATACAGTTTTGATTTGAGATTTGAGATTTAGGATTTAGGATTTTTAAAATAAAGAAACTTTTACGCAAAGACAATCTTTCAGAATCCCAATAACTTTAGGTAAATTTGCGAAATCATTACAAGTATTCAAAGATGTTACGAATGATAAAATTTTATTTACCTTAGAACAAGTTTAACAAATTGTTTAAAGTTGTATAACTGAACACAAGGGTTTAAAACTTTAACTTTAAACTAAAAAATGCAGGAAGCATTAGCCATTCTTCAAAAATACTGGAAACACGACAGCTTTAGATTGCCACAGGAAGAAATTATCAATTCTGTTTTAGATGGAAAAGATACTTTTGGACTGATGCCGACCGGAGGGGGTAAATCGATTTGTTTTCAGGTTCCTGCTTTGATGAAAGACGGAATTTGCCTGGTTATTTCACCATTGGTTGCCCTGATGAAAGATCAGGTGCAACGTTTGCAGGAACTCGGTATTAAAGCTATTGCATTAACAGGTGGAATTCATTCTGACGAAATGATTACGCTTTTAGACAATTGTGAATTTGGCAATTATAAATTCCTGTATTTATCTCCTGAACGTTTGCAATCGGATTGGATTTTGGAACGAATCAAAAATTTGCCTATTAATCTAATTGCTATTGACGAAGCACATTGTGTGTCGCAATGGGGTCATGATTTTCGTCCCGCTTATTTGAAAATCTCTAATCTAAAAGCTCATTTCCCAAAAGTTCCTTTTTTGGCACTCACTGCTTCCGCAACAAAGACTGTTCTTGATGATGTAATTCTTCAATTAGATCTGGAAGAACCAGCTATTTTCAAGAAATCATTTGCCCGAAAAAATATTGCGTATATGGTTTTTGAAGTCGAAGACAAATTGTATCGAATGGAACAAATCCTGAAAAAGAATCCACAGCCTTCAATTATATACGTTCGAAACAGGAAATCATGTTCAGATACTGCTTCGCAATTACAATCCCTGGGTTTCAAAGTGACTTATTATCACGGTGGATTATCGGTTAAGGAGAAAGAAAAAAACATGAGTCTTTGGATGAATGAAGAAGCTCAAGTTATAGTGGCTACCAATGCTTTCGGAATGGGAATTGACAAAGCCAATGTAAAAACAGTAATTCACATTCATCTCCCTGAAAGCATGGAAAGTTATTATCAGGAAGCTGGACGCGCAGGCAGAAATGAAGCAAAAGCTTTTGGAATTATTCTTACCAGTCCATCTGATAAAGTGCAGGCCGAAAGTCAATTTATAAATGTCCTGCCAGATAAAAAATTCCTTACTCAGGTTTACATCAAACTCTGCACCTATTTCCGCATTGCCTATGGTGAAGGAATTGACGAACAATTTTCTTTTAACCTGAATCACTTTTGCCAAAAATATCAATTCCCAACTGTAAAAACGTTCAATGCTATTCAGTTTTTGGATCGCCAAGGAATTTTGAGTTTATCACAAGAATATTCAGAGAAAATAACGATGCAGTTTATTATTGAATCCAAAGAAGTGATTCGATACATGAGTTTGAATCCAAATGAAGAAGCTGTAATTTTATCTTTACTTCGAACATATTCTGGAATTTACGAATCGCAAATGGCTATTAATACATCTTTGATTGCCAAAAAATCAAATTGTGACGAGAATGCTGTTCATGTTATTTTAGATAAATTAAAAGAGCGCAACATTATTGATTATCATAAAAATAGTAATGATGCCACCATTATTTTTAATGAAATACGTGAAGATGAGAGAACTATAAATCGGGTTTCGAAATATTTGGAAAGCCAAAACAAACAAAAAACAGCTCAATTCGAATCGGTTTTACATTATATCAATGAAAAGAAAGTTTGCAAAAGCAAATTGATTCTGGATTATTTTGGCGAAAAAACCGAAACAGACTGTGGAATTTGCTCATACTGCATTTCAAACAAAAAAAAATCTGACGACAGTTCTTTGGTTTCAGTAAAAATTATGGATTTATTAAAAACGCAGGAATTAAATTCGAGAGAAATTCAAAAACTAACCAAAAACTCTGAAGACGATGTTATCTTTGCTTTACAGAATTTATTGGAACACAATAAAATTACCATACAACCCAATAATAAATATACTTTAAAATCATAATGGAGCAATTACGAATCGTATTTATGGGAACTCCTGAATTTGCCGTTGGCATTCTGGACACCATAATCAAAAGCAATTATAATGTGGTAGGCGTTATTACCGCAGCAGACAAACCAGCAGGTCGTGGTCAGAAAATAAAATATTCAGCAGTAAAAGAATATGCTTTGACAAACAACCTGACTTTGTTACAGCCAACAAATCTAAAAGACGAAACCTTTTTGTCAGCACTAAAAGCTTTAAATGCCAATTTACAAATCGTTGTTGCCTTCAGAATGTTGCCTGAAGTAGTTTGGAGAATGCCTAAATTAGGAACATTCAATCTTCACGCATCCCTATTGCCTAATTATCGCGGAGCTGCTCCAATAAACTGGGCAATTATAAACGGTGATACAAAAACCGGAGTGACTACTTTTTTCATTGACGATAAAATAGATACAGGTGCCATGATATTAAGTTCGGAAGTTGAAATCTCATCAGAGGAAAATGCAGGACAACTCCACGATCGTTTAATGAGTTTAGGGAGTGGAACTGTTTTAGAGACTTTAGCGTTGATAGAAAAAGAAAATGTAACCACAACAATTCAAACAGAAAATCCAGAAATAAAAACAGCCTACAAGCTCAATAAAGAAAATTGCAAAATCGATTGGACAAAACCAGCAGTTGAAATCTATAATCTGATACGCGGTTTAAGCCCTTATCCTTCGGCCTGGTGTTTTATTAGTGATAAAGAAGAAGTGTGGAATGTCAAAATTCACGAAGCCAAAATGACATTGGAGCAACATGATTACGAAATAGGCAATCTGATTTCCAGTAAAAAAGAAATGAAAATTGCAGTAAAAGATGGTTTTATTCAGGTACTAAGCCTACAATTTCCAGGAAAAAAGAAGATGAACACATCAGAATTACTAAATGGAATCATTTTTTCAGATAAAGCTAAGGCGTATTAAGCCAACAAAACTGGTCTTTTTTAATAATTTCTAAAGAATTTTCTCAAGTTTATCAACAAAAAAAATAAGTTATTAACAAAAAACACTAAAATTAAACAAAACAGTTGTGTGGGAAGTAAATCCTACTAAATTTGTTATTATTAACAACGATTTTTTAACCAACATTTAATAACGTAACATTATGAACAAATCAGAATTAATCGACGCTATCGCTGCTGACGCAGGAATTACAAAAGCTGCTGCAAAATTAGCTTTAGAATCATTTTTAGGAAACGTAGGAAGTACTTTGAAAAAAGGTGGAAGAGTATCTTTAGTAGGTTTCGGATCATGGTCTGTTTCAGCAAGAGCTGCAAGAGATGGTAGAAATCCTCAGACTGGAAAAACTATAAAAATCGCTGCTAAAAATGTAGTGAAATTTAAAGCAGGTGCTGATTTAGAAGGTGCAGTAAATTAATTTAAGCTTTTCTTAAATATAATAAAAACCTTCCCTTGGAAGGTTTTTTTTTACATTTTATCGAATAAGTTTGGGTTATTTTCATTTTTATTATTAATTTTAAGTAAAAATATAACCAAAACCATAACCAATGATTTCAGAAAAATTAAAAAAAGGGAATTTGCTCGTTGCAGAACCTTCATTAATCGGAGATTTATCATTCAATAGATCGGTTATTTTATTGGCAGACCATAATGAAAGTGGCTCTGTAGGCTTTATTATTAACAAACCACTGAAATACACCATACACGACCTGATTCCTGAAATTAATGCGTCATTTAAAATTTACAATGGCGGCCCAGTAGAACAGGACAATCTTTATTTTATTCACAATATTCCTGATTTAATTCCAAATAGCATCGAAATTTCTAATGGAATTTATTGGGGAGGCGAATATGAATCCACAAAAGAACTCATTAATACCGGCAAAATAAACAAAGACAACATCCGATTCTTTTTAGGTTATACAGGCTGGGAAGAAAACCAATTAGAAACCGAAATGAGAGAAAGTTCATGGATTATCACCAAAAATAACTATGAAAATAAAATTATCGGAAAATCACCTTTTCACTTTTGGAAAAAACAAATCATGGAACTAGGAGGCGAATATTTAATCTGGTCCAACACACCTGAAAATCCGTCTTCAAATTAATTAACACTTATTACTTCATTTAGTTTTTGCACCAATTGCTTTGACAAATTTGCAACAAATTCTTTTTTGCGGTATCTGGTAATAGGCTGAATCCCTTTAATTACGTTTGTAATAAACAATTCATCTGATTTTTGAAGATCAAAAGGTGAAATTACTTCTTCAACCACTTCCAGATTTTCCATTTTTCGGGCCAAAGCTAA
Source organism: Bacteroidota bacterium (assembly GCA_040387175.1). Lineage (GTDB taxonomy): Bacteria > Bacteroidota > Bacteroidia > Flavobacteriales > Flavobacteriaceae > Flavobacterium. Next base: position 133,104 of record JAZKED010000006.1, on the reverse strand, counting down.
AATCTGTTTTCTCATTACACCATTCAAACAGCCTTCTGAAACGGGAGGAGTTACCAAAGTATTTCCTTTTAACATAAAAATATTGCCTTGTAAGGCTTCAATAACATTTTTACTATCATTCAACAGCAAACAATTATCTAAGCCGTTTTCATCAGCAAAAATACTTCCTGTGATGTTTATGATTTTGTTAGTGGTCTTGATAGAAGAGAGCAATTGTCTTGCTACATAAAAATCAGTATATAAATCGACAACGTATTCATTTTCATTAATACCATACAAAGGATTATCCAGACTTTCTATATTAATCAAAAAAGAAACAGTATTGGTTTTCGGCAAATAATAACCTCCTTCATTTCTATAAACCGTAATTCGGGCACGTCCAGAAATAGCTATTTTTTTAGCTGTTGCCAATGCCAAAATTTGTTCTTCCAAATATTCCATGGTGAAATTCATTGGAATTTCCATTCGGATAACACGCATAGATGACATCAGCCTAAAATAGTGGTCTTCCAAAAAAAGGATTTTGGAGTTTACAATCTTAACTGTTTCAAAAACCGCATCGCCATATAAAAAGGCACGATTTTGTGTTAATATACTACTGTCTTGAGAAACAATGTCACCATTAAAATTTATCATAATAAAAAAGTCACGCTAATTAGGCGTGACAAATATAAGTTATAAAACAGAATATTACTATACTGATCCTATTACGTGTTTCAAATCTGAAATTTGGTTTTCCCACAAAAGTTTTGCTTCTCCTAATTCATCTTCTATCGCAAAATCAGTTACCATCAAAGAAACATCTTTTGTGATTTCATCAACCAGGATATTTAATTCAAAAAAGTACTCGGTATCTTTATTATTATTATCGACCCATTTGAATCTTACTTTCTCACCTGTTTTTTTTGACGCCAGTCTTGCTTTTTCTTCTGAATCATTCCAAATGAATGTAAAAAATTCTCCTCGTGAATTAACATTATCCGCAAACCATTCTGACAAACCTGAAGGAGTTGAAATATATTGATATAATAATTGTGGTGATGAGTTTATAGGAAACTCTATTTCGTAACGTGTTTTGACATCCATTTTCTACAAATTAATTTTTCTGAAAAGTATAGAATATATAGCCAATAAAAAAGCCTTTTGAAAAATATTTTTTTTTCTTTCAGATATACTTGTAAGCTCTAATATAATTTTTATATTTGCACCCGCATTCAGGAGCGGTTATCCCTGAGCATTTGGCGAGGTAGCTCAGTTGGTTAGAGCGCAGGATTCATAACCCTGAGGTCACGGGTTCAACTCCCGTCTTCGCTACAAAAAACAAACCCTTAAACATCAATTGTTTAAGGGTTTTTTATTTCAAAAATATTCACTTCAAAAGTATTGAATGAGGCTCAGGAAAGAGAAATTATATAAATTGAAATGCAAATAGTATCAGATATTAAATTGGAAAAATATAATATAGTTTTGATTTATACTTTTTACAACTGAAATTTTAAAAAATTATTCGAAATAAATTTAACGTATTATTAACAATACTCTTACACATACATGTAAGATATTTCAATGTCATTTCAGTATTTTTGTATTTTTAATAAAAATACCCTTATGAAGATTAATAATTTCTTACTGTCCCCTTGTGAAACAACTACTGACTTATCTATAGCCACCAAACTCCGTTATAAAGCCTACAGACATGTAAATGCCATTGAAGAGAATGAATTAAAAGAATTCTCAGATAAATACGATTTACAAAATAACACTAAAACCTGCCTGATTTATGAAGGCAATGAGGCTGTAGCTGCTGTTAGAGCCTGCATATACAGCAAAGAATATGATTATCTTCCTATACCCGCATTCGAAGTATATAAAGAAGAAATTGCCAAAGAGATTGGACTGGACAAGACAATCATTGAATCCAATCGATATGTGGTTATTCCTGAAAAAAAGGATTCAAAATCCTTATTCAAACACCCTTACAAGTTTATTATATTAAACTCATTAAAATTCGATAGTGATTTTGTTATTGCTGCAGTTCGTGAAAAGCACATTCCTCTGTATCGCCGATTTTTAGACATGGAACCAATCTCAGGTCTGAAAAAATATCCCGGTATCAATGTAGAAATGATATTAATGGCTGTTGACTGTAGAAAATTTCGCCAGGGAATTATGGAAAAAGAAGAAGCTTATGCCATCTCAAAAGAAGAAATTGAGTACTACAGCCTGTAATTTTCCGAATAGATAAATATTTAAAAAAAACTAAATTACATTAAGCCTCTAAAATTTTAATTTTTTAGAGGCTTTTACCATAAATAGGCTTACATCCATGAATTAATAATTTTACTTTTGGTTTAAATTACACTTCACAAGAACAATCATTACATCATTTATCTCATCACTAATTTTGCAGAAAAATATCAATCTAAAATTTATCTGCAAATAAATCTTTAATGATGTGAACAGAAATATTCTAAAACTAATTTTTGAATTCAATCTTCTTACTCTTTTAAGTTCCCTGAAATTCAGCATTCTTACAATATAAATACAATATATTTGTAACTTTAAAATAATACAGTAAAGAATGTTTGAAAACTTCCCTTTTTATCTTGGCATATTAATAGTCATTCTATTGTTGATTATGCTGGCCAATAAAATAAAAGTGGCTTATCCTATACTATTGGTATTGGCAGGATTGATTATTAGTTTTATTCCCGGTGTACCTATCATCATAATCGAACCAGAACTTATATTCTTTATTTTCCTGCCCCCTTTATTGTATGAGGCAGCCTGGACAGTTTCCTGGAAAGAAATGTGGCGCTGGAGACGAATCATTACCAGTTTTGCTTTTGTAGTCGTTTTTCTGTCAGCTCTTTCGGTAGCATTGGTAGCTAATTATCTTATTCCCGGTTTTTCGTTAGCCCTGGGTTTTTTGTTGGGTGGAATTGTATCTCCCCCAGATGCCGTAAGTGCGGGTGCCATTTTAAAATTCGTCAAAGTACCCAAAGCCATTTCATCCATATTAGAAGGCGAAAGTTTACTGAATGATGCCTCTTCCTTAATTATTTTCCGATTTGCCATGATAGCAGTAGCGACGGAGCAATTTCTGTTTTACAAAGCCGCAGTAAGTTTTAGCTGGATGATTTTTGGTGGTGTTGCTATTGGCTTATTCATAGGTTGGATTTTTATGAAAGCCCACAAATACATGCCTACAGATGCCAATATCGACATTGTTCTTTCCTTGCTGACGCCCTATATTATATACCTGGCGGCAGAGGGAGTACATGCTTCCGGAGTATTAGCAGTAGTAAGTGGCGGTTTGCTTTTGTCTAATAACAGACATCGTTTTCTTACCAGCAGATCGCGTTTGCAGGGAGTAAATGTCTGGGAAAGTTTTTGCTTTATATTGAACGGAATTGTTTTTATGCTCATCGGATTAGATTTGCCCCAGATTACCAAAGGACTGGAAGAAGTAAATATTAGTATTCCAACAGCCGTTGGATATGGCGTGGTGATTACGTTGGTTTTGATGGTGAGCAGGATATTATCTTCTTATGGTGCTGTACTTGTGACTATGATTGCACGTAATTTCATTACTGTAGGCAGTGACAAAAATCCAGGTATCCAGACTCCTTTTATACTGGGCTGGACCGGAATGAGAGGCGTGGTCTCCTTGGCGGCGGCATTATCTATACCTGTTTATTTGAATAATGGCAATGGATTCCCGCAGCGCAATCTTATCATGTTCATTACCTTTATCGTTATTCTTTTGACTTTATTAATTCAGGGGTTAACACTGCCCTATTTTATTAGAAAACTTCAACTTACCAGTATTGATGAAACTTTGCCTCAGGATGAAGTTTATAATGGCTTACGAAAAGAATTAGCCGAATATGCTTTAAATTATTTAAAGACCAATTATAACTATCAGGCAGAAAGCAATCCTTCCTTACAGCACCTGATTCATAAATGGGAACAGCATAGTAATGGCATTGATAACGACTCTATTGGAAACGATCTTAAAGTAATTTATCTTGATTTATTAGACCAGCAAAGGCAATGGTTGAGAAATAGAAACAAAGAAGATAAATCATTAGACGAGGCAATCATAAGAAGACAAATGCATTATTTAGATATTGAAGAAGAGAAACTACGATATCTATAAATGGCTACAATACAAGTCTCCACAACTTTAAAACAAAACTTCAGGTAATACAATTTTAAAGCAACAAAATTTTATATAAAAAACAGAAAAGCTACACCGTTATTAGACTGCCCCTAGCTAGTCCGAGCTTCAAGCTCGTACCCACAAACATAATCAATTCAAATCTATCTCTAAAATAGTTTGGTCGTTATTGCCATAATTCCTTGCACTACTGTATTTCCAGTCTATAGGGTCGGTTACAAAACCTGATTCTACGGGGTTGTTATGAATGTAGTTTAGTTTTTGTTCAAACACTTTCAAACTCCAAATTTCTATTGGCTGGTTATTTTGTTGCCAAAACTGTTTTTCCTTAAATTGCTGTTTTTCTTTCCGGCTCTTTCAAACATCCACAGCATTCATTCTCGTCTGCTTTCTTGCCGATTGTCTTGAATCGCCCTCATTAATCCTGAAGGATCACCTAAAACGGACCTGAAAATCAAATGCACATGACTTGGCATAATACAATAACCATAAATTTCCATACCCTTGTTTTTCGGCAATGGTCTAATGATTCTGCCATTATTGAAAAATAAAGTTCTCTTGTAAATACATCTATCCAATTGACTGTAGCTAAACTTACAAAATAAGCCCCCTCTTCTTCGTGAAATTTATATTTTCTACTCATTTGTCTTTTGGTAAATATACTAAAACAAAAACTACAACTTTTTTAGGGTTATAGTTTTTGTTTTGTCTGCTATTGATTGTGGGCACAAGCCAGAGGCATCGCGCTAGCCGTTCAGATTATTTCTGCTCGGACCAGCTGGGGGTATTTCCGAGCGATAAAGTTTATTAATCCTGTATATTTAAATCTCCTTTAACGCAAATATATTTCTTCATCTCTCTATCTTTTAAATTATATGTAAATAATGTATCTCTTGAAATTTTTATTATTTTCTCAGTATTTCCCATAAATTCTAATATTGAATCTTTTGTTACATTCCATTTATATCTTTCAGTATACATCCCATAATCTGTAAACAACCACCTTTTATTATTTTTTTTATTAAAAGAGTATTTAATGACATTCTCATTTTTATCAAAACTAAATGTAAACCAAACATTTTGCTCCCCTCTAATCATATTATAATCCCAATATTTTATACTATCATTACAAATTAAAAAATTAAGTTTTTTTGAATTATCAGAACAAGACATTAAAAAAAAACAATATAACAATACAAAATATTTCTTTCTTTTATTATGTCTCATTAATCGGTTGGTTTTGCTGGAATTATTATTTTTTCTGAATTTGAAACTTGCCCATCAATGCTGTATGTCATAGTTCCGTTATTAGTATTTATACCTTCAATAGAAACTCTACCATTATTTTTATTAAATTCTTTTATATAATCAGAAACATTTAAACCTTGCTCTTTTTGAGTTGTAGCAAAAATTCTTTCCGCAAATCCTATTGCTGTAGTTATCTGATTATCTAAACTTGAATCCTTAAAATCAGGAGCTAACGCTTGACCTAAATATACTTTTGAATGATCTAAATAAGTATAATCTGCAGGTTTAATCTTTATTTCACTTCTATGACCAAATACTGGATCCGCTTCATGAGATAACACATTTCGTAAAGTATTATAATCATCATAATCTCCTTTTTTTAAAGATTCCGTATTTACAAAAACATCTTTTTTATTTTCCGTCTGAGCACCAGCATCCTTTAATTTCTTAACTCCATATTTACCTCCATAACCTAAGACTTTAGCTTCAGTTGCTATAATATTACGTACAGCTCTTTGCGTTCCAACATTTCCATAATCTAATTCAGATAAGTTAAAATTCTTTTTCCCAATTCTTACTTTAATTAAATTTCCTTTTCCAGTGTCTTTTATAAATCTACCACTAGCACTGTAAATTCTATCTCTACCATCTGGATCAATAAATGCAACTGGATTTTGCCCACAGTAAATATAAGGATTTTCATCAGGATGTTTCTCTGCCAACGGATCTACACTGAGCCACATACTTATTTTTGGGTCATAATATCTTGCACCATAGTAGTACAATCCTGTTTCCTCATCCAGTTCTTTCCCATTAAACTTATAAGGCGTTTTGTAATAACTGGTACCCAATTGCTCGGCCATAGTTTCACCATAAGGCAAATTTAAGAAAAATTGGTATGCAACACCATTATCATCACTCAAATAGGTACTTGTACCTAAATGATCCGGGTGGTAATAATAGATAGGCAAAACTGTCTCAGCCGGTGGCGGTGGCGGTGCCTTGCTCAACGCAGAAGAATCTTTGGTTTTGGCTGCTGCATTTTCTGCAATGATCTCATCGGCTATCGCTTTTTCCTGTGTTTCCAACAGTATCGGGGTATAATCCCTGAAAGATACTTTTCCTTTATTGGTCACATCAATATACTGCTGCAAGTCGGCTATCTGTGCCTGTTTGAGTGCTGTATCATCATCGTCCTTGTTTTTACCGGACTGCTGCTTGCAGGTGGTACAAGATGCCGGCTCGAATATACTGGCAATAGCATTACCCAAACGGCTCACCACACGCTGTGTCCCTGCATAATAGTGCTTACTGAACACCCCGCTTGGCGTGATGGACATAAACGCATTTGGATAGGTCATATATCCATTAAAGATTGTTGTTTCAGTAGTCAGTAGAGTTCCATTTTCATAGGCCCATTCCCGATCGGAAGTGGATTTCAGTACTCTTTCTCCGGATGCATCATAAATATAGTGGTGCATGGTATCATCGCGGTCAATAACTACCCGCAAGCGGTTGGATTCATCCCAGTAGTAATAATTATGATACCCTTCCGTATCCTGATCTGCAAAACTCTTATGTAGAGAGGTGATATTTCCATTAAGATCGTAAGAAAAAATCTGACGGTCATTTGTCATATTGTCAATAATCTCATCTACCTTATGGCTACCGGCAATATAGCTATAGTCATTATCATATCTATTAGCCTCAACTGACTGTCCGTTTTTATTATGAAACTGGCTCTTAAAAGAGATACCATGGGTGTTATTATATTCCATTACCAGGCCATAATTACTATTGGCATCATTCCCTTTTGCTATTTGTGCTGAACTGCCGGTAAAATTACCCGTAGCAGTAGAAAGTCGGTTAAGATTATCGTACGCAAAGGTGTGGCTGTAGTTTCCTCCCATATTATTGGATGTTATACCACCTGTATTGGTCAGGTTCAGCACGTTTCCTACTTTGTCATACTGGTAGGTATTATTAAATAAACTATTCCCATTTGAGGCTTTTACATTTAAGTTATTCAACCTTCTGAGTGCCGGACTGTAATTGTAAACAGTGGATGTGTTATTACCATACAACATATAAGTTTTCTGCTCAAAATAATCATAGTCTATTCGGCTGATGTAATTTTTTGACAGTCCATTTATCGTTCCGGTCATTTGGGTCAGATTACCTCCCAAATCATAACTATAGGCTACTATTTCCCCATCCGGATATTTCATGCTTTGCAGACGGTTCCAGCTGTCGTAACTGAAGGTCGTGGTAAAGACACGTGTAGGGAGATTTGGCGCTACAATCGTACGCACATTAGAGGTTATTTCTCCCATATTGCCATAATCAAATGTCTGGGTTCCCGTAGCATCTTTTTGCCATATCAGGCGTCCTTTCTGATTGACAGGTCCAGTGGAAAGACCATATTTGTATTCCACATTGGCCACATTAGGCTGACCTGTTGGAGTATTAGGATAATCAATACCGATTAGCCTGTTGATATCGTATTTGTAGGTAATAAAAGTACCCTTATTCAGTAAATTCTCCGTCTGTAGAGAAACCAGATTCACATTGTCATACGTATAGGTGGTCAGACCACTGTCCGGATGCTGTACTGATTTCTTCCTGCCGAACATATCATACTCATAAACGGTAGTTATATTCTCTGTATCGGTATAAGACATTAATTCCCCTATGGCGTTGTATTCGAATTTTGTCCAGATACTGCCTGTGGTGCCTCCTTGATTTTTGGTTGAGATCACTTTGCCGGATACATCTTTATAGGTTTCTGTAACAATGTGCTGCAGGCCGTTTTGGTCTACATCAGTAATTGTTTTTATCGCCATTACTCCATTCACATCATTATCCAGTGAATACTGCATCGTACTGATATTGCCTTCCGGGTCGATAGTTTTTACCGGTCGATCGAGTTCGTCGTACTCCGTTAGGGCACTATAAGTGGAAGCATATTCATTCAATAGGAACTTGGTTGTATTAGTTTTCGTTTCCCACCAAGGATGGAATTGCTGTTTGCCCCTGCCAAATTCATCGTAAGATGTTTTTCCGGAAACAGAAAGTGCTTCCACAAAAACGGGTGCTGCAGCAGATCCTGTATTAATAAAGATATCTTTTTTTACCTGTATTGGTCGTGCCAATCCATCTATAAAGGTGTAGGTTTCAATATCATTGCCCTTGTGCTGCTGATCGTAATGTCTGGTCAGCGCAACCGGTACAAACTTATCCTCATTGATACTGCCGGATGGCAACAAAGAGTAATAAGGATAGTATTCGAACTTCAGGGTGTAACTGCTGGCAGTATTGCCCACTCCCGTAGCGGTTTCGTTAGCGCCTACAATTTCTGTGTTTCTACCAAAAGTATCGTACTTGTAGATCATCTTTTTTCCTGATAAATCTATAGTAGTCAATACCTTATCCAGATCTGAATCATAGGTAGCTGTTGATTTGTAACCAAAGGCATCTGTGATATCGGTTACGTATTTATTATAAGTCGAGTCATATTTATAAGTGTATGACATCGACTGGCCGGCTGTATTGGCCGGATATTTAATATAATTCAAATTACCGTAGCGATCATAGGTCATAGTGGTTTCTGCCCATTGCCCATTATTTTTGGCCCTGATTTTAGTGATAGCTCCATTACTGGTATCAACAATGGTGGTGCGCTCTCTGTGTAATCCTGTATTGGCTGCAGTAACTTTTATCGATTCCGGCACATTGATAATATGCAGGTTAGTCAGATTATGATAGGTTATCAAAGTAGTATAATCATCATCGGTACCTGCAAGATCCCCTTTGTTGGTGTATTCTATAACCCTTCCTTTTTGATCGTACTTCAATACCACTTCTGTGGTTATTTGCGGTGAAGCATCCAGTTCATATAATTCGGTAATGGTTTTGGTCAACAAAACAACTGCCGAACGACGGCCTTCATGACCTCCAAGGTCATACGTCAGCGGTAAAGATGTGGTCTGGTCTATTTCGTTATTAGCATTGTTCAGCTTGAATATTTCATAGAAATTTTGTGTTCTTGAAAATTTCTTGTCGATGTCTCCTGCTTTTATCACATAGGAATCTTCCAGCAATCCGTTGGTGAAATAACTCTGGTTCAGATAATTGGAAACTGAGGTTCTGTAAAGCGTTGGTGTTCCGGAAGTTCCTAAGGCATAATCTTCCACCTTAACGGTTTTATAGCCGTAAAAATCTCTTTCCCTACGATCGTATCGTCCGTTTTCATAGATGAAATGTTTTTTGTAAACATCTTCCCCATCATTTACCTTATTGTATTTGTCTTCAATAACCAAATCGGTCATCGCCCATTTGGCATTCGGGTTATTGTAATCTATGGCCTGTACTTTATAATCTATAGTAAACGTACCTCCTAATGGATTAGTTACAGACTTAAGCATATCAGTCCTTCTGATTCTGGAATAATATACATTGACTTCATTCGGTTCTACTTCTTCTACCAAATCGACATAGCCATCCCCATCAAAATCGGTAATGGATTTTTTGGTTTTGTTGGTCGAGGTCGATATTGGGGTTCCATTGATGCTAACTGCCGGAATTTTAAAAGTAATAAACCAGATTTGCCAGATTAATGCAAAGGTGGCTCCTACATTCAAAGAAGCCGATACGGATGCCGATTCTTTTTTAAGGTTATAATTACCCCAGGTTCCTTTATCTACAAACTGGTTTCCTAAATTAAGCTTTACTCCCAAATCATCATTTGTATAGAGTATATCCAGTAATCCATCCCCATTGATGTCTGCCAGAGTATTGGTAGTGCTGTTCCAACTGGTGGTCAGCGAAACGCCGGCTTCAAAACTGCCGTTCCACATATTAACGCCTACTCCTCCGGAAATCCCTTCAGATTTACTCCTGAACAAAGGTAAATCACCCCAATTATTCGAGACAGTATTAGGTGTAGTCGGACCTGAATTTAAGGTTACTATGGTTCCATCATCAGTGGTCACTAATGAGTCAGAAAGCCCGTCGCCATTGACATCGGTCCAGACTCTTTGGGTGACACTATTTCCTTTGGTAAAACTTCCTGAAATACCTGCACCTGAATTTCCTTTGAAGCCATCAAATCTTTGAAATCCATTTCCATCACTATTGGTATCTCCTCCGTCATCATTGCTTTTACCAAAACTGCCCGATGCGCCAAAACCTTTGCTATCGCTCGAAGAAGTACTGGTATCTTGTCCGTCGTTGCCTACCTCAGGATACAAACCTCCTGTTTTGTTGGTATATTGGATCTTGTCTATACTGACAATATCCGGGTAGCGGTCTCCATTATAATCAACATAATCGGACAGGGAATTACTTTTCCCTCCATTGGATACCGAAGCATTGATTCCTGCTCCAAAAAAACTGGCTCCTGCTGAAAAATTATTATTGCTGTGTCCTTTGGCAAATTTGCTGATGGCATAAGCCCCTGTCTGAAGAACAGCCTGTTCAATGGACGAATAACCCTCTTCAATGTCGATAATAGATTCTTCCAGTTTGGCGGCTCTAAAACTGTACTCCGAACTGTAATTCTCTTTATGGACTCCGATCCAGCGGTCTGTGAGTGATCCATTGATATTCTCACGGGATGGATTGGCCGATAAGAATGCGATGGAATTCAGGTAATCCTGATGCTGATTTTGGAAATCCTGCAAAAACTCAGGGGTCATGGTGTCCTGATCCACATTCTTAAGGTTGGTTAAATCGGTATTGAGCTGGTTTGCTTTGGTCTGGGTCATACTGGTTTCCAGTGCTTCTTCCTTAATCAAATACGTACCGGCAATTCCCGTTGGTGCAGCTCCCGGTGCATTGGCCGGATTGTACATAAACTGCCCCCATTGCCTGAAGAAACTACCAAACTTTGGATTTGGCTTTTGATAAAGAGTGACTTCTGCGTTATATACAGGAATACTGGTAGACCCATTAGAGATTGTAGCCAATGTAGCTCCAGCTCCTGCTAATGCCAAATTATTTAAGAGTGATGGTGTGCTTCCGTCACTCTCACTGTCATCAACGGTATACATAACTTCAATATTGGATGCTGTTGAGCCTCCTGTTCCTAAATATATTGGAGAACTGCTATCGACTGAAACAAAACCATTTGTTATAGTAAATTCTCTACGACTTACAACCGTTGTACCTCTTTTTACGAAAAATTTTATTTTACCATTGTCTCCCCAAGAGAAAACTCCGGGCAAAGTAGGCTGAATATATAAAGCACCACCACTTATTCCCGAAATATCTTTTTTTACAAAGGTATTGCCGCAAGGAAACAGCCTGTAAATATCATAATCCGGAACAGGATAAACCGTTGTTGTGGAAGTAAGACTGCCTTCAGTACCCGACCCATCTGTGTTGGGAGAAATAGGAGTATCGGTAGTAAACTCCACTTTTGGTTTCCAGAGAAATTTTTTCCAATCCACATTAGCCGAAGCAATTACCTTGAAATAAAAGAAAGTCTGAGTAAGATTTCCATATCCGCCAGCTGACTGATCTGTTACTGTAATTGCATCTAAACCGGAAGGCGCAACATAAGTGTCGGCGTTTTGCGTACAAGTGGTTTCATAGATAATCTGATCCGCTCCGATTTGGGAAGGATTTTCCGGATCTCCACCTGAAGGAACTCCATAGGTTCTTTTTATGATTTGATAGATTAGCCTGTCTGTTGGTTTATTAACATAAAAACCATCCCAGGATATTTTTACTGTTCCCGACTTGCCAGGAAAGGCAACAGGCTGTTTTCCGGTAAGCACAAAACCATCCGAATACGAACTTGAGAAAGGTTTATGTCCGTTGGCGTCTGTGATGGCTGCCATACCGGCTGCGGTATATTCCACTTTAGGATTCCAGTTGACAGGAGGGTTGCCATTGGCCACCGAATGTACCCTGAAATAAATTCGGTCCCCTTTTCTAACATTTAAAGGCTGCCCATAACAATTGGTTGTTAAGGTATTGCTCACGCTGCTGGTAGCAGCATTAAGTTGTGTACCATAAAGCAGACATAACTCATTTGGCGTTTCATTGCAGTTGGATTGGTTTACTGCTGCAACTTTATTAACACTTACCGAATTCTGAGTTTTTTTTGAAAGTGGCTGAACAGGATTAGTTGCTGTAAACGAGTACGAAAGGGCAGCTGTACCATCAACTGGTTTTAAATCAATAGTACTAAAAATTCTATAAGAATCTCTAATAGCAATAGTAATAATATCATCCGCTACACTTACTTTTGAATTTGGATAGGTTCTTTCAATGTCTACAATAAAATCAGTTAGCCCATTTACGTCCAATCCATTGACAGGATATAAGGTATAACTGTGATTGTCTTTATTAATAGGATGATTGTTAATATAAATATTCGTTGCAATTCCTGTTGAAGTTGTCCCGTTAACAGCTTGCTTTGGTATAGGGAAACTCACAGAAAAATTGTTTTTGATTTCCTTTAAGGTTCCTTTCAAACCCTTTGTATTGGCAGATAATTTACTTGTGCCATTGGTACAAAAACTGGTAAATTCCCATGCTGTACCTTCAAGGGGAGCCGTTACGATAATTACTGCTTTGGTAGGATAAGCACTGGTCTTATTAAAACTCAGCACACCTGCTCCCGTAGTGGGATCTCCTGTATGAATTTGAGAAGCCGGAATTCCCATATTTATAAGCTCTGGATCATAATAACTTGCACCAACATAACCCGAAGAATATATTGTTCCATTCCATAAAATATCAAACTTATCCGGAACATTATAGGAATCATAAGTTAGTCCCAATAAACCTGTAGTGGTGCCAAAATCTACCGTATAGGTATAGTCTCCGTATCCATCTTCTGCATTAACAGTTTCACCACATGGAATTTCAATATTATTCTTTTTCATCTCCACCGTAACCACAGATTCTTTAGTAGGATCTGTAAGTGCAATGTTATTGTCAATTTTAATTTGGCCGTCTGCCGGGGCTTCCCATACTTTTACCACATCAAAAGTTGGGTATACGATATCCTCTTCTTCAATTATAGCAGGATCTGTTACTGTTTTGGGAGCAGCGGTAATCACCAGGTTTTCAGTTCCTTTACTATCGGGTATAAAATTCGGGTTTTTGTTCGCATCCAGTCGGTTGAAATACACCACTCCGTCACGGACAATATCCATCAGTCCATCGCCATTACCATCGGTAAAAAACATATCAGTCTCCGATTTGGATTTCGATTTATCCCAGCCTACAAATCCAAATGCATAGGTAATCTGAAAGTTAGTACTCCTGCTTCTTCCAAAAGAACGATAAAAATTACCTATTCCGGTTATTGGTTTTTTAGCTTCGAATGAATGGGTAACAACCGTCTCGTTATTCGAATCATAAGTACGGTTCACTACATGTTTTTTATAGTACAAAGAATTGCCTTCTTTGGTTACAATATCTTCCAGTCCGTCGCCATTAATATCAATTAATGCAGTCATGGCCTCGCTCTTGTCATTGCCCCAGTTGACCTGTACCCCAAAAGTGGTCATCTTTGTAAAACGGTTTCCGCCAATTCCTATTCCAATGTAAAAACCGCCACTTATGGCTTCGCTTTTACTGCTGCCCAATATAGAAGCTGCACTATCAAAAGAAGGGATGTAGCCCGGAATTAAAAAACTGCCGTTGGTTATTCGCTTTAGGCAATTACTAGGTAACGCAACACCATTCGTCAAAGTGAATTGATTGTTTTTCAATATATCGGCAAAATAATTTTTAAAATTCCCTTTATTTCCACCTGGAGGGTATTCCTGGATACATTTTTTGAAATAATAATCCTGATCATCATCATTACCCTGATCAATTGTGAAGTGATCCCCTTCCCTTATTTGACTAGTAATATTAGTTATAGTTAGTATTCTCGTTACATAATCATAAGTAGCTGATGGATAGACATTTTTTATTTCTAAAAAAATTTCATCCATACTGGCAAAATGACGCTCGATATGAATATAGCTTAAAGTACCTTCACTATTGCGGGTAGGTATTGAAATACCATGAACGTGTTCAGGTTCCATCAAATCATCCGATTCAACCTCAAAAGAATAACAATTATCAATTACTTTAGGATATCCTGCATTTTCGCTTGGTGGGTATTCCTCTGTACATTTTTGAAAATTATGATCCCATGATTCACCTAAATCAGGAGTAAATTCCAAACCTTCTAAATTCTGAGAAGTAAAAACTGTCAATCTTTTAGAAACAGCATCATAAGTTGCTGTTGGATAATAGCTTTTAAAAAACTGAATAATTTCATCAAAGCCATAAAAGGCAACATTAAAATATTTTTCATAAGGATATTCCGGAATAGCCATCCAAATTCCCTCAGTAGGATTAACGTAATTATTACCTAACTCATTACTATACTCATTAAACTCATCACTAAAATCAACATAATAACAATTATTAATTACTACAGGACATCCATTATTCGTAGAAGGTCCGGCTGCTGCAGGGCAGGCATCTGCTTCACCCAAAATACCATCGCTGTCCTGATCTAAACCAACACCAACAGTATCTGCACCACATATAGTCTGCCTTATTCCATTGGTAAAATAGGCAGATGAGCCATCCGGTTTGGTAATGTCATCATAGTAATCAAAGGTGTGGGTGTAAAACTCTTTTCCGGCTTTGTCCCATTCTGTAACCGCTTCCAATCGCCCTTTGCTGAATTTACCATAACCCGTTTTGAAAGTATATTTGCGTATCGGAGTTGCCGATCCTGTTTTCCTGATAAGAATGTTATCCAGAAAATAAGGCTCTATTTGTTTGACTCCCAAACGCTGGTTGATGCTCACATCCTGACGGATAGCCGTAGTAGGATTGAAAATCACCTCATATTTACCAGCAGCATCTTTGGTACCATTATATTGTATGTTTTGAATGTGAAAGACGACTCCGTTATTCAGGTTCTCATTCTGTCCGGATTGTCCTGTTATCACACGGTTGTCATAGGTATAGGTAATCCTGTTGCCAAAAATATCGTCGGTCATATACAATGCCCAATGCACTACATCGCCTTTTGAGTTTTTGATAACGGCATTGGGTTCTACTCCTGTTTTACCTCCATACCAGTTTACGGTACCATCGGTAGTGGTTACTTTCCAGTAATAATTTTTTGTAGTAGTACCTAAACGTTCAATTTTAGCAAAACTGCCTTGCTTTCTCGGGGTAAATTGCAAATTAGAAACTCTTGGTAATACCTGAGTGGTATAGGTTCCTGCGGGAGCACCTGCTACATCATTATGCCTGTTGGGCATCCAGTCATTTCCGCCTACCTTAGGATACATCAACTGTTCTCCTCCAAGGGTATAAATTTCTGATTCATTGGCAGAATCAAACACGGGCACCCCCCATCGGGTATCTATAGCGATGGAAGGTACGCTAATATTCCAGCCTTGTCCCAGCCAGCCATTTCCACCTTCATTGCTGTACTGAATACCTAATTGGGGTTGGAGTCCTTTTCGGCCTGCGGGTATTTTTATAGGGTAGCTAATATTGGCATCTCCTTTCTGTGATACTTCCGGCGGACTGATAATTGTCATTTCTGAGGAGGGATCTGCTGCCTTGATGTCGTTCATCATTGTTGGGGTAAAGCCTGCTGTCTCGGGGCTCTCCGGTGTCTGAATGATTCCATTGACATAATCCGTGAAATGATCTGTATAGGATACTATTGACTTTTCTGCTTTATTGATTGTGTCTCTTTTAACTGCAATCCAGGCTTTTTGTTGGATATCAAAATAAAAGGTATTAATATCATTGGCTGTATGTCCTTTGGGAATCAGTTTTTCGTCATACTCTATTGTTAGTTTTACTGGTGCTGCAAACTTAGTTCCATCTGGCAGAAAACGATGTGCGTATCCTCCTTTGGTAACATTAATCATTCCTGATGCCATTGGGGCTATATCAATATTTCGCAGTTTGGTAATACTGATTTCTTTATCCTGACTTAGTATGTTATCTTTAATGAACAGGGATACTCCATCGGCTTTTAGGGTTACATTTGTCTGTGCTTTGGCTAATGCAACTACTTTATCAAAATTTTTCTCCGGTACAAACAACTGGTCTGCCTGAGCCAGATTGTCCAGAGAGATCAGCTCCTGTCCTAACAATCCTTTGCTATCCACAGCCTTAATCATGATGAATTTTCTGTTTTTTAAAGCATCTGTAAGCTTTAAAAACCCTTCATATTCTCCATCTGTAATAGTCAATGGCGTGTCTTCTATATATACTTTTACCCCGGAATCATAATTTCTTAAAAAACCTTTTACATACAATTGATTGTCTTTTATGTAGTTGACACTTGGAGCGTTTACTACTAAATTGGATGTTGTAGCATTACTGGTCTGTTTGTCAAATTCAAGTTTTAGGTTTTTTATCTGATATTGGTATCTGGCTTCTTTTGGAATACCAAACATTACTTTGTTTACTCCTTCTTTTAACCAGTTCAGATTTATTTCTTCTCTTTGGGAAGTCCATCCCATTTGGTTTTTAACGATATAACCTCCTGTTGAGGGCCTGTCATTTATACTTCGGGAAACACCATTGCAATCCTGAACTCCTGACAATTCATAGGTTAAGAAAATTTTCGTGTCTGCTGTTGGTAAATCTTTTATATAGAACTTAAACAAGTTATCTCCTGCATCATCCAGCGGACGCACATCTGTAACTCCTATAATTCCATTGGATATATCTGAACTTAGGGTATAACTTAAATCTTTCTCTGACTTATATACATACTCGATTTCTGACTCCTTTTCTTTATTTTTTATCAAAACGGATTCTGATGGTTCTGATAATTGTGATGAACCCACCATGGATACAGCTGAAGATGCTGATGGTTTTTTGGATTCATCATTCATTTTCGAACCGCTATAACGCAACGGTTTATAATTGATATAATCAATAATCAAATTTTGAGAAGGTGCTACCACACTACTGTGCAGGATAGCAATTAACATTATTCTATGAACAAAATTTACTTTCTTTCTGCTAATTCCTAATATTGTATTTCTATTTTCCATATTCGAAAATGATATTGTGATTGTGATTTATTTTACAATTAATTTAGTGGCTTCTACTACTCCATTTATAGATACCAGAACCAGATAAGTCCCTGATACTTTTAAACTTTCACTAAAGTCATAGTTTTTAATAGTACCTATTAACTTGTTCTTTATTATTTTACCATTCAGGTCAGATATTTGCACAGTAACATTTGAAGCTTCTTTTAAATTGAATTGAATTGAAAAATTAGCATTTGCCACTACCGGATTAGGAAAAATAACATAACCATAATTAAGTTGCTGTGGTATTGTTTTTTCTAAAACTTCAAATGAAAGTTCCTTCTCGCAGCCTACCTGATTACCTATTTTTAATGTATAATTTCCTGGTTTTTCTGCTTCAAATTCTTTTTCTCTTGAGACTACTTTACCTTGAAAAATCCAGGCAAAATCAGTTACTTCATCTGTAACAGTAGGAATTACTGTTACGCTTTTAGCCTCAGTTATATACCATTTGGGTTCCAGACTGATTCCTTCTTCGGTAAATGAATCTATAATGAAATTACTTTTTTGAGAATTTTTATTTACATCTGTAACTTCCATACTGTAGCTTCCTGTAGAAAGATTTTCGATTTCCATGTGATTGACCTGACTAACCACTTCCTGATTATAAGTCTTTGAGGCGATATTAATTTTATAAGGTGCTGCGCCTCCAATGATTCCAATATTAAGTTTTCCATTTTGTCCTATCAGACAATTTGGTTTTTCTATATCTTTTGAAACAGAAAAATCCGGTGCCTGAACTATTGTAAACAAATAATGGGTATTGGCTGAAAATTTGACATTATCAAAAACTATCCTTGTATCGTCATTGACAGTAGCTTTTATATATTTTGCATGTGTATAATTGAACTTGGGAGACTGGGTGGTATCAATAGCAAGCCACATCAAATCAGTTTCCTGAACTGGTTGTACTTCTCCTAATTCCATTAACTTTTTATCGATTTGGAGTTGTGTATTGAAAACACCTGTTTTAGCTGTAGTTTGCATTTTCCAGATTCTTTTCATTCTTTTTTGGCTGCTGTTGGATTCTTGTTCCAATAAACTAGTTCCATCATTGTCTCCCCATATCAAAAATGTCCTGTCTAATAGTACTTGTTTATTCTCTGCATTTGTTTTTTCTATTTTATTAAATCCTATGGACAGACCGTCCTGAAGAGAATTGCAGGATTGTTTTTGATTCAATCCAAAAAAAACATCTTTACCAATTCCTGTAATTCTGGTTCCAAAACCAGTATTTTCTTTAGTATTCCAAATGGTATCTTTTTTAGAATTATAATAATTCTGTCCTTCATTTAAGGAAATCCCATGCTTGATTGCCAAATAGCTTTCTACAACATTTTTCTCTTTAATATTTAAAATTTTGGGTACATATATCAATTCCAACAATTGATTTTTAAAGGCTTTGTCTTCGTATAATAAATCATCAAAAATCAAACTGCCATCCTTCTTTTCTGTCAATGAGGTTTTATTATATAAATAACTCAGGGTCAATCCTGTTTTTGAATCTCCTTTATTTAAATGGACTTCTTTATCACACAGCATCTTTTTTGTACTTAAACTCGACTTAAAAAGTCCCCGTTCCAAACTTAAGATAGCATTCTCTTCCGTGGCGGAACTCTTGAAAACCACAAACAATGAAGATTTTTTCTTTATAATGTTTTTATATTCCTTGAGAATTTTATCTCTTGAAAAATCAACAACCGGGTTGTAATTAAAATAGGTGTTTAATTCATCCTCTGACTTCACATTTGAAGGAACATCTTTTTCAATACTGCTTTCAGTCCCTACAATCCACAATGAACCTTCTAAAAAAGTTTTCTTCACCTGACCAAAAGTAACGGTCCCAAAAAGCAAGAAAAAGCTCAATGTTAAGAGCAATAATGTAAAATATTTTTTCATATCCTAAAAACTATTTTATTAATGTAGTATTTTTTGTATCCTAAAAAAAGCAAATGTAGCTTTATTATGATTAACTACAATACACTTCTTTAAAAAAATTAATAATTAATAAAATCATAGATAAGTTTTAAAAATCAGCTATTTAAAATACATACTTGTAGTATTTAAGAGGTTAAAAAAAGTAATTTTCAATTAATTATAACAACTATAATCAACCTAAAAAAAAGATTATCAAACTGAAACAAAAAAACCACGAATAAAATACTCGTGGTTTCTCTTTTATTATACCAAAAAATAGCTCTTCCTACTTCCCCATACACCAATACAAAATTTTGGCAATATTTTTTGCATCATCAACACCCCTGTGATGCGTTCCTTCTAATGGAATATTTAATAAATGTAGAGCACCATTCATACCTGTGGGTTTTTGCAATCCAAACTTTTCTGTAAACAATACTTTCACATTAATATGCTCATCAGTCATAGGATAAGATGCTCCAAATGATTTACATTGTTTTTTTAGCATATTCAAATCATACTGGCCGTAACTTGCCCAAGTGTATAAATCAGGTTGATACTCATCTGTCAATTGTTGAATTGCTTCTTCAAAACTTATTCCATTTTTATCCAATAAATCCTGGGTAATAGTGGTCAGTTCCGTACAAAATGGACTTACAGACGAACGTTGTGGCTTAATCAATATCCCCTTGTTTTTGGTAATTGCTCCAGTTTGTGAATCCAAAACCGCTAAACCAATTTCAATAATTTCATTTTCCTGACCATCAGGAACTTTACCTTGCCAGCATGTGGCTTCTAAATCGATAATAATAATTTTATCTGATGTTTTCATTTTTTCCTTTTTATATATTAAACTTCTCTTTCGCCAAAAGGCGCTTTCCAATCTTTCGCTAAAATAATAGCTTTCACTTCCTCATAAGAAAGAGGCCCATAATTATGGCAATCCACTCCTAAATCAAAAGAACGAGATGTGGGATCATCAATCAAATTACCGTGGGAGTGACCGTATAAATGCCAGGTTCCTCGAAAAGAACTTTTCCACACCTTCATAGCATAGTGAAATAAAATTATCTTCTGTTTTCCATTGGGACCATCCATATCGGAAACATTTAATTCATAATAATCTTTAATCCATTCAAATCGCTTTGTGTAGCTCAATGCTGACTTATCATGATTTCCTTTTACCAAAAAAATAGAACCATTTAACTGGTCTAAAATTTCTTTTGTTCTCTCAGGCCTTTCTAAAGAGATATCTCCTAAATGATAGACTATATCTCTGGCACTTACCTTTTTATTCCATCGCTTAATGAGCTCAGAGTCCATTTCTTCAACGGAAGCAAACGGACGTTCATTAAACTTAATTACATTCTCATGACCAAAATGATGATCAGACGTAAAAAATATTTTTTGATTCATTTTTACATTTTTTTATTATAATTCTCCTGCTAATTAATCTTGGTGCATGGAGTGTTTTTACTTTTCAAGAAATCATCTGTTTATCCATTCTATAACTGTCGACAAATACACTTCTCGTACCGCCTCAAATCGGGTGATATTAGGAATATGATTCACTTCCAATAAATATTTAGAACCGTCCTTTGCAAGAATATAATCATTTCCAATCATATCCATTTGTAAAACATTTTTAATATGCAAAGTATCCGCCAATAAATCAGCATCAACAGTCATAAAATCAGCTGTGTCAGGATGAATAGATTTCAACCAGGTATCACCTTCTAATTTGATTTGCCAGAAAACATCGCCTATCATCATAATACGAACTGGATCTCCTTCATAATAAGGTTCAATAGTAGCCGTAAATTCGCTTTCCCAATCACCTGTAAAACGATGTTTATTTTCTCCACAATGCCAGTTTCCCCATTTGGCTACGGTATCTTCAGTTACACTAACAGAAGCTCCTGCACTTATAAATCCTCTGGGAGCACTAAATCGTGAATGTGATAAAGCTTTGACCAAACAAGGAATTTTAAATCGGCAATCCAGCATAGCAGCAGCATTAGGATAACAAGCACCTTTCCAGATAGCCAGGCCTGCTATAAAATCGAAATCATTGTCATAAATACCATAATAAACTACTTTATCTACAGGCAACATGCCTACTCCATTGGTTTTTTCCATATAAAGCACCTCATCTTTGACCACAATTTTTGGTATTGATTGATGCCAAATAATATGTCCTGAATAATTCGCTTTTATAATATCATATTCTTCTTGTTCAATTCCTACTAATGCTATTCTGTTATAATCCTGTTTCATCATTTTGGTTTTTAATTTATACTCTTTTTTACATCCAATTACTTTATCATTTGTCTGGGAAACAGGACTCAAACCTGCAACCTCCTGCATCCAAAGCAGGTAAACAACCAATCGTTATCTTCCCAGTTATTTTGTGTGTTTTCGGGAGTCGAACCCTGTTCTTCGGATTCACAGTCCGACGTTTTACCAAATAAACTAAAAACACCATTTGCGGCTCATACGGGAGTCGAACCCGTTTCTCCCGAGAGACAGTCGGGAAGGTTAGCCAGTAACCCCAATGAGCCAGTTCTTTCTAGAGAACACTTGTAATCCTGAAAGGACTCGAACCTTGAACCTTCAGTTTAGAAAACTGACGCTCTATCCAATTGAGCTATAGAATTTTATTTTTAAGGCATAAAAAAAAGCACCTCTTTTGAAGGCGCTTTATAATATTGCATGATATTACTATCCCATCTGCCTATATTGATGCACCTGTATTGTATTCCCAAAATCATATCTGGGAGTAACTAGTTTGTTATGTTGATTAAATTGAGTAACCATATCATTTTCTATTTTTAGTGAGTGTCTGTATTGAAAATCTACTATTTTCATTTTCTTGTTTTTTTTGAGTCTAATTATATTCTCTCAGTAATTCTAAATTTTGACTTCCTAATTTCTTCGGCAAAGATAAAGTCGAAAAAATCAATTATCCAAATAATTTTTAAATTTATTTTACTGACAATCAAATAGTTATATTTAAAAAAAGACATGCAAATTCCTGTCCGCATACTACTGCAGATACTTAATTTTATCAAATGACTGTCTCTCATTGGATTACTTTTCAAGATTATATTTCGCTATTTGGTTTAATCATTCAACATTTGATTCTTTATTTTTTTAATTATTTTCATTTAAAAGCTATTTCTGTTCCTAATGAACCTTCCAATTTTTAAAACTGAACAGAATAGAACTGCATTTTCTATCTGTAAAAGTTCCCAAAACAAAAAAAGCGCCCCGATATCAGGACGCTTTTTGTATTTATGTTGAGTTTAAAACTACAAATTACATTTCAATTCTATAAAATACATACCGCATCCATAACCTTTAGCAGGAAGATATCCCGCTAAAAGATCACTATTTTGTCTTAGTGACAGATTGATATGTATGTTTTTTATTTTCATTTCGGAGGCAAATGTAGTTGTTTTTTTCTATTTATATAATTCTTCGCGAATAGTAATCAAATTTTAAATCTCTTTTATTTAATTTATTTTTAAACAAAATAAATTGAAATTAAAATTTAACGTAATAACACCATCCTTATTCTCTACTTTTTTAACAAATGTTATTATTAAATTACTAATTTTTAACTTGATAATTTTAGTTATCTATTTTTTTATTGGAATAATTATATACATTTGCAACCGATTATATTTTATCTCCCAATATTTAGCAATTAGGAAATACTTATTATAATTGAATGATCCAACCCCCTGAATCAAAATAAATTAACAATTTTATAAAATGAAAAAAATATTATTTTTAAGTGTCTTTTTATTAGGTCTTTGTAATGTTACAGCCCAAAATTATTATATGACCGCTCCTGAAGGATATGGCAAAGATGCTACTGGAGGAGGTAGTGCTGCTACTACAACTGTTACAACTTATGCTGGTTTCAAAGCAGCTATCAAATTAGTACCAGCCAGAATAATTTTGGTTTCCGGTACTATTACTTTTGGAGCCGTTGATACACAAATTAGCGAAAAAGTGGTAAACAAAACCATTATAGGATTACCAGGAGCAAAACTTGTGAATACTAAACAAACTGAGACAGGTTCTGGTATTCTTAACTTAAAAGCAGGATCCAATAACGTTATTATAAGAAATCTTGTTTTTGAAGGACCCGGAGCCTGGGATCATAGCGGTAGAGATAACCTTTGTATAGATGGAGGTACAAATATATGGGTAGATCATTGTGAATTCCAGGATGCAATGGATGGTAATTTTGATATTAAAGGCCTTGCAGACAATATAACGGTTTCATGGTGTAAATTTATCTACAACAAAGCTCCTAAACTTACCGATTATGAAACTGGAGGAACTCCTGACCACCGTTTCACAAATTTAATAGGTTCTGACAAAGACGACAAGCCTGCAGATGGAAATTTCAGCGTTACCTTTAAAAATTGTTATTGGGCAGAAGGTTGTAAAGAAAGAATGCCGAGAGCGAGAAATGCACAATTGCATATGTTAAATTGTTATTATAATACAAGTATTTCAACTGCTGTAGCTATTGGATTAGGAGGTGGAATTAATAATGCTGTTACTAGTTGTTATATTGAAAATAGTGACTTTGCAAAAGTTAAAACTGTTTATAAAGCCTATACTGGTTCTGGTGATGATGGAGGAACTGTTAAGTTAACCTATGATGGTTCTGTTAAAGGAATACCTTCTACAAGTATTACAAATTCCGGAACGGCTACAAAACCAACTTATACTTATACCGTACTTCCTGTGGCTAATGTAGCAACTTATGTTCCAAATGCAACTTGTGGAGCAGGAGCTACATTGCAAGTTACTGCAGCAGGAGTAATGTCAACCAGCTGTCCTAACAACTTAGGCACTGATGATTATGCTGCTGAGAATGGTGTAAAATTATACCCAACATTAGTTAATTCTACTCTAAACATTGATTTATCTGATGCTATTTCAGGAGAGGCTGCTATTAATATATTCTCAATTACCGGAGAAAAAGTATATTCTACTTCTAAGAATGTTTCTTCTGATGAAAAAGTATCAATTGATGTAGCTAACTTATCTCAGGGCTTGTATTTATTTAATATTACAATAGGAAAAACTTCTACTACATTGAAATTTATAAAAGAATAATTCTTCTTTTATTCCGTATAATGAATGAGGCTTATTTTAAATAAGCCTCATTTTTTTTATAATACATTACATCAAGCAAGATGTTTTGGAGTTTCAGATAACATATAATACTTTTGAATCAATTATTATTTAAGGCTTATACCGAAACGATAAATCTACACCAGGAAATCAGAAAGTAATCGTTGTTTGAAACGGTCAATCGGTTTTAAATCAACGTTGGTGTCTCCGTTGAAAACGTCAAAAGGATCGTCCAGACCGCTGATCAGTAAATACAAATAGCAAAATAAAAATGTAACTGCCGAGGTTACCAGATAATCAGCTGAAGGAGATTTAAATTTGGTAATGAGCAACAGTGACATCACGATAAACAGGATGCTATGGAGCAAAGTATAGGCTGGTGATATGAAATTATTTCTCGAAATGGAATACGCACGCGTGAGTTGTTTACGCATCGCGTTCGTATTTTCCTGAATGCCTTTGATGGCTTCTTTATCGACTCCCCTTTCGGCGAAGTAATAGGCAATTTCATTCGACTTTCGTATTAGAGGAAAGATAACATAGGAATCTTTTTCGCTGGAATAAATCCAGTCAATAATACCATTTGTTATCGCAATCATTTCCTGACGCAACAACGAACGATTTAGTTCTTCTTTGGACAAATCGGAAGTTCCGGTTCTTGGTGCTCTTAATGCCAGGTAAATCCAGTCTTTGATGGCTTCGAGATTAGAGGCTACTTCTCCGGGAATTTTTTCACTTTCCTTAAAATCGGTCATGGTTGCGGCTAATAATAAACCAAAGACAAAAAATGCTCCTGTGAATACAATTGTTATATCAGACAGTTCTATCAAATCGTGAAAATCCTGTCCGTATAAAGAAAGGTTTTTGAAAATAAAATTTTTGATTGCCAAAATAGTGATGGCAGCAATAAGAGATTTTGCGATTATAGTCCGGTTGAATATAAACTTCATGTTCTGATTTTTTTTTCGGCAAATTTAAAATAGTTCTGATACTGGACAATTTATTTTTTAACAATAACTTAATGATTTATAAAAGTAGAACTGTATGATTTTATATAGCAACATTATATGATGTATATAGTGGAACTATACGATTCATATATAACAACTATACGATTTGTATAGAATAACTATGCGATTCATATAGAATAACTATACGATTCGTATAGAATAACTATGCGATTCATATAGAATAGCTATACGATTCGTATAGAATAACTATGCGATTCATATAGAACAACTATACGATTTGTATAGAATAACTATTCGATTCATATAGTTTATCCATGAGGTAATCTTAAAATGATTAGGTTTGTATCGTTTAAATTCAAAACCTCATGCATCCCAATCACAACTACAAACTGACGCTTAGGTGGACCGGAAACAAAGGAACCGGAACTTCAGGCTATCGCGCGTATGACAGAAACCACGAAATCTTAATTGAAGGAAAAACTACTTTGTTGGGTTCTGCGGATCCTAGTTTTCACGGAGACAAAACGGTGCACAATCCCGAAGATTTATTGCTGGCTTCGCTTTCTGCCTGCCACATGATGTCTTATCTGCATGTTTGTGTCAAAGCCGGAATTACAGTTACCGATTATATGGACAATGCCACAGGAATTATGACAGTTAACAAGGATGGTTCGGGACAATTTATTGAAGTGACCTTAAACCCTATTGTGACTATTACTGACGAAGCGCAGTTAGGCAAAGCCAATGAACTGCATCATGAAGCCAATAAATTGTGTTTTATTGCCAATTCGGTGAACTTTCCTGTGAGGCATCTTTCGGAGAGTATCCTAAAATAAGTCCGAGTTTATGCAAGTGCAGGAGAAAGAACCGTAAATGCGGAAGGCATAATTACAACCGCAGGAGCAAGAACCGTAAACGCAGTTAGCATAATTATAAACCCGGAAGGCATAATTGTAAACCGGGGAGCCATAACTGTAAATGCGGGAGGCATAATTACAAACCCGGAAGACATAACTGTAAACCGGAGAGCCATAATTACAAACCAGGAAGGCATAATTGCAAACCATGGTGCCATAACTACAAACCGAGGAGCAAGAACCGTAAATCTTACAGGAAACATAGGTAGGCTGAAGTCTCGGAAATAAAAAAAGCCACAACTTTTTATTGCTGCAGCTTCTTAAATTTTATTGCCTTCTCTTGTTTGTGTTCACAGATTACTTCGTCAGTTCGCTATCGCTCGTGTGTAAATCTGTATTTACTTTGTATTTGATAAAAAACACTAGTCTTATAAAAATTCTGTATTTTTTTAAATAATCAAACCTAGTTTGCTATATTTATAAATCTATTTAATCCCTAAATAATTAATAACCAATGAAAATATTTCCGTCTAAAACCAAAAACAGCACTCTGTTGTTTTTAGCACTAACCTCTCTTTCATTCGTATATTCAACTGCCCAGTCTAAAAAAGAAGAAAAAACAATAATCAGTACAAAGCCTTTTCATGACGGTGTCAATCATTGGTATAACATCAGCGACAATACCAATGTCATAAAACCAGTTCTCGATCAGCCTAAATATGATGATTCAGACTATATCAAAATAGCGGATAACATCGTTTATTTTCAACGTGACAATGGCGGATGGCCTAAAAACTATGATATGAGTGCTATTCTTACTGCTACTCAAATCGATTCTATAATTAAAACAAAATCTCTTTTAGATACTACTTTTGATAACGCTACCACTTATACCCACACCTATTATTTAGCACAGGTATATACAGCAACAAAAAACGAAAAATACAAAAATGCCTGCCTGAAAGGATTTGATTTTATACTCGAAGCACAATACCCTAACGGAGGATGGCCTCAATATTACCCTTTAGTAGCAGCTATCCCTGTAGAAGAAGCGTACAAACGTCACATCACTTTCAATGACGGAGCTTATATTGGCGTTATGAATCTCTTGCAAAAAGTAATGGATAATGATTCTAACCTTGGATTCGTAGATGCTAACAGAAGAAAAAAAATAAACAAAGCCTACCAAAAAGGAATTGACTGCATTCTGAAAATGCAAATTGAAGATAAAGGAAAACTTACTGCCTGGTGCCAACAGCACGATGAAGTGACTTTACTTCCTGCATGGGCGAGAAGTTTTGAACCGCCAAGCATCTGTAATTCTGAAAGTGCTGATATTGTTTTGCTTTTAATGGATATTAAAAACCCTGATAAAAGAACAATTAAATCCATTCAAAGTGCCGTAAAATGGTTTTCTGATTCCAAAATATACAATACCAAATTAGAAACTTTTTCCGCTCCTGAAATTGATTCGCAATATAAATATGATAATGTGAGCATTGATCGCAGGGTTGTTACCGACCCTAGCGCACCTGCTATTTGGACCCGTTTTTATGAACTAAATTCAGAAAAACCTTTGTTTTGTGACCGAAACAGCAAGTATTTATATTCACTGGCAGAGGTTAGCAGAGAACGACGCACAGGATATGTCTGGTATACTTATAACCCGGAAAAAGTCCTGGAAAAATATCCTGAATGGCAAAAAAAATGGGATCCAACAGCTGCTGTATTAAAAGCATCCACTAATTAGAAATGAATCTTCCTGAAATAGGCTGATAGAATACTATTAATTTCCCGATTGCATGATGCAGTCGGGATTTTTTTTACAATTATTAAAAACAAAAAAGCCACAACTTTTATTGTTGCAGCTTCTTGAATTTTATTGCCTGCTCTCGTTTGTGGGCACAGATTGCAAATCTGCACTAACTGTTGAACGAAATATTTAGTGTATATTGGAGTGATTCGACGATATATTTAGCATATTTTAGATATAAGTTTTTACTTATAAACTTTTTTTTATAATTTAAGATAAAAATATGTAAATTCGCATTTGAATATTCCCTATATTAATGCATTTACTTAAAAAAAAAATATCACCGTCAACTTTTGAAGTTGTAGACTTATTCTGCGGCGTTGGAGGACTATCTCACGGTTTTGTACAAGAAAACTTCAAAGTAAAAGCAGGAATTGATTTTGACAATTCTTGTTCTTATGCTTTCGAAGAAAATAATCATGCTAAATTTTTACATAGAGATATAAAAGATTTCACCTCTTATGAACTTGGCAACCTTTATTCTAAAGATAAGTATAAAATATTAGTTGGTTGTGCACCATGTCAGCCTTTTTCTATTTATAACAGAAACAGTTCCAATTGCGAAAATCGTCCAGAAGATAAATGGGGATTATTATATTCATTTTCAAATTTAATCGATGAGGTTGAGCCTGAAATTGTATCAATGGAGAATGTTCCTCAATTATTAAAATTTAATGAAGGAAAAATTTTTGATGATTTTATAAAACGCTTAGAAGATAAAAAGTATTTTATAACCTACAAGATTCTTAATGCAAAAGATTATGGAGTAGCACAACGAAGAAAACGCTTAATCTTATTAGCATCAAAGTTAGGTCCAATTTCTATTCTACCTCCAACCCACGACAAAGAATCGTACAAAACAGTTAAAGAAGCAATTGGACACTTACCAAAAATTGCCGATGGAATGGTTTGTACCAGTGACCCATTACATTATGCTAAAAAACTAAGTGTAATTAATAAAAAAAGAATTCAAGCTACCAAAGAAGGAGGATCTTGGAAAGATTGGGATGAAAGTTTATGGCTTGAATGTCATAAAAAAGAATCCGGCAAACAATTTGGTAGTGTTTATGGTCGTATGAAATGGAATGATGTCGCTCCAACAATGACAACTTATTGTATTGGACTTAGCAATGGACGGTTTGGGCATCCTGAACAAGACCGTGCTATAAGTTTAAGAGAAGCTGCATTAATTCAAAGTTTTCCCGAAAATTATAAATTTATTGATCCGAATACTGAATTTTCATCACCTAAAATAGCTCGACAAATTGGCAATGCTGTTCCAGTAGGATTAGGAATAGCAATAGCAAAGAGTATAAAAAATCATATAAAAACACTTGGACCAAAATAAAAAATTACAACAAGAGCATAATAATAATCAAACTTTACAATGGAGGTTTGATGTTAATACTTTTCGTCTCCTTGGAAGAGAATTGATTACAGATCGCGTGACAGCAGTTTTTGAATTAGTTAAGAACTGTTATGATGCCAATGCAAAAGAAGTTCAAGTTCAATTTTTTAACATTACTGAAAAATCTGAAGTCCAAAAAATCATTATTTCCGACAATGGAATTGGAATGTCTTTTACTGATATTAAAGACAAGTGGATGGTTGTTGGAACAAATAGCAAACGTACCAACTTATATTCTGACGAACCTTTTAATCGCAAATATGTTGGAGAGAAAGGAATTGGAAGATTTGCGGTTGATAAACTTGGAGAGCGAGTACAAATAAGAACAAAGCAGCTGGGCACAGATGCTTGGCTTTGTGTAAACATAAATTGGGATGAATACGAAGAATTATCCAAAAACTCTGTTCAAAATCAGCTATCCCTATTCACTGACGTCAAAAATACATATACTTTTGAAAAGGGAGATATCAATGAACAGGGAACTCAAATTATCATTACTAAAGTTAGTGATGAATGGGATGAAGATGATTTAGATAGGCTTTATAAAGAATTATCTAAATTAGTATCACCTTTTTATCCTGTCTTTCCTCCATTTGATATTCGAATGAAATGTAATGATTTCAAAAATTACGATGATGCCCCAGTGAAACCTGAACCATTAAAGTACTATTCTCATCATGCAGAAATTGGTTTTGATAAAGAACAAAATATTCAAGAATCATTAGTTTTTAATAAAAATAATGGGCAAATCGAAAAAAGAAATGAAGAAATAAAAAAGTTTGGACCGATTATACTCAGGATTTACTATTTCAATGAAAGTGCTAAAAGAAGGTATAGTAGTGCTTATAAAAACAATGACACCAGAATTGATGGAATAAAAATATACAGAGATGGCATAATTGCAACACCTTTTGCAGAATATGAACCTGATGTAAATAAGAGAAGGGATATTTTAGGACTCGATAAAAGAAAATGGAGTGGAACTTTTGACACAATTGGAACCCGAGAAGTAATCGGCGTTGTCGATATTACTAAAGAAAATAATCCTAAAATTATTGACGCTACAAACCGGCAAGACTTCATAGACAATAAAGAATATAGTACTCTCAAGGAGTTTATTTTGAAGCAACTTGAAGCATTTGAAGAATTAAAGTTATATGAAAGAACTGCAAAAAGAAGTGAAGTCGAAAACAAACTTATTGATGCTGGCAGTAACGTTAAATTTTTTGAAAAAGAACTCGATAAAATTTTTGATGATTTAAGAACATCAAGCCCAGAGGCAAAAGTTGTGATAGACCATTTAAAAAATCAGTCACAGGAATTGCATACAACTATTAATAAGGCAATTGCTGAACAAAAAAGATTTCAAAAAGATGTAGAAAGAAAAGAAAAGATTCTCTACAGTATTGTTTCTATGCAAGAATATGCATCTTTAGTTGCTCATGCTGTTAGAACTTCTATTGCTAAAGTCAAACATTTGGCTGAATTTTTAAAAATCAATTTTCCAAATCCTCAATTCGATGCTTATTTCAAGTTATATGCAAAGCAAATATACGATGAAATGAATACTCTGATTACGGTTACAGATTTCATGTTGAGTTATGCTAGTGTTGATGAGAACTTTGAGGAATTTAGTGTCAAATTGCTTGTAAGAGATTTAATGGAAAGTCAATATCAAACAGTTTTTGATAAGGAAGGCATTGATGTGATAGTTGATATGAAAGATGAATTTATTATTGAAACCAATAAAAAAGCTTTTCAGGATATATTTCAAAATTTAATTTCAAATTCTATTAAAGCTCTAAAAAATGTTGAGGATAGAAAAATTAAGTGTTCTGGATTTTTGGGTACAGACAATTTTACTATCTATTTTTCAGATAATGGCTATGGAATAGCACCGGAAGATAAGCAATGGATTTTTGGACTCTACAATACCCGTACGTCTGAACAAGGTGGTGGAGGTGTAGGATTATTTATAGTTGAAAAGCAAATTAAGGCACTTAAAGGACAAATCGAGGTAATTGATAGTGAATTTGGAGAATCAGGAGCTACATTTAAAATCACATTGCCTTTTAATCAATAAAAAAATGAACGAAATAGTACCAACAAAAATTGTTGTAATACATGACACTATAGAGGAGACTGCGCCAATTATAGTTGAAATGAGGGTTAAATATGGCTTTGAGAATGTTATTTTATTTAAACACTCTCAAGATGGATTGGATTATGTACTTGCCAATCTTGGCAAGAAAATGGTTGTCTTGTTAGATAAAAACTTTGATGGAAATGAAATTGATGGTATAAAAGTTTTTAGTGAAATAAGGAAACAAACTTCATTAGTATCAATAATACTAATTACTGTAAGTAAAATTTCAGAGATCAATAGTGAAACCCTTAAAATGCTTATTAATAAGGATTTATTTAAACTTGAGAGCTTTACAGAGGATTATAGAAAAATAATTGAATTAGTTGATGATGCACTTTTAACTCTTAATGTCAGAGTTGATGCTGTTATTGAAGATTGGATAATGAGACATCCTGATGAAAAGAGGGAACAAATAATTCTTAAAACTCGAGAGGGTCAAACTTATTCAATGAATGATATCTTAGACAGTATAAGGAAAGGAACTCCAGTTGGTGTCCAGTTTGAGAGAAATTTATTAAAATTAGCCATTGAACTATTTAGTCGCCAAAAATTAAAATTAGATGATCAATAAAATTATTGTTTACGATGACAATGACTTTGAGTTAGGAGATTACTTTGAAACTAGCTACCAAGATATTACTAAGAATGTTTCACTATTGAATTATGTAACTACAAATTCCGTGGATAGTTTGACTTGTAATATAAATCATATTAGTGATTTATTGATTGCATTTAACCAAAGTCCTTCAATCTTCGTAGGTCTCTCACATGGTAATGAAGACGAAATGGTAATGAATAACTGTGGTGCTTATGTAAATTCAACGAATGCACACAATTTCTCTAATTCTTTAGTTTTTTCAGCAACTTGTAGAAGTGCAAAAAATTTGGGACCTCTTTTATTAGAAAAAGGGTGCAATTCTTTTATTGGATTTATTGATGATGCCCTTGCCACATATGACGATTTTTATCACTTATATACTGCTTGTGAAAACTATTGCATTAAAGAGTTTTTAAATACTGAAAAGTCTTTGCAAACAACTTATGACGAAATGATGGATTATTTTGATAATCAGATTAATTTATTATTTGAAAGTGGTAGCGACGAAATACTCGTAGCAATGGAACTTCAATCAAATAAAGACTGTTTAGTTTTATTAGGGGATCAATCAGTACTAACAAAATCTTATTATAATATTTAAATTTGATTTATTTCATGAAATGATATTGTATAAAAGAAAATGTTACAAACAAAAAAGCCCAAGAACTAAATCCTGGGCTTTTTGCTTTTTATTTCTTTCCGGATTTTAATTTCCAGAGAGTTTCTATAAAAACATCCACATCCTGAGTGGTGTTGTAAAAGGCCAAAGACGGCCTCACACAGGTTTCTACTCCCATTCTTCTCAAAATAGGCTGTGCACAATGATGCCCCGTTCTCACAGCAACACCTTCTTTATTCAGTGCCTGTCCTACTTCATCATTGGTAAAACCCTGCAGGTTAAAAGAAAGTACACTCGCTTTATGAGCAGCCGTTCCTATCAATCGAACACCCGGAATTTGTTTCAGCAAATTGGTCGCATATTCCAATAAATAATGCTCGTATTGCCCGATTACTTCTATTCCGATTTTCGAAACATAATCAATCGCAGCTCCCAAACCAATAGCATCGGCAATGTTTCCCGTTCCTGCTTCAAAACGATTCGGTGCTTGATGGTATTTGATCTCCTCAAAAGTCACATCCTGAATCATATTTCCACCAGACTGATACGGCTGGGTTTCGTTCAGCAAATCTTCCTTGCCGTACAAAGCGCCAATTCCCGTTGGTCCAAATAATTTGTGACCGGAGAAAACCAACCAATCGGCATTCAGATACTGAACATCTACTTTCATATGCGAAACAGACTGCGCACCATCCAACAAAACTTTAGCACCAACAGCATGAGCCATTTCTACCATTTGCTTAGCCGGAGTTACGGTTCCCAACGCATTCGAAACTTGTGTAAAAGCGACTAATTTCGTTTTCGAATTCAGCAGTTTTGCATATTCGTCTAACAGAATTTGTCCGCTATCGTCCACAGGAATGACTCTTAGTTTTAGGCCTTTTTTATCAGCCAAACGTTTCCAAGGCACAATATTAGCGTGATGTTCCAAATTACTTACCACAATCTCATCGCCGGCAACCAAATTTTGATCGCCCCAGCTTTGAGCTACCAAATTGATTCCTTCGGTCGCTCCGCGAACAAAAACAATTTCGTTGATGGATTTGGCATTCAGGAATACTTTCACTTTTTCACGGGCGGCTTCATACGCATCGGAAGCTCTCGCTGCCAATTCGTGTGCGGCACGGTGAATATTGGAATTTTCGTGTTCGTAAAAATAACTTACCCGGTCAATTACAGATTGTGGTTTTTGAGTGGTCGCCGCATTGTCAAACCAGATTAAAGGTTTGCCGTTTACGGTTTCCCTCAAAATCGGAAAATCTTTCTTTACCACGTGAGCATTGAAATTCGTTCCGCCAAAACCTTCAAATTCGTGATGGCTTACTGGCGTAACATCTGCTTTTTTGGAATCGAACCCAAAAGGATTTTCATTCAGGAAATAATACGAACCCGGTGTATCAATAATTCCCGGAGTCGTTACCAATGATGGAATCCCAAAACTGGAATTCAGTGCTTCCAAAGCTGTTTTTAATTCGGCTTCAAAAGAAGAATGATCCAATTCGTATGGCAAATAATTTTGGTTCAAATTCGAAGATGAATTTCCTCCGTTATTCAGGTTCACATCACTGAAACCCGTTTGCGGATTATCCAAATTGACATTGTTTCCTGTCTGCACCGCAGATGGATCGGCACCAATTCCTGAAACAGGAGCAGATGAAAATCCTTCGTTGACATCCAGATTCAAATCACCGAATTGTGAAATATTTTCAATCGCAGGATCGGAAAAAGCATTGTCATATCCTCCAAATGCTGGTGCCTTTCCATACTGCACCACCGATGGTGATCCGCCAAAACCACCAAACGAAGGCGGTGTCTGTACAGAACCAATCGGACTAGCTGAAACAGCGGGAGTCGCCAATGGCGCAAAACCCGATTGTCCCAAGACCGTATCGTGATTGCTGACCGGAAATGCTGCTTCTACTCCACCTAAATTACCGGCCGCAAGAAGCGTTTCGGCAATTTTGGTGGCGCGAGGATGTTCACTGGCGTTTGGACTCAATGAAATTTCTTTTGGAAATTCATTGGGTAACGCACTGAACAGCTCATTGGCTAACTTTTCCAAGTCATCAATGTTAGGCAATCCCGTTGTTGGGTTAGTATTTGTACTCATGATACTTTCCTATTTCTACATCTTCTAATACAGCAATAGCGTCATCAACAGTTACAGCCAATGAGCAATATAAAGATACCAGGTAGGAAGCAATTGCTTTTTCGTTTATTCCCATAAAACGTACAGATAATCCCGGAGACTGCTCTCCTTGCAATCCTGGCTGAATCAAACCAATTACACCCTGACGGCTTTCTCCTGTACGCAATAAAATGATTTTAGATTTACCGTCTTTGATTGGCAATTTATCAGAAGGAATAAGCGGAATGCCTCTCCAAGTCAAAAATTGAGATCCAAACAAAGAAGTGGTTGGAGGTGGTACTCCACGACGCGTACACTCACGACCGAAAGCTGCAATAGCTAATGGGTGCAACAGGAAAAAACCAGGTTCTTTCCAGACTTTAGTCAACAATTCGTCCAAATCGTCCGGAGTTGGAGCTCCTGATCTTGTTTTGATAATTTGAGAAGGTGCTACGCTGTTCAACAAACCGTATTCTTTGTTGTTGATTAATTCGCTTTCCTGACGCTCTTTGATGGTCTCGATAGCCAAACGCAATTGCTCAGAAATCTGGTTGTATGGTTTGCTGTACAAATCAGATACACGTGTGTGTACATCAACAATAGTCTGAACTGCTGCCAAATTGTACTCACGAGGATTGTCGATATAATCCACAAATGTATTTGGTAAAATACGCTCGTCTCTTGCAGAACAATCTACTTCAATATGATTGGAGTCTTTTACTTTATTCAAACGATACACTCCTGATTCAACCGGAACCCAGTGTAAAAGGTGTGTAAGCCATCTTGGGCTTGTTGCCATTGTAGGTACCGAACGTGTTGCAATCGCTAATTGCCTTGCTGCTACGTCTCCTAACGCGGTCTGCTGTTTTTTTACTTCTGCCATTTTTTTAGTATTAAATTATAATTAGTTATTAGTTGTAATTCTATGTAGTATTAGTTTGCGAATTTAATGTTTTGGTGTTGATTTATAACGATTTACAGTTGTTTATTTTGCTTCCTAAAACTGATTTTTTTATCTATAAAGCGTCGTCAAACAACTCTTCTACAGACAAATACCTTTCTCCTGTATCATAATTGAAAGTCAGGATTACTGCATCTTTCGGTATTCCTTCTAATTTTTTAGAAACTGCTGCCAAAGCTGCTCCTGTAGAAATCCCGGAAAAGATGCCTTCTGTTTTGGTTAATTTTTTAGAAAAGGAAAATGCATCTCCTTTTTCGACTGTGATGATTTCGTCTACAAATTCCCTCTTAAAAACGTCTGGAACGAATCCGGCACCAATGCCCTGAATGGGATGCGGCGAGGCTAGTCCACCACTTAAAACAGGTGACAATGCCGGCTCGACAGCAAACGTTTTTAACTTAGGGAAATGTTGTTTTAGTATTTTGGAAACTCCGGTAATGTGTCCGCCTGTTCCTACTCCGGTGATTAAATAATCGATTCCGTCAGGGAAATCTTTTAGAATTTCCTGAGCTGTTGTTCTTTCGTGAACCTCAACATTCGCAGGATTATTAAACTGCAACGGCAAAAACGAATTGGGAGTTGAAGCGGCTAGTTCATGTGCTTTTTCTACCGCACCTGCAGTTCCTTTTTCTCTTGGTGTCAAAACGAAATCAGCGCCATAGGCATTCATAATTCTTCTTCTTTCGACACTCATCGATTCGGGCATAACCAAAATCACTTTGTAGCCTTTGACCGCTGCTACCAATGCCAGCCCAATTCCTGTGTTTCCGGAAGTAGGTTCTATAATGATGGAATCAGGATTTAGAAGTCCCTTTTTCTCTGCATCTTCAATCATTGCCAAAGCAATTCTGTCTTTGATACTGGCTCCTGGGTTTGCTTTTTCCAGTTTAATCCAAACATTATGGGTTGGAAAAAGTTTGTTTAATTTGATGTGGGGCGTATTCCCTATGGTTTCTAAAATGCTTTGATATTTCATGATGCTGCTTATTAAATAGAATAAAAAATAGGTTCTGGAAAAGGATTATTATCCTTGATTTTGATTTCATTTTTATGATAGACCACTGAATTCGATGGAATAGTATACGTCAGCCAGACGTTTCCTCCAATAATGGAATCTCTTCCTACGGTCGTTTGTCCGCCAAGAATGGTACTATTGGCATAAATAATGACGTTGTTTTCAATCGTTGGATGTCTTTTGATTGATGCTTCTCCTTTTTTTACACTCAAAGCACCAAGCGTAACCCCTTGGTATATCTGAACATTATTGCCAATAATTACGGTTTCTCCAATCACAATTCCGGTTCCGTGATCAATTGCAAATTCATCGCCTATTTGTGCTCCGGGATGGATTTCTATACTGGTTTTGCTATGTGCATATTCCGAAATGGTTCGGGCTAACAATTTCAAATCCTGTTTCCAAATCTGATGCGAGAAACGATAAATCGCAATGGCAAAAAATCCGGGATAGGTGTATAAAACTTCTTCTAATGATTTTGCTGCGGGATCTTTGGCATAAATCGTTTTAGCATCACTTAATGCTTTTTTATGCAAAGCCGGTAATGCCTCAAAAAATGTTTTGGTTTGCTGTTGGCTTTTGTCTGTTTTTGGTTCAAAATCAATAACCAACTCATTGAATTGTAATTCTAATTCAGAGAATTTATCTTCAATGATGGTGACGTTTCCGTAAGATTTTGACGTATTGGAAAACAAAACAGAAAACAACTCATCAACAAAATGATGGATTAATTTTTTTTTTGGAAGTACCAATAAGTTTTGATGCTGCTTTGCTATTTCCTGATAAAAAGATTTCATATCTGTAAATTTTATTTGTTAATAGTCAGATATGTTATCGCCTTTTTATTTATTGTTTTTTGCTTTCGCAAAGAATTTATTAAGGGCGATTTCATATTTATTATATTTAAGAGTTATAGAAAATTATTTTAGCCAAATAATAAAAAGGCAATTATCAGCGTAACGATAACATTGAACAACTGTGCAATCAAAAAGGCGTATAATGGCTTTTTACTGTTATTGCTGAACAAATCCTTAAAGTTGGTTTCCAAGCCAATACTGGTAAATGCCAAAGCAAACCACAGCCCTTGTAAATTCTTCAGACTGTCTTTTACTCCGTCTCTAATTTCAGATGGAATCAGGAAAGAGAACACCAAAGAAGCGGCAATGAAACCGATTACAAATTTTGGAAAACGTTCCCAAATCACTCCTAATGTTGGTTTTGCTTCGACCACTTCAGCCGATTTATTATGGGTGTATGTCCAGTAAACAGAGATTGCAAAAGCAGCAATTCCTAACAATACGTTTTGCGAGAATTTCACAATCGTGCTAATTTTCAAAGCCGTTTCTCCAACCAATGAACCCGAAGCCACCACAGCTCCAGAAGTATCGATACTTCCACCCAGCCAGGCACCAGTTACTTCTTCCGGAAAGTTGAAATATTTGGCAATAATTGGCATAAAAATCATCATTGGAATGGCGGTTACCAATACCATCGAAATGACATACGACAGTTTTTTGGAATCTCCTTTGATAGCGCCTGAGGTTGCAATTGCTGCCGAAACACCACAAATGGAAACGGCACTGGAAATCATCATCTTCAATTCATCATCTACTTTTAGTTTGCCACACAACCAGAAAGCAAAATACCAAACCGATAAAACCACTACCAAAGCCTGAATCAGTCCCAAAGAACCTGCTTTCAATATATCTGAAAATATCACGCTGGTTCCTAATAATACCAATCCAATTTTTACGAAAATTTCAGTAGAAAGTGTGGTACGAAACCATTCCGGAAGCGTGAAAAAATTTCCAATAGCCAGCCCTATAGCCAAACTGAAAATAACCGCTTCCAGATTAAGTCCTTTTATAAATGTGTTTCCGGCAAGAACCAGAGCAATTACCGTTAATACATATACTACAGGAAAACCTATTAAAAAGTTCTTTACCGATTTCCCTACTAAAAAAGCACCAATCAGTCCTATATCCAAAAAGTAAACGAATTGCAGGAACAGGGTTTTTAAATTCTCATAACTTAATACGTCATTTTGTAATTCTGAAGCATTTGACCATTTGAATACTGGCACTTCCGGAAGGTATAGAAAAAGAGAAATTCCGATTATCAAAAATCCTAAGATGACTACTGTCCAGTCTTCGTGAATGGCAAATTGTTTTGTTTGTTGTGACATTTTAAAAAAATAATTATTAATTTTTACTGGCTGCTCCCGGCATATTTTCGTTTCCGGGGTTAATTTTACTGAACTCAACCACTCCTGTTTTCTCTGCCCAAACGGCATAAGAAGCTGAAAGTTTGTTGACAATACCCGGGTTGGCATCAGCAATATCCTGAGTTTCTCCTCTGTCTTTTTCGAGGTCATACAATTCCCATTTGTACTTTGGATAAATCGAAACAATTTTCCATTTGCCATCTCGTACCGCTCTGTTTCCTGCTCTTTCCCAAAAAATAGGCTCTCCTCTATTCACTTCCGAATTATTTTCGAATAATACAGGCAAAAGGCTTTTTCCTGCCAATGGATTTGTTTTTACACCATTGTATTCTTTTGGGTATTCAATGCCTGCCAATTCATAAAAAGTAGGCGCCAAATCGATAATGTGTCCGGTTCCTTTGTCGATTCTTCCGCCTTTGATTTTGGATGGAAACCAGGCGATGAAAGGAGAACTGAATCCGCCTTCGTGGAAGTTATTTTTATACTGACGGTAAGGCGTATTCGATAATGAAGCCCAATTTTGCTCCTGATAATCGAATGAACCTGAAGTTCCAATTGGCCCGTCATTTTTAACCAAACCTCTTTTCAACGGATTGTAGGTATTGAAACCGCCCTGCGCTCCGTTATCAGAAATAAAGACAATAATAGTATTTTGATCTTTTTTCAGGTCTTTTAATTTCTTCAAAACCTTGCCTACATTTTGATCCATATTGTCGACCATTGCGGCATAGACTTCCATTTTCGCTTTCCAGAACTGCTTTTCGTCATAGGTCAGTTTATCCCATTCCGGCACTTCTTCATCCCTTTTGGATATGGTTTGGTTGGGCAAAATGATTCCGTTTTCCTTCAGTTTTTGGATTCTGTTTTCTCTTAATACATCCCAGCCTTTGTCAAATTTTCCTTTGTATTTGGCAATATCTTCCGGTTTAGCCTGCAATGGCCAATGCGGTGCTGTAAAGGCGAGGTACAAAAAGAAAGGTTTGTTTTCTTTGTTCTGTTCATCCAAAAACTCAACTGCATTCTTCCCTATTTCATCTGTAAAATAATAGGAATCCCGTTTTGGATTTTGCTTTTCATTGTTTTTCAAAAGCGTTACCGGATATCCTGTTTTTCCAAAAGGCAGAGGTTCAGCATCAAAATAATTGGATGCTCCTTTTAAGATTCCGTAAAATTTATCAAAACCTCTTTGATTCGGCCATTGTGCTTGTTCTTCAGAACCTACGTGCCATTTTCCAGATAATAAAGTGCTGTAACCACCGCTTCTAAACACTTCGCCTAAAGTCAATGACTCTTTATTTAAATAACCCTGATAAGCCGGCAATCCTAAATTGACATCAAAATAACCTATTCCTGCTTTGTGTTGGTATTGTCCTGTTAAGAGCGAAGCTCTGGTTGGCGCACAAATGGAATTATTATAAAACTCTCTTAAACGCAGCCCTTCTTTAGCCAATCGGTCTAAATTGGGTGTACTGATTTCTGACCCATAATTTCCCAAATCGGAATAGCCCATATCATCGACCATAATCAAAATGACATTCGGTTTTGATGCTGGAGTAGTAGTTTTATTTTGGGCTTGTCCTATAAAAGCGAATGCTAATAGTAAGCTAAGCGTTATAACTGTTTTCTTCATTTTTAATCTTAAAATATTTTTATCATTTGTCTTTTACACATCGAAATCCCAAGTGATTACACGCACTTGTTGTTTCTCCTTTTCCACGGCTTCCAGCTACATAGCGAATGCAATACTGGTCGCTGCACAAATAAGAGCCACCCTTTTGAACGTGTTTTTCTACCCCCGGTTCTTCGGGATCATGACTTGTCGAAGGTCCTTTTGGATTATCACTGGAACTCGTTTTGTAATAATCATCACGGTACAAATCACTGCACCATTCCCAAACATTTCCTTCTAAATCATAAATCCCTAAAGGGTTTTTCGGAAAGGATTTTACCGGTGCTGCATTTGCAAAACCATCTTCAACTGTATTGTTATTGGGAAACGTTCCCTGAAAAATATTCGCGACCCATTTGCCATTTGGCTTTAATTCCGTTCCCCAGTAATATTTGGTATGCGGCCTTCTTGCTCTGGCTGCAAATTCCCATTCTGCTTCTGTTGGCAATCGTTTTCCTGCCCATTCCGCATACGCTTTTGCATCCAGATAACTGATTTGAACCACTGGATTATTCTCTAATCCAACGATACTACTTTCCGGTCCTGATGGATGCTGCCAACTTGCTCCGGGCACATATTGCCACCATTGCTGCATATTTTCTAAAGAAACCTGTCCTGGTGGTGGTGAAAAAACTGCCGAACCAGGTACTAAATTCTCTAATGGTACACCCGGAAAATCTTTAGGATCCAATGGCCTTTCTGCAATTGTTACATATTTTGTAGAAGCAACAAAAGCAGCAAATTGAGCGTTTGTGACTTCGTGTTCGTCAATCCAATAGCCTTTTACAGTGACTTTATGAACGGGCTTAGAATCAGGATAATCGTTGGTTCCCATATTGAATTCTCCTCCTGTAACCCAAACCATTTCTTCTGGCGCAGTAGTTGATTTTTCTTTGTTTGCAATAGATTGCATTAATAATGCTTTTTTGGAAGTATTTGCCTTGCACATCGCTTCACAGCTTGTTGTTGCAACGGCTGCCAAAGCCTTATTTTCCTGCCCAAAAGCAGCAGATAATCCAGCCAGAATAATGGCAATAATCAAACTAAATATTTTTATGTTCATACTATATAGTATCAGTGTGCCCGAACGAATCAGGAAGTTATTATATTAAAATTTCAATGGATAAAAATTAAAAACGTTAATAGCAACAACACATCGGGCAAGGATTGCCAAATGCAAACAGACCTTGCATTTTCAAAAAAGGGATGTATTGTGTAGTCTTCAATTTTTGGAATTTTGGATGTTTTTAATTCTACTAATTCGATAGAACAAAGATATATTAAAGATGTTAACTTCCAAATTTTGATTTCTATTTTTTGTGTTAAAATAATAACAACAAATAAAAAAGTACCGTAAACACCTATAAAACAATAGTTTGAAAAATAAAATAATTTTAAATTTCACAAATAAATACCACAGATTTAGCCGGTCTCCACAAAATAGTCTGTGAAAACCGGCTAAATAAATGATTAAAAATTAAATTTATTACAGAATAAATTCCTTTTAAAGACCTAAATCATAGATCGACAAAATATTTTTGTTTACCAAAATCAAACTCATAATGCATTAAATTTGGCCATAAAGGTTTGATTAATCCTTTTTCCCAGTTTTGCAAAGCGATTTGCAATTCTTTCACTTTCGCCGGATTCTTTTGAGCCAAATCTTTAGTTTCGGATTGATCCGTTGCCAAATTGTAAAGCCATTGCTCGTGCGTTTTTCCACTGATAATAAGTTTCCAATCGCCGCTTCGAATCGCTTTGGCATCGCCGGAACGCCAATACAGGTTTTTATGAGCAACTTCGTTTTTATTTACTTTGCTTACCAAATCTACACCATCATATACTCTGTCTGTTGGCAGTTTCGAATGTATCGCAGCTGCAATCGTGCTAAAAATATCCAACGAAATGACTGGCGTTTTGTACACTGTATTCGGTTTGATTTTTCCTTTCCAGGACAAGGCAAATGGCACATTAATTCCTCCTTCAAAATGAGAAAATTTTCCACCTTTCAAAGGAGCATTTGTTGTCGCAAAAGTATAATCAGCTCCACCATTATCACTAGCAAAAACAATTAAGGTGTTTTCTTCCAGACCTTCTTTTTTTACTTTTTCGATAATTCTACCCACTGCATCATCCAAAGCACTAATCATTGCAAAATAAACTCTTTTGTTTTCGTCTTTTACATTTGGAAAACGGTCATAATATTTTTTACGGACCTGAAAAGGTGTATGTGGCGCATTAAATGCTACATACAGCAAAAAAGGCTTTGTTTTATTTTTATCGATAAAAGTCTCTGCTTCTTCTGCAAATTTTTCAGTCAAATAAGCTTTTTCTTGTATTACCGTAGTATCACGACGAATTTGACCAATTCCTACCCGACCATTACCCCAAATCACTTTATCGGTAAAATCTTTGTGATGATGATTGATAATATCCGGATTATCATCTTCCGGTGCAAATAATGAAAATGCCTGATAAAACCCGTAATGATAATCGAATCCTCTGTCCAAAGGAAAAAACCCTTTGTTGTGACCCAAATGCCATTTCCCAATAATACCAGTATTATAGCCTTGTTTTTTAGCTAAATCAGCAAAAGTAATTTCTGATTTTGGCAAACCCTGAGTTGCAATTGAAGCTTCGTTGGGATATTTAATTTTTGGATTCAGTTTCCAATTATTAGTGTTAATCAAATATTTGAAGCCATAATATTCCAGATTGTTTTTCGGATACCGGTCTCCTGGCTGAAATTCGTGACCAAAACGTTCCTGATAACGGCCTGTCAACAAACCAGCTCTTGATGGCGAACAAATGGAAGACGAAACATAGCCCTCTGTAAATGTTACTCCCGAGGAAGCCAAAGAATCAATTTGTGGTGTGGATGTTGATTTTCCTCCGTATAAAGAAATGTCGTATTTCCCTAAATCATCCGCCAATAAAATAATGATATTGGTTTTCTTTCCGGCAACAACAGAATCTTTACCTGCTAAAAATTCCTTTTTCCCTTCGGCTAGTTTTTCATCTGCCTGAATTAATGTTCCGTCCGTATTTATTGGCCAAAACAAAAAAGCTAAAGCAATTAAAATCACCCCCACAATTGGAAAAACTATTTTTTTATTTACTTTAAATCGTGTCATAATTTTAATGAGCTAAAGCCACATCAATATCTTTTTTCAAATCAGCCGAACCGTCTTTTTTGAAAACAATTTTACCGTTTTGGTATAAAATCAAAGTAGGGAAAACTTTTACTGTTTTTAAATCAGCTATGACTTGTGGGCTATCTTCTAAATCAATTTCTACAATCTTTAAATGAGTGCCGTGTTCTGCTCTGATATTTTCCAAAACAGGTTTTACTTTTTTACAGGCACCGCAATATTGAGATCCA
Source organism: Bacteroidota bacterium (assembly GCA_040387175.1). GTDB lineage: Bacteria > Bacteroidota > Bacteroidia > Flavobacteriales > Flavobacteriaceae > Flavobacterium. Next base: position 88,707 of record JAZKED010000006.1, on the reverse strand, counting down.
ATATCCACCAAAACAGTGGTGTTATCGGCGATAATTTTATTGTATTCTGCTAATGTCAGTTTACTTTTCAAATTAGTATAAAAAGGTTTTCCTGCTCCTATCCAGGCAGCAATTCCTCCATCTAAATCGTACACTTCTGAGAAGCCATTTTTTAATAATTCTTTGGCTAAAAGGCCACTTCTGTAAGCACCAATCGAATAGATAAATACTGGTTTTGATTTGTCTAATGTTGCCACATATTTGGCATAATTTTCCGTTTCCAAATTAAAATTAAGTGCGTCATTGATATGGTTTAGCACAAACTCCTCGGAGCTTCTGGCATCAATTATCTGAGGATTTTTTTGCCCCTTAACTTTCGCATAAAAAGCCTCTATTTGTAATGTAAATGGATTTTTATCCTGAGCAAAACCGACAACTGTAAAAAGGAACATTATTGCTGCAATACTATTTTTTAAGATATTCTTTTTCATGTGTTTTATTTATTTATGGGGTTACAATATTCCAAAATGGATTAGCAGGTTCCAAATAGCTTGCGAGTTCCTGAAATTTGAACGGATTTCCCTGAAAGGCGACTCCTTGAGAAGTTAAAATTTCTCTTCCTTTGGCAGGATTAGCCAGCAATTCGGCAAATTTGTCTTTCGGGATAACTAAAGTAAATTCGGCTTCAACATTTGTTCTTGTGCTACTTTGGTGCAAAACCCCATTCTTAAGATAAACCAGAATATTTTTATTCAGTTCCGGGAAGACAAAACGTAAAGTGATTTCTTTTCCTGCAGCTTTATTTCCATCAATATTAACTGATAAGTAATCGAAAATAGCTTCGGGAGTCAGATTCGCTAGAGATTTATTACCGAGACCAATTGGATTTTTAGGCGTATTCACTCCTTCCCGAAGTTCTTTGGCTCCGGATAAATATAAATCTCGCCATATTCCCGATTCACTTTGATACGCAATTTGCTCGAAAGCATCGGCTTGTAAATTTTTAGCAGCCACATTTGCCGGATTTGCAAAAACAACATGTTTCAAAACTTCGGCAACCCAACGATATTCTCCTTTGTTGTAGCTTTCATTGGCCTTTTTCAAAACCGCAGCTTCTCCACCAAACCATTCTACATATTTTTTGGCTGCTTCAACCTGTGGCAGTTTGTCGTAATCGGCAGGATTTCCGTCCCACCAGCCTAAGTAAAATTGGTAAGTCGCTTTGGCATTGTGTTTTACTGTTCCGTAAAAATCTCGGTTGTACCATTCTTTGGCTAATTCTGCAGGTAATTTTATTTCTTCTGCAATCTCGTCTTTGTTCAATCCTTTATTTGCCAAATGAACCGTCTGATCATGAACGTATTTGTAGAGATCTCGTTGTTTTTCCAAGAAAGTAATTGCTTTGTCGTGTCCGTAAACCGGCCAGGTGTGTGAAGGAGCTATGAATTCGGTTTTTTCTCCAAACAAATCAATGGCTTCGTCCAGATATCCTGCCCAGGCTTTGGCATCTCTGGTTTTGGCACCACGGGGCGTTAAGACATTATGATAAGTATGACTGGCAATTTCAGCAGAGAAAAATACTTTTTGTACCGGTGCAAAAACCGTTAATTCGGCAGGAGCTTCTGAATTTGGCGTAAGCTGAAAAACCAATTCCAGACCATCAATATTCAATGTTTGTCCTGTTTTTTCTACTTCGAAATTAGGCTGTAATAACGAGGAGCTTCCGCCACTCAAAAATGGTTTTCCTAAACCAACATCTACCTGACCTGTTTCGTTTTTTGGCAAACCTAACCCAAATTGATAACCTGCCCTACGTTTCATTACGTTGCCTAAAAGCACGTTTTCGCTAATCGCTTCTTCGTAAAAACCTTTTGGAGTAATGAATTTCACTTTGCCTGATTTTATATCCTCGGCAGAAACTAAACCTTCTAAACCACCGTAATGGTCTCCGTGACTGTGTGTAACAATTACTGCCAGAATTGGTTTGTCACCCACATGTTTTTTAACTAAATCATAAGCTGCAGTGGATGATTCTCCAACCGTCAATGCATCAATAACTACGTAACCGGTTTTAGTTTGTATAAAGGAAATGTTGGCAATATCAAACGAACGAACCTGATAAACACCGTCAGTAATTTTAAACAATCCATTGATATTGTTTAGCTGTGCCTGGCGCCATAAGGCAGGATTTACCGTAGCGGGCGATTTTCCTTTGATGAAAGCAAAATCATTCTGATTAATGACAACATTTCCTGTTTTTGAAAGGATTTTTCCATCTTCTAAAGTGGCGATAAATCCTCGTTTTGCATCTGTAAAATCGGCATCGTCTGTAAAATTTAATTTTGTATAGACTGCCTCATTTGATTTTTGCGTAAAGGTTGATGCCGGCTTTGGTGCCTGAGCACTTGCAGCAATAGTAAAACCTATTAGTAATGCGCTTATTTTATTTTTTTTCATGGTATTTTAAAGAAGGAATTTTGAGATTGATTATAGCCCTTGTATAACCACTTTTTGTAATGTACCCGTAAAGCTGAACGGAATCTTGTATTGCTCATCATCTACTGGCGTATTGGAATCTTTTCCAACATCCAGACCTTCATCATACGCCACATACAATACCGGGCCTGATTTTTTTATAACAGTTTCAGCTACTTTTTCGCCATTAATGAATAATTGTATTTGTCCGTCCGGCGCTGAATAGCTATACTTTAGATCATTTTTACCTGCTTGTATATTTTTATCAGAAGTAAGATGTACTTTTTTGATTCCATCGGTATAAGATAAATGCAGTTTGTTATTTTTTACATACAAACTCACTCCTCCAAATCTTCCACCATTGGCTAGTAAAACTCCTTCTGCTCCATTCGCAGTAATTTCAGTTTCGGCAGTTACTGAATAAGAACCAAAATTTAATGATGGTGAAGCCGGCACATACAACTGAGCAACTCCCGGATACAATACGTAAGCATTTTTACCCAATTGACTTGCCACAAATTTGAAGCTGCTCTGAGAACGACTATCTTTAAGCGGATATACATTGTATTTCAAAGCGTCACTTTCAAATAAGGCTTTTAATTCTTCCAGCTTTTGAGGATTTTTTACTGCCAGATTGTTTATTTCTGTCCAGTCTTCATTCAAATTGTACAATTCCCATTTATCGGCTGCAAAGTCTTTATTCGCTGTTTTGTTGTCGCTATGACTGGCAGCTGCTTTCCAGCCATCTTTGTAAATAGATCTGTTACCAAATATTTCATAATACTGTTGAGTATGTTTGGAAACAGCTTGGGCATCATTGACTGAACTTGCCAGACTCAAACCTTGAATCGCGTCTTGTTTGTATCCATTGATTTGCTCTGGAATTTTAACTCCTGTCAACTCTACAGTTGTAGGCAAAAGATCGATTACGTGTCCGTATTGTGTACGAATTCCACCTTTTTCTTTAATTCCATTCGGATAAGAAATAATCAAAGGATTATGTGTTCCTCCTTCGGTTTGAGCATCTCCTTTCCAATGATGGAAAGGAGCATTTGCAGCAAGTGCCCAACCTAATGGATAATTTGGTGAGGAATATTCTGTTCCAATTTTATCGATATTTTTCTCTAATTCATCAAAAGTTTCAGAAGCATTGAAAATTGCACCCAATCCTAAATTAGTTCCGTTATACGTTCCTTCTTTACTTGCTCCGTTATCTCCAATTACAACAGCAATTATCGTATTATCCAACTGATTGATTTGTTTTAAATAAGCTACAACACGCCCAATTTCATAATCAGTGTGCGATAAAAATCCTGCATAGACTTCAAAAAATCTTGCATAGACTTTTTTCTGCTGAGGCGTTAAAGTATTCCAGGCTACAATATCTTCATTGCGTTTGGCTAATTTTGTCCCTTTAGGCAGTAATCCTAATTTTTGCTGACGGGCATATACTTCTTCTCGGTACCAATCCCAACCTTTGTCAAACTTCCCTTTGTATTTATCAGCCCATTCTTTAGCTACTTGGTGTGGCCCGTGAGTGGCTCCTGGAGCTAAGTATAAAAAGAATGGTTTTTCAGGTGATAATGATTTTTGATTGGCGATGTAATTGATAGCTTTATCGGCTAATAATTCCGTTAGATGTTTGTTGTTTGGTTCAATGTCAATTTTCTCCACACCATTCCACAACTGCGGATGCCATTGATCCGTTTCTCCTCCTAAAAATCCGTAGAAACGTTCAAACCCTCTGCCTGTTGGCCAGCGATTGAATGGTCCTTTTGCAGTAGCGTCTTCTGTTGGCGTCAAATGCCATTTTCCTAAGGCAAAAGTATTGTATCCATTTTCCTTGAATATTTCAGCTACAGTACCTGCTTCCAAAGGAATTCGTCCGTTGTAGCCTGGAGTTTCAATTGCATTTTCTGTAAATGCTCCCATACTCACTGAATGGGAATTTCTACCCGTAAGCAAAGCAGCACGCGTAGGTGCACAAATTCCTGTGGTGTGGAAATTGGTATATTTCAAACCATTATTGGCTAAAGCATCAAATGTTGGCGTATCAATAAGTCCTCCAAAAGCACTCGAAGCTCCAAAACCTACATCGTCCAGCAAAATCCAAACTACATTGGGTGCATTCGCAGGAGCTTTAAGTTTTTCCGCTCTCCAAGTTTGGGTTTCACTTTCCGTTTTTCCTACTTTGCCATTAAATGGTTGTCTGGGATCGTTTTGCGCAACAGCTATTTGGCTTACACCAAAGAACAAAACCGTTGCCGTCTTTATACTATTTTTTAATATTTTAATTTTCTTCATGATATTTTAAGATTGAGCTGGCTCGTAAATATTTTGATTGGTTGGAACTGTATCACTTTGTTGAGAAATGGGTATCGCACGGACACCTTGTGCTAAAGCGCTTCCAGGTTTTTTAGATTTGAATATAGGCCACAGGAATTGGGCGTACCATTCTTCTTGTTTGTATGATTTGATTCCGTATGATTTTGGGAATTTGCGGGTAATTAAAGCGGTTCCGAAAATTATGTCCCACAGAAAAAACATATTACCAAAATTGCCTTTAAAATGACCTACCCCATCACCACTGGTATCGGCATGGTGTGCGTGATGCGTTGCCGGAGTAGAAATAACTCTTTCCAAAACCCAGGCAATTGGATGCAACACTTTGTATTTGTAAAATGGTTTGTCCCAGGCAACACTGGAATGTGCGCCAATAATGATAATGCTCTTTAAAACTCCAACAAACAAAGCTGGCAATCCTAATCCTAAATAAACTAAAGTGGCCGTCAGGTAAATTTGAGAGAAAAACACAGTGTAAATAAAGTTTTGTCTATTCAACATCGCTACTCCCATATACGGAGCAGAATGATGTGTTCTGTGAAAACGCCATAAAAACGGAACTTGGTGGTGCAAACGATGGTACCAATACTGAGTCAAATCATCTGCTACAGCAATTAAGAAAAACCCTCCCCAAAACGGAACCCACGAAAGTGTGTTGGCTAAATTTGGAATTAAAACGGGTAAAAGTGTTAAGCTAAAAAAAGCAAGAATAGGCGGAAAAAGTAATTTTGGAGCTAAAAAAGAAATAATATCTAATTTACGTTCTTCACCTGTCCACTCGTCATCATACAAGCCTGCTGCAAATTCGATAATTCCAAGGATAATCATAAAAACAGGTAATCCCCAGGTTTGTAAGTTAGCAAAAGCCGGTTTTGCGAATTCTAAAAAGGAGGGTAATATAAGCTGTGATTCTGTTACGATACCATTATTCAATTTAAAATAAAAATAAATTGCTACTACTGGTAAGCTGTAAATCAGCAAACTAATACCTAAATCTCTTTTTAGTTTTTTGGTTGTTTTTTTTCCTAATGCCATGATGTATTAATTTAAAAACAGAGCTGCCAAATTGAATTTAACAGCTCTGAATAGTTTATTGTTTTTACGATTGAACTGGTTCGTAAACGTTTTGATTGGTTGGAACAGTTTCTCTTTTTTGAGAAACTGGTATAGCCAGAACTCCTTCTGCTAAAGGGCTTCCTTCAATTTTAGATTTGAATATTGGCCAAAGGAATTGTGCGTACCACTCTTCACTTTTGTATGTTTTAGTTCCGTATGATTCAGGAAATCTACGTGTAATTAAACCCGTACCGAAAATCACATCCCAAATGAAAAACATATTTCCAAAGTTTCCTTTAAAGTGACCCACTCCATCATCACTTGTATCCGCATGGTGTGCATGATGCGTAGCCGGAGTAGAAATTAAACGTTCCAAAACCCAGGCAATTGGATGCAATACTTTGTATTTGTAAAATGGTTTGTCCCAGGCAATACTGGAATGTGCAGCTAAAGTGATGGTGCTTTTTATAACCAAAACAAATAAAGCCGGAATTCCTAATCCTAAATAAGTCAATGTTGCTGTCAAATAAATTTGAGAGAAAAACACCGTGTAAAGGAAGTTTTGTCTGGAAGCCATCGCCATCCCCATATATGGAGCTGAATGATGGGTTCTGTGAAAACGCCATAAAAAAGGAACCTGATGGTGCAGACGGTGGTACCAATATTGGGTTAAATCATCGGCAATTGCGATTAAGAAAAAACCGCCCCAAAATGGAACCCATGAAAGTGAATTGGCTAAACCCGGTATCAAATACGGTAAAGCGGTCAAACTAAAATAAGCCGTAACCGGAGGCAAAAGCAATTTTGGTGCTAAAAAACAAATAACATCCACTTTACGTTCTCTTCCTGTCCAGTGCTCATCGTATAAACCTGCAGCAAATTCTACGATTCCCAAAACAATTGCGAATACAATGAATCCCCAGCTCCTTATATTTTTAAAAACGGGTTGCAAAAATTCTAAATAAGAGGGTAATGTAAGATGTGATTCTGCTACAATACCATTATTCAATTTAAAATAAAGGTAAATTGCCAATACCGGCAAACTATAAATAAAAAGACTAATTCCTAAGTCTCTTTTCAGTTTTGTTGTATCTAAAGCCATGATTTCTTATTTTAAAATTTGATTTACTAATGCTAAACCTCCAGCCAAAATGACTAAGGGTATTAAAAACACGATTATCCCAACGGCAATCTTTTTTCCTATGATTTCAAAGTCTACTAGTTTCATAATAATTTGATTTTTATAGATTATTAAAAAAGAATCAGGTCTTTATATTTGATCAAAAGACCTGAATTCTAGGTTTATTAATTAATGGTGAGTATCTCCACCTTTTGTTGCTTGTTTAATCAATTCCTGAAGATTTTGACTTTTATCTCCTGAAGTGTTGTGTATTTTTCTACCCAATACATCTTGCCAGTCAATTAACGGATACACGTTGTTTTCTTTGGCTTGCTCATCAAACAATTTTTTAAGTTCTTCTAATTTTTCAGGATACTTTTTAGCTAGGTTATTACGCTCGTTAAAATCTTCATTCAGGTTGTATAATTCCCAAACATCTTTATCGAAATTACTTGGTGCCGGTGCTTCATTTTTACCAGATGCATTTAGTATAGCAAAAGGATCCGGAAGATGTTTTGCGGCCGCTTTCCAACCATCTTTGTAGATAGCTCTGTTTCCGAAAATATAGTAGTATTGTACTTTGTGTAATGATTCTGCTTTAGGATCATTTAAAGAAGTATACAAAGAAGATCCCTGGATGATATCCTGCTTTATTTCTCTGATAGTTTCAGGTGCTTTGATTCCGGCAATATCCAATGTAGTAGGAAGAATATCCGTTACGTGGCTGTATTGGTTTCTGATTCCTCCTTTTTCTTTGATTCCTTTTGGATAATGAACAATCAAAGGATTACGAGTTCCTCCTTCTGAATGTGCATCTTGTTTCCAGTTTTTGAAAGGTACATTGGTTGCTTGTGCCCATCCTAAAGGATAATTGGTATTCAACCCTTTTGCAGTTCCGATTTCTCCAATGTTGTTTAAGTTTGATTGCAGATTTTGCTCATCAGATACTCCCTGAGAAAAAAGACTTTGGCTGATAGTACCTTGTGTAGTACCTTCTTTACTAGCACCATTATCACCAATTGCAACAAAAATAACAGTGTTGTCAAATTGATTGGTTTCCTTCAAATAATTCACAACTCTTCCGATTTCGTAATCGGTGTAAGTCAGGAATCCGGCATACACTTCCATAAATCTTGCGTATACTTTCTTTTGCTCCGGAGTTAATTTTTTCCAGTCTCCAATAAGAGCATTACGTTCCGGCAATACTGCATTAGCAGGAATTACACCCAATTTCTTTTGGTTTGCCAATACTTTTTCACGGTATACATCCCAACCTTCGTCAAATTTCCCTTTGTAAGCATCGCTCCATTTTTCAGCCACTTGGTGTGGTGCATGAACTGCTCCCGGCGCATAGTATAAAAAGAATGGTTTCCCCGGAGCTGCTTTTTGTTGTGTTTTAATGTAACTGATAGCTTTATCCGTAATTAACTCATTCAAATGGCGACCATCTGGTTTTACGTGGACCTGATCTTCTACTAAATCCGGATTGTACTGATCGGTTTGAGATCCTAAAAATCCATAAAAGTGATCGAATCCTTTACCTGTTGGCCATCTGTCAAACGGACCTGCATCTGTAGCTTCTTCGTCTGGAGTTACTCCATATTTACCAACTGCAAAAGTGTTGTATCCATTATCTCTTAAAATCTCAGCAATTGTTCCTTTATCAGATGGAATTCTTCCGTCCCAACCTGGGAAACCTGCTGATAAAATCGTGTGAGAGAAACCACTAACGTGAACTCTTCCTGAATTTCTACCCGTCAATAATGCCGCACGGGTTGGTGCACAAATCGCGGTAGTATGGAAATTGGTATAACGTAATCCGTTATTTGCCAAAGCATCAAAAGTTGGCGTACTAATTAAACCTCCAAAAGAACTGGTAGCACCGAACCCCACATCATCCAGTAAAATCCAAACTACGTTCGGAGCACCTGCAGGCGCTTTTACCGGCTCCGGCCAATACTCTTTTGATTCTGCTAATGTTTTACCAATAACTCCTTTGTAGTTGGCATCTGGTTTATTCTGAGAAAGACCAAGTTGCGCCACAAGCAAAGCTGTAAGTAAAAGTCCTTTTTGAGGTGTTTTCAGCTTTGAATTAAATTTAAAATTCTTCATTGTTTTTTGTTTTTACAGATTATTAATGAACCGTCTTCCGGGTATACATTTCTTTAATTTTTGAAAAAATTCAGTTTTAAATTGTATTTAAATTCTATAGATTTAGTATAATTTTAAAATACAATTCTATACTAACTTTTAAATTCATAAATTATGAATAGCTGTTGTTAATTTTATCTTTTATTGGTTTGTCTATAATTCTTTTCAGCAAACGAATTACAGCAAAAATAACCATCAAAATGGATAAAGGTATCAGATAAATAACGGTCCAGACTAATTTCATTTTTCTAAGATTTCAAAGTTAATTTGTTTCTGAAACTATTTAATTTTTTGAATCAATGGAAGACTTTCTAGAGTCAGATTATTTCTAAGATTATCTGATGGCTGATACAATCGTATCACCAAGCCTACTTTTTGAGTGCCTGTTATTGGCAACCAATTTGAATCTTTTTCTGTAGCCGATAAGTTAATTTTATAGGATATACTGTCTTTTTCATACTTTACATCTTCAAAATTGTAACTGTATTTTTTAGCCGCATTCTTAATCAAAAACCCATCCTGATCATAGGCTGTAATACTCCAATATCCGGCATCAAACTTTTTTCCGCTGATGGTGTAATCTGATTTTGGATCAATAGGATTTCCATCGCTGTCAGTTGTCGTATTCAGATAAATAACTTCCTTTTTGGTCAATGGATAAGTAGCATAAACTGCAATCTGTGCAATCGATAATAAATCATCACTATTTACATCTTTGTCTTTTCCGATAGTCTGCCAGTTTCCTATATTTTCCTGTGAACTGTTTTTCCATGATTTAATACTGTAAACAGCAGTTCCAATTCCCACTACTATTGCAACAAATGCTAATAGAAACAAGCTGACACGTTTTTTTATTTTTTCATTTAAAGCCATTTTTTGAATATTTTAAGGTGAAATTTATTCAGCTAATTTTTCTATTTTAACACTATGCTGTAAGTCAACGAGTGTATTAAATGGATATGCTTTTGATATTAAATAGCGAAACAATACCAATCCTGTTTTGGTGGGACTATAGATTATTTTCTCTTTTGGTATGTCTTTTAATAAAGTTGAATTACTGCCTTCTTTAGCAAGATAATATTCAAAATTACCATCGACCTGATCGTCATTGGCAACAAAAAAATTAGTCGTATTCGCTTGATAAGTAGCAATAGACCAATACGTAGAATCGGGAACTTTTCCTGTGATTTTTAAAATACCTTCTTTAAGATCATAGTTGATAGAAGAATATAAAAAATCAGGATTAGGCAAAGGAACTACTCTGTTTTTTTCAGGAGAAGGTCTTTCTGCAAACCTCAAAGTATTAATAGTAGTAACTCTTTGTGAAGCAATTTTGCTTTGCACATAATAAGGTGTAACCCAAATCGTAAGGTAGTAAAAAACTACCGCTAGCAGAATGATTCCAAATCCGTAGGCTCCAATTCTAGTACTATTTTTTGTTGTTGACATATCTTATTTGTTCTTAAATCAAAGCTATCAAACTTATAATTCAATAGCTCTGAAATAGTTATTACTTATTTGCTTTATACAATAATTCCGCAGCAGACTGCCCTTCTGTAGCTTGTGTTTTATGTATTTTTCTTTGGTAAACATCCGACCAGTCTATTAATGGGTACAGGTTATTTTTACGAGCCTGTTCATCAAATAGTTTTTTAAGTTCAGCTAGTTTTTCAGGGTACTTCTTAGCCAAATCTTTTCTTTCATTGAAATCTTCGTTGATATTGTATAATTCCCAAACATCTTTGTTGAAATCAGCATTTAAAAGACCTGCTTTTGTTTTATCATTCAATGCTTCTTTAACTTCAATTGAGTTTGGATGATGAGCGGCAGCTGCTTTCCAGCCATCGTTGTAAATAGATCTTGCTCCAAAAATGTAATAGTGCTGGATTTTATGTGACGAAACAACTTTAGCATCATTCAAAGAATTGTAAAAAGAATAACCCTGAATGGTATCCTGCTTAATTTCTCTAATAGATTCAGGTGCTTTTACTCCAAGAATATCAAGAGTGGTTGGTAAAATATCAATTACGTGACTGTATTGATTTCTGATTCCACCTTTATCTTTAATTCCTTTCGGATAATGTACAATCAATGGATTGTGCGTTCCTCCTTCTGTGTTCGCATCCTGTTTCCAGGATTTGAATGGTGTGTTAGTTGCTTGTGCCCAGCCTAATGGATAATTCACATAAGTTTGAGGAGTTCCAATTTCACCAATTCGTTTTAAATTATTTTGAAAAACCTGCTCATCTGTTTCTCCCGCTACATACGTTTGTCTGTTAACAGCACCTTCTAAAGTTCCTTCCTTACTGGCTCCATTATCACCAATCAAAACAAAAACGACTGTATTGTCCAATTGATTCGTTTCTTTTAAATGATTGACCAATCGTCCAATTTCATAATCGGTATATGTCAGATATCCGGCATATACTTCCATAAATTTTGAATATACTTTCTTTTGATCCGGAGTTAATTTTTTCCAGTCTTTAATCAGTGAATTGCGTTCTGGCAACACAGCATTAGCAGGAACAACTCCTAATTTCTTTTGATTCGCCAATGTTTTTTCGCGATACGCATCCCAACCGTCATCAAACTTTCCTTTGTATGCATCACTCCATTTTGCTTCTACCTGATGTGGTGCGTGTACCGCTGCCGGAGAGTAATACAAAAAGAATGGTTTTCCCGGAGCGGCTTTTTGTTGTGTTTTAATATAGCTAATCGCTTTATCCGTAATTTGCTCACTAAGATGTCTTCCGTCTGGGGTAACGTGTGCCTGATCTTCTATCAAATCCGGTTTGTACTGATCGGTAGCTGATCCTAAGAATCCGAAGAAATGATCGAATCCTTTACCTGTTGGCCATCTGTCAAAAGGTCCTGCATCGGTAGCGTCTTCATCTGGAGTTACACCATATTTGCCAACGCCAAAAGTATTGTATCCCTTGTCACGCAAAATCTCTGCTACAGTTCCATTTTTTGAAGGTAATCTTCCGTCCCAGCCTGGAAACCCTGCCGACATTATTGTATGCGAGAATCCTCCAACATGCACTTTATGAGAATTACTTCCTGTCAATAATGCAGCACGCGTAGGAGCACAAATTGCTGTAGTATGAAAATTGGTATATCTCAACCCATTGTTAGCTAAACTCTCTAATACCGGAGTTTGAATTAAACCTCCAAAAGCGCTTGAAGCTCCATATCCAACATCATCCAGAATGATCCAAACCACATTCGGAGCACCTTTAGGAGCTGTAACCGGTTCTGGCCAGTATTCTTTTGATTCGGCTAAAGTTTTACCAATAACTCCTTTGTAATTGGCATCTGGTTTGTTTTGAGCCAGACCAAGCTGAGCTACTAGTAAAGCAGTAATCAAAAGCCCTTTTTGTGGGCTCTTGATAATACTGTTATATTTAAATTTTTTCATTTTATATGTTGTTATGAGATTAACTTATGTTTTTTTTACGTAACACGTAATCCGTATTTCACTAAACTATTTTATTTTATTCCAATCTTCGACTCCTACTTTTACTGACCATTGCTGATGTAATGCAATCAGAGATTGAAGCAATTTGGGTTCTAATTTTGCCAGATTGTTTGTTTCTGTCCGATCTGTATCAAGATTGTATAATTCCCAGGGCTGATTGTTTTCGGCTACCGCTTTCCATTGCCCTTTTCTTACTGCTTTGCTTCCTTCATGTTCCCAAAACAAGGCTTCATGTACATCAGATTGTTGTCCTTCAAATTCTTTTTTTAAGCTAATGCCTTCTAAGGGTGTTAGATTTTTTCCTTGAAATGAATCCGGATACTGAAAATCGGCAAACTCCAGACAAGTTGGAAAAACATCAATCAAATGGCTAACTCTGTTACTTAGTCTACCAGCCTGAATATGCTTTGGATAATAAGCAATAAAAGGGGAAGCAATACCACCTTCGTGGGTGTTCTTTTTGAATAATTGAAAAGGCGTGTTGCTCACATTTCCCCATGGACTTTCGTAACTATCAATAGATGCCACCGAACCTGGTGTTCCATTTTTTTGTATAACATAATTCCAATTTTTCACCTCATCTGCACTTCCTCCATTATCCGAAAGAAAAAGTACAAGTGTATTATCTTCTTCTCCCAAAGACTTTACTTTCTGCAGAATTTCTCCAATTCCGGCATCCATTCGGTCGATCATTGCTGCATAAATTGCCATCCGGGTATCCCATTTGTCTTTTTCTTCTGCACTTAGTTTTTCCCAATCCGGCACTTTTTCAAAACGATTGGATAAGTCCCAGTTTTTATCAATGATTCCTTGTTCTTTTAATTTTTCAAAACGTCTTGCTCTTAATTTATCCCAGCCTTCCAAATACTTGCCTTTGTATTTTGCAATATCTTCCGGCAATGCCTGAATAGGCCAATGTGGTGCATTATAAGCAACATAAAGAAAAAAAGGCTTTTGCTGATTGCGCTGTTTTTCTAAAGAATTAATCGCAAAATTGGTTATTTCCTGAGTCAGATAGGTAGATGTATCCTTGCGAATAATTTCTTTATCTCCTTTCAAAAAAGTAACTTTTCTACCGTCGTTATACAAAGGTTCCGAGTTGAAATAACTGCTCCCATTGTTTTGCAAAGTAAAAGAATCATCAAACCCTCTATTAACCGCCCAGGCAGATGGTACTAAACCAACGTGCCATTTTCCAGAAACAATAGTATTATATCCTGCCTGTTTTAATGCTTGCCCAATAGTAATACAATGCTCGTTTAAATATCCCTGATAAGCAGCATACCCCTTATCTTGTACCATGTCTCCAACACCTGCCTGATGTGAATACAGACCTGTGAGTAATGAAGCTCTGGATGGACAGCAACGTCCTGCATTATAAAACTGTTTTAGAATAAGCCCATTTTTAGCGAGCTTATTCAAGTTTGGAGTTTTAATTTCTGAGCCAAAAGCACCAATATCTGAGAAACCTAAATCATCAGCCAAAATGACGATGATGTTCGGTTGCTTTTTCTGTGCAAATAGCTGAAATTGTGCAACAACCAATAGGGCAAGAATCAACAGTTTTTTAATCATTTTATTTACTGTATGTAAACCTTTTATTAATAACCAAAGTTTTGTGGCAATCCAACCGGATCAATATTTCGCTCACTTTGAGGAATTGGATACAAATTATTACGAGTAGAAACAGAGTTTTTGGCAGTTACTTTTTGCACTTCGGTAACTAAAGTTCCCCAACGTACTAAATCAAACCATCTTTGTCCTTCCTGAACGAATTCTTTTTTACGTTCTTCACGAATATCTTCTCTTAACTGAGCATCAGTACGTCCTATTAAATCTACTGTTAAGTCCGGAGTTAAGATTGGTTTTCCAAAAGCTCTTCTTCTTACCTGATTCACCAATTCATGAGCCTCTAAAGTTGCTCCGTCTTGTTCATTAATCGCTTCTGCCAGAGATAATAAAATATCAGCATAACGAATCACAGGAAAATTAATAGCCACATTCTGTGGTGTAGCTAAATTTGTCAAATCCAGATATTTACCAAAAATTGGCTTAGGGAAAGTATATAAAGTTCCAGTGGCCGGATTCAATAATTGTTTTTTATAGCTAACATCTCTCCTTACATCTCCTGCTGCATAAATATCATAAAACAAGGCTACATCCGAAATAATATCTGCTGGTTCCGTAGCGGTAAATCCTGTAAAAGAAGTCGCTTGAAAAGTACTTCCGCTTGAACCATTTCCTGCTTGATTTGGTTCGAACTGAACAGAAAAAATATGCTCTTTTCCATTCTTTTTTGATTTTGTGAAAATGTCCTGGAAACTTTCAAAAAGGGCATATCCATATCCTCCATTAATTACTTCTTTGGCTTTAAGAATAGCATTTGGCCAATCTTTTCTGGTCAAATATACTTTTGCTAAAATAGCTTTTGCAGCACCTGAAGTAGCACGTCCCGCATCAGAAGCGCCATACGTTGGCGGTAAACTTTCAGCATCAGTCAAATCCGTGATAATCTGAGTGTAAACCTCATCTACAGTAGCCCTAGGTGCTTTTAAACTTTCTACGTCGATAGAAGTTGGCTCATGCAATCTAATTGGTACTCCACCCCAAAGACGAACTGCCTGAAAGTACAATAATCCCCTAATGAATTTAGCTTCATTAATCAATCTTGTTTTAACAACAGCCGAACCTCCTGGTACATTAGGAATATTATCAATAGCTACATTCGCTCTGTTTATTCCGGCATAAATTTGACGCCAGGCAACCTGAACACGATCTGAAGTCGCATCATGGGTCAAACTGCTTAAAGCTCTTACCTGAGGATTCGTAGCCGAAACTCCAGCTGCAGCATAATCAGAAGCCATATCAGTTAGGAAATAAAGATTTCTTCCAAATAAACTTTGTTCTCCCGGATCAAGACTCAAAGAGGCATAAACTGCAGTCACGCTGGCAATAGCATCATCCTGTGTTTTAAAGAAATTTTTCTTGGTTATAAAAGCGTCTGGAGTTACCTCCAGGTCCGTGCACGATACAAATAGACCTGCACTTAGTATGAATGTTAATATTATCTTTTTCATTTGTAGATATTTTATTTTACTTAAAAAGTTACGTTCAAACCTGTGATGAATGTTTTAGAATTTGGATATGCTCCAAAGTCAATCCCAGGATATAAATTATTTTGCTCGTAAGAACTAACCTCGGGATCAAAACCTGTGTATTTAGTCCATGTAATTAAATTTTCGGCCGATACATAAAATTTAATACTCTTCGTTCCAATTTTTGAAGAAATGCTTTTAGGAAGTGTATATCCTAGGGTGATTAATTTTAATCTCAGGAAAGAAGCATCTTCTACATAACGCTCTGAGACAATTCCTAATGGAGAACTTGTTGCTCTAGGGATTTCAGTGTCTGTATTTGTTGGAGTCCAACGATCTAATAAAGTAGCTGCTGCATTTGTTCCAAGCGTAGAGATTTCTAATTGTTGATTTAGGGCATTAAATATTTTACCGCCATATGCTCCCTGAAAAGAAAAGTTTAAATCGAAGTCTTTGTACGAAACAGTGTTACTAAAACTTCCAACAAATTTAGGCTGTGAACTTCCAAGACTACCTTTATCAAGAGCTGTAATTACTCCATCTCCGTTGGTATCTACATATCTTCTGTCACCAATTTTTGTATTGGCAAGACTGTTTATTTTAGGCTGCGTATTGATTTCGTCCTGAGTTTGGAAAATACCATCGGTGCGGTATCCCCAAAAAGTTCCTAAAGGCAACCCTACTTTTACCGTTACCGGCTGTTGTTGTAACAAAGAACCATTTGGAACTACTGGAAAAAATTGTTGAATTCCATTTCCAATTTTAACTACTTTATTTCTATTGGCCGAGAATACAATGTTAGAATTCCATGAAAAATCTTCTGTTTTAACATTTTCTGTTATCAAGCCAATTTCAATTCCTTTATTTTCAACTCCACCAATATTTTGAAGAACAGCAGAATATCCGGAAATCAAAGGAACTGGTACACTGATAAGCAAATCAGCTGTTTTCTTATAGTAAGCATCAAAAACAAAATTTACTCTGCTTTCAAATAATGACAAATCTAAACCAACATTATACTGAGTTGTTTTTTCCCATCTTAAATCTGGATTTGCCAAACGAGTTGGAGTCAATCCAGTTTGTATAACACCTCCAAAACTATAATTAACAGAACCTATAGAAGCTAAAGAAAGGTAATTTCCAATTTCCTGGTTTCCAGTTGTTCCTGCACTTAATCTCAATTTTGCATTATTTACGACTCCCTTGATACCTTTAGCAAAACTTTCGTCGGTAATGTTCCATGAAAAACCTGCTGATGGGAAATAACCCCAAAGTGATTCTGAACCAAATCTTGAAGAACCATCTGCACGTGCAGACACCGTCAAATTATATTTTCCTTTATAAGAATAATTCGCTCTGGCCAACCATGATTCCAATACACTTTCAAATGCATCACTAAAAGGTTTTACAGCAACTCCATCTTGCAAAGCGTTGTTAGTATTCAAATCATTAACAAAAGTATTAGCCCCTGCATTAACTATCTCTCCCTGAGTAAATTGAAGTGTATACCCTCCCAAAGCTGAAAACTTGTGATTTTCACCAAAATGAGTATTATAATTCAAAGTGTTTTCATTTAATACAGAACTCACTAATCTGTTTCCTACTGAAGCTAATCCTTTAGTTCCAGCACCAGTTCCAGTAGTTGATGGAGCATAGTAATTTTGTTTCGTATTAATAACATCTCCACTAACAGCAACCTTAGCCGAAACTTCTTTGTTTATTTTATATTCCCCAAACAAGCTAGTCAAAATTCTATCAATTTTGGTTTCGTTGATTGTGTTTTGCAAATCATTAATTGGATTGGTTATAATACCATTAACTGCAGTTGCATAAGGATTATTTGTGAAATTATAAGTTCCGTCTGCATTTTTAATAGGGACAACTGGAGGTTGATACAAGACAGCAACTAATGGATTAGGATTTCTTCCTGCTGCAGCACCACCATTAGCTCCAATACCATTAGATATTGAATTACTATAATTAGTATTTACACCAAATTTAAAATTTTGAGAATAATTTCTTTCGTAATTAGCACGAAGTGAAATTCTTCTGAAATCAGTTCCGATAACAGTACCCTCCTGATCAAAAAATCCTCCTGAAACAGCATATCTGGAACGGTCATCTCCTCCTGAAAATGTTAATTGATGATTTTGAATCGGAGCAGTTCTAAAAGCTGCCGATTGCCAGTCATAATTCCCTGAAGTTTTAAGCGCTTCAATCTGAGCAGCAGAAAAAGAAGGTGCCTGCCCAATACTAGCCTGAACATCGTTACGCAAACTAGCCCATTCACTGGCATTTAATAAATCTAACTTTTTAGAAACTTTTTGAAATCCATAATACCCCTGATAAGAAATATTATCCTGTCCTTTTGTTCCTTTTTTAGTAGTAATAATTATGACGCCATTAGCACCACGAGAACCATAAATTGCAGTCGCAGAGGCATCTTTCAACACTTCAATTGACTCAATATCACCTGGACTAATTGTAGAAAGCACATTCACTCCTGCTCCTGCATTAGATACTCCTGCAGTACCATTACTATTATCATTGTAAATCAATACACCATCTACTACATATAAAGGCTCGTTACCTGCTGTAATAGAGCTTCCTCCCCTAATACGAACACTAGAAGTAGCTCCCGGACGTCCTGAACTTTGAGTAACAACTACCCCGGCTACTGCCCCACGCAGTAAATTATCAGCCGAAGAACTAACCTGACTTAAATTAGCCTTTGGAACTGAAGATACTGAACCCGTGATGTCTTTTCTCTTTTGAGATCCATACCCTACCACTACTAATTCATCTAGTTGCTTAACATCCTCCTTCAAACTAATGATAACCGGATTGCCTTCAACTACTACTTCTGTTTTTTTATACCCTATATAACTTACAATTAAAGTATATGGAAATTTTTGACCTGTTTGAAAATAAAATTTTCCTTCTGCATCAGTTACTACCCCGTGAGTTGTACCTTTAATAACCACAGAAGCCCCTATTACAGGCTGATTTGTTATTGCGTCTATAACTGTACCATCTAGTTTAGACTGGATAAGAGGCGTGGTGTTTTGCGCATTAACTCCTACCGATAGCAGCAAAAGAAATAACCACGTGTGTATATTTAATATTTTTTTCATTACTTTGTTTTGGTTTAATAAATTAGGCGAGCTGAAAATTGATATTTTCAACTTTCACTTTCCTTTTTAAAAGATTCACATTTTTTTAAGCCTTTGCCATTTCTGTTCCCGCAGAAATGGTTTTTTTTTATCTGCAACACATTCGTTTTTTCATTTTATCTATTTTGGATTAATATTATTTTTGAGTTTATCTGTACAAGATTTATTCCCAGAAATATAGGATAACATCTTTTAAAATTTGAAAAAGGATTAAAGATTAAAAACTTTAGCAACAACACATTGGACAAAGATTGTCAAATGAAAATAATTCCTGCTTATTCAAAAATGGGGTGTATTTGATAGTTTTCAACTTTTTAGTATTAGATGTTTTATTTAATTCTACTAATTTGATAGGACAAAGGTATATTAAAAATATTAACCACCAAATTTTAGATTAATTTTTTTATAAAAAAATGTTAATTACTACAAATATCGATTTATAAAATACTGATTTACTGTTTTTTATTATAAATAAAATATTTTTTAACAGCATAAAAATATTCTTGATCCGTAAGAATACTATTCAATTATTTATACTGAATAAAATACCTTTTAAGCAAAAAAAATACAGCATTATCATCAAATAATAATGCTGTATAACCTATTGAACAGTTTTAAAAAATTTTGACTATTAAATAATTTTTATTCACATGTAAATTATTTACACTAGAACTATTATCAGCCCATTAAAACTGTTTCTTATTTAATTCTTACTTCTTGTTATTAAAATCTTTATCAAAGCCTGAATTCTTGTTATCTAAAGATTTTTTATCTCTGACAACATCACTTAACCAGGAAACCGCCTCAAGCTTTTTAGGAGTTCTCACTGGTATAGTTGGTATCGTATTAATGCTTATTTGACTCATTTATTTAAGATTTACTATTTTTATATTCTACTAATTCGATAGGACAAAATTATTTTAAAT
Source organism: Bacteroidota bacterium (assembly GCA_040387175.1). Lineage (GTDB taxonomy): Bacteria > Bacteroidota > Bacteroidia > Flavobacteriales > Flavobacteriaceae > Flavobacterium. Next base: position 68,911 of record JAZKED010000006.1, on the reverse strand, counting down.
ATTTTAACTACCAAATTTTCAATTAAATATTTTTTAAAAACGGTTACCAAATTATAAATTAACTTTAAAAACATATGAATGTTATAAAACTGTAGTCAAAAAAAAGCATTACCATTCGATTAATGATAATGCTTTTTTTATTTATTTTTGAATTTAAAGTTGCTTCCTAAAAAGCTGTTATTTTGGAATTTGAACTTTCCAATAAAGGATATTTCACGTCTCTTTTAGTCAAAACAATATATATAGATTCATTCTTTTCATTGGTTCCACTTAAAACAACATTTGAGGAATCAATTATTTTGTATTTCAAAACATATTTTTCTTCACAGGCTTCTCCAGCATCAATGTCACTAGCTAATTTATTAGAATACTGCTCTTTGTGATTGGTTGAATTCTGGTCTTCACAGAAAAAATCATTCTTGTTATGCAGTTGTAAAACTTTATTAATAGTATCTGCTTTATAATGATACCAACGCTTTCCTCCTGCTATTCCTGCTACTTCCCATTTTCGCTCTTCATCTTTTTTACTGTAACCACCTCCATTAGAACGATCAATCGTTGTGGGTTTATTTACTGTAAAGGACAAAGTTCTCCATTTTTCAAAAATAGCTTTTTGCCATCTCACAGAATCAACAGGATTATAAGGTAATAATTTACCATTCACTTTAAATTCCTTTACATCGTAATAACCCCTTAATTCACTTATACCAGGAACCTGAGGCAATCGATAAGGAGTTATTTGGTAATCTTCGACCTGTAAAATAAAAAACCAAAATACAAATACCATAAATACAAAAGACTTAACCACTATCCTTGTGTGTTTTTCCCATTTTTGTTTGAAATCCGGATAATATTTCTCGACAACAACATCTTTTTCCTGTACCAATAGTTTCCATAATTTAGACAAATTGGGCCAAAAAAGAATAACGCATAAAATAGCATAAGCAGCACTATGAATGTGTACACTACCATCATAAGCGTGATTAGCCAAAGCAACATTTACCATCACCACACCTGCCAATAAAGCACCAACTGCAGATGTTTTTCTAAATAACAAAAGTACTCCCGGTATAAATTCGGCAAAGCCCAAAAACACTTCATAACTGGGAACAATTCCCACTGCCTGCCAGTACAGTTTCTGCGCCTGAATATCACCAAACGGAGTATCCAGAATAGAATAAGTAGGCAAAACCATTTGGCTCGGCATCAATTTACGATAACCCCAGGCAACCATTCCTAATCCCACACGGTACCTTATAATTACCTCTAGCCAATAATATAAATTTTGATAATTCTTTCTGTCTTTATCTAAAAATGACCATATAGTCGCCATGGGAATTGCAATAAACAAAGGCAAAATAAAATTGATGTATCCCAATAATCCCCAATGGAAACTCTCGGAATCTATTTCCAAAAGTGTTGGATGCCTATATGTTGCCACAACAAAAAGATCCCTGCAATTAATTGCAAACCAATCCATTTTGGCAAGATATTTATAAAATGAAGCATGAATGGGAAGGCTAAAAAATAAAGCATACAAAAAAGTAATGCGAAATATATATTTTTCCGTCAGACTCCATTCACTATTTTTATTCAAGTCTATGCTCATGTTTTTAATTCATTAAAATTTATTGATAGTTTAAAAGAGTTTGGAAACCCAAATATTACAACTTGATTTTGAATACATCGTTCAAAGCTGTTTTAGCTGCATGATAGCCACACATTCCATGAACTCCTCCTCCAGGAGGTGTAGAAGAAGAACAGATGTAAATTCCTTTTGCAGAAGTCCGATAAGGAGAAATACGCAAGGCAGGACGAGTGAATAATTGTCCAATATCGATGATACCACCATTAATATCGCCTCCAATATAATTGGGATTATAAGCTTCAATTTGCGATGAATTCATCACATTTTTAGCCAGAATCTGATCTTTGAATCCGGGTGCAAAACGTTCCACCTGATTTTCAATTGCTGCAGTCATATCAACTGTCGAACCGTTTGGAACGTGACAATATGCCCAGGCGGTATGTTTACCCTCGGGAGCTCTGGTGGAATCAAATAGACTTTGTTGCGCCAACAAAACAAAAGGTTTTTTGGAATGTCCGCCTGATGATGCCAATTGTTCTCCATCGGCTATTTCCTTGAACGTATTACCCAAATGAACGGTGGCTGCTTTATTACATTCCGCAGCAGTAAAAGGTAATGCACCATCCAGTGCCCAGTCAATTTTAAAGACTCCCATTCCGTATCGGTAGCGCTCCAATTGCCATTTGTACAACGGAGAAAATTTATCTCCGGCTATTTCTAACAATTGTTTTGGCGTGACATCAAACAAAACGGCATCAGAAGAAGGCAAGTGATCTAATGATTTTACCAAAAAGTTTGTTTCAATTTTTCCGCCAAGGGAAATAAAATAAGAAGCCAATGCATCGGCTATAGATTGTGAGCCTCCTTTCGGAATGGGCCAGCCATATAAATGCCCGACTGCTGATAAAACCATCCCAATTGCTGCCGAAGAATAGTTGGTCAAAGGCTGTATCGAATGAGCTGTCATACCTGCCCATAAGCCTTTTGCTTTTTCTGTTTCAAAACTTTTTGCAATCCAACTCGCTGGCTGCATTCCTTTTAAGCCAAACTGAGCCAGCAACAATGGATGCTTTGGAATTCCCAAAGGTCCTAGAGTATCATCTACAATCTTAGGCCAGGATTCTACCAAAGGCTGGATAAGATCCAGATAAGTCTGTCCATCTTTGCCTAACGACCATGCCGTTTCTTTAATCGATCGGGATAAGATGGCAGCTGTTCCATTATCAAAAGGATGGGCTGCAGGCAATGGCGCATGTACAAATTCCAATCCGTGTTCGTGCAAAGGCAGATCAGCAAAAAAAGGCGAACCCATTGCCATAGGATGAATAGCAGAACATATGTCATGCTTAAAACCCGGCAAAGTCAATTCAGCAGTACGCATACCGCCGCCAATAGTTGGTTTGGCCTCTATAATCAGTACCGAAAGTCCTGCTTTCTGCAAAGTTATAGCTGCCGACAACCCATTGGGACCAGATCCTACTACTATAGCATCAAATTCTTTTTTGCTCATGCTTTTGTTATTACTAAAATGATTTTATCTCACTCTTTTGTCCTTCATACAAAGGATATTTCCTGTCTTTTTTATCCAATACTACATAAATAGAATCTTTCTGTTCATTGATTCCTGAAAGGATTATTCTGGTTTTAGTAGGTCTTTCGTAATGAAGTATTTGGCGTTCTTCTTTGTACACTTTATTTTTATTGAACAAGGTAAGCACTTTATTTATAGTATCTTCTTCATAATAGAAATGACGTCTTCCTCCTCCTGTTCCGGCAGATTCATAAGCTCTATCAACGTCTTTAAATTGTTTTCCTCTCCCCGCTTCACCGTGAATGGTAAACGTATTGAATACGGAATACGAAATCGTGGACCATTTTTCAAGAGTTACATTTTCCCATCTCAAAGAATCAACCGGCGAATAAGCAAGTGGTTTATTATTCAATTTGAATTCCGAAACCTGATACAAACCTCTGGCATCTGTCAATCCCGGTTTTGAAGGCACTTTATACGAATCGTATTTGTAATTGTACCAATGCAAATAACCACTCAATATAAAATAGAATCCAAACACAAAGGTTTTCAATCCAATGCGTAAGTACTTTTGCCATTTTTCTTTATATGGAAATTGATATAAATTTAATGATGTATTCTTCTCATTCACAATCAAATTCCAAATTTGTGGAAGGTAACGCCATAGCACAAAACCTCCTGCGATAACATAAAATGAAGCCGCTAAATGAATTCCACCATCATAAGCGTGGTTGACAAAAGCGATATTTCCAATCATTGCAAAAGCTAAAGCTGCTCCCCAGAAACGGGTTTGCCTGAAAAACAGTAGTATCATAATCAGCAACTCGGCAAGTCCTGCAAAAATTTCATAATCATGAACAAAACTCAGCTGAATCCAATACAATTTCTGGGCTGTAAAATCTCCAAAATTAGTATTGAGCTGTGTCAATGCCAATTCCGGCATTTGGGTTGGAAACACTTTTGCAAACGTAAGTCCGTTCAGTTTTATCAGCATCGAATAGCTTACGGCTACGGTAATAAAATAATACAGTACTCTGTAATGTTTTGATTTTTTATCAAAAAGAGTCCAGATAGCGCCTCCTACTATTCCAATTAAAAGTGCCAATCCCCAGTTGATATAACTGGCAATTCCAAATGTTCCGCTTTCTGCATTCAGTTTTAGAAAGCTCAGATTCGATTGGGCTATCGAACCAATATCTCCGGCACCTTTATTATTTTCAACAATTTTAATCGGATGAAACGAAGAGCCACTTAATTCGCCAATATTCCGAATGTGTAAATGACTCCAATCGGTTGTAAACCATTTGGCATAAAAATCAATATCCAAAGGAATTACCAACAGAAAGAAAAAGATAAACGCAATTCGGAATGCAATTTTTTCAGTATTCGTCCAGTCTTTATTTTCTTCAGATGAATTAACGGAATCAAGCTGAATCTCATCATTTTGTTGAGAAACTTTTTGGCCATCAGAATCCGCTGTTTCGTTTGTATTTTTAATTATTTCAGACATAATCTTATTTATTTTTTAATGAAATTCCGGCACTGGTTTTCTGCCATCAGCAAGAAGCGGCAATACTGAATTATCTTTATCTAGAACCACATAAATAGAGTCTTTGAACTCATTGGTTCCCCACAAAATAATTCTAGATTCAGAAGTTCTGCTGTAATGCAAAACCTGTTTTTGCTTTCTGTCGACTTTATTTTTATTTTGTAAATGCAATACGTGATTGATAGTATCCGCTTTATAATGATACCATCTTCTTTCGTTTCCAACACCGGACAATTCCCAATTAATTCCTATATCTCTTTTAGCCGGATCACGTTTTTTATGCTTTTTGTTACTGCCAAATCTTCTCACATCCCCTTCCCAGTTAAAAGTCCATTTCCCATCATATACTTCCCCCAATCGCGGATAACTTCCTGCGGCAAACATTTGAATTTGCTGTGGACGATTGACCACTTTGAAACTTAAAGAAGACCAGTCTTCAAACGTGACATCATGCCAGCGAATAGAATCATTTGGAGAATATGGTACCACTTTACCGTTCAATTTGAACTCCGTTACATTATAATATCCTTTGGATTCTTTCAAACCTGGTGTGTTTGGAATTTTATAAAAATCATTGTGTGTAAAAGCATAGACTTCTAAGCCGAAAAACAAAATCACAAAAATAAAATTGAAACCATACTTCACAGTAAGTCTGGCATAATTTTGCCATTTTACCGGAAATGAAGGATAAAAAGTTTCGATCTTAACATTCTCCTGCTTCACTATCAACTTATAAATTCCGGGCACATAATACCAAAAAACAAATAACGCCAGCATTGCCATAGCAGCACTTGGCACCTGTTCTCCAATATCATAAGCGTGATTGGCAATAGCAATGTTTCCAAATACGATGAATGCCAAAACTGCTCCTATCGGAATTGTTTTTCTGAACAATAGAAGAAAACCTGCAAGGAACTCGGCTAAACCTAAAAACACTTCATAATAAGGTGCAATTCCTATTGATTCCCAATACAATCTTTTAGCAAAAAAGTCAATAAAATCAGTATGCTCCAATCCTACATTCGGAAAAGGCATCTGCATGATGAAAAGCTTTTTGTATCCCCATGCAATTCCTGCATAGGCCACCCGATATCTGGCAAAAACCCGAACCCAATAATACAATACGTGATATTCTTTTTTGTCTTTGTCCAAAGCGGTCCAAATCAAACCTCCAATAATGGAAACTATCAAAACAAAAGGAAAATTGACGTAACTCTCCAATCCAAAAAAACCACTTGCTGAAAATATATTGATAAACTGCGGATTGTAAAAAGCCACAATTTCAGTAAGGTTTCCGTAGCTTGTATGAGCGTAATCCAGATTATATAAGAATTGATAAAATCCAAAATCCCATGGAATACAAAACACGGTAAAGAAAATAAAAGCAATACGAAATATTATTTTTTCGGAATTCGTCCATGATGGTTTTGATGGTTTTGTTTCATCAATTTCCGCTGCTGTACTCGATTCTACCTTTGTATAATCAACCTGAATTTCCTCTGGGTTGTTTTCTTTATTTGTAATTAATTGAGACATAATCTTAATTATTTAAAGGATTTATATCTAAAGTTTTATGGGTTTTCTTCGTCCTTCAAACAACAAATATTTTTTGTTGATTCGATCCAAAACAGCATAAACAGAATCCTTTTTTTCATTGATTCCTTTTAAAACAATCGTAGAATCATTTACATGAGTATAATTCAATACAAACTTTTCGTCCTGATGGTGCTTGTTTTTATTTTCTAACAAAAGCGAACTCTTGGTCCCGCCAGTCTGGTAAGAAAAATAACGTCTGCCTCCTACTCCTGCTGATTCGTAGTTTCTGTCTTTATCATTTTCATGATATCCGTCAGTTGGGGAAGCATCAATTGTAATTGGTTTTGCGGTTTTGATACTTAAGGTTGCCCATTTTTCAAAAACTACATTTTGCCATCTGTCGGGATTGGTATTAGAATACGGAATAACCTGATTATTCAGCTTAAATTCACGTACATTGTAATAACCATAAGTCCCTTTTAATCCCGGAGTTGCCGGATATTTATAAGACCCGCCTGAATAGTTAGCATAGGTTTCAAAACCTAAAAGAATAACAAAAACTACAGCCGCTGTTTTTAATGCAAAACGTATTTTATAAAGGGTATCTTTTCCGAAATCCGGATTGAATTTATTGGCAATAGTGAATTTTCCTGAAAACAATAAACTATTCAGTCTAGGTACATCATAAGCAACTAAAAATATAGCAATCAACAGCAGGAAAGCACTATAAACTTCTTCTCCAATGTTATAAGCGACATTGGCTGCAAAAACATTTCCTACAAATCCTAAAATAAGTCCTGCCCCAAAAGTGGCTGTTTTTCTGCATAAAAGTAGTAATCCCGCCAATACCTCAACAGCTCCTAAAAAGCTTTCGTAGCCTTGTGTAATTCCTATCGTATGATAGTAGATTTTCCATGGATAAAAATCTCCATAATTGGTGTGTAAATTACTTAACGATGGATAAGGAATCTGCAATGGAAATAATTTAATCAATCCGTAAGCAATTACTCCAATTGCCAAACGATAACGCAATGCTACACGAAGCCAGTAATATAAAGTATCATAATCTCTTTCTTTACGATCAACAGCTGTCCAGGCATACGTTCCTAAAGCAGTAATTATAAATACAACTCCCCAATTGGCATATCCTGTTAAGGAAAAGAATTGTGGCGTATATCTCGTCAGATTAAATAGATCATAGAAATTAAGATGAAGCCAATCTATCGAAAATAACTCTCTGTAAAATTTCCAGTCGAGTGGCAAAATCTGTATGGCAAAATAGATGATAAAGAAGCGCAGGGCTATCTTTTCATAGTTCTTCCATTGGGAAGTCGGGTTAGTGGAAATATTTAAAAAACTCATATTATTTTATTTTAAATTATAAAATTTCAGTTGCTAGTAAAAAGGATTAGGGTCCAATAACGGATCTAACTGCAATTGAACTATTGGAATAGGAAACACCAATTCATGATCAGCAACTTTTGTATTTGAATCTAATGCTTCAAGCACTGTTTTGGCTCTGCCTGTTCTTACTAAATCAAACCAACGATGTCCTTCCCATGCAAATTCCACTCTGCGTTCGTTCTCGATTGCTAATAAAATATCAGCTTTTGTAGTTGCTGTTGATGGTCCAATCTCAGCTCTGTCACGCACTTTATTAAGATCGCTAAGCGCACCTGTAGCGCCTAACAAATTTTCCAATTGCGCTCTTGCTTCTGCTCTAATAAGATACATTTCTGCAATTCTGAAAATATAAGCTGGATCTGTAGCCGGAAGTCTGTAATATAAATTACCATACCAAAGCGTTGTTCCTCCTTGTGTCACACTTCCTATTAATGCTTTTCTTCCTCCTGAAACAGCTGGGTCATTCAACAACTGAACAAATTTGTCGTTTGGAGCATAACGATACGTGCCTCCTTTTGTAGGGTGTTGCATTTGTGCACGAATTGTACTCGGATTAATAGCACTATATTCTAATTCAAAAATAGATTCTGCAGTTCCAACAACATTAGCAGCAAACCAGGAACTGTATGGTTTAAGTAAAGTATAATCAGCAGGTTTATCTATTAGTTTAGTCGCATATTGTTCTGCCAGACTCCATTCTTTTTTATAAAGATGTAATCTTGCTCTCAATGCCCAAACCGTTCTCTTCGTCGCTCTGATTCTATTTACTCCATCCGGCAATAATAGTTCTGCATCTTCCAGATCTTTGAGAACCTGAGCATAGGTTTCTGACAAAGTGCTTCTGCGAACTTTCTCTCTGTCTGTAAATGAATTGGTAGGTTGTAAAATAATTTGTACACCACCCCAGGCTCTGGCTAAGTCGAAATAAGCTAAAGCTCTAATAAATTTTGCTTCACCAATATATTGTGATTTAAGTGCCGGAGTCAATAGTGGATCCTGAACTCCAGGTACTTTAGCAATTACATGATTTGCTCTGTTTATCGTTGAATAAATAGCAACCCATGAAGTATTAAAACTTGGATCATCAGCTCTAAAGTTCACGTTTACAAGGTTTGCAGCTCCACCGGTAGTAAGGTTTTTTATATCTCCACTAGGAAAATAACCTAATGTGACATAGTTTTCACCATAATATCCGCTAGACGCTAATTGTCTGTAAACTCCTCTTAATGCTGTTTCAGTTGAAATTTTATCATAAATTGGATTTGCATCAGAAACTGCATTTAAAGGTTCTGGCTCCAATATATCTCCACAAGATGCAAATAAGGAAATTGTTATTAATGCTAAAATGGTATATTTTAAAGTTTTCATCTTCGTAATTATTAAAATGTGATTAAAGAGTTAGATTTAGACCGAACTGAACAGTGCGTGGTTGTGGTGGTGTTCCGTAGTCATACCCTTGAATATTTCCTGTACCCAAATTTGATTCTGGATCTGAGCCTGTATATTTAGTAAACAATAGCAGGTTGCTTCCTGTAAAATAAAGTCTGAATTTTTGAATTCTTAGCTTATTGCTCAACTCCTTAGGCAAAGTATAGCCTAAAGTAAGTGCTCGTAATCTTATGTATGAACCATCTTCTAAGAAACGGCTGTTTTCTTGTCTGGAATAGTTCTCTGCCGTTAATCTTGGAGTATCTGTTATTTGTCCAGGAGTAGTCCAACGATCTAATTGACTTGCCAGTAATACTCTATTGGCATCTAATGTACCTCCAGTTTCTCCTAACATTCTGTTGTGATTCCAAATTTCATTTCCATACGAATACGTGAAAAACACTCCTAGGTCAAAATTTTTATATTCGAAAGTGTTATTAAAACCTCCAAAAAATTCAGGCCAGGTATTTCCAACAATCTGACGGTCATCGGCAGTGATTTTCCCATCTTTATTAAAATCTTCAAAAACGGCATTACCCGTTTGAGGATCTACATACAATTGTTTGTACAACCAATAAGAATAAAGAGGTTTTCCTTCTTGCAAACGAATCAGATCTCTTCCTGCAAAAGGAATATCCGCTGGTATTTTTTCTACTTTATTAACATTTTGTGAGATATTGAAATCTGTTTTCCATGTAAAATCTTCATTTTGAATATTTACCGTATTAATTCCTAATTCAAAACCTTTATTACTAATTTCTCCGTAGTTGGTTAAGTAAGAAGAAAAACCTGTTGTTGCCGGAGTAGCAATCTGTAACAAAACATCAGTAGTGTATTTTTGATAATAGTTAAACTCTAAATTTAATCTATCATTGAATAATCCTAAATCAATACCTGTGCTAAATTGAGCTGTTTTTTCCCATTTCAAATTTGGATTCGCAATTTGTAAAGGAGCCGTTCCCGGTCCTTCGCTGCTGCCTACTTTATCCGAATAACCATATCCACCATTCCAAAGTCCTTGTGAAGCAAAGTCTGCAATCCCGCTTTGGTTACCTGTAAGTCCGTAACTAACTTTATATTTTAAATTACTAATCTGACGGACATCTTTTAAGAAACTTTCTTCTTTGATTCTCCAGGCAGCACCAATAGCAGGGAAATAACCCCATTTGTTATTCTCTCCAAATCTGGAGGAACCATCAGCTCTTATAGTAACTTCAGCATAATATTTTCTATTGTAATTGTAATCTGCTCTTGAGAAAAACGAAAGTAATCCACTTTCAGATTTAAACTGAGAAGCTGTTTGAGTAGCAGCCGAAGATATTTGTGTATAAGCATTATTTGGAAAATTAGTTCCTGTTGCTGAAACATTTTTAAGTTCAACACTTTGTATTGTATTACCAACTAATAAACCAACATTATGTTTTCCAATTGCTGTATTGTAGTTCAGCGTTTGTTCATTAATTGCAGTTGATGATTGTGTTATACTCTCAGTTCCTTTACCACCTGCTGCACCTAATATTGTTCTGGTATCCCAATATTCATTTTCATCGTATAGATTGTAATCTATACCAAAACTGGAACGAAATTTAAGTTTTTTAGTAAAATTAACATCAAAATAAGCGTTCCCAATATAATGATAACTGGTAGACCATAAATTAACTGTACTGGTTAATACATCAATATTATCAAAATTAACCCATTTTAAAGGAGTTCCGTCTGCAGCAAAAATTGGTAAATAAGTTGGAATATTTAATGATGCCTGCAAAAGTGTTCCATTCCCTCCATTCGCTGGTCTGGCCTGATCTCTGTCACTTTTAGAAAAAGTATTGCTTACGCCTATAGAAACCTTATTACTAATTTTATGATCTATATTGAATTTAAAACTGGCTCTGTCAAATGACATCGGCTTCCATATAGATTCCTGAAAAGTATATCCTCCACCTAAATAAAATCGGGTAGTATTTGACCCTCCCTGAATAGACAAATCATAATTGCGTAATTCAGCCGTTTGATTTAAAATAGACATTCTATCATACGTAGGCTGATCTTCTGGCAACCCTCTTCCTGCAACACCATTTATAACAACCGAAGCTGGTCTAAAAGGCAAAGGATTACCCATATTTGTATTGTATTCATTTACCAATAAAGCATGTTGAGACCCAGTAGTTGTTTTCCAAATTCTGTCTTTAGGCGCCCATCCAACACCTCCTGAGGTATTAAACTCAATTTTTGTTTTTTGCTCATAACTTCCTCTTTTAGTAGTTACAATTATAACTCCATTGGCACCTCTTGAACCATAAATTGCAATAGCACTGGCATCTTTAAGGATTTCTATACTTTCTATATCCGATGGATTAATATCCGAAAGTGGAGAAGTTGCACGATCCTGAGCAATATTTTGTAAACTTGTATTATTAATAAATACACCATCTACAACATACAACGGATCATTTCCTGCATTAATAGAAGTAGCTCCTCTTACACGTATAAAAACGTCAGAACCAGGTACACCTGTATTAGTATTTACCTGAACTCCTGCTGCTTTTCCCTGCAATTTTGCATCAAAACTAACATCTGGAATTACTTTGAGTTCTGCCGGATTTACTTTAGAGACAGATCCTATTAAATTTTGACGCTTTTGTGATCCGTAACCAATAATAACCACATCATTCAACTCTTGTACGTCTTGTGTCAATTTAATAAGAACAGGACTTCCGTCAACTATAACTTCTTTCTTTTTATAACCTATATAACTTATAATTAAAGTATAAGGAAATTTTTGCCCCGTTTGAAAATAAAATTTTCCATCTAAATCTGTTGAAACACCATGTGTTGTTCCTTTAATATTTACCGAAGCTCCAATAATAGGCTGATTTGTTATTTGGTCAACTATTGTTCCTTCTAGTTTAGACTGAATAAGTGGTTGGGTACTTTGTGCATTGATTTTAAATGAAATCACAAAAATGCAGAACCATGAAAGTATATATAACTTTTTTTTCATTTCTTTGTATAGGTTTTAAGTAATTAAAAAGGAGTATTGAAAGTTGATTTTCAACTCTCTAATGCTTTCCTTTATTAGCGATAATTTTTCTTTGAGCCTTGCCATTTCTGTTGCCGCAGAAATGGCTTTTTTTATTTACAACACATATGTTTCATTTTTTTTATTTTGAATTTATACTATTTTGATTTTTATCTATAAAGCCTTTTTATCCTGAAAACTTCCAGAATTGTCTTAAATAAAATTTAATAAAAGAGAGTAATTGAAGAATTTAACAGCAACAACACGTTGGACACAAATTGCCAAATAAGAATGGTTCTTGCATATTCAAAAAAGAAATATATTTGATAGTCTTCAATTTTTTATACTTAGATAGTTTTACTTAATTCTACTAATTTGATAGAACAAAAGTAGGTTAAAAATACTAACTTCCAAACTTTGACTTATTTTTTTGCGAAAAAAAAGTTAATTGAAAACCTTTACTTGTTAATAGCATATTCTGTTGAGTAAAATACTTATATAATTATAAGGCTATAGCTGATTTATTTTTTATAGTCAATTAAATCATTAAAAATCAGTGTATTTATTTTCTAATATCTACTAAATCTATAGAATTTATAAAATAAATCGAATTTTACTTTGTGGATTAAAAAATAGTTTGCAAATTTGCCTCAACAAAATAGTAGAACAAATGAAAATGATTATCCAAATATGTTGCAAAATGATGACGGAATGATCCGAAGAGATTCTATTATGAATGTTTATTTTCAAAACAATATAGAACCTCTGCCAATTGCAGAGGTTTTTTTTAATCAAGGACTAAGTATTTGAAAGCAACAATAAGACACACTATCACTAAAATAATAATAAAAAATATAGAAATTATGAGTACTCAAAAATTTGAAACAAACGCATTACACGCAGGTCACGATACAACAAAAAATGGAGGAACGAGAGCTGTACCTATTTATCAAACCAGTTCTTATGTTTTCAATAACACAGACCATGCTGCTAATTTATTTGGATTAGCTGAAGCCGGATTTATCTATACCCGATTAAACAATCCTACGAATGATATTCTTGAGCAAAGATTAACCGCTTTAGAAGGCGGAATTGGTGCCGTTGTTACTGCTTCAGGTACTTCTGCCATTGCAACAACATTATTGGTTTTGCTAAAAGCTGGTGATCACATTGTAGCTTCCAATAGTCTTTATGGAGGAACTTACAATTTATTAAAAGTAACATTGCCAAGATTAGGCATCACAACAACATTTGTAGATCCAACGGACCCTGCTAATTTTACAAATGCCGCTCAGGAAAATACAAGAGTATTTTTTGTAGAATCTTTAGGGAATCCAAAACTGGATGTATTGGATTTGAAAGCAATTTCGAAGGAAGCGAAAGCCTACAAAGTTCCATTTATAGTAGATAATACAGTTGCATCTCCTTATTTATTGAATCCTATTGAGCATGGAGCTGATATTGTTATTCACTCTTTAACGAAATATATTTCCGGAAACGGAACCTCCCTTGGTGGTGTTATTATCGATGCCGGAAATTTTGATTGGTCTAACGGAAAATTTCCTGAATTTACCGAGCCATCTGCTTCTTACCAAGGATTAGTTTATCACGAAGCTTTAGGAAACGCTGCTTTTATTGCAAAGGTCAGAATCGAAGGTTTACGCGATTTTGGTGCTGCATTAAGCCCTTTCAATGCTTTTCAAATCATTCAGGGATTAGAAACTTTGCCCCTTCGAATTGACAGACATAGCAAAAATGCATTAGCATTGGCACAATGGTTAGAATTTCAAAATGAAGTGGCCTGGGTAAATTATCCAGGATTAAAAACGAGCAAATATTATATTCTTTCCCAAAAATATTTACCAAAAGGACAAAGCGGCGTAATTACTTTTGGATTAAAAAAGGGATTTGAAGCCGGTAAAAAAGTAGTCGATGAAACCAAATTATTTTCTCTTTTAGCCAATATTGGAGATACAAAATCACTTATCATTCATCCTGCGAGCACAACGCATCAGCAACTTACAGATGAAGAACAAATCGCAACAGGAGTTTCTAAAGACTTAATTAGAATTTCAGTTGGTTTAGAAGATATTGAAGACTTAAAGTCAGACCTGAAAACTGCTTTTGAAAGTATCAGGGAACTGCAAAAAATTTAGTTAGTTTTAGTTTAGTTTTTTTTAGTTGAAAAGTAAGTCTTTGGTTTATTGGTTTACTTCCAAAGACTATACTTTTCTAAAAAGAAAGACAACAAACTATTTTAATCTTTAAATAGTATCAAAATGAAAAATATAGAAAAAATTGACCTCTTTAATTTTGATTTAGAATTAGGGAAACAGAAATCTTATATTGCTTTATCCTATCAGGTATTTGGTCAGCCTATTGGCAGTTCGCCAGTAATTGTGATCAATCATGCCTTAACAGGAAACTCTAATATTGGAGGTAATGATGGTTGGTGGAGTTCGATAGTTGGAGAAGATAAATCTATAGATACTAATTATTTTACCATAATTGCATTTAACATACCTGGGAATGGCTATGATGACGATGTATCCAATCTTATTGATAACTATCGCGATTATACCGTTAGAGATATTGCCAGAATTTTTTGGGAAGGTTTATTATACCTGAAAGTTGAAAACATTCATGCGCTAATTGGCACCAGTTTAGGTGGTGCAATTGCATGGGAAATGTCCGTATTGCATCCTGATAAGGTAGACAATCTTATTCCAATAGCTTCCGACTGGAAAGCTACCGATTGGGTTGTAGCCAATGTTTTAATTCAGGATCAAATTCTAAAAAATTCAGATGACCCGATTGTTGATGCCCGATTGCATGCCACATTATTATACCGAACACCTGAATATATCAATCAAAGATTCCAAAGAGATAACCTGGATGCTTTGTCCATTTCTCAAATAGAATACTGGTTATTCGACCACGGTTTCAATTTAAGAAGTCATTATCGATTAGCAGCTTATAAACTGATGAATCATTTACTCAAAACAAATGACATCACCCGTAATAGAAAAGATTTTTTAACTGTAGCTACAGAAATACAAGCCAATATACATCTGGTTACAGTAGACAGGGATTGTTTATTTATAGCTGATGAAACTCGGAAAACTTATCGTGAACTTAGTAATGTGAAACAAAATGTATTTTATCATCAAATACAATCCATACACGGACACGATGCTTTTTTAATTGAATTCAATCAATTATCGAGTATATTAAATCCTATTTTAAACAATTATAAATTACACAATTATGTCAGTGCTTAGAATCAACATCATCCTTTTTGGTATTGGAAATATTGGCAGTGCTTTAATCCGTCAAATAGTAGAAAGTCAACTTTTCTTCCTGGAAAAATATGGTGTCGAATTGCGTTTCCCAATTATAACCAGTTCGAGTATTGCTTTTTTTGAAAAAGAAGATGAAATCAATACCTGGGAATCCAATTTTACTCATGTAACTATTCCTTTTAAGATTGAAGAAATCATAAGATATATTAAAAGGCAAGGTCTGGAAAACCTAATAGCCGTCGACGCAACCAGTGGTTCTGAATTGGTAAGGTCTTATATTTCGTTAATGAAAAATGGTTTCAATATTGTAGCGGCTAATAAAACAGCCAATATAGTACATCACGATTTTTACACTGAAATTCGCCGAAATCTAAAACGATTTGACAAAGAATATTTGTATGAGACCAGTATAAGTGCAGGATTACCAATTGTGAATACTGTTAGGGATTTACATCATTCCGGTGAACAAATAACTAAAATAAGAGGAGTATTTTCCAGCTCATTGAGTTATATTTTTAATAGATACGGTAATGAAGATATTCCGTTTTCAACCATCCTATTAGATGCCGAAAAATTAGGCTACACTAAAGCAGATTCCCGTGAAGATTTATCCGGAACTGAAGTAGCCGAAAAATTACTTATCCTGGCTCGGGAGTTAGGAGAAAAAGTAGAACTAAAAGACATCAAAATCGCCTCTTTATTACTACCCAATCTTAACAAAAAGAACACCAAATCAGAGTACAATAAAAACAAAAAATTACTAGACGAACCTTATCATATTGCCAAGTTAACTCAAAGTAAAAACCATGTTTTAAGATATATAGGTGAGTTTGATATAGAAAACCGGACAATAGAAGTCAAATTAATTTCTGAACCTATTAATTCTGCTATTGGACAATTAAAAAACGCCGAAAATCTAATCGAAATATATACAGAAACTAATGGTGAAAATCCAATAATTATTCAAGGTGCGAGCTCAGGAAAAGAAATAGCTGCCAGAGCACTAATCAAAGATATTTTAAAAGTTTCCAATCGTATCAAACAAAAAGAATCCCTTTTACTGTACAATTAATAATTTTGTCGTTTTTCAATCAATGATGTAATCGTAATTCCCTGCATCGATTTTAAAGTTTCTTCCCTTACTGCCAACAATCCGTGCCTCAATAAACATTCTGATTCCGTTTTACAATCTGCACAAGGCTCATAAAAATTTAGAGAGGCACAAGGCAATAAGGCAATGGCACCATCAAATAACCTGTAAATATCAGCCAAAGTAATCGTGTTTTTTGATTTTATAAGGTAATAGCCTCCAAACTTCCCTAGTTTACTACCTACGAAATGGGCTCTTTTCAAATCCAGTAAAATTTGTTCCAAAAACTTTTTGGGAATATTACCACCTTCCGAAATTTCGATAGTTTTAGCAATATGACCTTCCTCTTGTTCAGCTAAATACAGCAGTGCTTTTAGAGCATATTTGGTTTTCTGTGACAGCATTTTTGGTGTTTTTTTTGCTAAAATAGTAAAAATAAATTAAGACCGATTCTTTATTACTTTACTCAAACATACTTAAACTTAAGTAAGTTATTAATCGAGTTCAAAAATTCCATTTAAACTATGTTAATCAATTATTTTACTTAAAATTGGATTATTTGCTTCCAAAAAACACAAAAATGATATTAAATTCTTTTCTTAAATCATAAATTATAATAACTTTTCTTACTATAAAACCTTTGTTTTTGCAGGAGTTAAACTACTAAGTGGTTTTGTTTTGTACGTTTATGTATGTTTATCAGCTTTTTATCGATTATTTAAAAAAAAAATATATATTTGAAAAATTAAATTATATTTTAAAACACATTTAATAATTATTAAGTGTTTTTTTAAGAAAAGCAACCAAACCAAACCAAACAATTATTCATTACTTTTTAGATTAAAGATTATGAAAAAAATTACGCTTATTACCGATTTTACAAAAATATTTTTTACGACTAGAATTACTCAAAATTTTTATCAGAAAAAAAACAAAGGAACAGCTCAGCGATGGCTTTCTACTCTATGCTTGACGGCTGCCTTCTGCTTAGGATTTATTGGGCAGGCGAATGCAACAGTTTATTACTTGAATGGATCAAGTGCGATTAATACACTTGGAAACTGGAAGACTGCTAGAGATGGTACTGGTACGTCTCCAGCGAATTTCACTACTTCTGGGGATGTTTTTATTGTACAAGGAACTGGCGCAACCACAAATGGTGTTGGTACGGGGGCATCTAATCTGTCCGCAACAGTAGGCTCTACTATGACTTTTGGTGCGGGAGTAAAATTTGAAGTTGAGGGCGGTGCTACATTTACACAGAGTAGTAATGTTACATTGAATGCAACTGCAACATTTATATTGAATAACGGGGCTACGTTTGTTCAAAATAGTAGTAATGCAACATCAATAGTAGGTGGTATAGAAAGTTGGAATGCTAATTCCACTGTTAGAATTACAAACTCTGGTATATTCGCCCTTGCAGATATTACAGGGGGAACATATCCTAATGTAATATACCAAAGAAATAGTAACACATCTACCGCAGCTTTCGCTGCCGTTGCAGGAAATTTTGAGCTTATAATGACTGCGGCCACATTTACAACTACAAGCAATATGGTAATTGGTGGAAATTTCACTATGACTTCTGTTGGTAATGTTATAGCAGCTGGATTTACTATTGATGTAAATGGTAATGTTTCGAACGCTACAACAATTAATCAACCATTTAGTGGAACATTGCTCTTATCAGGTACTTCGCAAACGCTATCTAAATCAAGTACTGGTAATTATACTACAATTCAAATTGCTTCAGGAACAACAGTAACATTAGGTTCAAATGTTACAGCAACAAGCTTTACCAATAGTGGTACCTTAGTCTGTGGAGCTTATGATCTGACTGTAAGTGGCATAAGTCAATGTGGTGGTCCTCCAGAAATAAACATTCAAGGTAATGCCACAAACATTGTAGATGGTGATACCGGATATTCAGTAACCAATCGAACTGATTTTAGTTCCACCAATGCTGGAACCGGAATTATAGGAGTGACTTATACTTACACCATACAAAATACTGGTACTGGTTCATTAACGCTAGGTGCCATAACGCTAGGTGATAACGTAAATTACTCTAGTACTGCACCCCTAAGTACAACAGTAGCTGCTTTAGGCTCTACTACTTTTACAATAACTTTTAATCCTACAACTGCGGGAGTAAAAAACTCAACTTTTTCAATAGTTACTAATGATAGTGATGAAAATCCTTATAATTTTGCCATTACAGGAACTGGTGTAGCAGCACCAGAAATGAATATTCAAGGAAATTCAATAATAATTACTAATGGAGATGCAACTCCATCTGCTACTGACTGGACTGATTTCGGTTCAACTAATACAGGTGTTGGAGTAACCAGAACCTATACTGTTACAAATACAGGCACAGCTGCTCTTACACTTGGAACAATAACATTAGGTGATACTACAAACTATAGTTCAACTGCTCCATTATCTACTTCTTTGGCTGGAGGAGCCAGTACTACATTTACAGTGACTTTTAATCCTACAACTACTGGAGTAAAAAACACAACCTTTTCTATAGTAACGAATGATGGGGACGAAAACCCGTATAATTTTTCGATTACAGGAACAGGAGCAGTAAGTGCTCCAGAAATTAGCATTCAAGGAAATGGGACAATCATTGTTGATGGAGATCCAACTCCAATTACTGGTGACTGGACTGATTTTGGCACAACTAATACAGGTGTTGCCGTAACCAGAACCTTTACTGTCTATAACACAGGTACGGCCGCCCTTACACTTGGTGCAATAACCCTTGGAGACAATACAAACTATAGCGCTACAGCCCCTCTTTCTACATCAATAGCCGGAGGAGCTAATACAACATTTACAGTGACTTTTAATCCTACTACTACAGGAACAAAAAGCACCACTTTTTCTATAGTGACAAATGATAGTGACGAAAATCCATATAATTTTTCGATTACAGGAATAGGGGGAACACCTGTACCAGGGATGAACATTGAAGGAAATGCAGTGATCATTGCAGATGGTGATAGTTCACCTGACACTGCTGATTGGACTGATTTTGGCTCAACTAATACAGGTGTCGGTGTAACCAGAACCTTTACTGTCTATAACACAGGAAGTGCTACTCTTACACTAGGAGCAATAACTATAGGTAGCAACGCTACTCACTACAGTGTTTCGGCACTAGGCTCTACATCTCTGGCAGCTGGAGCCAGTACTACATTTACAGTAACTTTTAACCCTACATCTACTGGATCAAAAAACTCATCTATCTCTATAGTAACGAATGTTACCGGTAAAAATCCATATAACTTTAACATTACAGGAACAGGAACAACAAATGCTCCGGAAATCAATATTCAAGGAAATTCAAGCAATATTGCTGATGGTGCTTCAGGAACTTCAACAGGAAATCATACTGATTTTGGTTCTACAAATATTGCAACACCAATTACCCGTACCTATACTATTCAAAACACAGGGACAGGAACTTTAACTATTGGTACAATAACCTTGGGAGACACTACGAACTACTCCGTTACAACCCTGCCAGCTGCTTCAGTAGCTGCTTCAGGCACAACCACATTTGTAGTTACTTTCAACCCGACCACGGGAATGGTTCTACCTACTACTATCTCTATAGTAACAAATGACAGTAACGAAAATCCATATAATTTTGCCATTACTGGAACTGGTATAGGAACTCCGGAAATGAACCTTCAGGGTAATAGTAATAACATTGCAGATGGAAGTGTAGCTTATTTAGTAACCAACCGAACAGATTTTGGGACTACTAATGTAGGAACAGCTGTAGTCTACACCTACACGATACAAAATACAGGTAATGGTACATTAACCCTTGGAACAGCAACTTTAACCAATCTTACGCACTATAGTTGTACGCTTCCACCAGGATCAATAAATCCAGGAGCTACGGCAACATTTACTATAACTTACAACCCAACAGCAAATGGAACTCATAATGCAAGTTTTTCTATAGTAACAAACGATGGTGATGAAAATCCATATAACTTTAATATTACTGGAGCTGCTACAACCGCTCCTGAAATTGATATTCTAGGAAATGCAACTTCAATTACAGATGGTAATACGAGTCCAGTTCCAACCAATTGGACTGATTTTGGTTCTGCAGATTACATTTCAGAAACCATAACAAAAACATTTACCATTAAAAATGTTGGAAACGCTCTTTTAACATTAACATCGGCTGCATTATCAGGATCTGGGGATTTTACTATTTCAAGTGGACCAGCTCCCGGTACTACATTAGCAGCAGGAGCAAGTACTACTTTGGTTATTGCTTTCAACCCGGCTTCTTTAGGAATAAAAAATGCTACTATTACTGTTATAAGCGACGACACCAACGAAGCTACCTATGACTTTGCTATTCAAGGATATGGAATTCTAACCTTCTATGATAGTGACGGAGATGGTATTGATGATAATTTAGATATCGATGATGATAACGATGGTATATTAGATGCAACGGAAGAAGCCAATTGTAATGCTGCCAATGGATCCAAGTCTAATTATAAATTCTTGAATGAAACATTTGGCACAGGAGGAAGAACTACTATTAACACCACTTATGCTGCAGAAACAAATTATTGTTATGAAAGCGGTGGTGTAGCACCAAATACTGGAACTTGTCCTGATTTAGATGACTGGAGTTTAAATGATGGTGAATATACAGTAGGACCTAGTGCACAAATCGCTACTTGGGCAGCCCCGCTAAAATGGTATGCAGGAGATGACCACACCCCAGGAGACACTAATGGAAGGATGGCGATGTTTAATGCAGCTCCTACTCCAGGTATATTCTATACTGCTAATATAACCGGTGCTTTGCCTACTCTTCCTATTACCTATAGCTTTTGGGTACTTAATTTGGACCGAGCAAGCCATCCAGATAATCCTAGAACACTACCTAATATTACGGTTGAATTCAGAAATGCAACTACTAACGCACTTATAACTTCTTATAGTACAGGTGGTATTCCGGTATGTGCTGCGACTCCTTCTGCTACAGACTGGCATCAATTTACGAATCCTGTAACCTTGGGAGTAAGCGCATTCAAAGTAGTATTTATCAATAACGCAGCGGGTGGTTCTGGAAACGATTTAGCCATCGATGACATCTCTATTACACAATCTTTATGTAATTATGACAATGATGCCATAGCTGATATGTTTGATTTAGATTCTGACAACGATGGTATACCAGATGTTGTAGAAGCTGGATTGGGTCAATATAGTAACGGTAAAGGAAAAATGGACGTGGGTTCAGTAGGTGCTGATGGTTTAAATACAAATGCAATTACAGCATCTGGTTTACCAACACTAAATTCTGATGGAGATACATTACCTAACACCTTGGATTTAGACAGCGATAATGACAGTGTATTTGATATAGATGAGGCCGGAACCGGAAACAGTAATGCTGTAGCAGGTTATGTAAATGGTGATGGAGATATTTCTGGTGACGGATTTGGTGAAGGATCAGATACAGAAGCCTTTAGAAGTACAGACTCTGATGGTAATGGAACAATCGAATATACTGGAGATGGAATATTAGATCTTTTCGATTACGGAACTGGAGGTACATTTGCTGCCCAATATGGAAATTCAGGTCAAGGAACAGCTACTGCAACTCCAGCTACAACATATTTAAAAGACACTGACAGCGATGGTATTCCTGATTATTTAGATATCATGTCTAATGGTTCTACTTATGATATTGCTAACAACAAATTGATTTATGCCTCAATCAAAAATATTGATTCTGATAACAACGGAATTGTAGGCATTACAGGAGTAAATACAGATGCCGACACAGATGGGATTCTGGATGCTTTTGATACCAATACAGCTGTTAAAGGTTCGCCAAGAGATTTGTACGACAATAAGCTATTATTAGAATTTGATGGTAGAAATGATTATGCTCAGGATGTAAGTGTTTTAGCAGGCTCTGCTGGATCCCTAATGGCGTGGATTGACCTAAATAGCGCTTTCTCAGCCGAAGGTTTCATAGTAGGACAAGATAGTTTTCACTTAAAAGTGAACAGTAGCAGAATTTTACAAGTAATCTGCAATGGTACAACACTAAGTTCTCCAACTGCCTTAGATATGCAAAGATGGTATCATGTCGCAGCTACTTATAGTGCAAATAATCTAAATCTATATCTTAACGGAGCATTAATTGCAAGCTCTGCAACTCCTACTGGAACTATTGCGGATGTATCAGTCCTAACAATAGGCAGAAATCCAGGCACAAGCACTAATTTTTTCAAAGGAAAAATCGATGAAGTAAGAGTATTTAATGTTAGATTAACAAGTGATCAACTGCAACGAATGGTATATCAAGAATTAGGTACTAATACAAATCTAATCGGAACATACATAACAGGCAAAGAAATAGGACAAGAAATAACAACTTCAACTCCAGGAGTATTAACTTTTACTAATATGTTACGTTATTATAGAATGGACACATATAAAGATGACATTATAGATGATTTAACAACTACAGCTGATGACGTTACAGGAACAAAAATATACAATCATAAAAACATCTACTTGCAACAGGCTCCAATGCCTTTTGTAACTATTATGGATGGTGACTTGGCTACAGCAGTTACAGATGCCACTAAAGATATTCAAGGAAGTGATGTAAATAACTACAATACAATTGTAAATGTAAAACACAATAATACAACTACAGTAAACAGAACTGATATTGGTTTATTTGTTGATTCAGGTAAAAGTTTAACTGTAAATGGAGATGCAGGTCTAACCAACAATTGGTGGGTAAAATTAGATGGTAAAATTGATCTGGTAGGAATGTCACAATTAGTACAAACCAGCACCAGTGATTTAGATGTCACTAGTGCCGGATATATTGAAAGAGATCAACAAGGGCAAACAAACAAATTCAATTATAACTATTGGAGCTCTCCTGTTAATCCAATTAATATTACAGCTAACAATACTAACTATACTCTTGCTGGTATTCTGAAAGACGGGACTACAACAACCCCTCAAAACATAACATGGGTAGGTGGTTATGATGGATCACCAACATCACCAATAAGCCTAGCTCGTTACTGGTTGTATAAATTCGATTCAGCTGCAGATGCCTATGCTAATTGGGTACAATTTACAGAAAACACAGCACTTAGAGTCGGTCAAGGATATACCTTAAAAGGAAGTGGAGCCGCTACAGCAACTCAAAACCTGACTTTTGTTGGAAAACCTAACAATGGTACAATTAATAATACTGTTGGATCTGGTCAATTATTATTGGTAGGAAATCCTTATCCATCAGCAATAGACGCATACAAGTTTCTAGATGACAACCTTAGTACTGTTGAAAGAAGTACAATTGATGGTACTTTATATTTCTGGCAACATGCTTCAGAAAACAATACCCATATCTTAGCTAATTATCTTGGAAGTTATGGAGTATTAAACAGAGCTGGAGGAGTTCCTCCAATTGTTCCTACTTTAATCAGTGGACAAGGTTCAACAGCTAAAGTCCCTAATCAATACATTCCTGTAGGACAAGGATTCTTTGTCTATGGAACGGTTGCTGGCGGTTCTGTACAATTTAACAACAGTCAACGTGCTTTTATAAAAGAAAATAATGCAGCATCCAACACTTTATTTAGAACAAAAGCCTCTACTAAATCATCAAAAACAAATAACAATAACGATGCTGTTATTGTAAATCCATACAAAAAAATTCGTTTAGGATATAATACTGCCAACGGTTATCATCGTCAGGTCTTGTTAGCATTTATGGATGACAAAGCAACGAGCGGTATAGATTATGGCTATGACGGAGAAATTCTTGATGATTTTCCTAATGATATGTACTTGCTAAATGATGAAATGCAATTGGTTATTGAAGGAGAAAGCAATTTTAATGCAGACGCAATCTACCCTATCGGAGTAAAATCAGACATAGATGGTAAAGTCAGTTTCATTATTGATGAAATAGAAAACTTTGATTCTCAACAGCCTATTTTCAT
Organism: Bacteroidota bacterium; assembly: GCA_040387175.1. Lineage (GTDB taxonomy): Bacteria > Bacteroidota > Bacteroidia > Flavobacteriales > Flavobacteriaceae > Flavobacterium. Next base: position 44,425 of record JAZKED010000006.1, on the reverse strand, counting down.
CTATGATAATCTTACAGATACATACCATGACATAAGGCTAGATAAAGTTGAAATAGACCTTCTGTCTACATCATCAACTAGCCTTGACAATCGTTTTTCATTGCGTTTTACAAACAAAACACTAGGTGTAGATGAAAAAAATATTGATGAAAATGCAATCATAATTTCACATATTCAAAAAGGAAACATGCTTGAAATCGATAATCAATTAGTGGATATTACTATTGAAAAAGTTACTTTACTTAATATGCTAGGTCAAACTATCACGAGTTGGGAAATTGAAAATCAAGAACAACAAAACATACTAATTCCTTTAAAAAATGTTAGTTCAGGTATTTATATTACCAAAATAAAAACATCAAAAGGAGATGTAAGCAAAAAAATAATTATTAAGTAGATAATTTACTGGACTAAAATGTTGTCAAACATTATAAATACACTTTAAATTATTAATAAGAGATGAGTTTATTCAATTAAAGCTGAATAAACTTATCTCTTTTGTTTCTTCTAATAATCTTTAATAAATATATCTATGCGTACTTCAAATTAAATGAATAAAAAACATAAACCTACAAACACATCATATTACTAACTTAAAAATGCTTTTCCAACAACCTGCATAAAATTTAAATACATAAATTAACAAAATCATTCTTTTGATCTTTTCATGAAAACTGGAAATACTTTTTCTCAAGGGAATTCAAAAGAAATAAGAAATTAGCCCAAACTACTATATATCAATTTTAACTATTATAAACACATGGTGAAAACTACCTTTTTTACTAAACTTTTTATTACGCTCTCTTTTTTATTATTTAGCCTTTTTGGAATCTCACAAACTATAGCAACTGACAATACACCTACGATTTCTGGCACAGAGACTTTTACAGTTCCCGCTGGAGTTACCTCTATTACCGTAGAAGTATGGGGTGCTGGAGGTGCTGGAGGTGCTAGAACAAATTTAAATGCAGCAGCAGGAGGTGGTAGTGGTGGCGCATACTCTTCTAGTGTATTAAGTGTAAGCCCAGGAGCCAATATAAATTATTTTGTTGGAGCAGGGACTCCTTCTGTAATTGGAGGAGTTGTAGGTTCGCCTGGAGAAGATAGTTGGTTCCAGTCAAATACAACTGTTATGGCCAAAGGGGGTAATTCTGGTGTAGATAATACAAATAATGTTGCTGGTGCTCTTGCTTCAGCAGGATTTGGAACTATCAAATATTCAGGAGGAAGAAGTGGTAGTTCTGGCAGTACTAATGGTGGTGGTGGTGGTTCTTCCGCTGGAATTGGAGCAAATGGAAATTATACAGGCTCGAGTACAAATAGTGCTGGAGCTACTGCTCCTACAGATGGAGGAAATGGAGGAAATGGCAGAACAACTTCAGAAGGTCCTGGTTTAGCAGGAAGTACTCCTGGTGGTGGTGGTGGTGGTAGTCGCAACGGCACAATCCAACAAGCAAGTGGTGCTGGAGGAAATGGCCGGGTTAGAATTACTTATACTGCTGCACTACCTCCAGAAATAAACATTCAGGGAAACTTAACAAATATAACAGATGGAGATACAGGATATTCAGTGACTAATCGAACTGATTTTGGTTCAACGAATGCTGGAACAGGCATTACAGGTGTAACCTATACCTATACCATAGAAAATACAGGAACTGGTTCATTAACACTGGGTACAATAATATTAGGAGACCCGACAAACTACTCTTACACAAATCCTGTAAGTACAACAGTTTCTGCGGGAGGTACAACTACATTTACAATAACATTTAACCCTACAACAGCAGGAGTAAAAAACTCAACCTTTTCCATAGTTACCAATGATAGTGATGAAAATCCGTATAATTTTGCGGTTACAGGAACTGGTTTAGCAGCTCCGGAAATCAATATCAAAGGAAATGCAGTAATTATTGCGGATGGTAACTCTACTCCATCTACTGGAGACTGGACAGATTTTGGTTCTACAACTATTGGTGTTGGAGTAATAAAAACTTATACAGTTACAAATACAGGTACAGCAGCTCTTACGCTCGGAACAATTACACTCGGTGATACCACAAACTATAGTTCGACTACTCCCCTATCTACATCTTTGGCAGGAGGATCTAGTACCACTTTTACGGTAACTTTTAACCCTACAACTACAGGAATAAAAAACACCACTTTTTCTATAGTAACGAATGATAGTGACGAAAACCCTTATAATTATTCAATTACAGGAACAGGAGCTCTGTCAGCACCAGAAATTGATATTAGAGGAAATACAGTAACTATAGTAGATGGAGATTCAACTCCATCTACAGCTGATTGGACGGATTTTGGCAGTTCGGACGTAGGTGTGGGAATAACAAAAACATTTACTATATACAATACAGGTACTCAAACACTAAACATAGGTACTATTTCATTTTCAGGAACTAACGCATCCGATTTTTCCATTACAACTGCACCTACCGCAACCGTAGCTGCAGCTGGCAACACTACGTTTGTCGTAACATTCACTCCATCTGGATATACTGTGGAATCGGCAGCCATATCAATAGCGACTAATGACAGTGATGAAAATCCATACAATTTCTCCATACAAGGAACTGGTTATTCAGGACCAAAGTTAGAAGTATATGGAGGAACCATTCTAACAACATCTACAACACCAACTACTCCAGCAGTAACAACAACTTCTGCAGCAAATATGATTGCAAGCGGAACTACAAGTACTAATTCATTTACTGATTTCGGTAATCTTTCGAGTGGCAACATGCTTATAAAATCTTATATTTTAAAAAATATTGGCACCTATACTCTACCTAGTGTTCATACTAATGATTTGGTATTTTCATCAGCTACAGCAGTTACATTATCCGGAGCGAATGCAAATCAGTTTTCTGTAACAAAAAACATTATAATAAATGCAAAAGCCAATAGCTATGCTACACTTTTAGACGAAACGCTGGCACCACAAACTTATACAACTATTGATATTGCTTTTAAACCAACTTCTACAGGTATAAAAACAGCAACCGTTAATATCAGTCTTTCAACAGGAAGTCCAGCAACATATACATTTACTATTACAGGAACAGGAACAACAGCTGTTGCCTCTCCCTTTACTATGACTAAAGTACCAACCGCAATTGATAATACATTAGATTTCCCTTCTGCAACCAATCGGCAATCAACTTTTAACTACCCTTATGTAATAATATATGGACCAGACGATTATTTATGGGTAACTGAAAGAGTACGGGAAACTATAAGTCGAGTAAATAAAACTACGGGAGCAATAGACCAGATAGCAGATTTATCTTCTGTTGTTTGGAGAAATGGAGGACAAGATGGTCTATTAGGAATGGCTTTACATCCCAACTTAGGAAAAGCAACAGGAGAAGATTATGTTTATGTTGCTTATACTTACGGAAGCAGTGATGCTACTCGAAGATTAAGAATAGCTCGCTATACTTATTCAGTAACGGCCAATGATGGTTCATTAGGGTCTCCAGTGGTCTTAATCGAAAACATTCCAGCCAGTAACGACCACAACTCAGGAAAATTGCTATTTGGTTCTGACAACAAACTTTATTATACTATTGGAGACCAGGGAAATAATCAATCTGGTAATGCATGTAATGAAAACAAAGCACAAGTTCTACCAACAGTAGCTCAACTGACCACGGCTAGTCCTGTTTACACAAACTATCCCGGAAAAATAATCCGTATGAATTTAGACGGTACTATCCCTGACGACAACCCAATTCTTAACGGAGTTAGAAGTCATATTTTTACTTATGGTCACCGAAATCCTCAAGGAATTACTTTTGCAAAAAATGGAAAAATATACTCTAATGAGCACGGACCGAATTCCGATGATGAGCTGAATATTCTAAAATCAGGAGGCAACTACGGATGGCCTCGTATCAACGGATTCAAAGATGATAAAAATTACACCTATTATCCTTGGTACACAGATGGAGGTTGCGGTAGCTATTCTAATTTATATTTTCCTACTCCTAACTTTAAAGAAAGTGAATGGACAGGAACTTTTAACCCTCCAATAGCAACATTATATACTGTAGATAATGGTTACAATCCATCAGGAAGCACCCTAACCTATACAACAATAGCGCCTTCATGTGCCAAAATGTACGAAGGTTTTGCTTCAGAAATACCAGGTTGGAATAACTCAATACTAATGTCAAGTTTAAAAAATGGAAGGGTATATCGTCAAAAACTATCTCCTGATGGAAGTAGTATTTTAGGAGAACCTGAAGAATTATTTTTTAGCGACAACAGATACCGGGATATAGCTCTTGACCCAGACGGTAAAACAATATATATTATTACTGACAATAGTGGAAAAACATCATTTCCTGGAGGCTCTACCGACTCAACCATGGCGAACCCTGGTCAGATTTTAAAATTTACTTACGGCACACCTGATATGTTGACTTGTACAGCACCAGTTCCTGATACTCCAACATTGCCAACTATATCTGACAGCTGTTCAGTAATATTAACTGCTCCTACGGCATCCAATAATTGTTCTGGCGTTGGAGGAATTGTTGGTTTAACGGATACTGTATTTCCTATTACAAAACAGGGAACAACAACTGTAATTTGGAAATACCTTTATGGGAATGGACAAATTGTAACCCAAAATCAAGACGTAACCATTAGTAGCACAACATGGAATGGAAGTACCTGGACCAATGGCCTTCCTACTGGAAAAGCAGCATTAATAACAGGAAACCTAACCATAAGCTCTGACTTATCAGCCTGTAGCTTAACTGTTAATAATAATGCTGTCGTAACAGTCAACACAGGTGTTAATGTAACTTTAAATGGGTCTTTAACAGTAAGTTCAGGTAGCTTTACTTTAAACAACAACGCTAATTTAATTCAAACTACTGATGTTAATAATACTGGAAATATCATAGTAAAACGTAATAGTTCTTCTTTAATGCGTCTGGATTATACTTTATGGTCATCTCCTGTTACAAACCAAAAATTATCAATATTTTCTCCAATGACTTCAGTAGCACCAAGTCGTTTTTATACTTATGATACTCCAACTAATGTGTATGATGATATAGCAAGTCCATCAACGACCAATTTTAACAGCGGACAAGGATATTTAATTCGTATGCCAAACAACCATCCTACAACTCCAACTGTATGGAATGGAACTTTTATTGGAGTACCTAATAATGGATACTATCCAATAACTATGGTAAATAGTGGAGTTGGAAAACGCTATAATTTTGTGGGGAATCCATATCCATCTCCAATTAATATGACACAATTTGTATTAGAAAACAATACTAAAATTACTGGAACATTATATTTTTGGAGAAAAACAAATGGAGCTTTGGGTTCAGGCTATTGTACTTGGGCAGGTGGAACATTTGTTACTAATTCACAAGCTCAGGTTGTCAATCCTGTTGGAGTTATTCAAACAGGACAAGGATTTTTCGTAGAAGCTATAAATTCGTCAACATCAATCCAATTTAATAATACACAAAGAGTTGCTAATACTACAGGACAATTCTTTAAAACAAAAGAATCCAAACAGTCCACGGATGATGATGAAAGAAACACTATATGGGTGAATGCTACTAGTACGTCTGGAGCTTTCTCACAAATGGCTGTAGGTTACATTACAGATGCTACACAAGGCGTGGATTCATTTGATGGAAGACATTTTAATGATGGAGACGTTGCATTAAACTCTGTACTAAACGATGAAGATTATGTGATTCAGGGAAGAGCTTTACCATTTAGCGAAACAGATGTAGTTCCTTTAAGCTTCAGAACTAAAAATAGTGACAATTACACTATTTCCCTTGACCATGTTGACGGATTATTTTCTGGTAATCAGGACATTATTTTAAAGGACAATGTTACTGGAACTGAAACTAATTTAAAAACAGATTCTTATACATTTACTGCTCCGGCTGGTTCAGACAAAGCAAGATTCTCTTTAAAATATCAAAAAACGCTAGGAACCGATTCTCCTGTAGTAAACGAAAACAACATTGCTGTTTATAAAAACAAAGGAGCTATCCAAATCAAATCTGAAGTTGAAACTATTGACAATGTAAAACTGTACGATACCAAAGGAACTTTATTATTTGAAAAAACAAAAGTAAATACCAAAGAAACTAGTATTGATAGTTCGAAATTTGGAAATCAAATTTTGATTCTCAAAATTACTTCTAGCGACAAGAAAATTGCCACTAAGAAAATCGTTAATTAAAACTGTTTCCGAAAGAAAATAAGAAAACCTCTTAACTCTATAATTTAATGAGTTAAGAGGTTTTCCAATTAGAATATATTAAGTAAACATTAACTCGCTTCTATATTTTCATGTAAAGAATTCTTTATATATTTGAAATTCAAATTTTGGAATACAACCAAAACAAAAACCTTTAATTTTAAAATAATGAAGAAAATACTTATCGCATTTGCAATCGTTTTATTTATAATTAATGTTGGAGCACAACAAACGACACCAGCTACTAAAACCGAATCATGTTCTGCTAAACATGCAACAATGACTCCGGAAGAAAAGAAAAAATGTGAGGCAAAATGCAAAGCAGAAGGCAAAAAATGTACAGCCGAAGAAAAAGCTAAAAAAAGCTATTGTGCAAAAAAATAAAAAAACGTCCTGATTTTTTCAGGACGTTTTTCGTTTAACAACTTTGTCAAAGTTTTAAACTTTGACAAAGCTTATCAATTTCTAAATTACAATAAGGCTTCCTTCAAACCATCAAAATCAAGTAAGACCTGTTCGCCGGAAAGTAAATTCTTCAAAGCAAATTTTCCTTCATTCATTTCAGATTCCCCAACAATAACAGCATAAGGAATTCCACGTTTATCAGCGTGTTGAAACTGTTTTCCAACTTTTACATTATCTGGGTACAATTCTACTTTTACGCCAAAACTTCTCAATTGAGTGATGGCTTTCATCGAATGCAACCCTTCTTTTTCACCATAATTGATAAACAAAGCTTTTGAGGTAGACGTCACTGTTTCCGGGAATAAATTCAATTCTTCGATAACCAGATAAATTCGGTCTAAACCAAAAGAAATCCCTACTCCACTCATATCTTTTAAACCAAAAATTCCGGTCAGATCATCATATCTTCCGCCGCCGCCGATAGAACCCATTGAAACGGTTTTGGGTGCAGAAACTTCAAAAATAGCACCTGTATAGTAATTTAATCCACGAGCCAGAGTCACGTCTAAGTCTAAAACCGCTTTATTCAATCCAAGAGCATTTACGTTGTCACAAATAAATCGCAATTCCTCCACACCTTTCAATCCTTCTTCTGATTCCGCTAATAAAGCAGAAAGTTTTTCTATTTTCTCCGAAATAGTTCCGGTAAAATTGAATAAAGGCTGTACTTTTTCGATTGCCGATTCTGCAATCCCTTTTTCAATCATTTCTTTTTTTACACCCTCCTCGCCTATTTTGTCGAGTTTATCTAAAGCGACTGTAAAATCGATTAATTTATCTTTGGCGCCAATAACTTCTGCAATTCCCGAAAGGATTTTTCGGTTATTGATTTTAATCGTTACGCCTTCCAATCCTAATTGGGTAAAAACCGAATCGTACAATTGTACCAATTCTACTTCCTGCCACAACGATTTCGAACCTACCACATCGGCATCACATTGAAAAAATTCTCTGAAACGCCCTTTCTGCGGACGATCAGCACGCCAAACGGGTTGAATTTGATATCTTTTGAATGGAAACTCAATCTCACTTTGGTGTTGTACCACATACCTTGCAAAAGGAACGGTCAAATCATAACGCAGGGCTTTTTCAGAAATACTGGAAGTCAGTCTGTTGCTTTCTTTATTTTGTAATAAGGCAACATCAGCTTTCGCCAAATAATCCCCTGAATTCAAAATCTTAAAAATTAAACGATCACCTTCTTCTCCGTATTTCCCCATCAGAGTTTCAGAGTTTTCGAACGAAGGAGTTTCTATCGGCTGGAAACCAAATTTCTCGAAATTGCTTTTTATAGTTGCTATAATATATTGACGTTTTGCCACCTCAGCTGGTGAAAAATCTCTTGTCCCTTTTGGAATACTTGGTTTTTGAGCCATTTTAATAAATTACGAATTACGAATTACGAATTTCAAAAAATCGATTTATTCAAAATCGTAATTGCTAATTTGAAATTCGTAATTCTCAGTGCAAATATCTTGCTTTTTAAATAAATATCCCATCATCTAAACCAAACTTGTAACAAAAATTGTAATTTCGTGTCAAATAGCCACTATGTTTAAACTATTTCAAGAAAACGTCCGCATTGCTATTAGTTCTATAAGAACGCAGTTACTACGCACCATCTTAACAGTATTGATTATTGCTATCGGAATTACGGCTTTGGTTGGAATTTTAACAGTGGTTTCAGCTCTTGAAAATACTTTATCATCTGATTTTGCTTCAATGGGAGCGAATACTTTCAACATCAATCAATACGAAAGCACCTCTCGACAGCTTGGTGCCGGAGAAAGAAAAATTATAAATCCCATTATTTCTTATCCAGAAGCAGTAGCCTTTAGAAACAAATACAATTATCCACTAACCCAGACTTCTATTTCTTTTACTGCTTCTTCTACTGCTGAAATTAAATATGAATCCACTAAAACCGACCCTGAAAACAAGATTGTCGGAGTCGACGAATATTTTATGGTCAATTCTGGTTTAGAAACCAGTTTGGGTAGAAATTTTACCGAATTTGACATTAAAAACAATACCTATAACTGTATTGTTGGTTCTGATTTTCAAAAGGGATTATTAAAAGATGTAAACCCAATCGACAAAATAATTTCTATTCGTGGTGCTAAATTCAAAGTCATTGGAGTGCTTAAAGAGAAAGGTTCCACTTTTGGAAATAGTCAGGATTTAAGAGTTTTAATTCCTATTCAGGTCGCACGTTCCTTATTTACTGCACCAAGTATAAATTATAAAATTAGTGTAATGGTTTCCAAAAAAGAATTATTGGAACAAGCCATTGATAACGCCAATAGTACGATGCGAAGAGTACGTAAATTAAGCCCGGTGAAAGATAATAATTTTGCTGTTGTACGAAGTGATGATTTGATTAACCGAATTCTCAGTATCACTCAATATCTGGGAATGGCTTCCTGGGTTATCGGAATCATTACCGTTCTTGGATCATCCATCGCTTTGATGAACATAATGATTGTTTCCGTTACAGAACGTACTCGTGAAATTGGTGTTCGAAAAGCATTAGGAGCAAAAAAAAGCACCGTAGCTTTCCAGTTTTTTATAGAAACCTTGCTTATTGGGCAATTAGGTGGTTTGGCTGGAATTATTTTAGGAATCACACTAGGTTATGGTATAGCCACAGCAATGGATTTTGTGTTTGTTATTCCTTGGGGTGCTATTTCTGCAGCTTTTATAACCAGTTTTACAGTAGCTATAATTTCCGGTTTGTACCCCGCTATCAAAGCTTCTACGCTGGATCCTATTGAGGCATTGCGTTATGAGTAATTTTAGTTGACAGTTCTCATCATTCGATCATTGTCGTAAATATCTTTGCGAAGTTCAATACTTTTGAAATCCATTTTTTCCAGTAAATCAATCATTTCTTTTCCTAAATATTGATTGATTTCAAAGAATAATTGTCCGTTTGATAATAAGTTTTTTTGAGCCAATTCGGCTATTTTCCTGTAAAAAACAAGTGCATCATTATCATCAACAAACAATGCCAAATGCGGTTCGTTGTCTAAAACATTTTTCTTAATTTCTACTTTTTCCAATTCCCGAACATAAGGCGGATTGGAAACAATAATATCAAATTGCTGTTCCAAATCTTGGGTTTCAAGTATATTTCTTTGAAGAAAAGTAACATTCGCCTGATTGATTTGAGCATTTTTTTGAGCTGTAGCCAAAGCCTTTTCCGAAACATCAATCGCATAAACTTGGGCATTTGGAATATTTTTCGCCAATGAAATAGCGATGCAACCACTCCCCGTTCCAATATCCAGGATTCTCAACTTTCGACTTTTGACTTTTGACTTTTGACTTTCTAAAATCCATTCCACCAATTCTTCAGTTTCTGGTCTTGGAATCAATACATTTTCATTGACTTCAAACTCCAAACCATAGAAACTGGTTTTTCCTAACAAATATTGAATTGGAATTTCCAGTTTCAATTGTTCTAAAATAGAATCATAAACCTGTATTTCATCTTCTGAAAAAGTCAAATCAGGATGCAATGCCAAGTCAATTCTTTTTAGTTGTTTTTTATCTTCTAAAATCAAATAAAAAAAACTCTCTGCTTCTCCATCATCATAAATGGACGAAAGTTCTTGAATAAAGTGGCTTCTGTAATCCTTTATTTTCATTGGAAATCTAAATTAGGAGACAAAAATAGCTATTGTTTATCGAAAAATTCAAAGAATCAAAACTAAATCCTAAACTCAAAAAACAGTACTTTTGTATTTGTGAACACTAATAAAAAATACATCCGTCGCTGTATCGAATTAGCCAAAAATGGTTTGGGTACAACCTATCCTAATCCAATGGTAGGAAGCGTTATTGTTTGTGATGGCAAAATAATTGGCGAAGGCTGGCATAAGAAATCAGGAGAACCACATGCTGAAGTGAATGCTGTGAATTCTGTAAAAGACAAATCATTACTGAAAAAATCAACTATTTATGTAAGTCTGGAACCTTGCAGTCATTTTGGAAAAACACCACCTTGTTGCAATTTGATTATTGAAAATAAAATTCCCAATGTAGTTATTGGAACCGTTGATCCTAACATCAAAGTAGCTGGAAACGGCATCAAAAAATTACTAGAAGCCGGCATAAATGTTACTGTTGGCGTTCTCGAAACAGAATGCAATGAGTTGAACAAACGCTTTTTTACTTTTCACGAAAAGAAAAGACCTTATATAATTTTGAAATGGGCAGAAAGTCAGGATGGTTTTATTGCTCCTTTGACCAAATCAGAACAAAAGCCAGTCTGGATAACTAATGCATTCTCCCGTCAATTGGTTCACAAATGGCGAAGCGAGGAACAAGCTATTCTGGTTGGAACTAATACCGTTATTGATGACAATCCAAAATTAGATGTGAGAGATTGGACCGGAAACAATCCCATTCGAATTGTTTTGGATCAAAATAATCGCATCCCGAAAGAAAGTAGCATCTTTAATAACCAAGCCGAAACCATTGTTTTTTCGAAATTTGAAGGAATTGATTTTGGAAAAGATGTAGCACAACAAATAGTTGAAACTTTACACCAACACCAAATTCAATCGATAATTATTGAAGGAGGCCAACAAACATTGCAGACTTTTATAGACGAAAATCTTTGGGACGAAGCACGCATATTCATTGGAAAAAACTCTTTCGAAAATGGAATTAAAGCACCAACCATAGCTTTAAAAAATAATATTAAACACTCTGTTGGAAACGACATACTTATAATAACTAGAAATAATGATTGATACTATCGTTTTTGATTTTGGAGATATTTTTATCAATTTAGATAAACAAGCCACTATTGACGGACTTAAAAAACTAGGCTTATCTGAATGGAATGAAGATTTGGATAATCTAAACATACAATTTGAAAAAGGACAAATTTCTAAAGAGGATTTCTTGCTTGGTTTTCAAAAACAGATACCAAATGCTTCTATAAATGAAATTTTAAAAGCCTGGAATGCTGTACTATTGGATTTTCCTTTGTACCGATTGGAATTTCTACAAAAACTTTCGACAAAATATAGGTTGTTTTTATTGAGCAACACAGACTCTATTCACATACATACTTTCGAAAAAGAACTTGGCACTTCATTTTACAGTGATTTCTACCAATGTTTTGAAAAAGTCTATTTCTCCTTCGAAATGGGAATGAGAAAACCCGATGTAGAAATTTATAATTACGTTATGGCACAACACGGATTAATTGCCAAACATACTTTATTCGTTGATGACAAGAAGGAAAACACAGATTCTGCACTTTCGTTAGGCATCAATGTTTGGAATTTACAAGTAGGAGAAGAAGATATTGTAGATTTATTTTCAAAAACAGAATTATCTATTGAATAAATTACAATTTCAATGGCAATAAAAATTGTAAAATCTAAAATGCCTTTAACTATAAATTGAAATTGATTTGTGAAATTGCTATTGAAAATGAAAGACACATATAAAACCATAGCTTTCCCTTCACCTGATATTCTATTTAAAGAAAAAAACAGTAAATTCTTTGGCTATGCATTTCCTATTCAGTCGGATTCGGCAGTAAAACCTATAATAGACAGCCTACGCAGAAAACATCCCCAGGCAGTTCATTATTGCTATGCCTATCAAATTGGCACAGAAACACTAATTTACAGAGCCAATGATGATGGAGAACCGAGCAACAGTGCTGGAATTCCTATTTATGGTCAAATTCAGTCTTTTGGTGTGACCAATGTATTAATTGTTGTTGTGAGGATTTTTGGTGGTGTAAAATTAGGCGTTGGCGGATTGATTACCGCTTATAAAACTACCGCTCAACTTACACTCGAATCTTCAGAAATAATCGAGAAAACAATTGATATTCATTATCTGATTTCATTCGATTACAAAAACATCAATAAAGTAATGCGTGTTATCAAGGAAAAAAACATTGATATTACCAATCAAAAAATGGAAATGAATTGTGAAATTGAAATTGTAACCCGAAAAAAAAATGCCGAAATGATATTCGACATCTTCAATTCAATGTTTGAAATAGAAATTAGACCATTTTGACATATTCTTAAAATAGGCATCTTTTTTTCATTATTCGCAAAGAAAAAGTTAAGCTAATTCTATTCTATTTAAAACTTCTGAAATATACGATGGAGGAGCAATTGGCCTTCCGGTTTTCATATCAACAAAAACCAAAATTGAGCTGCCTGTTGTTAATAACTCACCGCTTTCATTATAGAGTTCGTAATCAAATTCAATCTTGACAGTCGTCTGCTTTTTCAGGATTGTTTTTAAAGTTAAAAGTTCGTCATACCGAGCAGATTTTTTGTAATTCATTGTCAAAGAAACGACAGGAAGCATAACACCTCCTTCTTCCATTGATTTATATGAAATCCCTTTGTTTCTAAGCCATTCAACCCTACCTATCTCGAAATAAGGAGCATAATTTCCGTGATAAACAACTCCCATTTGATCCGTTTCCGAATAACGAACCCGTATTTGCGTTTGATGATAATTCATTATTTATTTTTTAAATTTCCAGACCTTATACAATAATATTTTATAAAATTTAGATACTAAATATTTTTTTTTAGCAATTTTTATTCACATATTTGTTACCCTGAAAAAGGGGTAAAAAAATAACCTTTTTTTCACCCGAATAACCGATTACCAAATAAGATTAACTTAACCAAATTTATGAACAAGACTGCACAATCAGTATGGGAAAACTGCTTGTCTTTTATTAAAGACAACATTCAGGATCAAGCCTACAAAACTTGGTTTGAACCAATCAAGTCAGTTGAACTTACCGATAATGCGCTCTATATTCAGGTACCAAGTAAATTTTTCTACGAATGGCTGGAAGAACACTACGTTAAATTATTAAAAGTAGCGCTCACCAAAGAACTCGGAAAAAACGCAAAGTTACTCTATAAAATCAAAATGGAGAACACTTATGGCAACAAACAACCATTTACGGAACAATTGCCTAGTGCGAATCGTGCACCAATGAAAGCTCAGGATGTTGATGCTCCATACAAAAACCTTAATCCAGAACTAAGAAACCCATTTGTAATTCCTGGAATTCGAAATTTAAAAATCGAATCTCAACTGAATCCAAATTATAGTTTCGACAATTTCTTGGAAGGAGATTCTAACAGATTAGCGCGTTCGGCTGGTATGGCTGTTGCCAATAAACCTGGAGGAACCTCATTCAATCCATTATTAATTTTTGGAGGAGTTGGTTTAGGAAAAACCCATTTAGCTCACGCTATTGGAGTTGAAATCAAAGACAAATACCCGGAAAAGACAGTTTTATATATTTCTGCTGAAATTTTCACCCAACAATATATTGACTCAGTCAAGAAAAACAACAGAAATGATTTTATCCATTTCTACCAATTGATTGATGTATTAATCATTGATGATGTTCAATTCCTTTCCGGAAAATCAGGAACGCAGGATGTATTTTTCCATATCTTCAACTATTTGCACCAAAACGGAAAGCAGGTAATTTTGACATCTGACAAAGCTCCTGTAGATATGCAGGATATTGAACAACGTTTGTTGTCTCGTTTCAAATGGGGATTGTCCGCAGAATTGCACCAGCCTGATTATGAAACCAGAATTTCAATCCTGAAAAACATATTGTATCGTGATGGAGTAGAAATTCCGGAAGAAATCATAGAGTATGTTGCCCGCAATATCAAATCGAACGTACGTGAATTAGAAGGCGCTATCATTTCCCTGATTGCACAATCTTCTTTCAACAAAAAAGAGGTAACTCTTGAATTGGCTAAAAACGTTGTTGAGAAATTTGTAAAAAATGTAAAACGAGAAATTTCTATTGATTACATTCAGAAAATTGTTTCCGATTATTTTCAATTGGATGTGGAAACACTTCAATCCAAAACCAGAAAAAGACATATTGTTCAGGCCCGTCAATTGGCTATGTTTTTTGCTAAGAAATTCACCAAAGCATCTTTGGCCAATATTGGTTCTCAAATAGGAGATCGTGATCACGCTACCGTTTTACACGCTTGTAAAACCGTTGATAATTTAGTTTCTACCGACAAACAATTCAAAAAATTTGTTGAAGACATCAATAAAAAACTAACATTATAAGCACATTATGTCTGTAAAGATTTTGATGGTGTGTCTCGGTAATATTTGCCGTTCACCATTAGCTGAAGGAATTTTAGCATCAAAACTTCCAAAAAACAAATTCACTGTAGATTCAGCCGGAACAGGTTCCTGGCATATTGGCCGTTGTCCTGACGAGCGCTCTATTAGTACCGCAAAGAAAAATAATTTAGACATTTCCTGCCAAAAAGGAAGACAATTTTCTAAAAACGATTTCGATGCTTTCGATTATATCTATGTAATGGATAATTCCAATTACAACGATGTTATATCACTTTCCAAAACACCGGAGCAAAAAGAAAAAGTCCAACTGATTCTGAACGAATTATTTCCTGGTGAAAATGTAGATGTTCCAGATCCTTATTATGGTTTAGCAAACGGATTTGATAATGTATATCAAATGCTGGATGAAGCCTGCGAAATTATAGCTAAAAAGCTAATTGAAAAACACCCTTGATTTTCAATCCTAAATACCATACACAATGAAACCAAATCTTTCTTTAGGTAAACTCTATTTAATCCCAACTACTTTAGGAGAAGAAGGCGATCCAAATGATGTTTTACCTCAAACTATAAAAAGAAGCATTGATTTCATTGACGATTATATTGTAGAAAACGAAAAAACGGCTCGAAAATTCATAAAAAGCATTCAGCCAACAAAAGTACAAGCCTCACTCAGATTAAGCTCTTTAAACAAACATACCGAGGTTTCAGAACATTCTAAAATGCTACAAGCTTGTTTAGAAGGAAAAAATGTTGGATTAATGAGTGAAGCAGGATGTCCCGGAGTGGCTGATCCTGGAGCTGTTATTGTAAAATTGGCTCACGAAAAAGGAATTCAGGTTGTCCCGCTAGTTGGACCTTCTTCTATCTTATTAGCCATTATGGCTTCTGGAATGAATGGTCAGAGTTTCGCTTTTAATGGTTATATTCCTATTGACAAAGCCGAGAAAAAAACAGCTCTGAAAAACTTGGAAAAATTATCGCAAGATAAAAATCAATCGCAACTGTTTATTGAAACACCCTACAGAAACAATAAAATGCTGGAGGATATTATCCAAGCTTTGAATCCATCGACTTATATTTGTGTCGCTACAGACATCACGATGCCAACAGAGTTCATCAAAACAATGAGAGCATCGGAATGGAAAAAAATTAAGGTTGATTTACACAACCGCCCTACTATTTTTATTATTCATAAAATGTAAACATAAAAAAACCACGTCAATCGACGTGGTTTTGAATTTTTAAAAAGTGTACTACTTCATCACTTTTGCGTTACTATCAGCTACGATTCCTGAAGTTTCATAACCTCCAAAATCTCTCATATACGTTCGTATTGAAGTTCCGTAGGCATCTTTATAAAAACGCTTGCCTTTGTTTCTAAAGAACTTTTTTACCGAACCTACACCACCAAGATGTGCTGCAGCCAATATTCCGGATTCTGTAATATGAATGCCTGCAACAACTTGTCCTTCGTATTTTTCGATAACGTCTTTTAATTCCGATTTATTTTTTGCCAGCAAAGCCACAAATGCTTTTTCCTGCATTTTCGGACTGTTCAAAAAACGACTGCTATCGTGAATTCCGACTGTTTTTAGGGTTTCCTTACCAAACTGGTATTTACCCATATATCCCAGAGAATTCACTTTTTTGTATTTTCCTTGGGATTCTTTGAAGGCGATTGCTTCTTTGTAACCGATGAAGAATTTGCCTGTATAAGGCACACTTAAGTTAGTATATTCATTCTGTTTTTGAGATGGAAATAAGTAGTGGCTTCCATCAGTTTCATTAATAAGAAACCATTGATTAGTTTCTGGGTCGAAAGGTTTAAAACCTGAGCTTAAAAAAGCTACAATAAGAGTCAAACTTGTGTAAAAAGACCATTTTTTTATCATAAATTGTTTTTCTTCAAAACGCTGTCCCGTTATGAAATTTCTACGGTGCAAATATACAATAAAAAATATTAAGCCTGAAAATCAACAAGTTAAGATTTTCTAAAAATACAAGCCATGAAATTTGAATCCTTTCTGAGACGAGTATTCAAGGGTCGGCGCAGGGATTTTGACCGTATTTAAAACCGAAAAAATCGTCTTCAAAAAGTGTGATTTTGTATTGATTTTTGTCAAATCTAAATCCAAACTTAGATAAAATTGTTTGTAATTTTGTAGTTTTATAGGAAAAATAACCGATTTTTTAGCATCGTTTTCACCTACTAAACCTTCAGCTCCATAACCAAAAGCAAGATTCAACCACTTCGGAATTTTTGTTTTTTTGGCAAAAGAATATAAATTTACCGAAAACCAATACGTCTGTCCATTGTAATCTTTTAGAATTTGTTCCTGCAATGAACTTCCTAATAAATCGGGCCTGTAATTAGCATATTCAGTTGTATGAAAAGAGAATTTCGGAACAATGCGTTGTTCGTTCCAAATTAATTCCTGCGAAACATATAAAGCCGTTCCTGAAGCGTTGGCAATAACATCACCCATAGATGCTCCCCATTCTGCAGAAAAACCATCCATAACCTCAACAGCAGTCATAAATACAAATCCTAAACCAGCGCCATAAATCAATTGATTTTTTTTTCTAGCTCCACTCCAATTTAGGGCTTCTGCTCCAAATCTTCCAACGTGATAGCAAGTATAAAGATGTCCCAATTTATCCATCTGCATCCAATTTGCATTGTCATTTATAAAATGAAAATCAGATTTAGGATAATCGGCGTACCAAAGCTGGTTCAGACCAATCAAAGCTCCGGAAGCTAAAACTGCTTCTGTAACAAAAACTGAATTCTGCCTTTTCTTGTTTAAGGAATCGGATGGTTTGAAGAAATTATCGAACGAGTTTTGTGCCCAAATATTTTGGAACACGAGAAAGAACAAAAAAGAATAATAATTTTTATACTTCAAAATTATCTTACTACTCCCTGACTGTTGATCCAATCTGCATATTTTTTGGCATTCACATTATGCTCGGGTAAAGTCACAGCAAATTCGTGGTAGCCAAAACGATCAACGCTGGCACAGAAATATATAAAGTCGTGTTTTTCCGGATTTAGAACCGCATCCAATGCAGTAATGTCCGGCATTGCAATTGGTCCTGGAGGAAGACCTATAACTTTATAAGTATTATACGGAGAAGTCAAAAACAAATCATTGTAAAAAACCCTTTTGATTACCTGATCAAAATCATTGTCTTTCTTTTTGATCGCATAAATCACAGTCGGATCTGCCTGAAGTGGCATTTCTAATCTCAAACGATTCAGATAAACTCCAGCAATTCTTGGTCTTTCATCTTTTTTAACTGATTCTTTATGTACTATCGAAGCCAAGATAGTTGCTTCAACTGGTGTTAATCCTTGTTTTTTAGCTTTAGCAATTCGTTCTTCATTCCAGAAATTACGATATTCCTTGATCATTTTATCACGAAATTTTTCGGCTGTAATATTCCAGTACACTTCATACGTATTAGCAATAAACATAACAAAAACATTTTCTTCTGTAAAACCATTTTCTTTCAGAAAATCAGGATCTTTGAAAGTGTTTACCAAAGTTAAACTATCCGGTTCAATTTGTGAACTCACTCGCTGAGCAAAGTTTTCCAAACGCTCTTGATTGTTAAAAGCCAGTTTTACGGGAACATTACTTCGCATAGCTTTCACCAAATCATAACTATTCATTCCTTTGGTTAATAAAAAACGCCCTGATTTTACATTTTCAGGATAGCTTCTTTTAGTGGCTACCATTTCAAAACGGTTCAAATTGGTTACAAAAGGTTCTAATATTTTCTTGACATCTTCATAAGTAGCACCTGTTGGCACAAAAACGAAGACTTCAGATTGTGGAAACTTGGTGTTTTTAGAAAAAACCTGATTGGCTAGTATACCTCCGTAAATCAATAGTCCTGAGATTACTACTAATGATGCTATTGTTATGATTTTCTTTAAGTTCAAAACTGAAAATTTTAAAGTTGATGATTAATTAATTGAAAAATAGCCTCGTCTTTATAAACTCCATTAACTAAAGTCCAATCTTTCTTCGTTCCTATTTTCTGGAATCCAAATTTAGAAAAAAGAGCCACACTTGCAACATTTTCTGTACCTATATTTGCATATAATTGATGTAGATTCAAATGATAAAAAGCATACTTGATTAACAGCTCCAAAGCTTCGGAACCAATATTTTGTTTTCTGTTTTCTGTTGACTGAATTACGATACCGATACCTGCCCTGTTATTCTTTGGGTCAAAATCAAATAAGTCAATTAATCCAAGGGCCGGAAAATCTTCATCCTGACAAATCGCCAATCGCAATTGTTTGGCTTCATAAATATCCTGATGGGCATTTTCGAGGTATTGTTTCACCAAAAACCGACTGTAAGGCGTTTGTGTATTACTTACTTCCCAAATGCTCTGGTCGTTTTCCATAGCATAAACAAACTCCAAATCATTGGGTTCTAATGCTCGAATGTAGATGTTTTTACCTTTCAGTGTAATCATTTGACTTTTGAATTTGGTTTAAATCTCTATTTCTATCACTCCTTTAAACACAAATTTTGCCGGACCAATCAGAAAAACATTCGTAAACAAATCACCAATTTTATCAAAAGAAACGGCTAATTTTCCGCCTTCTACATTTAAGTTGATTGAAGAAGCATTGGTTTGTCCTGTAGCGTTCATTGCAATTGCCACGGCTGTAGCTCCAGTTCCGCAGGCCAAAGTTTCATCCTCTACTCCTCTTTCGTAGGTACGCAGTGAAAAAGTATCCTCATTGATTTTTTTTACAAAGTTGATATTGCTTCCTTCTTTTCCATATAAAGGACCGTAACGCAGGGCAGCTCCGTTTTCTTTCACATTATAATGTTCCAAATCTTCGACCAATTGTACGTGATGAGGCGAGCCCGTATTCATAAAAGTATAATCGCTTTCTTTTTTGATATCAGCAACATCAATCATCTGCAAAGAAACGATTCCGTCACTGGCAACAGTAGCGTGATGCAAACCATCGGTAGCGATAAATGTTGTTTTATCGGCAATCACATTTAAATCTTTGGCAAAAGCAACCAAACAGCGACCACCATTTCCACACATAGAACTCGTATTTCCGTCGGAATTGTAATAAACCATTTTGAAATCAGTTTCAGTGTCGTTTTCCAACAGAATCAATCCATCGGCACCTATTCCGAAACGTCTGTCACATAAGTGGGCAACCAATTTTACATTTTCCTTTGGAAAAAATCCGGAGCGATTGTCAATCATTACAAAATCGTTTCCTGTTCCCTGATATTTATAGAATTCTACTTGCATTATAGTATGTATTAAGAAGTACAAAAATACAAAATATTAATGATACGTTAAAGATTGTTAACCGAGCGTTAAACTGTTTTTTTGAAATAGCAAATTTTATAATTTTACGAAGTAAATCCTTAAACAACTTATATAACTATGAAACGATTTTCAAGCCTATTTTTAGTGTCATTGTTAAGTGGAGCCGTAACTTTAGGTTCTTATAAATTGTTATTTGACGACAATGGCTATTTTTCAAAAAACAAATCCATTACCACTTTAGCTCCCAATTCGTTCGGACGAGCTGTGGGCTTATCGACAGAAGCTGTTGATTTTACAGAAGCTGCCGACAAAACCATTCACACCGTAGTACACGTAAAAAATGTTTCCCGAAGAAATGTTTCTAATCCAATTCTGGAATATTTCTATGGATATAGAGGCGAGCAATTACAGGAGCAGGTAGGGACGGGTTCTGGTGTAATCATTTCGGAAGACGGTTATATCGTAACCAATAATCACGTGATAAAAGACGCGAACGAAATAGAAATCACGCTGAACAACAAAAAATCCTATCCTGCCAAACTCATTGGAACCGATTCTAAAATGGATATTGCCTTATTAAAAATCACGGCTGATGAGAAATTACCTTATACTGCTTTCGCGAATTCGGATTCGGTAAAAATTGGCGA
The DNA here is from genome assembly GCA_040387175.1 of Bacteroidota bacterium. Taxonomy (GTDB): domain Bacteria; phylum Bacteroidota; class Bacteroidia; order Flavobacteriales; family Flavobacteriaceae; genus Flavobacterium. The sequence continues at coordinate 23,575 of JAZKED010000006.1, read as the reverse complement.
ATGGGTTCTGGCCGTTGGAAACCCTTATAACTTAAATTCGACTGTAACGGCAGGAATCATTTCGGCAAAAGCCAGAAATCTGGATACTAGCGGTATTCAATCCTTCATCCAGACTGATGCCGCAGTAAACCCCGGGAATAGTGGTGGTGCTTTGGTTAATACACGTGGTGAATTAATCGGAATCAACACCATGATTTCATCACCAACAGGTTCTTATACCGGATACTCTTTTGCGATTCCATCCAACAATGCCCGCAAAATAATTGAAGATTTAATGGAATTCGGAAACGTGCAAAGAGGAATTCTTGGTGTTGAAGGTGGTGAATTAAATTCACTGGCTTCAAAAGAATTAGGGGTTAAGGAAACCGAGGGGTTTTACATCAATAAAGTGCAAAAAAAATCCGGAGCTGAAAAAGCAGGATTGCAGAAAGGAGACATCATCATCAAATTAGACAATCAAAATATCTCGTCTTTTGCAGATCTGTCAGGTTACATCAATACCAAAAGACCGAATGACAAAGTAGAAGTTACGTTTATCAGAGACGGAAAAAACAAAGTGCTTCCGGTTATTTTAAGTAAAAACGAATTCTTTAGCACTGAATTCAAAGGAATCGAATTAGAAAACATTGCTGATACCGACAAAAAAAGATTTCATTTGGATTATGGCGTAAAAATCAAATCGGTTACGAGTGAAAACCTGAAGCAATACGAAGCAGAACTCAAAGGAAATATTATTCTAAGCATCGACAATGTAAAAATCAAAGACATCGAATCGGCTTCTAAACTACTGGGAAATAAAGCAGAAAACCAGAGCGTTCAAATGGAAATGATTAACAAACGCGGAGAGATAATCCGAATCATTATTTAATATATTTAATTCTAAAAACGAGAAAACCGTCCCGATAAAAATTGGGACGGTTTTTTTATGGTTTGCAATCACCTTTGTCAAAGTTTAAAACTTTGACAAAGGTTTATAAAAAACTACTCTTTAGGTTTCGTCAAATAGTAAACAGGAATCCCCGTCAGCATAATCAAAACACCCCAACCGCAAGTTGAGAATTTGGTAAACAATAAAGAAATAGATACCGCCGATGCCAAAATTATATATAGGAATGGCAAAAATGGATAACCAAAAGCCTTGTAAGGTCTTTCAGCATCAGGCATTTTCCTGCGAAGAATGAAGATTCCGTAAATAGTCAGTATGTAAAAAATCATTACAATGATAACCACAAAATCCAGCAAATCACCATATTTCCCTGTCAGACACAAAAAAGAAGCCCAAATACACTGCATCCACAAAGCCCAGGCCGGAACGCTCGCATGGTTTAATGTAGCTGCTTTTTTAAGAAACAAACCATCTTTAGCCATGGTATAATAGACTCTCGCACCCGCCATAATCAAACCGTTATTGCAGGCAAAAGTCGAAATCATAATCATTACTGCAATAATATAAGTTCCCGTATTGCCAAATGTGTGTTGTGAAGCAGCCACAGCAACTCTGTCATAAGGAACCGTTGCAATTTCCTCCAATGGCATTACAGCCAGATACATCAAATTAGCAAGAAGATAAATAATGGTTACCAGGAATGTTCCCAAAAACAAACTCAATCCCACATTGCGTTTTGGATTCTTGATTTCTCCAGCAATGAAAGTCACACCCACCCAGGCATCGTTAGAAAACAAAGAACCTACCATAGCTGATGAAATTCCAACAATCAAAGCTGTGCCGCTTATAGAAATCCAAGAACTACTTTTCTCATGATAAGAACGGGGCGTCCAGGCATCCGTCCAGTTGGCATTCCAGACATCCGCTTTGGCAGCCAGAAGAAAACCAAAAACAATCAATCCAAACAAAGACAAAATCTTGATAACAGTCAAAATCGTTTGCATCGTTTTACTGTCTTTAACCCCACGACTGTTGACATAAGTCAGCAAAACAATAGTAAAAATCGAAACAATCTGAGCCGCATTCAATTGAAAAGAACCTATTTCATACAAAATATTTTCATCACTCAAAGGAGGATACAGATAAGCAGCAAATTTCGAAAAACCCACGCCCACTGCGGCAATCGTACCCGTCTGAATCACAGCAAAGAAACTCCAGCCGTACAGAAAAGCAATCAGTTTGTTATAAGCCTCCTTCAGATACACATATTGTCCGCCGGCTTTAGGAAACATCGCGCTCAGCTCGCCATAACTCACAGCGGCAATCATCGTAATCAGTCCCGCCAAAAGCCAAATCAAGGTCAGCCATCCTGCCGAGCCCACATCTCTGGCAATACCCGAGCTTACTATAAATATTCCCGAACCGATCATCGAGCCCACCACGAGCATCGTTCCGTCCAGTAATCCGAGTTCTCTTTTAAAATCTTCCTGGTTATTGTCTTCCATTTTTTGGTTTAGTTTTAAGTAATCCGAATTATTAAAAACACTTTCTATCTCCGTAATTCGTAATTGCTAATTTGTAATTGGTTTTTAGGTTGGCTAAAGATATACTTTTTTAGGAAATTTAAGAAAACAGATGCAAAAGCAGTTTCATTTGGGCGTGTCCCTCCGTAACCCGAGCCTGAAAGGCGAACTGGCGAAGCAAAACTACGGGTCGGGCTTTCCGTTCCCGCTTCCCGATGAAAAATCGGGAGAGCTCCACTTCAATCCCTCACGCAAACCCGTAGTAACAATGACGATTGTTTGTTAAAAGTAAATTTGTAATCGGAATTGTATATATTTGAAAAGAAAATAATACTTGACATTTGTACCACTCTACTCAACCCTCAATATCGTTGTATTATTTTGTTTCATATACAAATAAGTCATAACCCAGCTAACAAAGAAACATGAAGAAATATATAATAATTACATTTTTATCCATAACCTTATTTGCACAAAATGGAAAAGACTCCACCCAATTGAAACTTGAAAAAAACATATTGGAAATCAGTTCAACAAAAAAAGAAATATATTCGTTAAATAAAAAAATTGAGGAATTAAATAGAGATTATGAACAACAAGAAAAAATAAATGAAAAAACTTTAGACAGCATATCAAATCAAATATCTGCAGCTTCTTTTAATCTAACAATTTTTGGAATTTTATTTAGTGTCGCTGCAATTGGAATTGGTCTATATGTAACACATATAGAAAGAAAAATAGTATTGATTAGAGAGGAAAACAAATCTCTTTTATCGGAAACAAAACTTGTTAAAGATGAAGTAGTAAAAATTAATAATCAAATACAAGATGATATTTACGGATTATTCCTGAAAATTAAAAGAGAAGAAACTGTTCATATTTTACAAAGACTTATAAAAATCCCCGAAGACATTACAAATTTATCGCAACATTTATTAACTATAGAACTTAAAAAAGATGATTTTCTAGTTCTTAAAGAAGCATATTTAAGGCTAAAAGAGAAAATTGGTGAAAATGAAGAGGATGAAGATGATGATTTATTTAATCCAAAAATTGATTATTTAAATTATTATAAACTTTTATTTTTTCAACATTTTTTAGATTTATCAATTAAAGACCCTATAATAAGTGAAGATTTGCTAGGATACTATGAGAATTCCATAAAATGTGCTTTTGAAAATGACATTTTAAAATCAACAACTGATTTTATGAATGCAGTAATGGAAACAAGTTTTCAAACAAAAAGCAAAGAATTAAATGCTTTCATAAAAGCTTTATCTCAATCAGATTTTCAACATTTCGACCCTGTATATCAAATAATTTTTAAAACATTACAAACAAGAGAAAATCAATTCAAATTATTTAATATTATAGAAGATGATAAAGAATCAAGAGTTGGAAAAATGAAAGTCGGACAAATTCTTACAGAAAAATATTCAAATGCGGAATTGAGTGAAAACGAAAAAATTTCAATTGATAAAACCCAAGAAATATTTTTAGAATTAGAGAATGAAACTAAAGAAAAAAATATTGAAATAGAAAAACAAAAAGCAATTAAAGCCGAGAGGAAAAGAAAACAGGAAGAATTAAAAAAACCTCAGTAAAAAACAGATCATATCTCCGCTAACTCAAGCATCACGCTCGTACATACATACGCAAGCACTTAAACAAAATACAAAACCACAATGACAGATTATCACTTTAGAAAAGCAACAATTACTGAAATCACTCCAATATGGGAGATTTTACAATTGGCTATACTAAGGAGAAAAGAAGACGGCAGCAATCAATGGCAGGATGGTTATCCAAACCCTGAAGTGGTGCAAAAAGACATTGAAAAAGGAGCAGGATTTGTTTTGACCGACGGAGAAAACATCGTCGGATATTGTGCCGTATTAATCAATGACGAACCTGAATATGCGAAAATCGAAGGGAAGTGGTTAACCAATAGTGACTTTGTGGTGTTTCACCGGGTTGCCATTTCCGAAAAGTATTTGGGAAAAGGCTGTGCACAGAAAATAATTGGCTATATAGAAGATTTCGCACTGCAGAACAACATATACAGTGTGAAAGCAGACACCAATTTTGATAATTTTGCCATGATGAAAATCTTTGAAAAACTGGGCTACAGTTTTTGTGGTCATGTCTATTTCAGAGGCGGACAAAGAAAAGCGTATGAGAAAGTGCTCGCTAAATGGTAGCTGGTATTTTGTTTATTTGTCATTCCGACGAAGGAGGAATCCCAACAAACGTGAGCAACTAACAAAGATTCCTCCTTCGTCGGAATGACAAATAAACCCTTAATTTAATGATATTACACTCGGATTATATAAGAACTTAAAATTTACTCTACTAAGTTTATAAATAAAAACCATGGAAAAACACCGAATATTTACAACCTCATTTGCCAGTGTCTATCCGCATTACATTACCAAAGCGGAGAAAAAAGGCCGCACAAAAGCAGAAGTAGATACCATCATTTGCTGGCTGACAGGTTATGATCAACCAACTTTGCAGCAACAGATCGACAACAAAACTGATTTTGAAACCTTCTTTGCCGAAGCACAACTCCATCCGAATGTTTCTAAAATTACGGGGGTAATTTGCGGCTGGCGTGTAGAAGAAATCGAAGACCCACTGATGCAAAAAATTCGTTACTTGGACAAACTCATTGATGAATTGGCTAAAGGAAAAGCAATGGAGAAGATTTTAAGAAGTTAGAGAAAACCTAATAATTACTACCTGATCCTATCGAAATCATAGACATCCTTAGCATAAAGACAAGCGTACTTATTATTAAGACAAGTAGACTTAGCATAAAAGCATGTTTTCTTAGCATAATGACAAGCAGACTTAGCATAAAAGCATGTTTGCTTGTTATAAAAGCAAGCTTACTTGTTATAAAGACAAGCAGACTTAGCATAAAGACACGTTAGCCATCAAAAACTAAAGGAGCGCCTGTCAAATTGATAGGAGCGCCTATCCAAAATAAAGGCGACTCATTCAAAATCAATAAGCGAGCCTATCGAAAACAAAAGCCACCCCTACAAAATTAATAGGCGAGCCTATCAAAAACATAGGCGACACCTTCAAAATCAAGAGGGGCGCCCTAATAATAGTATGCCGTCACATTCTAATTACATGATTTAACCTAAATTATAATCTCAATTCCCTGAATTTCATAAAATAGTGAGAAAAATGAATATATTTGGCAAAAATTAAAACTAACCCAACCAAAATAATGACTCCAAAAAAATTACTATTAGTATTTTTACTATTGTCCGGCATTTGCTTTGGACAAACCAATTATTATGTTTCTACAACTGGTAACAATGCCAATTCTGGTTCCCTTGCTTCGCCTTGGAAAACAATACAATATGCCTTAAATCAATTACCCGCCAACAGCATTCTGAATGTTTTTCCGGGCACTTATACCGAAAAAATCAGCATTCCTATTAGCAATATTACCCTGAAAAATCATTCGGTAACCTTACCTGTCATTGATGCTACTGGACTTACGGGTCAGGATGCCATTATTGCGATAACCAACAAAAGCAATGTAACTATAGACGGATTGGAACTGCAGAATAACATTCGGCTTGATGCTCAGGGAATCTTAATTGATGGAAGCGGCGCCAATAATACCATCAAAAATTGTAAAATTCACGATATTCATTTTTCATCCAACCCCATTGCGGCTGTAAGCTCGTCTAAAAATGCACAGGGAATTATAGTATATGGCACTAGTGGAACGACAGCCATTACCAATCTGAAAATACAAAACAATGAACTCTATAATTGCAGACTGGGTTACAGCGAAGGTATTGCCGTAAATGGAAATGTTGACGGATTTGAAATAAGCAATAACAATGTGCATGATCTGACCAATATTGGTATTGATATCATTGGTCACGAAGGAACTGCTCCGGCAAACGATCAGGCACGAAACGGACTGGTAAAAAACAACATTGCTCATCATTGTGTTTCTGCCTACGCCTCATCTGGCGGTATTTATATTGATGGAGGAAAAAATATTATTGTAGAAAACAATACTTCCTACCATAACGGATATGGAATTGAGGTAGGATGTGAAAACAAAGGAAAAACAACTGATGCCATTATCATAAGAAACAATGTTTTTTATGATAATCAAATTTGTGCTGTGGCATTAGGAGGATTCGCTTATCCTGGTGGTTCAGGAAAAGTAATCAACTCGTCCATAAAAAATAACACTTGCTATTTTAATGATTATAGTAAATCCGGAAACGGAGAATTATACCTTTCGTACAGTGAAAACAGTGTAATCGAAAACAATATTTTTTATACTACTGTCAAAAACAGTTTGGCGTATGCCGAATTGACCCAACCTGGCTTAATTTTTAATTACAACACTATTTACTGTCCGGGTGGAACTACTAATTTAAGTGTTGATTGGAATGGAAATTCATACACAGGATATACAGCTTTTGTAACGGGAACATCAACAAATACAAACTCTGTATTTGACAATCCGCAATTCACAACGGCAAATATAACTAATCCTGATTTTCACCTTCTAACGAATTCTCCATCTAAAAATGCAGGAAATCCAAGCTATGTTGTAGCCAATGGCGAAACCGATTTTTATAATCAATTGAGAATCGAAGGCGGACGAATTGATATGGGAGCTGATGAATTTGGGACCACTTTAGGACTTGAAGAAAAAACAATTACTTCCTTTACTATCTATCCGAATCCAACTTCTAATTTTGTAACGATTAATTCTGAATTGCCAGTTGACAATTATACAATATTCAGTAACAATGGACAGAAACTACTGGAAGGAAAAAACAATACAATTGACCTGACTTCATTACCCTCCGGATTGTATTTGATACAATTTGAAATAGACAGTAAAAACTACGTTGGGAAAATAATCAAGGAATAAATTTAGTCGCAGTTGTAACGGATAAGACAGATTTTATTTTCCAAGTTAAAACAAAAAACTCTCAAGTAACCTTGAGAGTTTTTTTTATAAAATATAGCTATTAAACTAAATCAAAACGATCCAGATTCATTACTTTGTTCCAGACTTTCACAAAATCTTTTACAAATTGCTCCTGTGAATCAGAACATCCATAGACTTCTGCAAGAGCTCTCAATTCTGAATTGGAACCAAAAATCAAATCCACACGAGTTCCTTTCCATTTCAATTGACCCGTTTTACGATCACGACCTTCAAAAATATCTTGAGATTCTGAAGAAGCTTTCCACGTGGTACCTAAATCCAATAGATTTACGAAGAAATCATTAGTCAGTGTTTCAGGACGATTGGTAAATACTCCATTTACAGCATAATCAAAATTGGTGTTCAGTACACGCAAACCGCCAAGAAGCACAGTCAATTCAGGGGCAGTTAATGTTAGGAGTTGTGCTTTATCAATCAGCATTTCTTCGGCAGATACGGAGTATTTTATTTTCATATAATTTCTGAATCCATCCGCTTCAGGTTCCAAAACTGCGAAAGATTCTACGTCTGTCTGCTCTTGTGAAGCATCTCCTCTTCCCGGTGTAAAAGGAACTGTAACAAGAACACCAGCATTGTGAGCTGCTTTTTCAACTCCTGCACATCCGGCCAGAACAATCAAGTCTGCCAGAGAAACCTGTTTCCCGCCAGACTGTGTACTATTGAATCCTGCCTGAATACTTCCAAGTACATCTAACACTTTTGTCAATTGACTAGGATTATTCACTTCCCAATCCTTTTGTGGTGCCAGACGAATACGCGCTCCGTTTGCTCCACCTCTTTTATCAGAACCACGGAATGTAGATGCCGAAGCCCAGGCCGTAGAAACCAATTGAGACACAGATAATCCAGAATCTAGTATTTTCTCTTTTAAGGCAGTAATGTCATTATAATCTATGAGTGAATGTGTCACAGCAGGAATCGGGTCCTGCCAAATCAATTCTTCTTGAGGCACTTCCGAACCCAAATAACGAACAATTGGTCCCATATCACGGTGTGTCAGCTTGAACCAGGCACGCGCAAAAGCATCTTCAAAAGCAGCAGGATTTTCAAGGAAATGTCTTGAAATTTTTTCATAAACAGGATCAAATCTCAAAGCTAAATCAGCCGTCAGCATAGTTGGTGCATGGCTTTTCGATGGATTGTGTGCATCTGGCACTGTCCCTGATCCTGCTCCGTCTTTTGGTTTCCACTGGTGCGCTCCAGCAGGACTTTTGGTCAATTCCCATTCAAACCCGAAAAGGTTTTCTAAATAATTATGACTCCATTTAGCTGGTGTTGTTGTCCATGCACCTTCCAAACCACTACTAATCGTATGTTCTCCAAAACCACTTTCAAAAGTATTTTTCCAGCCACAACCCTGATCTTCAATATTTGCAGACCCAGGTTCAACACCCACATATTCTCCCGGATCAGCAGCTCCATGGGTTTTACCAAATGTATGTCCGCCGGCAACAAGCGCCACGGTTTCTTCATCATTCATCGCCATACGCTTGAAGGTTTCCCGAATATCACGGGCAGACGCCAATGGATCAGGATTTCCGTTAGGACCTTCCGGATTTACATAAATTAACCCCATCTGAACAGCAGCAAGAGGATTTTCTAATTCACGATCACCTGAATAACGTTGGTCATCCAGCCATTTTCCTTCAGAGCCCCAATAAATATCTTCCGAAGGCTGCCAAACATCGGCACGACCTCCAGCAAAACCGAAAGTCTTAAAACCCATCGATTCTAAAGCACAATTTCCGGCAAGTATCATCAAATCTGCCCATGAAATTTTTCTACCATATTTTTGTTTTATAGGCCATAACAATAAACGGGCTTTATCTAAATTCACATTATCAGGCCAACTATTTAAGGGAGCAAATCGCTGAGTTCCAAAACCCGCACCACCACGTCCGTCTGCAATACGATAAGTACCTGCACTATGCCACGCCATCCGAATAAAAAATGGCCCATAATGTCCATAATCTGCAGGCCACCAATCCTGAGAATCGGTCATCAGATTGAAAATATCTTTCTTTACTGCTGCTAAATCCAAACTTTTGAACTCTTCTGCATAATTAAATGCTTCACCCATCGGATCAGACAGAGATGAATTTTGTCGAAGGACATTCAACTTCAACTGATTGGGCCACCAGTCGTTGTTTCTTCTGCTTGCATTAGCATTTTGCTTGGCAGCATCTCCTGAAAAAGGACATTTGCCTTCACCATTAGTATTCTCGTAATTTTCCATAATTTGATGATTTTTAAAAACTTACTTCGAATTTACCGAAAAATTTCTTATTTAAATCATTTTACAATAGATAAAAACTATATCTCTAGCTAAAATCAGTTATACAAAATTCAACGAAATCATAGTCAGCAAAATAAAAAAAACTCCCAAGTTGCCTTGAGAGTTTTAATAAAATATAGTTATAATTAAAGCTTATAATACCCGATTTACCTGAACAAAACTCTTTTCATAATACGATTCTTTAGTAGAGGAAATAATTACACCGCTACTTGTAGAGGAATGAATAAATTTAATTTCACCTTCCAAAACTTCGACCACCATTCCCACGTGATTGATTCGCCCCCGACCATTCGTTTTGAAGAAAATCAAATCCCCTTTTTGAGCATTTTCAGTGTCTATCTTTGAACCATAAGTTGCCATTTCATACGATGATCTTGGCAATTTAATATCAGAATTACTAAACGTATAATACATCAGACCCGAACAATCGAAACCTTCTTTCGTAGTTCCACCAGAGCGGTATCGTGTTCCTATATTCTCAGAAGCTGTTGAAATTAACTGATCTACAAATGCCGCATCGTGTGTCATAGGAACATTTTCAGTAGATTCTTTCTTCTCCGATTCTTCTTTAATCACAATAATTTCAACAGGAGGTTTAATTTCAATAACTTTTGAACTGCGAATTTTAAGTACTGAACCCACCAATAGATTGTTTACAATATTCGGGTTTTGTTTTTCTAATTCAGCAATTGTAAGTGCATATTGTTTAGCAATTCCATACTTGGTTTCTTTTGGTAAAACCTCGTGACTAATTTCAGTTTCCGGATTCTTTTGCTCTACAATCACTTTTGGCGAATTCGAATTAATATCCGCTTTTACCGGAACAATAATCTTTTGCCCTACTTTTAAAGTTTTATTTTCTAATTCCGGATTGGCTTTTTGCAAATCGGCAAGAGTGATTCCGTATTTTTTGGCAATAGAATACAAAGACTCTTTTGGTAAAATCTCATAAGTGATTCCTTCAGTTGGAATTGCTGATTTCTTTTCCTTTTTTGGAGTAACAACTACTTCTTCTTTTGGGGTATTTTTGGAAACATTTGGCTTTTTAACTTCGATTGGCTTTTCAGGTTTTGCACTCAATGAACCTGTTTGAGGAACATTGATTACCTGACCTATTTTCAAACCTTCTTTTTCCAAATCAGGATTGATTTTGTACAAATCTTCAACCTTAACATTATGCTGTTTGGCAATCCCGTAAAGTGTTTCTTTAGGCTGTACTTCGTAGGTTGTCGTTTTAGTATCATTAATTAAAACAGTATCATTCTTTCTAGCTTTGGCAGGAATTACTAATACTCCTTTGTATTTTATTCCATTTCTAGCCTCTGGGTTTAAATCGTAAATTTCGCTTGGTTTTATATTATAGTACTTTGCAATTCCGCTGATGGTTTCTCCTTTTTCAATTGTATGCTGAATGTTTTTTTCTTGTGAAAAAACATTCATACTATAAAAAAAGACCACCAAAAATATATACTTATAACACCTCATAAACCCAATTTAAATTTCATTATTTACTGTATTAGTTTTCTAAACCTCAATACAATACGACAACTACAATTATTCAAAACATTGAATTATTACTTTACTTTAACGGAAATACCTATCAAAAAAGTATAGTACAATTACAAATCTAAGTTATTAATAGAAAAATCACAATTTTAAAACGACTCTTTATAATTGATTTAACAATTTAATGCATAAAAAAATGCCCTGTTTTCACAGAGCATTTTTAAGAATAATAATTTTAATTATGCATTAGCTTCAGCGGCAATTAAGTTCAATGCAGAACCTGCAACGAACCAGCCAATTTGACTAGCATTATAGGTATGATTTGCCAGGATAATATCTTTAGAACCATCTGTGTGAACAAATTCTAGCGTTAATGGTTTAGCCGGAGCAAAATCAACTAAGTCCAAGAAGTTAATAGTATCATCTTCCTGAATTTTGTCGTAATCCGCTTCGTTAGCAAATGTAAGACCCAACATTCCTTGTTTTTTCAAATTAGTTTCGTGTATACGAGCGAAAGATTTTACCAAAACTGCTTTTACTCCCAAGAAACGAGGCTCCATTGCGGCGTGTTCACGAGAAGAACCTTCCCCGTAATTGTGGTCTCCTACAACAACTGAAGGAATTCCAGCCGTTTTGTAAGCACGCGCTACAGCAGGAACAGCATCGTATGCACCAGTTAATTGATTTTTAACAGAATTTGTTTTTTCATTAAAAGCATTTACTGCTCCAATCAGCATATTATTTGAAATATTATCCAAATGCCCACGGAAACGCAGCCAGGGTCCAGCCATTGAAATATGATCCGTAGTACATTTTCCGAAAGCTTTGATTAATAGTTTGGCTCCAGTAATATTTTTTCCGTCCCAAGGATCGAATGGTGCCAAAAGCTGTAATCTGTCTGAAGTTTCACTTACCAAAATCTGCACACTTGAACCATCAGCTGCCGGAGCCTGAAATCCGTTATCTTCAACATCAAAACCTCTTTTTGGCAATTCATCACCATAAGGCGCAGTCAGTTTTACTTCTTCTCCATTATCATTAATCAAAGAATCCGTCAAAGGATTGAAATCCAAACGTCCTGAAATGGCTAATGCAGCCACCATTTCCGGTGAAGTCACAAAAGCATGTGTGTTTGGATTACCATCTGCACGTTTAGAAAAGTTACGGTTGAAAGAGTGAACGATAGTGTTTTTCTCTTGTTTGTCAGCTCCATCCCTATCCCATTGTCCGATACAAGGTCCACAAGCATTGGTAAATACTTTAGTTCCCATTTTTTCGAAAGTAGCAATGATTCCGTCTCTTTCGATAGTATATCTAATTTGCTCCGAACCGGGATTGATACCAAATTCTGCTTTTGGAGTAATTCCATGCTCTACAGCCTGATTTACAATAGACGCAGCACGAGCCATATCTTCGTAAGAAGAGTTGGTACAAGAACCGATTAATCCCCATTCTACTTTTATAGGCCATCCGTTTGCTGCAGCTTCTTCTTTCATTTTAGAAACCGGAGTTCCTCTGTCCGGAGTAAAAGGTCCATTGATGTGTGGCTCTAATTCCGAAAGATTAATTTCTATTAATTGATCGAAATAAGTTGCCGGATCAGCATACACTTCTGGGTCAGCAGTCAAATAAGAAGCTACTTTATCCGCAGCATCCACTACATCCTGACGACCTGTTGCAGAAAGATATCTTCTCATGGACTCATCATAACCAAATGTAGAAGTAGTCGCCCCAATTTCAGCTCCCATATTACAGATAGTTCCTTTTCCGGTACAAGACATTGAAGTAGCTCCTTCTCCAAAATATTCTACAATAGCACCAGTCCCACCTTTTACAGTAAGAATATCGGCTACTTTAAGAATTACGTCTTTTGGTGCCGTCCAACCCGATAATTTCCCAGTCAATTTTACACCTATTAATTTTGGAAATTTCAATTCCCATGACATCCCAGACATTACATCCACTGCATCTGCACCACCAACACCGATAGCCAACATACCCAATCCACCTGCATTTACAGTATGAGAATCCGTGCCAATCATCAAACCTCCGGGAAAAGCATAGTTTTCCAAAACGATTTGGTGAATAATTCCTGAACCTGGTTTCCAAAAACCTATTCCATATTTATTAGATACTGAAGACAGAAAATCAAAAACTTCTTTTGATTGTGTATTGGCCACAGCTAAATCTTTTTCAGCTCCAACTTTAGCAAGAATAAGGTGATCACAATGAACAGTTGTTGGAACTGCTACCGTTTTCTTTCCGGCATGCATAAACTGCAACAAAGCCATCTGAGCTGTTGCATCTTGACAAGCCACTCTATCCGGAGCAAAATCTACATAATCAACTCCTCTTTTAAATGTTTGAGTAGGCAGCCCTTCCCAAAGATGAGTATATAAAATTTTCTCGGTCAATGTAAGCGGGCGACCAACTAATTGGCGTGCAGCATCAACACGACTGGTCATGTTGGCATACACTTTTTTAATCATTTCAATATCAAAAGCCATAAGATTTACGTATTTGTTTTTGTTATTTAATTTTGCTCCTCACAAGATACAAAAAAATAGAGTACAAAAAAAAGCCCGAGTCATTAGACTCAGGCTTTTAAACTATAATTAACTAATTATGTTATTATTTAACTAGCAATTTATGAGAAGGTGCAAACTTAGTTAAGTTGATACCGTCTACTGCTGTTTTGTATTCTTCAATTGTTGGAGTTCTACCAAGTATCGTAGATAATACCACAACTGGTGTAGAAGAAAGCAATGACTCTCCTTTTTTACCTTCAGTATCTTCAACAACTCTTCCTTGGAAAAGACGGGTAGATGTCGCCATTACCGTATCTCCTTTGGCAGCTTTTTCCTGGTTACCCATACAAAGGTTACAACCTGGACGCTCTAAGTACAACATATTTTCGTATGAAGTACGTGCCGCAGCTTTAGGAATGTTATCGTCAAATTCGAAACCAGAATATTTTTGTAAAATTTCCCAGTCACCTTCTGCTTTTAATTCATCAACAATATTGTAAGTAGGAGGAGCTACAACTAGTGGCGCTTTGAACTCTACTTTACCTTCTTGTTCATCAATATTTTTAAGCATTTGAGCAAGGATTTTCATATCTCCTTTATGAACCATACAAGATCCGATAAATCCAAGATCTACTTTTTTAACCCCTCCGTAGAAAGATAAAGGTCTGATAGTATCGTGAGTATATCTTTTAGAAACATCTGCATTATTAACATCTGGATCAGCAATCATTGGCTCAGCAATCACATCAAGATCTACAACTACTTCTGCATAATACTTAGCATTTGCATCTGGTCTTAAAGCTGGTTTTTCACCTGAAATAATTTCAGCGATTCTCTTATCAGCAATAGCAATCAATCCTTTCAGTACTTGATTTTTGTTATCCATTCCCTTATCAATCATGATCTGAATTCTACCTTTTGCCATCTCAAGAGATTCAATCAAGGTATAATCTTCAGAAATACAGATAGAAGCTTTTGCTTTCATTTCTGCAGTCCAATCCGTAAAAGTAAATGCTTGATCCGCATTAAGAGTTCCTAAGTGAACCTCAATAATTCTTCCTTGGAATACATTCTCTCCACCAAATGTTTTAAGCATTTGAGATTGTGTAGCATGAACTACGTCACGGAAATCCATGTATCCTTTCATATCTCCTTTGAAAGTCACCTTCACAGATTCTGGAATTGGCATTGAAGCTTCACCAGTTGCTAATGCAAGAGCAACTGTTCCTGAGTCAGCACCAAAAGCAACCCCTTTTGACATTCTGGTATGAGAGTCACCACCAATGATGATAGCCCATTCATTTACAGTAATATCATTAAGTACTTTGTGAATTACATCCGTCATGGAATGATAAACGCCTTTCGGGTCACGAGCTGTGATCAATCCGAAGTCGTTCATAAATTTCATCAATCTCGGAATATTTGCTTTAGATTTATTATCCCAAACTGAAGCTGTATGACAACCTGATTGGTAAGCACCGTCAACGATTGGAGAAATCACAGTAGCAGCCATAGACTCTAATTCCTGAGATGTCATCAAACCAGTTGTATCTTGTGAACCAACAATATTTACGGTAACACGAACATCAGAACCAGCATGTAAAATTTTACCTGGAGTTGAACCAACCGCATTTGCATTGAATATTTTTTCTACTGCAGTAAGACCCTGTCCTTCAACAGAAACCTCTTTTGATGGAGCATAAACAGGAACAATAGGAATACCAAGAGTCTTTGAAGCAAATGTTTGTAATTTTTTTCCAAATACAATTGCGTAAGATCCCCCCGCTTTTATAAATTCAATTTTCTGAGGTGTAAATGCCTTAGAAATATCAATCAATTCTTTATCGCCGTTGTAAAGTTTCTTTGTTTTTGTGTTGATTGTAAGAACAGTACCAGTTGCAACAGAGTAAACTTCTTCCAGAATTGGATCACCACTTTCATTACGAACAGGATTACCATCTGCATCTAATTTTTTTACCCAGTTTTTAAGGTCAAGACCAATACCACCAGTAACATCAACAGTTGTTAAGAAAATCGGAGAAATACCGTTTGTTCCTGCAACGATTGGAGCAATATTAATAAATGGAACATATGGACTAGCTTGTTTACCACTCCAAAGTGCCACGTTGTTTACACCCGACATTCTTGAAGAACCAACACCCATCGTACCTTTTTCAGCGATTAACATCACGCTCTTATCAGGATTCGCTTCGGCTAATGCTTTGATTTCAGCTTGTGCTTCAGGAGAAATTAAACATTTTCCGTGCAATTCACGATCTGAACGAGAGTGTGCTTGGTTTCCTGGAGAAAGTAAATCAGTAGAAATATCTCCTTCACCAGCAATAAAAGTAACTACCTTAATTTCTTCTGCTATTTCAGGTAATTTAGTAAAGAACTCAGCCTTAGCATAGCTCTCTAAAATAGCTGCAGCAATTTCGTTTCCGCTTTTAAAAGCCTCAGCTAAACGATCTGTATCCGCTTCATAAAGATAAACTTGTGTTTTCAAAACTTCAGCAGCTTGTTTAGCAATAGTAACATCGTTACCTAAAGCTAAATCCAGTAGTACTTTTATAGAAGTTCCACCTTTCATGTGTGATAACAACTCTAAAGCAAAAGCAGGCGTGATTTCAGCAACTACTGATTGACCTAGAACGATTTCTTTTAAAAAATTAGCTTTAAGATTAGCCGCTGGAGTAGTTCCAGGAACAACATTATAAATAAAGAAGTTAAGAGAATCTGCTCTGTACTCGTTATTCAAATCTTTAATTTGCTCAATGATTTGGCTTAATAATTCAGCGCCATCAATCGGTTTTGGGTGAAGACCCTGACCTTTTCGCTCTTCGATCTCCTTAATGTAGTCGTTATAAATGTTCATAGTGTCTTTTCAGTGTTAATGACCGTTCAATTTGATTATCTCAAAATCAAAAAGCCATACTATTTAGTTTTTTTATTTGTGATGCAAATTTAAAGAATTAAAGATGAGAATTAAAAAGAATTTAGCATAAGATAGCAATCAACACACTATAATTACAAATAAATGAATTTATGTGATTTTTATTGAAAAATTCTAAATATCAGAATGAATATTTATCTAATTACCACGTAAACAAAGCGAAAAAGACAGCTAGTTTTTGGTTCGTTTATTTCAATTATGAAATTACAGTACTAAAATTGATATTTAGTACTTACTGAATAGATAAATTATAATTAGAAAAATGAAAAAAGGAATTATTAAACCAACTTATCAATAATCATTTCCTCTGTAATTCCCTCAGCATCTGCTTTATAATTTTTGATGATTCTGTGACGAAGGATTCCTGTAGCCACTGCTTTTACATCTTCAATATCTGGAGAAAATTTCCCATTGAAAGCGGCATTAGCTTTAGCTGCTAAAATTAAATTTTGTGATGCTCTTGGTCCTGCTCCCCAATCCAAATAATTTTTCACGAATTCGTTAGACAAAGGATTGTCCGGACGTGTCTTACTAACCAAAGTCACTGCATATTCTATTACATTATCAGTCACAGGAATTCTGCGGATTAAATGTTGGAAATCGATAATTTCCTGAGCGGTAAATAATGGATTTATCGGATTTTTTTCATTTGAAGTTGTTCGCTTTACCACCTGAACTTCTTCTTCAAAAGAAGGATAACCCAGCTTAATAGCAAACATAAAACGGTCTAATTGTGCTTCAGGTAAAGGATAAGTTCCTTCTTGCTCAATTGGGTTTTGAGTTGCTAATACAAAATAAGGCAAGTCTAATTTGTAGTTATGCCCTGCAATAGTAACCGAACGCTCCTGCATGGCTTCAAGTAAAGCTGCCTGAGTTTTTGGAGGCGTTCTATTGATTTCGTCAGCCAGAATAACATTTGAAAAAATAGGTCCTTTTATGAATTTGAAATGACGGGTTTCATCCAATATTTCACTTCCTAAAATATCGGAAGGCATCAAATCAGGAGTAAATTGAATTCTTTTAAAATCCAAACCCAATGCTTGTGCCAATGTATTAACCAACAATGTTTTCGCCAAACCTGGAACTCCCACCAAAAGTGCGTGTCCACCGGAAAAAATACATAATAAAATTTGATCGACTACCGCATCCTGACCCACGATAATCTTTGCTATTTCAGTTTTCAGTTCATTTCTTTTCTGAACTAAGGTATGTATTGCGGCTACGTCTGACATATTTTAGATTTAGGATTTTAGATTTTGAAACTCAAATCTACAAATTGATTATTAATTAATGAAAACTATTTTTTTAACCAATTGTTGGTAAAAGTACAATTTCTATATTCCCCATTAATTTTAACATAAGTATCTTTAATTTTAGTATCAAACCATTTTCCAATTGCTTTGATTTGCTTTTCTTTCAAAGCCAATTCTTTAATTTTAGTATAATCTTTAGCATAATCAGCAGTGTGTTCGTCAATTCTATTAGTAACTGTAATCAACTTGTACTTTTTCTTTCCTGATTGATCTTCATCCAATAAAGGCAACGAAACTTCATTTTCTTTCAAATTTGAAATCTGACTATACAAAGTAGGCTCCATTTTTGTCAATTCAAAACGGGTATCCTGAGTTCTTGGATTGATTAAAGCACCACCATTAGCTTTTGTCTCTTTTTCATCCGACATTGTTTTTGCCGCTTCAGCAAAAGTAATTTCTTTGTCTACGATTCTTTTTCTAATTAAACTGATTTTCTCCTTAGCAGCTTTTAAATCATCGGATGTTACGGATGGAATTAATAAGATATGACGCAATTCCAAATCCTGCCCCTTAATCTTTTCGACATAGATAATATGGTATCCAAAATCTGTTTCAAATGGCTCTGAAATTTCGCCTTCTGCAAGACTAAAAGCAACTTCTTTGAATTCTTTTACAAACTGAGTTTTTCGATTCATTTTATAAAAGCCACCTGTAGCTCGGGAACCTGGATCTTGGGAATACAAAACTGCTTTGGTAGCAAAACTGGATCCTCCTTCCTGAATTTCTTTTTTAAACTCTTTCAATTTATTGATTACCTTTTGCTTTTCTGCATCAGAAACTTTTGGAGTAATCACAATTTGTGCTACTTCCATCTCCGCACCAAAAACCGGCAATTCGTCTTTAGGAATGGTTTTGAAAAAATTACGAACTTCTTCAGGAGTTATCTCTACTTCCCCAATTATTTTCTTTTGCATTTCTGAAGTAAGCCTTTGTTCTTTCAAGATATCGAAGAAATACGTTCTGAAATCTTCTTCTGAACTTTTCTTATAATATTTTACCACTTTATCCATAGAACCAATTTGTTCTACCATATAAGCTAGTCTTTCTTCCATTAAAGATTTTACTTCTGAGTCAGTTACTTTCAAGCTATCTTGTACTGCTTGATGTGCATACAATTTATCTTCCATCAATTTTCCTAACATTTGACATCTTGTAATGTCTTTTACAGAACCTCCCTGGCTTGAAATTTCCAAATAAGATTTATCAATATCCGAATCTAAAATAATGTAATCTCCAACTTTTGCAATGACTCCATCAATTAATTGTTTTTTACCTGAATTAGTTTTTTTAATGGTATCAACTACACTTTCTTGGATTATTTCCTGAGCTAAAGCAATACCGCTTGAAAATAGCAAAAGAAAAAATACAAATGCAATTTTATTATTTATAAACTTCATTGAAATCGATTTTAAAAGCATTATTTTGAAATTTTATTTTATTTGTAAATTATTCATGAAACCAACTTGGAATATTTATTTTATCGCCTGAATAATTCGGGTCAAATATACGCTTTAAGAATCAAGAAATGGAATAGTTTTAACAACTACAATCTCATTAAATTATAGTTGTAAAAATAACAATTCAAACACACAATACAAGTTTCCTTATTACTATTAACATAAATTTATATGCCAACATATTTCAAAGACAAAAAGCTGAATTGATCCAAACACTTGAACCTTTAAAAAACCATATTTCGTTAGTCAGGATTTTAATAAATAAAAACAAAAAAGCCGCCTAAATTGACAGCTTTTATATTTGAAAAACATCTATTAAGAAGTATTACTTTTTTATATTTTCAATAAATTGATCAAATAAATAAGATGAATCGTGTGGCCCAGGACTAGCTTCCGGATGATATTGTACAGAGAAACATTTTTTATTTTTCATTCTCATTCCAGCTACAGTTCCATCATTCAGATGAAGATGTGTGATTTCAAAATCTGGATGTACATCTAATTCTTCTTTATTCACAGCAAAACCATGATTCTGAGAAGTAATTTCTCCTCTTCCGCTAATGATATTTTTTACAGGATGATTGATTCCTCTGTGTCCGTTGAACATTTTATAAGTAGAAATCCCGTTTGCCAAACCAATTACCTGATGTCCTAAACAAATTCCGAACAAAGGTTTATCATTAGATAGAATTTCTTTTGCCACCTCAATTGCTCCTGATAATGGTTCTGGATCTCCAGGTCCGTTAGACAAGAAAAAACCATCTGGATTGAATGCTGCCAATTCTGAATATTTTGAATCGTATGGAAATACTTTGATGTAACAATCTCTTTTGGCAAGGTTACGAAGGATATTGGTTTTAATTCCTAAATCCAAAGCTGCTATTTTATAAGTTGCATTTTCATCTCCAAAGAAATAAGGTTCTTTCGTAGAAACTTTTGAAGCTAATTCCAAACCTTTCATATCCGGAACTTTAGCCAAAGCTGCTTTTAATTCTTCAATTGGTGTTCCGTCAGTACAAATTACTGAGTTCATTGCTCCGTTATCACGAATGTAACTTACTAATCCGCGAGTATCAACATCAGAGATACAGATTAGGTTTTGTTTTGTAAAATAGTCTTCCAAACTTCCTGAAGCATCTTCACGAGAGTAATTGAAACTAAAATTTTTACAAACCAGTCCAGCAATTTTAATATCACCTGATTCTACTTCTTTGTCGTTTACTCCATAGTTTCCAATGTGAGCATTGGTAGCTACCATAATTTGTCCGAAGTAAGAAGGGTCAGTGAATATTTCCTGATAACCTGTCATCCCTGTATTAAAGCAAACTTCTCCAAAAGTAGTTCCTGAAATTCCAATAGATTTTCCGTGGAAAATGGTTCCGTCACTTAATAAAAGTATCGCGCTTTTTCTTGTTGTGTATTTCATTCGTTGGTTCTATTATTTTTTTTATGATCTAATGAAAGTGCAAATTTCGTTTCATCAGTAGTCAAATTTTTTGCAAATTTAATTCTTTAAAACAGTGAATGCAACGTTTTTTGAAAATTTATATTTTTTGAAGTGTTTCTTATGAAAATCAGAAGTTCTAAACTAGCCCCGATTGCAGTGAAAATCCTTTTTCTTTTTCCTTTAAAAAGAAAAAGATTGACACGAAAAGCGGGAGGAATAGTTATTGAAAATATAGAATTTCTGCTCCAAAAAATCAAAAAAAAAGGACAAACTAATAAAAGTTTATCCTTGATTTTTATTGAATTATTATTTTCATAATTATTCAGCAGCCTCTTTTGGAGTTTCAGGTTCAGCAGCAGGAGCTTCTGTTTCAGCAACTGGTGCTTCAACAGCTTCACCTTCTTTCTTAGCTTTTCCACCACGACGGCTTTTTGCTTTTTTAACTTCTTTTTTACCTCCGTTGTAAAGTTCATTGAAATCTACTAATTCAATCATTGCCATATCAGCATTATCTCCTAAACGATTTCCAACTTTAATGATACGTGTGTATCCACCTGGACGGTCACCTACTTTAGCAGCTACGTCTCTGAACAAGTCAGTTACAGCATACTTGCTACGTAAGTATCCAAAAACGATACGACGGTTGTGAGTCGTGTCAGCTTTAGATTTTGTAATTAAAGGCTCAACGAATTGTTTAAGCGCTTTTGCTTTTGCAACAGTAGTGTTAATACGTTTGTGCTCTATAAGAGAACAAGCCATATTAGCCAACATAGAACTTCTATGTGCAGTCTGTCTGCTTAAGTGATTGAATTTTTTTCCGTGTCTCATGACGTATTTTTTTTATCTTCATCTTGCTACAATCCGCTTTGGAAAGCAAAATATGAAGTAATTTATTCTTTATCTAATTTGTATTTTGCTAAATCCATTCCGAAGTTCAAATTTTTAATAGCCACTAGTTCATCTAGTTCAGTTAAAGATTTTTTACCGAAATTACGGAATTTCATTAGGTCATTTTTATTGAACGATACTAAATCACCAAGTGTATCAACTTCAGCCGCTTTCAAACAATTTAGTGCTCTTACAGAAAGATCCATATCAACAAGCTTAGTTTTAAGCAATTGTCTCATATGTAATGATTCTTCATCATATGATTCTGTTTGTGCAATTTCGTCAGCCTCGAGTGTAATTCTTTCGTCAGAGAACAACATGAAATGGTGAATTAAAACTTTTGCAGCTTCAGTAAGGGCATCTTTTGGATTGATTGAACCATCAGTTTTTATTTCAA
This sequence comes from Bacteroidota bacterium, assembly GCA_040387175.1. GTDB lineage: Bacteria > Bacteroidota > Bacteroidia > Flavobacteriales > Flavobacteriaceae > Flavobacterium. The sequence goes on along the minus strand of JAZKED010000006.1, from coordinate 1,373 downwards.
AAACTAATTTTTCGTAATCTGTTTTTTGCTCTACACGGAAGTTTTCAATGGCATATTTTACATTTTTTACCGGAGTAAAAATTGAATCTGTAAAAATAGTTCCAATTGCAGCATTCTGTTTTTTGTTCTCTTCAGCAGGAACATATCCTCTACCTTTTTCGATTGTTAAATCAAAATTAAGTTTGATTTTACTGTCTAAATTACAGATAACTAGTTCTGGATTCAAAACTTGGAAACCTGAAATAAATTTTTGAAAATCACCAGCTGTTAATTGGTCTTTACCTGAAACAGAAATAGTAACTGATTCATTATCGATATCTTCAATTTGACGTTTGAAACGTACTTGTTTAAGATTAAGGATAATTTCGGTAACGTCTTCAACAACTCCTGAAATAGTAGAAAACTCATGATCTACACCTTCAATGCGAACAGATGTAATTGCATAACCTTCTAATGCTGAAAGCAAAACTCTTCTAAGTGCATTACCAACTGTCAATCCGTAACCAGGTTCTAAAGGTCTAAATTCGAATTTACCTTCAAAATCGGTTGAATCGATCATGATAACTTTATCGGGCTTCTGAAAATTAAATATTGCCATAAATTTCGACTAAGTCAATTATTATTTGTTGTACAACTCTACGATTAATTGTTCTTTAATGTTTTCTGGGATTTGAAGTCTCGCAGGTACAGAAACGAAAGTACCTTCTTTGATATCATTATTCCAAGTAATCCATTCATAAACATGACTTGAATTAGATAAAGAACGTTCGATAGCTTCTAATGATTTAGACTTTTCACGAACAGCAACTTTATCACCAGGCTTAAGGTGGTAAGAAGGAATATTAACCACTTCACCATTTACAGTAACGTGTCTGTGAGAAACGATTTGACGAGCACCTCTTCTAGAAGGAGCAATACCCATTCTGAAAACTACGTTATCTAATCTTGCTTCACATAACTGTAATAAAACTTCACCAGTAACACCTTTAGTAGCTGATGCTTTTTTAAACAAACCTCTGAATTGTTTTTCTAAAATTCCATAAGAATATTTAGCTTTTTGTTTCTCCATTAATTGGATAGCAAATTCAGATTTTTTTCCTCTTTTTTTAGCCATCCCGTGTTGTCCAGGAGGGTAATTTCTTTTTTCGAATGCTTTATCGTCTCCGAAAATTGCTTCGCCAAATTTACGAGCGATTCTTGTACTAGGACCAGTATATCTTGCCATTTTAAATTGTTTAAGATTGAGATTATGAATTCAGGTCTGATCCTTCAATAATCGATATTCAATCTAGGTTATACTATAATTTGTTTTTTGAGTATTAAACTCTACGTCTTTTTGGAGGACGACATCCGTTGTGAGGCATTGGAGTAAC
>JAZKED010000005.1:0-131326 GCA_040387175.1 Bacteroidota bacterium | reverse complement strand
CAATGAAATTATTTAACGAAATCGAATCTGAAGTTTCAGGTAAAATCGTTAAAATATTAGTTGACGATATGTCACCAGTAGAATACGACCAACCATTATTTTTAGTAGATCCATCTTAATTTTAGATTTTAGATCAGCGATTTTAGGTTTCAGATTTTGCCCAAAAGCAAGAACTGCATTTAGATATTTGTTATAGTTTATTAGAAAATAAATCTATAGTTATACATTTTGTCTATTATCTATCATCTAATTGTCTAAATTTTCTAACTATCTAATTTTAAAATTATGTTTAAAAAAATACTAATAGCCAATAGAGGAGAAATTGCCCTTCGCATCATTAGAACGTGTAAGGAAATGGGTATCAAAACAGTAGCTGTTTATTCTACTGCCGATGCTGAAAGTTTGCACGTGAAGTTTGCAGATGAAGCAGTTTGTATTGGTCCGCCTCCAAGTAATTTGTCTTATTTAAAAATGTCAAATATTATTGCAGCTGCCGAAATTACGAATGCAGACGCAATACATCCTGGATATGGATTTCTTTCTGAAAATTCAAAGTTTTCAAAAATATGCCAGGAACATGGTATTAAATTCATCGGTGCATCTCCTGAAATGATTGACAGAATGGGAGACAAAGCTTCGGCAAAAGCTACAATGAAAGCTGCTGGAGTTCCATGTGTTCCAGGTTCAGACGGATTATTGGAATCTTTTGAACAAACTGAAAAACTGGCAAAAGAAATGGGCTATCCGGTAATGTTAAAAGCGACTGCTGGTGGTGGTGGAAAAGGAATGCGTGCCGTTTGGAAAGAAGATGAATTGCTAAAAGCATGGGAAGGTGCACGTCAGGAATCAGCTGCAGCTTTTGGAAATGACGGAATGTACATGGAGAAACTTATTGAAGAACCAAGACATATCGAAATTCAAGTGGTTGGAGATTCTTATGGAAAAGCCTGTCACCTTTCTGAAAGAGATTGTTCAGTACAACGTCGTCATCAAAAACTGACTGAAGAAACGCCTTCTCCATATATGACTGATGAATTACGTCAGAAAATGGGTGAAGCAGCGGTAAAAGCAGCAGAATATATTAAGTATGAAGGAGCAGGAACAGTAGAATTTTTGGTGGACAAACACCGTAATTTCTACTTTATGGAAATGAATACCCGTATCCAAGTAGAGCACCCAATTACAGAGCAGGTTATTGATTATGATTTAATTCGTGAGCAAATTATGGTTGCTGCCGGAATTCCAATTTCTGGTAGAAATTATTTACCACAATTGCACGCTATCGAATGTCGTATCAATGCTGAAGATCCGTATAATGAATTTAGACCTTCACCAGGAAAAATCACTACACTTCATATGCCAGGTGGCCATGGAGTTCGTTTAGATACTCACGTTTATTCAGGTTATACCATTCCGCCAAATTATGATTCGATGATTGCTAAATTGATTACCACGGCTCAAACTCGTGAAGAAGCAATTAGCAAAATGAGAAGAGCTTTGGACGAATTCGTAATTGAGGGTATAAAAACTACTATTCCTTTCCACAGACAGTTGATGGATGATCCGCGTTACATCGCAGGAGATTATACTACTGCCTTTATGGATACTTTTAAAATGAATGATCCAGAATAATATCAAGTTCTATTTTATATTTAAAAAAAGCTGCAAGAACATTTTTGCAGCTTTTTTTTTGAATAGGCTGTTTAAACTTAATTTTGAAAGCGAAAATATTTTTTTATATTTATAAAAAATACCAGATTTATTACAATGGCAACTAGAATTACATCAACAAAAAAGCCGGCTCCCAAAAAGAAACAACCTGTTCGAAATGGTTCAGGAAATTTCAAAAACAAACTCGCACGTTTTTTATTTAAAGTTATGATGTGGTTTTTTGGACTGTCTATTTTTTCAGTAGTATTTTTTAAATTTGTGCCAGTACCCTTTACGCCTTTAATGGTCATTCGAGCCATAGAAAATAAATTAGACGGTAAAGAAAATTACTTTAGTCACGATTGGGAACCTATTGAAAATATTTCAGTTAATTTACAAAAAGCGGTAATTGCAAGTGAAGACGGAACTTTTCTTTCACACAATGGTTTTGATTTTACAGCAATGCAAAAAGCGTATAAAAGCAATGAGAGAGGAAGAAAGATAAAAGGAGGTAGTACAATTTCGCAGCAAACAGCAAAAAATGTTTTTCTTTGGCAAGGCAGAAGCTATTTGCGTAAAGGTTTGGAAGCTTATTTTACTGTTCTTATTGAATTAATTTGGGGGAAAGAAAGAATTATGGAAGTCTATCTCAATAGTATTGAAATGGGGAATGGGATTTACGGAGCTCAGGCAGCAAGTGAACATTGGTACAGAAAAGATGCTTCGAGTTTAACTAAAAAACAAGCTGCTGGTATTGCAGCTATTTTACCCAATCCAAGGAAATATACTGCTACAAGTTCCTCTTCTTATATCAATCGCAGGAAAGACAAAATTGTTCGAATAATGCGGCATATAGGTAAGCTTGAGTATTAAAAGAAAATCCCAATAGCAGAAACTATTGGGATTTTTTATTCAAATTATTTGTTGTTTTATTTTAGATATTAAAATTCAATCCCAAAACAATATTTCTTCCCATATTTTGAATGCCATCTATTTTTAGACGGGAAAGGTGAGAAGTATACTTTTTATCCAGTAAATTATTGCCATTGACATTAATGTCAAAAGCCGTTTTCCCTAATTTTACTTTTCCTCCCAAACCAAGATTTAGCAAAGTATAACCATTTGATTTTGTTTCAAAACCACTTACATTATTCTGATTAAATGTTGAAGAAACATTCAAAGAAGCAAATCCTTCTTCCAGCCACTTTTTGATTTTAAATTCGGTTTTAATTGTATTGTTCCAATTGTTGGCAGGAATCAATGGTAAGTAATCTCCATTGTCTTTTTTACCTGTAACGGTTTCAAAACTGCTTTCATAATGCAACCAATCCAGTGGATGCGGATGAAAATGAAGCCCAACTTCACCACCAAACAATTTGGCATTGTCTTGAATATAATCGAAAACGGCATTGTCGTCAATTATTTCTCCAGTTGGAGAAGTGTAAATGTAATTGTTGATGTGGTTGTAAAATCCATTTACAAAAAACTCAAAATGACTGCTTTTGTATTCTAAATTCAAATCCGTTTGAACGTTTTGTTCCGTTTTCAAATCAGGATTTCCTAGTTCGTAACGATTGGTTCCTTCATGAACCCCATTCGAAGTTAATTCCGCCAGATTGGGCGCTCTAAATCCGGAAGCTACATTCAATCGTAAGGTTAAATCCTGTGCTAAAGTAGTTTTGTATCCTAAAGAAGCATTAAAGCTATCATAGGATTTATCAAGTGCTTCGAACGAACCTTCTTCTCCAGCAATTCCTCTGGCATCGCTGTTGATTTTTCTGTTGTCAAAACGCAATCCTGCTTGTAAAGCATTGGATCCCCATTCATAAATTCCAGTTCCAAAAACACCAAAATCATTGGTTCTGGCATCGGGAATTAAATATTCTTCACCTGAATTAGAATTCGTTTGATTCATTCCCTGAATTCCAACAATGGTTTCCAATTTTCCTAATTTTGGCAAATGATATTTTGCATCATAATTAAAGGTTTTCAATTTCATATGCAAAACGGCCACTTCACTGTCTTCAAATTCACTTCTGTCATTAGAAATATATCCCAAATCAACATCCAGTTTTGATTTTTCGAAAAAGAAAATGTTATTCAAACTCAACAAATGATTGAAAACTCCTTGTTTGGGATATTCCGTTTTTTTGCTAGTGGTTTGTTCTCCAATACCTTCTTCAGGAATTCCCAAATCTAAATCATTGTAATTGTAGCGTAACACACTCGAAAATTTAGAATTACTATACCCAATTCCTGATTTGAAATCCGTTTCCTGATAACGCGTATTGGTTACACGATCGTCATCTGCAATTTTGTAATCGGAATGTGTGTTATATGTTCCACGAACCAGAAATTTCCAGTTTTCAGTAGAAGTTTTTAATCCTAATGAAGAATTACTTCCCAAAGTATTAGTAAAGAATTTATGATTGAAATTAGTTTTGAATGTACCTGCATCGGCAAATTTTTCAGGGTTAAAATACAAAACTCCACCCAGAGCATCCGACCCATAAAGTAAAGAAGCTGGTCCTTTGATTACTTCGACACTTTCGATTCCGGCATCATTTAATCCTAAACCGTGTTCGTCACCAAATTGTTGATTTTCGATTCGGACACCTTGTGAATATACTAAAACACGATTACCACTCAATCCACGAATGACAGGTTTACCAATAGAAGTTCCTGTCGAAACCTGAGAAACTCCAGGAATGGTCGCCAATCCTTCAATTAAAGTTGAAGTCCCTTTTTGCTGTAATTCTTTGATAGTGGAATGTTCGACTTTCATCACATTTTGCGATTGCAATTTATTAAAAGCAGTCGAAACTATTACTTCATCTAAAGTAAATGGTTTGTCTTTATGAAGCGTATCTTGTTTTATTTCTTGAACTTCTTGTGCGTGAAGCATAGCTGAAAACCCTATGAATAGGGCTATTATAAATTTTTTCATTTAAAATGATTTTATTGTTAAATAGGAGAATGCACAAAAAACAGATGTCTTTGTGTCAGAATAATTTAAGCAATAAAAACAGGGGGAGCACGAAGCGCAAAAAGGCTTCCTTTAAAGAATTGGGTGATTTCTCTGGATTCGAAAAAAGTATATCCAGAAGGAATAATGGTGTTTTGAAATTCAAAATATAAAATATCAGAACTAACAAAACTGCTCATTTTGAAATCACAGACAAAACAATGATCAAAATTGTGATGCTGATGCGTGATTTGTTGTTTAGATGTGGATTTATGATGGCATTTTTTTTGAGAAAGTTCTGCCTCAAAATGCTCATAACTATGTACAGACTGAAACAGCATGGCAAACAATACTGCCAGTACTAAGAAAGAATTTAGTATGTGAAACCTTTTTTTCATCCAGTGCAAAGGTAGGGATAGAAAATAAAAATCCGGCTAACTTTAAAATTATTTTAAAATTAGCCGGATTTTATAAAATTGTAAAATGGTTTAAACCAGATTATTTGCTACTAAATATTCAGCAATTTGAATCGTGTTTGTTGCAGCTCCTTTTCTCAAGTTGTCTGCTACAATCCACATGTTCAAAGTGTTGTCCTGACTCTCGTCACGACGGATACGACCTACGAAAACATCATTTTTGCCTTCAGCATATTTTGGCATTGGATAAGTAAAAGTATCCAAATTATCCTGAACCGTTACACCGTCTGTTTGGCTCAAAAGAGTTCTTACATCGTTTACATCAAAATCATTACTGAATTCAACATTCACAGCCTCGCTATGTCCACCAACAACTGGTACACGTACAGCAGTAGCCGTTACTTTGATGCTGTCATCGCTTAAGATTTTTTTAGTTTCTTTAACCAATTTCATCTCTTCTTTTGTGTAGCCGTTTGGTTCAAAAACGTCACATTGAGGAATACAGTTGCGGTTGATTTCGTATTTGTAAACCATATCGCCTTTTATTCCTTTTACTTCATTTTCGAATTGCTCAACTGCTTTTACACCAGTTCCAGTGATCGATTGGTAAGTAGAAACAATCACACGTTTTACGTTGTATTTTTTGTGTAATGGAGCTAAAGCCAAAACCATTTGAATAGTCGAACAGTTTGGGTTAGCGATGATTTTATCTTCTTTTGTCAATTGATTTGCATTGATCTCCGGAACCACTAATTTTTTAGTTGGATCCATTCTCCAAGCTGATGAATTATCGATAACTGTAGTTCCTGCTGCAGCAAATTTTGGTGCCCAATCCAATGAAGTTTGACCTCCGGCTGAAAACAAAGCAATATCTGCTTTCATATCAACTGCAGTTTGCAATCCAACTACGGTGTGTTTTTGTCCTTTGAATTCAATTACTTTACCTACTGATTTCTCAGAAGCTACAAGGATTAATTCTGTATATGGAAAGTTTCTTTCTGCTAATACTTTCAACATTATTTCGCCAACCATTCCAGTGGCACCTACAACTGCAATTTTCATAATATATCTTTTAATTTTGTGAATCTAAATTTCTGGTGCAAAAGTAAGTAAACTTCAATTTAAAACAATACCGTTCACAAAAAGTAACAAAATGTTATAAATATAACAAATAAAAGAACCACGCCTTTGGAGCGTGGTTTAGTTAGAATATATAATGTAGCGGCAATTTATTTTTTTAGCAAATCTCGGATTTGTGTAAGTAACTCTTCCTGAGTAGGTCCGGCTGGAGCTACAGGTGTCGCTTCTTCTTTCTTTTTGGTTTTTTCGTATGCTTTTAAAACCATAAAAATACAAAAACCAATAATCACAAAATCGAAAACGGTTTGGATGAAAGCGCCATAATTAATGGCTACTTCTGCAACTGCCGGAACTTTTTCTGCTCCGTTTTCTAGTACTGCCGGAACACCGTCTTGCAATACGAGTTTTAAGTTTTTGAAATCTACTTTACCTAATAATATTCCGATTGGTGGCATCAAAACATCATTGGTGAAAGATGTTACAATTTTACCAAAAGCACCACCCACAATTACGGCTGTTGCCAAATTTACTATTTCACCTTTCATTAAAAAGGCCTTAAAATCGCTTACGAATCCCATAATCTATTTGTTTTTGGTTGTTTTTTAATGAAAAAGGACTAACGAATATAATCATTTTATTTTTAAACGACTCTTATTCACGGTAAAAAACCCGTTTTACCCTTTGGGAAATACTAGTCAGAATTTCATAAGGAATAGTCTGTAATTGCTGCGCCATATAAGTAACGGTTGGGCTTTCGCCAAAAATGACTACAGCATCACCTTCTTTGCAATTAATTTCAGTGATATCGACCATTAACATATCCATACAAATACTTCCAATAATGGTTGCTTTTTGATTATTGATAGTTACAAATCCAGCGCCATTTCCCCAATGTCTCGAAATTCCGTCGGCATAACCGATAGGAATTGTGGCAATTTGTGTTGGTTTGTTAGCCATAAAACGTCTTCCATAACCAACGCTTTCGCCAGCATCGATGGATCTGATTTGTGAAATAACTGATTTTAATGTTCCAACGTTTTCCAGGTATTTCTGTTCTTGATTGTCGTTTGAAACACCATACAATCCAATTCCCAAGCGAACCATGTCATATTGCGCTTTCGGGAAATTACTAATTCCAGAAGTGTTCAATATATGTCGAATGGGTTGTATTTGTAATTTGTATATTAACTTGGATGACAATTTTTCGAATAAATCAATCTGTGAATTGGCAAAATCTTGATGCTTCAAATCATCACTTGTAGCCATATGCGACAAAATGCTTTTTACCTTAACCGATTTATTGCTTTTTAAAGTCGCGATTAATTCATCGATGTTTTCTTCTTCAAAACCCAAACGGTGCATTCCTGTATCGATTTTGATATGGATTGGAAAGTGCTTTAGTTTTCGTTGTTCGGCAATTTTGAGGAAAGCGTTTAAACCTTTTATGCTGTAAATTTCAGGTTCTAATTGATGCTGAATTATGGCTGAAAAGCTAGTTGTTTCAGGATTCAGAACCATAATTGGCAATTTGATTCCGGCACTTTTCAATGAAATTCCTTCATCGGCGAAAGCCACACCCAAATAATCTACTTTGTGATGTTCGAGCAATTTGGCTATTTCAAATCCACCGCTTCCATAACCAAAAGCTTTTACCATAACCATCATTTTAGTAGTTGGTTTCAGTTTGGATTTAAAGAAATTCAGATTGTGACTAATGGCGTTCAGATTGATTTCCAAAACGGTTTCATGTGTTTTCTCTTCTAATGCGGCAACGATGTTTTCAAATTGAAATTGTCTTGCTCCTTTAATTAAAATGGTTTCATTGCCAAAATTCAATTGGTTGAAATTGGCGAGAAAATTTTCGGTATTTTCGAAAGTAAAGCAGTTTGGAAATTTATTTTCGAAAGCTGAAATAGTTTCTCCAATAGCAATAACCCTCGTGATTTTATTGGAAATAATTAACTGTGAAACTTTCGAATACAATTCTTCGTTAGTCAATCCGCTTTCAACAATATCCGATAGAATTATTGTTTTTTTGTGATGTTGTTTTTGGTTTTCTAAGAAATCCAAAGCAATTTTTAGTGATTGAAAATCGGAACTATAACTGTCGTCAATAATGGTTGTATTGTTGATTCCGTTTTTAACTTTCAGACGCATTTCCACAGGAAACAGCATTTCTATTCTGTTTTGAATGGTTTCCAAATCGTATTTGAAATACAATAAAACCATCAAACACGAAATAGAATTTTCTATCGAAGCATTGTCCTGAAAAGGAATTTGGATTTCAAATTCTTTGTTTTTTTGTTTAAAGTGTAAAACTGTTTTGTTTGAAACGGTTTTTTTAGAAAGGAAAATATCGGCAGTATTGTCGGTGAAACTCCATGAAAAAGTTTCTGATTTTTGTGCTTTTAAAACTGCGTCAACAATTTCATTCTTTTGATAAATGATTATTTTCGAATGCTTGAAAAGCTGTAATTTTTCTTTGATTTTTTCTTCAATGTTTGCAAAACCTTCATCGTGTGCGGAACCAATATTAGTCAGAATTCCGATAGTGGGTTTGATGATGGCTTCCAGTTTTTCCATCTCGTTTACTTTTGAAATTCCGGCTTCAAAAATTCCTAAATTATGTTTTTCGTTGATGGCAATTACCGATAAAGGAACACCAACCTGCGAGTTGTAGCTTTTTGGATTTCTAACAATATTATAATCCGGACTTAACAAAAAGTTTAGCCATTCTTTGACTATCGTTTTACCATTGCTTCCCGTCAATCCGATAATAGGAAAATCAAACTGACTTCGATGATAAGAGGCAAATTCCTGTAAAGCTTCCAAGGTGTTTTCGACAACAAGAAAATTGGCTTTAGCTTTCAATTCTTCGGGAATGTGAGTAACAACAAAGTTTTTTACGCCTTTTTCAATCAATGCCGAAATATAATTATGTCCGTCATTATTGTGACCCACCAAAGCAAAAAACAAAGTATGAGGACCGTTTTGCAAAGAACGGCTGTCAATAGAAATGGTATCGATTGTGATTTCAGGATTGCTCCCGAACCATTTGGCACGAAGGATTGAGGCGTTATTTTTTAGATTGAAATTCAAAATCTAGTCTTGATTTTTATTAGTTTTATCGGAAGCTGCTTTTTGTTCTTCCTCATTTTTTTGCATCGCATGAAAATAAGCAGCACGGCTCAAAGGTTCGTATTCTTCAGTTTCGCCGAGCATAACCAGTTTGTCACTGTCTGTTTTTCTAAAGCTGTAATTCGCCAGATTTCCTGTTCGGGTACAAACAGCATGTACTTTGGTCACATATTCCGCAGTCGCCATTAAGGCAGGCATGGGTCCAAAAGGATTGCCTTTAAAATCCATATCTAATCCAGCAACAATTACGCGAATACCTTGATTGGCCAGATCATTGCAAATAGTAACGATTTCGTCATCAAAAAATTGTGCTTCGTCAATTCCAATCACATCACAGCCTTGTGCCAAAATAGCAATATTTGCAGCAGCAGGAACAGGGGTAGAACGAATTGCATTGTCATCGTGCGAAACCACCATTTCTTCATGATATCTGGTATCAATAGAAGGCTTGAAAATTTCTACTTTTTGCTTCGCAAATTGCGCTCGTTTTAGCCTGCGAATGAGTTCTTCGGTTTTACCCGAAAACATCGAACCGCAGATAACTTCGATCCAGCCAAATTGTTCTTTATGATTTACTGTATTTTCGAGAAACATTTTGTACTTTTCTGCCTTTAAAAAGGATTAGTTTTTATTACTTTGTAACGAAAGAAACCGACATAAAATTTTTCTGTTTATTCATCAATTTCAAAAGTAGAAAAATTTTAGTAAAGGTTACTTCTTCCTTTGGTTAAATAAAAAATTAAGAAGACATTTATCAAAAAAGACACGTTTTACTCACTATAATTTCAAAAGTTATGAAGAAAAAATTGGAAGCCGACTTAATAAGCATTGCTCACCGAGTATTGCAGATGAAAAACAAATCTGACATCGATCAATTGTATATTGAAACGCAGAAATTGTATGAGAAACTGTCTGTTTTGCGATTTGTCGAAGAAAATTTTGGAGATTCAAAACCAACTATTGGTCAAGCTGAAATTATAGAAAAGATAGATCAAATTTCTGTTGAAAGACCAATATCTGAAATACAGACGGAGGAAATTCAAAAAGATATAGTTGTAGAAAATACTCCTGTCGTTGAAGAAATCACCGCAGAAGAAACAATTGAGGAAGAAGTTGTTGCTGAAGAAATTGCAACAGATGTAATCGAGCCAATAGTTGAAGAAGTTCCCGAAATAAAATTGGAAGAAACAACTCCAAAAGAAATTAAAGAATCGAATGCTGGATTTATACCTGCATTTGAATTAGAGAAAAAGGAAGAAGATCCAAAGAAAGAAGACAAGACTCAAATTTCTTTTGAAGATTTATTAGGAGCCAATTATAACGAACCATTGTTCGTAAAAAAAGATCACAATCAGGAAAAGGCAAGTCCATTGGATTTTGAACTTCCGAAAGTAACCAATCTTCAACAAGAGAGAGTAGAAATTCTTAGTGAAATTCAATCAAAACCGAAAGAGGCTGAACCAAAGCCAGCTTCTGTAATTGATAAACCTGTTACAGGAATAAATATTGGTCTGAATGACAGAATTGCCTTTGTAAAGCACCTTTTTGGGAATAGTAATGAAGATTATGTTCGTGTTTTGAATCAATTAATTACTTTCGATAGTTTTAATGAAGCTCAGGATTTTATTGAAAATATGGTAAAACCAGATTACAATAATTGGGAAGGAAAAGAAGATTATTCCGAACGTTTTATCCAAATCATCGAGAAAAAATTCGCTTAAATGGGTAAATTATACATTGTCCCAACGCCAATTGGAAATCTCGAAGACATGACTTTTCGGGCTATTCGAATTCTGAAAGAAGTCGATTTGATTTTGGCTGAAGATACCCGCACGAGCGGAAAATTAATGAAACATTTTGAGATTGGCACGCACATGCACAGCCATCATATGCACAACGAGCACAAAACTGTCGAGAATTTAATCTCGCGTTTGAAAGCCGGAGAAACCATTGCTTTGATTTCCGATGCGGGAACACCGGCAATTTCTGATCCGGGATTTTTACTCACTCGTGCTTGTGTTGAAAACAAAATTGATGTGGAATGTTTGCCAGGAGCAACGGCCTTTGTACCTGCTTTGGTGAACAGTGGTTTGCCGAATGACCGATTCATTTTCGAAGGATTTTTGCCGGAAAAAAAAGGAAGACAAACCCGTTATTTAGCACTCGCAGAAGAAACCCGCACAATGATTTTGTATGTTTCCCCACATAAATTAGTCAAAACATTAGCTGAATTCATTACGTATTTTGGCGAAGACCGACAAATTTGCGTTTCAAGGGAATTATCAAAACTACATGAAGAAAATGTTCGTGGAACAGCTCGTGAAGTGCTGACACATTTTGAAAACAAACCACCAAAAGGAGAAATTGTTGTTGTTGTTGCAGGAAAAACATCAACTAAAGAAAATAAAAAACAAACAGAATAATACATTACATAATGAATATAACCTCTTTTTTAGAAAAATTAAAAGAAGCACCAAACAGCATTACATTTCCAGAAACCATTGCCGTTATTGAGGAAAATTACGATTTTACTCCAACGTCTTTCTATAATGGAGCCCAGCACAATGCTGTTGGCGAAAACTCAGGTTCTTGTAAATTATTTGCATTTGCGAAATTGCAAAACCTATCGCAAGAAGAAACCTTGGCTTGTTTTGGAGCCTACTATTTTGAGGAAGTATTAGGAGATCCGGAAGGAACTAACCATCAAAATATTCGTAATTTTCAAAAAACAGGATGGCATGGAATTCAATTTGATGGAGAAGCTTTGACTTTGAAAGCTTAATAAATTATTCCACTTCCAAATCCACAAACGAAAAAGTATTCCCGCTAAACAATCCTTTATCGGATAATTTCAAATCAGGAATTACTAGTAAAGCCATAAATGAAAGCGTCATAAAAGGCGCTTTCAAATTGCTTCCTAATTCCTTCGCCATAGCATCAATTTCCTGATATAATTTTCCGGTTTCCCAACCGTTTTTGTCGCTCATAATTCCGGCAACAGGCAAAGGCAACATTTTGTTTTCGGAACCATTGACGGCACAGACTCCTCCGGTGTTTTTAATAATCAGATTGACAGCATTGCAAATTTCCTCGTCAGAAGTTCCTACGACAACAGTATTGTGACAATCGTGTGCCACAGAACTAGCGATAGCACCTTTTTTCAAACCAAAATTCTTGATAAAAGCGATAGCAGGCTTCTCGTTTTGATAACGATTGACAACAGCCATTTTTAGAATGTCATTTTCCGTATCCGAAACGATTTTTCCATCAACGATTAAGGAATTGTGATGAATTTCATTGGTAATCAATTGCCCTTCCAAGGCTTCAATCACTCTGATTTTTGAACCTTTTCCTAAGACTTCAAAATCACTGATTTTTTTAGGACTAATATTGAAATTATTTGGTGTATCAAAAGGAATCTGTTGTACAAATGAATTTCCATTTTCGGCAACCAATTCGCCATTAATGTAAGTTTGTAATACTTTGAAATCAACTAAATCTTCGACTACGATAAAATCCGCAGGGTCATTTTCTTTTAATAATCCCACATTGATTTTGTAATGATTTACGGGATTTACACAAGCGACCTGCAGGATTTTAAAAACGTCAATTCCTTTGGCAACCGCACGAGCGCAAAGTGAATTGATATGACTTACAATCAAATCATCGGGATGTTTGTCATCGGAACAAAACATCATATTTTGATAGTTTTCAGGAAGTAAATCGATGAGCGCTTCAAAGTTTTTGGCAGCACTTCCTTCGCGGATAATGACCTTCATTCCGAGGGATAATTTTTCTTCGGCTTCTTCAAAAGTGAAGCATTCGTGGTCAGTAGAAATTCCTGCCGAAATGTATTTTTGAACCGCTTCTCCTCTTAATCCGGGCGCGTGACCATCAACGGGTTTGTTGAAATGTTTTGCCCATTGGATTTTTTTTAAAACTTCTTCATCGTCGAATAAAACGCCAGGATAATTCATCATTTCTGCCAGATAATAAATATCGGGTGAAGCCAATAATTTCTTAATTCCCTCCGAATCGATAACAGCTCCCGCACTTTCGAAAGTGGTTGCAGGAACACAGGATGGCGCGCCAAAATGGAATTTCAACGGTACTTTTTTACTGTTTTCAATCATGTAGTAAACGCCTGCTGAACCCAAAACATTGGCAATTTCGTGAGGGTCAGAAATGGTAGCTACAGTTCCGTGGAGCACGGCAATTTTTGCAAATTCTGAAGGAACGAGCATCGAACTTTCGATATGAATATGAGCATCTATAAACCCAGGCATGATGTAATGCTGTACATCGTGGTCTTTCTCGATTATCGAAATGATTTTTCCATTTTCAACAGTGATTTCACCTGCGTAAATGCGACGGTTTTGGATGTCAACAATTTGTCCCTGAATTTGCATTTTGGTTTGATTTAAAAGTAGCTATTCAAAAGTAATATCATTTTGAATTTTTACCGCAGATTCGCAGATTATTTTTAAAAATATTAGCCACAGATTAAACGGATGATCACAGATTAAAAAAAACTTTTGTACCTCCTTTGTGTGCCTTGTGTTTAAATATTTTAAACTAAATTTGTGTTAGTACACAAAATCATCATTCTAATCCTCAATTCGTTATTAATTATGCGCTGGACCATCAAACCCAAACCTTCGGAAGAAAAGGTAAAATTACTTGCTGAAGCTTTGAATGTAGAGGAATTTGTGGCAACGCTATTAGTACAAAGAGGCATTGAAACTTTCGAACAAGCCAGACAATTTTTTCGTCCCACTTTAGAAGATTTACATAATCCATACTTAATGAAGGATATGGATAAGGCTGTGGAAAGGATTGAATTAGCTATAGCGACTGGAGAAAACATTCTCGTTTTTGGTGATTATGATGTCGATGGAACAACTGCTGTTTCTTTGGTTTCATCGTATTTGAAAACCTATTATCCAAATGTTGCGACTTATATTCCAGATCGTTATGACGAAGGTTATGGTGTTTCTTTTAAAGGAATTGATTTTGCCGATGATAATGGATTTTCACTGATTATTGCTTTGGATTGTGGAATAAAATCGATTGATCATGTCGCTTACGCAAAAGAGAGAAACATCGATTTTATCATTTGCGATCACCACAGACCGGGAGAATTTCTGCCTGAAGCGGTGGCGATTTTGGATCCCAAACGAGACGATTGTACTTATCCGTATGATGAATTGTGCGGTTGTGGTATTGGCTTCAAATTGATTCAGGCATTGGGCGAAAACCGAAATCAAACTATAGAAGATTTGACTTCCTATCTGGATTTGGTGGCTACGGCAATTGCAGCTGATATTGTTCCAATGACAGGTGAAAATCGGGTTTTGGCTTATTTTGGATTGCAGGTTATCAACTCTGATCCGAGACCGGGATTTAAAGCTTTGACGCATCAGATAAAAAAGAAAACACTGGATATTACCGATGTTGTTTTTATCATCGCACCACGAATCAATGCAGCAGGAAGAATCAAACATGGGAATCACGCTGTGGAATTGCTGACGGAATTTGATTTTGAGCAAGCCCAGCAATTTGCCTCTGAAATTGAAGCCTATAATTCCGAAAGGAAAGATTTAGACAAGCTGATTACCAAACAAGCCCTAAATCAAATTATAGAAAATAACGAAGAAAAACGTTTTACTTCGGTAGTTTTTCAGGAAGACTGGCATAAAGGCGTGATAGGCATTGTAGCTTCAAGATTGATTGAAACCTACTATCGCCCAACTTTGGTTTTTACCAAAAGCGGCGATAAATATGCTGCTTCGGCACGTTCGGTAAAAGGATTTGATGTGTATAATGCCCTGGAAGCCTGTTCGGAACATCTGGAGCAATTTGGTGGACATATGTATGCTGCAGGAATGACTTTATTGGAAGAAAACTATCTGGCTTTTAAAGATGCTTTCGAAAAAGAAGTAGAAAGAACCATTCATCCCGATATGCTGACGCCGGAGATTTCAATTGACGCCGAAATCAATTTAACGGACATTACTCCAAAACTAACCCGAATTTTGAAACAGTTCGAACCCTTTGGACCTCAAAATATGACGCCTGTTTTCCTGACTAAAAATGTTATTGACACCGGTTATGCTCAAAAACTAGGAGCCGATGAAGAACATTTAAAACTCTTTGTACGTCAAAATAATTCGGAAGGAATATCGTCAATTGGTTTTGGATTGGGTAATAAAATAGATTTGACAACGAATAAAAAGCCGTTTGAAGCGGTCTATTGTATAGATGAGAACGAATGGAATGGTAAAACTTCCGTTCAATTGCGATTGAAAGATATTAAGTAGAAGATTATGAGTGAGAAAGTGAGAGATCCTTACGCAGCCTTGCGTTTTAGAGAATTCAATGTGTTTTTAATGCTGCGTTTTGCTATGGTTTTTGCCTGGTCGATGCAATTTATCATCATCGAATGGGAAGTGTATAGTCTGACCAAAAGTGCCCTTTCACTTGGAATGATTGGATTAATGGAAGTAATTCCGGCCATCGGGATGGCTTTGTTTGCTGGACATATAGTCGATCAGAAGGAGAAAAAAGGAATGCTGGTCAAATGTATTTTGGGATTTTCTATCATAAGTTTTGGCTTGTTTTTATTGACCTGGCCCAGAATAGTCAGTGATTGGTCTACTGATACTATTTTGTATTCTATTTATTTCCTGGTGTTTTTAGGAGGATTGGTCCGTGCGTTTTTGGGACCCACTATATTTTCACTTTTGTCTTTAATTGTTCCTAAAAGCGCGTATCCAAATGCAGCAACCTGGAGCAGTTCGGTTTGGCAAATTGGTTCTGTGGCGGGACCTGCTATTGCTGGATTTTCTATTACATGGATCGGAGTGCATTGGTCGATGTGTTCCATTTTTGCCTGTTCTGTTTTTGCCTTATTGGTTTTGACACAAATCTCCAAGAAGCCCATTTTAAATCCAAAAATTGGAGAACCTATAATGGAAAGTTTAAAGGAAGGCGTGAAATTTGTTTACACTAATAAATCTATTTTAGGAGCTTTAACACTGGATATGGTGGCAGTTCTTTTTGGCGGGGCAGTAGCGCTTTTGCCCATTTTTGCTCAGGATATTCTAAAAGTTGGTCCCGAAGGCTTTGGTGTCTTAAGAGCGGCTCCGGCAGTGGGAGCTTTGCTGACGATGTTTGTTTCGACTCATCTGCCTTTCTATAAAAATGCTGGAATTAAGCTTTTGGCAGCTATTTTTGGCTTTGGTATCTGTATTATTGTTTTTGGACTTTCCACCTGGTTTTGGTTATCGGTTTTTGCTTTGTTTATGAGCGGCGTTACCGATGGTTTTTCAGTGGTGATTCGCCAGACGATTTTACAGCTTAAAACACCTGATCATATGCGAGGGCGGGTATCTGCGGTAAACTCGATATTTGTGGGTTCATCTAACGAATTAGGAGCTTTCGAAAGCGGACTGACTGCGAAATTATTTGGAACGGTTACAGCAGTTGTTTTTGGTGGAACTATGACACTTTTGGTGGTGCTTTACACCGGAATCAAATTACCATCATTTAGAAAACTGGATTTGCAAAAAGATATGGAAGAACACGAAAATCATAAATAGTTGAAACAAAGATTAAATGCTGTAAAAGATAAAACTACAGTTCTTTTCAAACAAGGTTTAACACCGAAGCAATTAAGTGAGACTATCATTGTGTCTGGATTAATTTCCACCATTCCGATTCTTGGGATAAGTACTTTTTTGATTACTACGGTTTCTTTAAAACGAAAATTGAATTTACCTATCATGCTTGGATTGAGTTATTTGATCTGGCCAATCCAAATTTTATTGATAATTCCTTTTATACGAGTGGGAGAATTTATTTTTTCTATTCCTCCAAATCCTCATTCAGTTGAAGAAATTATTAGTTCTTTTCAAAACAGTTTTTTTCAAACTTTAAGTCAGCTTTCTTTTGAATTGTTGTGTGGCTTAGGAGGCTGGTTGCTGACAGCTGTTCCTGTTGCTATTGGCATTTATTGGATTTCCCTTTTGTTTTTGAAAAGAACTTAAAACATATAATTTTTTATTCAATTGGAATGCAAAAATCAACAATAGCTATTTTTTCAGGATGCTCGTTAAAATTGTTGTGGTAGATTTCAAACGGATTTCGGTCTGCTTTTTTAAAGCCATTTTCGTTCATCCAGATGAAAAGACCGGTCCATGATTTTTCAAATTCGTGGATGCCAATTTCAAAATGAGCTACAATACATTTCCCTTTTTCGATGGCTGTCAAACCAATTTCACCACTGATTTCCGTCTTTTCATTTAGAATCAGGCAGGCACTCATTCTGACTTTATTGGGATCCGTTATTTTAAAACTATCGTGATACATCGTTAGCATTTTCGAATCTTCATTCAAAAGTCCTTTTGGCATTGCCCACTTCATTAGTTTGCTATAAGTATTTCCTAAATCTTGGTGTCCAATGTGAGTGATAAAAGCCAAATCTAACTTTGGCATTTCTTTGATTTCAATTTTTGCATTCATTTTAATCCAGTTGATGAGGTTTGTAATGTTGCAAATGTATTCATCAGACAATCCTTTTACTTGTCCGTTCTTGCTTTCCGGTTGACCAATCTTGCTGTATTTATTAGTTGATTTTCGAAAGTCAGAAGGACTTATGCCATAAAACTTTCGGAACGTTCTGGTGAAAGAAGAGTTGCTGTTGAAGCCGTATTGAAGGGAAAGTTCCGTAATACTAACGCTCTTTTGATGTAAAAGTATGGAGGCTGCTTTTTCAATCCTCTTACGGGTGATGTATGAATTTAAGGTTTCATTGGTTATGGACTTAAAAATCCGGTGAAAATGAAATGGAGAATAAAACCCAATGCTGGCCACTTTTTCTAATGATAATTCCGAGTCCAGATTTTCATCGATGAATAGTAAAATAGCGTTGATTCTTTTTATATAATCTTCGTTCATTTTCTTTGGTTAATCCTTTGTTTTTTGAAAGAGAAAATTACTATTTAAGCCATACATTATTCATACAGTATCCATACTGTATCTATACTTTATCCATACTTTAAATATGGCTTTGATTCCTTTAAATATTTTTTGGTTCAAACGTCTTCAGTTCGAAAGTTTCTCCATCAAAAATACCGTAAGTAAAATAACTAATCCAGTCACCCAGATTCACATATTCTGAGTTGTCGCCTACGGTTTTAATCATCGGTAAATGACGGTGGCCAAAAACAAGGTAATTATAATGTTTGGTTTCCAGTTTTCTTTTAGAATATAAAATCAGCCATTCGTTTTCTTCGCCAAGGAATTTCACGTCTTCATCACCTGAAATCAACTTGTTTTTTACCGAAAGATATTGTGCCAGTTTCATGCCAATATCCGGATGAAGCCAGCGATAGAGCCATTTAGAGAATGGATGTGTAAATACTTTTTTCATTCGTTTGTAGCCTTTGTCACCAGGCCCTTTTCCGTCGCCGTGACCAATAAGGAACGTTTTTTCGTTGAAGGTAAATTCTTTGTTGTCGCGATAAACCGGGATGTTTAATTCTTTTTCGAAATAATCATCCATCCACAAATCGTGGTTTCCCACAAAGAAATAAATGGGAATACCGCTGTCGCGAATTTCTGCCAGCTTGCCTAAAACGCGAACAAAACCTTTGGGAACAACGGTTTTGTATTCGAACCAAAAATCAAACAAATCGCCTAACAGGAAAATTGCTTCTGCATCTTTTTTGACTTCGTCGAGCCAGGCCACGAATTTTTGTTCTCTGGGAAAACTCAATTCAGAAGTTGGCGCACCAAAATGCTGATCGGAAGCAAAGTATATTTTTTTGTTGGGAGAAATTTGCATAAAGCTAAAGTAAGGATTTTGAATTACAGATTGTCACTGGCAAACCATTCGGCAAACGAAGATTCTGTTTCCTGTAATTTCAGGGAAAAAAGATTGATGTTTTCCGGTAATCTGCTGATGATTCTTTTTGAAAAATCGACTACCATATTTTCACTTGTAGGCTGATAATCGACTAAAATTACGTGATGTCCGCGAGATTTCAGTTCGTTTGCCAATTCAATATGAGGTGTAGTTTCGTTGAAAACTGTAGCATGGTCAAACTGGTCCACGATTTCTTCCTTGACTATTTTTTTCAAATCCGTAAAATCGATCACCATTCCAAATTTCACATTCGAACGGTCAAGAATTGGTGATCCAATTACCGTTACCGACAATTTATAACTATGACCGTGCACGTTTTTACATTTTCCATCGTACCCATACAAGGCGTGACCGGTTTCGAAACTAAATTGTTTTGTGATTCTTATTTTGCTCATTCTGGTTTTATTTAGAGTGCAAATTTAAGACTTCTAATTCAATTATCAGGAGTTTATAAAATCTGTGTAAATCTGAGTGCTTATTTCTTAAATTGACTTAATGCTTTTCTCGAAAAATCCGAAAGCACTAATTTTCCCGAAATTTCAGCCCTTTCATAAAGCAATGTATTCCAGTTTTCGGTTCCTTCCCAAAGCACTTTTTTTGTTTCGGCTAAAGCTTCGGGATTATAACTGGCCAGCTTATTGGCGAAAGTCGAGATTTCCTGATCCAATTCAATTGTGGTTTCCAATACTTTGGCATACAATCCTTTTTCATTTGCCCATGCGGCGCGCTTCCATTCGGTGTCCAGAGTCATTTCGGTGGTGGCAGTTTTACCTATTTTTCGGCTTACGGCAGGTTCTATCACAAAAGGGCCAATTCCTATTGCCAATTCTGATAATCTTATGGCACTTTCTGTTGTTGCAAATGCGTAATCACAAGCAGCAGCAATACCAACGCCGCCACCAACAGCTTTTCCGTGAATTCTTCCAATGATTATTTTGGAACAGTTGCGCATTGCATTCAACACATTGGCAAAACCAGAGAAGAATTCAGTAGCATCTTTTTGATTAGAAACCGCCAAAAGTTCTTCAAAAGAAGCTCCGGCACAAAATGCTCCCGAACCACTGCTTTTTAAAACAATTACCGAAACATCGGGATTGTTGCTTAAATTGTTGAGTTCATTCGTCAATCGGTTTAGTAAATCAGCAGGAAAAGAATTGCTCGCCGGATGCCCAAATTCAAGGGTTGCGATTTTATTTTCGATGGTAGTGAGAAGTACGCCGTTTGAGTTTTGTGTAAGCATTGGAATGAATTTTATGTAAAGTTAAAAATATTAAGAGACGCCTGATATTTTTTTTCGAAATTTGCTTTGTGCTGTATTTATATGTTATATTTGCGCCAAACTTGGGGGATTAGCTCATTTGGCTAGAGCGCTTGCCTGGCAGGCAAGAGGTGATCGGTTCGAATCCGATATTCTCCACAATATAAACCCACTGATTTCAGTGGGTTTTTTTGTTTCCACTCTTAAAGTAGAACTATAAACATTTTTCACTTCTGCGTTTTCTCTGTCCCACCCAAAAATTATCTATTTTTGTAATACCCCCAAAAATAGATACTGATGAAAAAACTAATATTACTATTCATAGCCATGACTACACTGTCTTCTTACGCCCAAAAAAATCTAAAATACCCACAAACCAAAAAAGGAGAAACAACAGATGTGTATTTTGATACTAAAGTCAATGATCCGTATCGCTGGCTCGAAGATGACCGATCTGAGGAAACAGGTGCCTGGGTAAAAGCAGAAAACGAAGTCACTTATGATTATTTGTCGAAGATTCCGTTTAGGGCAGCACTCAAAGACCGATTGCAAAAATTGTGGAATTATGAAAAAATAGGAGCACCATATACAGAAGGAAACTTTACGTATTATTTCAAAAACAACGGCTTGCAAAATCAGTCGGTTTTATATCGAAAAGACGCTTCGGGTAAAGAAGAAGTATTTCTGGATCCCAATACCTTTTCCAAAGACGGAACCACTTCTTTGGGCGAACTGGATTTTTCCAAAGACGGTTCAATTTTGGCTTATTCCATCTCAGAAGGAGGAAGCGACTGGCGAAAAGTGATTATTTTGAATGCCCTGACCAAAAAAATAACCGAAGACACTTTGGTTGATGTCAAATTCAGCGGATTGTCATGGAGAGGCAACGAAGGGTTTTACTATTCCAGTTATGACAAACCTAAAGGAAGTGAATTATCAGCAAAGACAGATCAGCACAAATTGTATTTCCATAAACTGGGAACGGCACAAAAAGAAGATCAGGTTGTTTTTGGCGCAGACCAAAAACGAAGATATGTTGGAGGTACTGTTACCGAAGATGGCAACTATTTAATCATCACGGCAGCCAATGCCACTTACGGAAATGAATTGTATTTCAAGGATCTGACCCAAGCCAACAGTCCAATTGTTACTCTGGTAGATAATTCCGATAGTGAGCACAATGTGATTGACAGTGAAGGAGGCAAATTGTATATCGAAACCGACTGGAATGCACCCAACAAACGCGTTGTTACTGTAGATGTCAATAATCCAAAACCCGAAAACTGGAAAGACTTTATCCCGGAAACCGAAAATGTACTGACGCCTTCCACTTCCGGAGGATTTATCTTTGCCAATTATATGAAAGATGCTGTTTCATTAATTCAGCAGTATGACTATTCAGGGAAACTCGTTCGCGATATTCAATTACCGGGACTCGGAACAGCAGGAGGATTTAGCGGAAAGAAAACCGACAAAACCGTCTATTATTCGTTTACCAATTATATTACGCCCGGAACGATATATGCTCTGGAACCCCAATCCGGAAAATCGACGGTTTATGTAAAACCAAAAGTAGATTTCAGGAATGAAGATTATGTTTCCAAACAAGTCTTTTATACTTCCAAAGACGGAACCAAAATCCCGATGATGATTACCCACAAAAAAGGACTGAAAATGGATGGAAAAAATCCAACGATAGTCTATGGATATGGCGGTTTCAACATCAGCCTGACACCCGCTTTCAGCATTGCCAATGCCGTCTGGATGGAAAACGGAGGAATTTATGCCGTAGCCAACCTGCGTGGCGGTGGCGAATACGGGAAAAAATGGCACGATGCCGGAACCAAAATGCAAAAACAAAATGTATTCGACGATTTCATCGCTGCTGCCGAATACCTGATAGCCCGAAAATATACTTCTTCTGATTATCTAGCCGTTCGTGGCGGATCCAACGGAGGTTTGCTCGTGGGAGCCATTATGACACAACGTCCAGATTTGATGAAAGTCGCTTTGCCGGCCGTTGGCGTTCTGGATATGCTGCGCTACCACACCTTTACCTCGGGAGCAGGCTGGGCCTATGATTATGGAACCTCTCAGGACAGCAAGGAAATGTTTGCCTACATCAAAGGTTACTCTCCTGTGCACAATGTCAAAAAAGGAACACACTATCCCGCCACGATGATTACCACCGGAGATCATGACGACAGGGTGGTGCCGGCACACAGTTTTAAATTTGCTGCCGAGCTGCAGGAAAAACAAAGCGGAACCAATCCTGTTCTCATCCGTATCGATGTCAAAGCCGGTCATGGAGCCGGAAAATCGTTGGAAGCTACCATTCAGGAAAACGCCGACATACAGGCATTTACTTTATATAACATGGGTTTTAAAGCATTGCCAAAGCTGTAGTTCAGTTCGTTATTTTGGGCGTGACCCTCCGGGTCGGGCTGTACGTTCCCGCTTCCCGATGAAAAATCGGGAGAGCTCCACTGCCATCCCTCACGCGAGCAACTGCTAACAAAGAGAATTTTTGAATATTAACCATTTTTGAAGGAAAAATTATACGTTAAAATGATGTTAATTGTCTTAATGTAAGAATAGTGTTATGATAATTTTATTTAATTTCAATTATTATTAACTAATAAAAATAATTTTTTATGCCCAAATTGATTACGGCCATTGCGCCAGCCGCAGTACTAACTGCTTTCACAACAGCTGTCAACACAGCACTCACCCCTTTGAATCCTTTTAAAATCAATCTGACCGATGAGCAAAAGAAAGGCACACGCTCCATGGCAGAAGGAAGAGAAGGATATGCCCGCCTGATTTCCAGAATTGCCAACCAGTTTCCTAATTCCTTGAGCCGTGCCGATGTTCCATCGGAACTTGCGAATGTATTGGACTATTACAACAATCTGGAAGCAAACAGAATGGCATTGTTACAGGCAATGGAAACTATCGAAGAAATACAGTTAGCAGCTGCTACCGATGTGATGACTTTGGTAGACCGATACGCTACGAACCTTCAGGTATCCAGAGGAAACGAGGGTAATCTTGACCTTGCCATGGGCGAAGTAGACCAATGGAACAAGCGGTATGCCAATAAAAAAGAAGAACCAGTGCCACCTGCAAATCAGTCACAACTGAATTAATTGTTATATCAAAATTCACTTTCCTAAGCCGGGCTGCCCAAAAAGCAGCCTGGCTTTTTTTATGGATAGCTACGCCATACTAAAACTATGGCGCGCCTCCCAATTTTGTAGGCGATGCCTTTGTTTTGGATAGGCGTGCCTTTAATTTTTATAGGCTCGCCTTCGGTTTTCATAGGTGTCGCTTACCATTTTGATAGGTGCGCCTATCTATTTTATAGGCGGTGCCTATGTTTTTTATAGGTGCTCCTTCGAATTGTGTAGGTACGCCATAGTTTTAGGATGGCGTGCCTATGGTTTCAGTAGGCTCGCCTACCTTTTTGATAGGCTCGTCTATACTTTAGGTAGGTGCGCCTACAGTTTTTATAGGCTCACTTTTGGTTTTAATAAGTGTTCCTATATTTTTAGAAAGCTATCAAAATTTTTAAAATGCCAGTTGAAAGATTGGCATTTTTTAATTATATTTTTTAGTCTTGAAAAGATTAAAATATATTTATCTTTCGTACAAAATAAAATATCTCAATATTATGGATTATTTTGAAGTATATCTTTATGGAGACCAACCTATGACTTGTCCAGAATGTGGTAATAGAACAGATGTGAAGTTAGATTTGTTAGATTCTAAAAATACTCAAATTCATAAATGTCTAACAACTTCATGTGGGTTTGAATTTATTTGTGAAAATGATCTAGAAATAAAATTATGGCAATAAGACTTTGGACTAAAGAAGAATTAATTTTAGCTTTTAATCTCTATTTGAAGATTGAGTTTGGGAAAACACATGCTCGTAATCCACAAATAATTGAATTAGCAAATTTAATAGATAGAACACCTTCCTCAATTGTGATGAGACTAGGGAATTTTGCAAGTGTAGATCCTTATCATCAAGAAAGAGGAGTTGGTGGTTTGAAAAATGGGATGAACCAAGTTCAACCTATTTGGAATGAGTTTTTCAATAATCAAGAAGAATTAATTTTTTTAAGTGAACAAATTTTAGCTAAAAAACAAAATACTTCTATAGAAAACAAATACCAAGATGTTCTTTTCGACTTAAAAGGATTAAAAGGTGAAACTGTGATTCGAGAAGTGAAAACTAGAGTAAATCAATGTGTATTTAGACAAATGGTTTTAACTAATTACACTACCAAATGCGCTATAACAGGAATTGATATTCCGGAATTATTATTAGCAAGTCATATTATTCCTTGGTCAAAAAATGAAAAAGAAAGATTGAATCCTGAAAACGGAATTTGTCTTTCTGCACTTTATGATAAAGCATTTGATAAAGGATTGATTGGAATAAATTCAAATTATCAAGTGGTACTATCTACAGGTTTAAAAAATAAAAAAGGAACTTCTTTTTATCAAAGTCATTTTGCTTCGATTGAAAATCAAAGAATTATTGATGGAATAAAATATTTGCCAAGAAAAGAATTTTTAGAATATCATCTAGATACTATTTTTGAAAAATAACAGAGTTAAAGTTCTTGTAGGACACTCTTAAAAACTCTTATGTTTTAACAACCAATATCTACTGTCTTTATTTTAAATCAATAGGGAAATATGACAGAGTTTTACAACAAAGTCAAAAAGGTTTTTGCGTGTAAGCCTTTAAAAAACTAAAAAGAAATAGGATTTGGAATCCGTCTTATATATTTCCTTAATTTTGCGACCCGAGAGCTTTAGCTCGAACTGTACGAAGTAAACTATTTTAAAAAGCGTGGGAAGTAAAAATAAATTAAAGAGATTCAGGGAAAACGAAACATTCAACAATGTTTTTCAACCAACAAGAGAAGAAGTAGTAGGCGATTTATTTCCGCTTAGAGGCAAATGGAACACTGATTTTTTCAAAAATGATAACCCAATTGTTATCGAATTAGGTTGTGGAAAAGGGGAATATTCTGTTGGCCTTGCCGAAAGATATCCAAATAAAAACTTTGTTGGAATTGATATCAAAGGAGCCCGTTTCTGGCGTGGTGCCAAGACCGCTGTGGAAACAGGATTGCACAATGTAGCTTTTATTCGTACCCAGATTGAATTAATCAATCATATTTTTGCCGAAAACGAAGTAGACGAAATCTGGATTACTTTTCCGGATCCGCAAATCAAATACAAGCGTACCAAACACAGAATGACCAATTCGGAATTTCTGCAATTGTATAAAAAAATCCTCAAGAAAGACGGTGTTGTAAACCTGAAAACCGATAGTGAATTCATGCACGGTTATACCCTTGGATTATTGCATGGTGAAGGACACGAGGTGTTGTATGCCAATCATAATGTGTATGTAAACGAAGGAAGTCCTGAGGAAGTGACTGCTTTTCAGACTTTTTACGAAAAACAATATTTAGAAATTAACAAAGCCATTACCTATATCCGATTTAAAATCAAAGAATAGTTTCCTAAATGAATTATATAACGCCTTTATTTTTTGGTTTTATTACCGCCTTTATAGGGATTATTCCTCCGGGATTAATCAATATGACTGCTGCGAAAGTAAATATTAAAGAAGGGAAACGAAATGCGTTATGGTTTGTTCTAGGTGCGGTGTTAGTGATTACTTTTCAGGTTTTTTTCGCTGTTTTGTTTGCAAAGATTATAAACCGGCGTCCTGATTTAATCATCTTATTGCGGGAAATTGGATTGGTTATTTTTACAGCGCTGACTATTTATTTTTTGTGGATAGCGAAAAAGCCGAAAGTCAAACCAAAGAAAAAATTAAAGAAAAACAATACCTCAAAACGGTTTTTTCTGGGCATGCTGTTTTCGGCACTCAACTTTTTCCCTATTCCCTATTATGTTTTTATTAGTATCACTTTGGCTTCTTACCAGTTGTTTTCATTTGAGCCAACGCCCATTTTTATCTTTGTAACAGGTTCCATATTAGGTTCGTTTCTGGTTTTCTATTTTTATATTTCTTTCTTCAACAGAATTGAAAATAAAACAGATTACCTCATGAAAAACATGAATACGATTATTGGGAGCATTACAGGATTCATCTCAATAGTTACTCTGATCAATATTATTAATTATTACTGGTAATCCAAATGGCGAAGGAAAACGACAATTTTTTTGAAAGAGTTTATGCCGTTGCCAGACAAATTCCTTATGGCAAAGTCACTTCGTATGGCGCAATTGCAAAAACATTAGGAACGGCTCGTTCTGCCAGAATGGTAGGCTGGGCAATGAATGCCTGTCACAACATGGAAGATGTCCCGGCACATCGGGTCGTAAACAGAAAAGGATTGCTTACCGGAAAACACCATTTTGACGGAACCAATCTGATGCAGCAATTATTGGAGAGCGAAGGAATTAAGGTAGTAGAAAATCAGATTGTTGATTTTGAAAAACACTTTTGGCTGCCGGAGATTAGTATTGAGTAATCAGCTTAAGGTATTTAGTCTAAAATAACCATAGTCTTATTAATATAGACACTCAATCCTACTATCAATAAATCCAATCCAAAAGCTTTATAATAAGAACTTTTCATAGTATCTTTGCACTTTAAAACCCAGGTTAGAATTAGTATAAATAAATCGAATTTTTGATTGTGAATCAGCAATTGAAAATCATAAGCAGATATGAAATTAGATAGAAAAGAAATTCTTAAAGCATTAGAAACCATTACTATTGCTGGTGAAGGTAAAAATATGGTAGAGAGCGGAGCCATTGCAAACGTAATCACTTTTGGAGATGAAGCTGTAGTTGATTTAGTGTTGCATTCCCCTGCTATGCACATTCGCAAACGTGCTGAGGATGATATCAAAAAAACGATTTTAGAATTGGTTTCACCAGACGCTAAAATCAAAATCAATGTGAAGATCGAAACTCCGGAAAAACCTGAAATTAAAGGAAAATCTATTCCGGGAATCAAAAATATTGTTGCTGTTGCTTCCGGAAAAGGAGGGGTAGGGAAATCTACTGTTACGGCAAACTTAGCGGTAACGCTGGCTAAAATGGGATTCTCTGTGGGAGTTCTTGATGCTGATATTTACGGACCATCTATGCCAATTATGTTTGATGTAGAATCTGAAAAACCAATTTCAGTTGAAGTTGATGGGAAATCAAAAATGAAACCTATTGAAAGTTATGAAGTAAAAATACTTTCTATAGGATTTTTTACTTCACCAAGTCAGGCCGTTATCTGGCGTGGACCAATGGCTTCCAAAGCATTGAACCAGATGATTTTTGATGCAGACTGGGGAGAACTGGATTTTTTATTGCTTGATTTACCTCCGGGAACTGGTGATATTCACTTATCTATTGTTCAGGCTTTGCCTATCACAGGTGTTGTAGTTGTTAGTACGCCACAGGCTGTAGCGCTTGCCGATGCTAAAAAAGGAGTAGCAATGTTTATGTCAGAAGCGATAAACGTACCGGTTTTAGGTATTATCGAAAATATGGCTTATTTCACTCCTGAAGAATTACCTGGTAATAAATACTATATCTTTGGACAAGAAGGCGCAAAAAATCTTGCAGAAGATTTAGAAGTTCCATTCTTAGGAGAAGTTCCAATAGTACAATCTATACGTGAAGCTGGAGATTATGGTCGTCCGGCAGCGATGCAAACGGGTTCAGTTATAGAAAGTGTTTTTGAAGAAATCACCAGAAATGTAGTTCAGGAAGTAGTGAACAGAAATGAAAGTTTACCTGCTACTGAAGCCGTTAAAATTACAACAATGGCAGGTTGTTCGGCAGTAAAAAAATAATCAAAAAACTCGTCAAACGAGAAAAAACATAAAAAAATGACAACAGAAGAAATAAACGAAAATATCTTAAAGGCACTGGAAGAAATCAGACCTTTTTTGAATTCTGACGGAGGTGACATTCAATTGGTTTCTGTAGAAGACGGAAAACATGTGAAAGTGCGTCTTGAAGGAGCCTGCAATAGCTGTAGTGTGAGTCATATGACGTTAAAAGCAGGTGTGGAAACAACTATCAAAAAATATGTTCCGCAAATAGAAACGGTTACTAACGTTGCATAATCGTTTTGATTAAAACGGTTGAAATCACAAATAATAAATTACCCAATTACTAGGTTAAAATGGATGTATTAATAAAGATTAAAGACAGAGAAGGAGTTATTCACGAATTACAGGCTCCAACTGATATGGCGATGAATATTATGGAATTGTGTAAAGCTTATGAGCTTCCGGTAGAAGGAACTTGTGGCGGAATGGCAATGTGTGCTTCTTGTCAGTGTTATGTTTTAAATGAGGTTGCATTACCGGAAATGGGTGATGATGAAGAGGCAATGCTTTCAGAGGCTTTTTACGTAAAAGAAAACAGCCGTTTGGGTTGTCAAATTCCTATTACTGTAGATTTAGAAGGTTTAGAGCTAGAATTGGCACCGGAATATTAATTCGTTTTAGACAGCTGTTCAAGCTATCAAATCATTATAAAAAAAGCATCCCGGCGTTTTCGTCGGGATGCTTTTTAGTTTAGGAAGTTGTTTGGAAATTAAGCCATTTCTGTTTTTAACAGAATTTGTTCTTCAATGGCATCCCAAAGTCCAATGCGTATTTCTAAAGCTGTTATAGAAACGGCTTCAACTTCTGCCCATTTTTGAGTATCAGTTCCACACAATTCGGTTATCATTTGCATTGCCATTGGTCCGTGTTCATCGGCGTCTAATTCAATATGTCTTTCAAAATAGTAAATCAGTTTACTTAAATCGGTTTTAGGAAAATTAGCCTGAAAGTTTTTCAATATTACCGTAAACATTCCCGGGATTAAATCTTCTCTTCCAAAGGTAAAAGCAGCAGCAATTTCGTGCGTCTTTCCTTCATCAATTACTCTGAATGTAAAATCTAAAAATGCTTTAATATTCGGATGCAAATTACTTTTCTTAATCGCAACATAGATATTATGAAGCGAATTTAGCTCAGATAAAAAATGATGAATTCCTGTTGTGTCTGCACCACTGGCTTCCATCGCTTCAATATACATTTCGAAGTGACTTTGACGACGACCGTCAATGGTTAAATCCGTTTCTTCGGCAAGTACTATTTCATTAATCAAATATCTGGTTTCCGGATTTTCCGTCGCAAACCAAGGCGTAGTCGTACAGGTTAATTTCGCTTGTAACGCTTTTAACAATGACATAAAATCCCAAACGGCATATACATGTCCTTCCAAAAAGGAATTCAAATCGTCAATAGTTTTTACCTTTTCGTATAAAGAATGCTTTAATAATACATCTTTTTGAGGTTTGATACTATTGTTTATTGCTTCTATATTCATTGTTTTAATTTTTTATAAAAATAAAAAAGCTTCTTGGAAACCAGAAGCTTTTTCTATCAATTTTATAAATAGTTTAATAACTTCTGTAATGCTATATACGGGATTGAACTATAAAAGGTTTTACTTAAAAGCTGAAATCCCAGTAATGTCCATTCCGGTAATCAACAAATGAATATCATGAGTTCCTTCATACGTGATTACCGATTCTAAATTCATCATGTGACGCATAATTGAATACTCGCCAGAAATTCCCATTCCACCCAATATTTGTCTGGCCTCACGGGCAATCTGAATCGCCATGTTGACATTGTTTCTTTTCGCCATGGATATTTGTGCAGTGGTCGCTTTCCCCTCATTTCTCAAAACTCCCAATCGCCAGGTGAGTAATTGTGCTTTGGTGATTTCGGTAATCATTTCGGCTAATTTTTTCTGTTGCAACTGCATTCCGGCAATGGGTTTGTCAAATTGAATTCTTTCTTTGGCATAACGCAAAGCTGTGTCGTAGCAATCCATTGCAGCACCAATAGCACCCCAGGCTATGCCATAACGGGCAGAATCCAGACAACCTAATGGTGCGCTTAATCCTGATTTATTGGGTAATAAATTTTCTTTAGGTATTTTGACATTGTCAAAAATCAATTCTCCGGTTGCTGAAGCACGAAGTGACCATTTGTTATGTGTTTCGGGTGTAGAGAAACCTTCCATGCCACGCTCTACAATTAAACCGTGAATTCTACCGGTTTCATCTTTTGCCCAAACAACTGCAATATCCGCAAAGGGTGCATTCGAAATCCACATTTTAGCACCATTCAATAAATAATGATCGCCTTTGTCTTCAAAATGTGTAATCATGCTTCCCGGATCAGATCCGTAATTGGGTTCGGTCAAACCAAAGCAACCCATTAATTCTCCCGAAGATAATTTGGGTAAATATCTTAGGCGTTGTTCTTCGTTTCCGTATTTCCAAATGGGATACATCACCAACGATGACTGAACTGAAGCTGTAGACCGAACACCCGAATCGCCTCTTTCTATTTCCTGCATAATCAAACCGTATGAAATCTGATCCAGTCCAGCACCGCCATATTCGGTTGGAATATAAGGACCAAAAGCACCAATGTCAGCTAAGCCTTTGATGATTTGTTTGGGGAATTCTGCCTTTTGAGCATATTCTTCTATAATTGGAGAAACTTCCCGTTTGACCCATTCCCGTGCGGCATCACGCACCAATTTATGCTCGTCTGTCAATAATTCGTCAAGGTTGTAATAATCAGGTGCTTGAAATAAGTCTGGCTTCATAATTTTCGATTTAACTAAAAACAAAATTTCAATATGAACAGTGAATGTTATAATTGATTGTTTTCTGAAGTTTTTTAAAATTACGAAATAAGATTTACATCTTCAAATAAAAATCCTTTGTCAATGCGATGTATTCTGGAGTATAAATATGTCGGGCAGTTTCGATGATTAATTCATCAATAGGAAAGTGTGAAATTTCATTTCGGCTAAATGCCAAAAGACTGCGTTTGGTATCTGTAGTTGGAGTTCCTTTTACACGGGTAATTTTTAGCGGATATAATTCGTATTCATTGACAAGAGCCAAGAATTTTTCTTCTTCTTTAAAAGGAATAATAACGGAGAAGATTCCATTTTCAGAAAGTAATAAAGCAGCTGCTTCAATCAAATCTTCAAAAGGCATGGCATCCTGAAAACGCGCCAAGTCCCTTTGTTCATTATCCGATTTGTAATCTTCGCTATAAAAAGGAGGATTGGAAACAATTAAATCATACTCGTTTTCGGGTTCTTCTACAAATTCATCCAAACCAGCATGAAAACAAAATAAGCGGTCATTCCAAGGGGAGTTTTCAAAATTTTCGGTAGCTTGTTCGTAGGCATCCTCATCTATTTCTAAAGCATCGATTTGTTCTGCAGTACTTCTTTGAGCTAACATCAAAGCAATAATTCCGGTTCCGGTTCCAATATCTAAAATGCTGAAAGGATTATTTTCAATAGGAGTCCAGGCGCCAAGCAAAACACCATCGGTTCCAATTTTCATAGCACATCGGTCTTGCTCGACAGAAAATTGTTTGAATTGAAACATAAGGATTTCAGATTGTAGATTAACGACTTTTGATTGCAGATTTTTAAAAAACTGAAAACTGCGACTGAATACTGAACAGTAAATTATAGGTACATTTCAATCAAGCCTTCAGGCAAGTCCATGATGATTTTTTTGTTTTCGCGATCTACTTTTATCAAGAAATGGTCAATCATCGGAATTAGAATTTCTGCTCCGTCTTTGAGTACTTCAAAAAGTGGTTGCGCAGTAGTGTCATTAATTGATTGAATTTCTCCAACAATTCCCAGACGTTTGTCTTCTACTTCAAAACCAATTACTTCGTGGAAGTAGAATTTGTTACCCGTAAGTTTGGGTAGCATTCTTAATGGAAGATACAAATCGTTGCCTAATATGGCATCGGCTTCATCTTCGGTAGTTACATCTTCAAAACGAATGCGAAGGAAATCGTTTTTGTGAAGGGAACTACTTTCAATAAAAAAAGGAACCAAGTGTTTGTTGCATTCAACAAACACTGATTCCAGATTTTGGTATAACTCAGGTTCGTCCGTGTCTAAATAGGCTAAGACTTCCCCTTTGAAACTAAATTTTTTTGCGATTTTACCTAAATAGAAACAATCTTCTTTACGCATCGTCGCTTAAAAATTATGCTTCAGTTGTTTCGTTATTTTCTTCTGCAGCAGGAGCTTCTTCAGTTTCAGCAACTACTTCTTCAGTAGCAACTTCTTCTTCTGCTTCTTCAACAGCAGGAGTTGCAGCAGCAATAGCATCAGCTTCTGCTTTTGCAGCATCAGCTAAACGTTTTGCATTTACAGCCTGTTCCGCTTTGAAAGCTTTAGCTTTAGCATCAGCTTGCGCTTTAGATAAACCATCTTTTTTAGCATCAACTTTTCCAGCTTTAGCTTCTAACCAAGCAGCTAATTTTGCATCAGCTTGTTCCTGAGTCAAAGCACCTTTACGAATACCTCCATCAAGGTGGTGTTTCAATAAAGCACCTTTGTAAGAAAGAATTGCTTTAGCAGTATCAGTTGGCTGAGCACCATTGTGCAACCATTTTACTGCGCTATCCAAGTTTAACTCGATAGTTGCAGGGTTTGTGTTTGGATTGTAAGTACCAATTTTTTCAAGGTATTTACCATCTCTTTTTGAGCGAGCATCTGCTGCTACAACCCAGTAAAACGGTTTTTGTTTTTTACCGTGTCTTTGTAATCTAATTTTTACTGACATAATCGTATGATTAAATTTTGAGGTACTCGACCTCGATTAATTAAGGGTGCAAAGATACATTTTTTATCAATATATACTAATTTGATTTGTATTTTAATGATTGACACTTCATTAAGGATGATTTTATGTATGAATTTTTTCAGTATTTATTTTTTTTTAGTTAAAATAATATACTTTTGCGTGGTTCAATAACACAAATTATTAAATTAGCCCACCCAAATCTGATTTAAGTATCATATTAAGGATTAGCAAATTCCAATTTTAATTAAAAAATAAATTTAACCCTCCAATGAAAAAAATTTTCTTATTTAGTATCCTATTACTTGCTTTTGTATCTTGTCAGGATGATGTCTCGTTTAATAACCCTTCTTTTGAGGGTAAAAAAGATGGAGTATTGTGGAGAGCCGTTGATGCCAGAGCCACAATTGCTGCGAATGGTTCTTTAACTATTGAAGCTTATAACAGAAGCGAAGTATTGACTTTAAAAACTATTAATAAAGCGCCTCAAACATATCCATTAGGAACAGGTGGTGGAAATCTGGCTACTTATGTTTTTTCTGAGGATAATGGCACAATCACTTATACCAGTGAAGATCTTGAGGAGTATCAAAATGGAGAAATAGTAATCCAAGAATATGATGCAGTAAACCAAACTGTTACAGGTACTTTTAAATTTAATGTGAAGAACATTGATCCTGCTGCATCGGATGACCCAACTATTAATTATCAGTATGGTAAATTTTATAAAGTTCCAGTGACTAATTTTACTTTGTAAATTATAGTCATAAGTATTAATAATACTTATTATCAGGGCTTTTAATGTTTAGTTTCCAATATTTCTCAAATGTCTAAAGTATAAATTAACTAATACATAGTAGATTAGAGAAAAATAAGACTACATTTGTCCCATATTATAAATAAGTACATATGAATATTTTTGTTGGAAGCCTTCCGTTCAGTATTGAGGAAGCAGATTTAAGAGAGTCTTTCGAGGCTTATGGAGCAGTTGATTCTGTAAAAATTATTACTGATAAATTTACTGGAAGAAGTAAAGGATTCGGTTTTGTTGAAATGCCAAATGATGACGAAGCTCAAAAAGCAATTGATGAGTTAAATGGAGCGACTGTTCAAGGTCGTGCTATCGTAGTAAATAAATCTGAGCCAAAACCAGAAGGCGAAAGAAGAAGTTTTAACAGCAACAGCCGTGGTGGAGATTCACGCGGAGGTTATGGTGGAAACAGCCGTGGTGGAGATAACCGTGGAGGTGGAGACAGAGGAGGAAGATATTAATATTTTCTTTTAAAAACATAAAAAAAGGTGTCAATGAAAATTGACACCTTTTTTGTTACTACACTTTCCGTCCTCTCCAAAGAGAGGAGAGTGAAAGTAAATTTTATTTTTAGATATTAGCTGCTAACCAATCTCCAACTTCTTTAGTACTATCTGATTTTCTCTTGACAATTATTTTCATTGCTTGAATTGTTGAATAAAAAAGAAGAAATTACATCGATAATTTGTTTTTTGTGCAATGTATAATTTAAAATTGCTTGTATATTTACGACTCATAAATTGTACAATACATAACATGAAAAAATTACTATATATCGCAATTGCTTTTTTAGCAATTCAATTAGTTTCAGCTCATCAAACAAAAACTAATTTAAATGACTCCATCTATAATACTGCTGAGTTAGATAAAATTCCTGATTTTCCAGAAGGTATGAATGAATTTTATAACTTTATTAGAAAAAATTACAATGCTCCATCGGAGGGTCTTTCAGATAAAGTTTTGGTACGTTTTATTATTGAAAAAGATGGTAGTCTATCTAATTTCAAAGTGTTGAAATCTGTTAATTATGACAGCGATAAAGAAGCTGTTAGGGTTTTATCAATATGCCCTAATTGGATTCCTGGAGAAAAAAATGGTCAAAAAGTAAGATGCAAGTTAACTCTTCCAATCTCAAAATTAATTTATAATTATCAGACCCATACTTACTCTGCTCAACAGAAGTCAAATGGGGATATATACAATTCAGCAGGTATTGAAAAAAAACCGGAGTTTCCAGGAGGAATGGAAGAATTTCATAAATTCTTAAAAAAAAATTACAAACCATCACCAGAGGTAAAAGGTTTGGCCTTTGTAACTTTTATAATTGAAAAAGACGGAAGCCTTTCAAATTTTAAATTATTGAGAGACCCTGGTTTTGGTGCAGGTGAAGAAGCTTTAAGAGTTTTGTCAATTTGCCCTAAATGGTCTCCTGGTGAAAGAAAAGGAGAGAAAGTTAGATGTGTTTTTAATACATCGATTCCTTACAGAGAGCCAATTAAAACAATAACAAAAAGAATTTCAGAATAAAATAATTATTAATGAAATTTAAATAAAACAAAAAGAGGTGCTTTAAGCACCTCTTTTTGTTTTATTTAAATTTCAAAATTAGATATTAGCTGCTAACCAATCTCCAACTTCTTTTGTTCCATAAGCTTTACCACCATCTGCTAAATCTTCTGTAACAATTCCTGCTTCTAACGCTTTGTTAACGGCATCTCTCATTGCTTTTCCTTCTTCCATTAAACCAAAGTTTTCGAACATCATAGCAGCAGACAAAACAGTAGCCATTGGGTTAGCAATGTTTAAACCAGTTGCTTGCGGATATGAACCGTGAATAGGTTCGAATAAAGATACTTCAGCTCCCATTGATGCAGATGGCATTAATCCCATTGAACCTGAAATTACAGAAGCTTCATCCGTTAAGATATCTCCAAATAAATTCTCCGTAATCAATACATCATAAGAGTTTGGCCATTGAACCAAACGCATCGCAACTGCATCAACAAACTCATAAGAAACAGTTACTTCCGGATAATCTTTTTCCATAGCCTGAACTGTTTCTCTCCACAAACGTGAAGTTTCCAATACGTTGGCTTTGTCCACACAACATAATCTTTTGCTACGTGTCATAGCTAATTCGAAACCTTTTTTTGCTAAACGTTGTACTTCATGTCTTGTGTAAACACAGTTGTCAAAAGCAGTATCTCCGTTATCTCTTCTTCCTTTTTCGCCAAAATAAATTCCACCAGTTAATTCTCTTAAGAAAACCAAATCAGTTCCTTCAATTCTTTCTCTTTTCAATGGAGATTTATCCAACAAAGATGGGAAAGTAAATGTAGGTCTTACGTTTGCAAACAAACCTAAAGCTTTACGCATTTTTAACAAACCTTGCTCTGGACGTACCGGCGCAGAAGGATCATTATCATATTTTGGGTGACCAATAGCACCAAATAAAACAGCATCAGCATTTTTACAAATTTCATGTGTTGAATCCGGATAAGGCTCACCAACTGCATCAATTGCTGCAGCTCCGGTTAAAGCTGGTTTCCAAGTAATTTCATGTCCAAATTTTTGCGCAATTGCATCTGATACTTTTACTGCTTGATCAATTACTTCTGGTCCGATTCCGTCTCCGGCTAAAAGGGCGATGTTAAATTTCATTATAAATTATTTTTTATTTAAAGATTGAATTATTTAAAGATTTAAAGATTGGAGTTTTAATTTTTCAATCTTTAAATCATTTCATTTTTTAATTAGAAACTACATTCAGCATTTTTTGAGTTGCCTTAATTGCTGCTACCGTTTGATCCGAATCAAGTCCGCGGGTTTTGAATTCTCTTCCGTTGGCTGCCCAGGTGATAATGGTTTCGCACAACGCATCTGAACTACTTCCAGGTGGAATTCGAACAGCATAATCAGTCAATTTTGGTAATGTAAGTCTTTTACTTTTGTATATTTTTGTCAAAGCATTCATAAAAGCATCAAACTGACCATCGCCTTGTGCGTGTTCTTCAATGATTTCATTGTCTATTTTCAATCGTAATGATGTTGTCGGCTGAAAACCTTTCGAGTGCACTAAGGCATAAGAATCAATAACAATTCTGTCTTCGTAAGTATGACTGTCCAAAACATCTGAAATGATATAAGGCAAATCTTCTTTGGTAACGGTTTCTTTTTTGTCACCCAATTCGATGATGCGTTGAGTCACCAATTTCAAATCTTCGTTATTAAGATGTAATCCTAATTCTTGAAGATTTTTTTCTATGTTGGCTTTACCTGATGTTTTTCCTAAAGCGTATTTTCTTTTTCTTCCAAAACGTTCTGGAAGCAAATTGTTGAAATATAAATTATTTTTGTTATCACCATCGGCGTGGATTCCTGCCGTTTGCGTAAATACATTGTCTCCGACGATAGGTTTATTTGCGGGAATTCTATAACCTGTAAAAGTCTCTACCAATTTACTTACCGAATACAATGAAGATTCTTTGATGTTGATCGTTACTTCAGGCATAAAATCATTAATCACAGCAACGGTACTTTCGAGTGGTGCATTTCCAGCACGTTCTCCCATTCCGTTTACCGTAACGTGCAACCCGCTGATGCCAGCTTTTATGGCTTCCATAACATTGGCAACGCTTAAATCGTAATCGTTGTGCGCGTGAAAATCAAAATGTATGTTTGGATATTTTGCTGTAATTTTAGAAATAAAGGCGAAAGTATCGGAAGGAATAAGTACGCCTAAAGTATCAGGCAATAATATTCTTTTTACGGGTTGATTCGTTAAAAAATCCAAATATTGAAAAACATATTCGGGAGAATTACGCATCCCATTACTCCAGTCTTCTAAATAGACATTGGTCGCAATTCCGTTTTCATTTGCCAAAGCAATAGATTGTGCGATTTCGGAAAAATGTTGTTCTGGTGTTTTTTTTAATTGGTGAGTCAAATGATTAAGAGAACCTTTGGTCAATAAGTTTTGAACTTTGGCTCCTGCTTTTTTCATCCATTCGATAGAAATTCCGCCATCGACAAAAGATAATACCTCCACACGATTCGCATAACCTTTTTCCTCAGCCCAGGACATAATGCCTTTTACTCCCTGGAATTCACCTTCACTTACACGGGCAGATGCCACTTCAATACGGTCAATATTTAATTCTTCTAGCAATAATTGCGCAATGGTTAATTTTTCTGCGGCAGAAAACGATACTCCTGATGTTTGTTCACCATCACGGAGCGTAGTGTCCATTATTTCAATTTTTCTTTTTTCCATTATAGTTTTGATGCTAGTGTGATTTCGCTAATTTGAAATCAGAATATGGTATTTGTATAAAACACTAAAAGCAGTTACTTCAGCAATACCCATAAGGGAATGCTTCCGTAACTGCATTTTTTTAGATTTTTTATTAGAAAGGAAGTTTGTCAGCAAAGCCAACAATTTCTGCTTTCATACTTTGTAAGTAGTCAATATCATCAAAACCATTGATCATATTGTTCTTTTTGTATCCGTTGATATCAAAAGATTCTTTTTGTCCGGTAGCCAATAAAGTAATGGTTTGTTCCGGCAAATTGATTTCCAATTGTGTATTTGGATCTGCTTCGATAGCTTTGAAAATAGTTTCTGAAAATTCAGGACTAACTTGCACAGGCAAAACACCAATATTCAAACAGTTTCCTTTGAAGATATCTGCAAAGAAAGAAGAAACTACTGCACGGAATCCGTAATCATAAACTGCCCAGGCAGCGTGCTCACGAGAAGAACCTGAACCGAAGTTTTTTCCTCCTACAAGAATTTTTCCGCTGTATGTTTTGTCGTTTAATACGAAATCAGCTTTTGGAGTTTCATCTCCATTGTATCTCCAGTCTCTGAAAAGGTTGTCTCCAAAACCTTCACGTTTTGTTGCTTTCAGGAAACGAGCCGGGATGATTTGATCAGTATCTACGTTTTCTATTGGTAGTGGCACTGCACTACTGGTAAGGATATTAAATTTATCGTATGCCATTTTTATTTGTTTTTTGGCAGTCAGCTTTGAGCTTTGGGCTTTGGGCAAAACTGCACTAATTTTATTGATTTAATTTTAGTCTTAATTGATAAATCTGTTTTCTAATTTGAATCACTTTACTTTCTAAAGTCTGATGAATCTCAGTTTTTAAATATTTCAAGTCAGAAGTCAGTAATAATAAATATTCAACTTCTGAGCAGGAAGCAATTGCAATGTTCAAATATCTTGCAAATTCTTTTTCGGAATTAGATCCACAACCTTCGGCAAAATTTGTTGGAATAGAAGAAACTGCTCTTCTCAATTGACTTGTTAATCCAAATAATTCTTCTTTTGGAAATTCTTTTGTAACCTGATAAATTTCAAGTGTTAACAAATGACTTTCTTGCCAAACATTGTATTTTCTAAAATCTCTCATGTTTTTGAGCAGTCAGCTTTGGGCGTTGAGCTTTCAGCTGATTGCCGACTGCTCAAAGCTCGTGGCTTTCTAGAACAAATCTCTTGGATCAGTTAGTTTTCCGGTAACTGCTGCTGCTGCTGCCATAATTGGAGAAGCTAACAACGTTCTTGAACCCGGACCCTGACGACCTTCGAAGTTTCTGTTTGAAGTACTTACTGCATATTTCCCAGCTGGAACTTTATCATCATTCATTGCCAAACAAGCTGAACAACCTGGCTGACGCAATACAAAACCAGCTTCAGTAAGAATATCTAACAATCCTTCTTCTTTGATTTGTGCTTCAACAACGTGAGAACCCGGAACTAACCAAGCCGTTACGTTATCTGCTTTTTTTCTTCCTTTTACGATTTCTGTAAAAGCTCTAAAATCTTCAATACGACCATTGGTACAACTTCCCAAGAAAACGTAATCGATTTGTTTTCCAATCATTACATCATCTTCGTTGAAGCCCATATAAGCCAAAGATTTTTTATACGTTTCCTCGCCACCTTCCACTTGGTCAGCGCTTGGAATATGTTGAGAGATACCAATTCCCATTCCAGGATTTGTACCGTAAGTAATCATTGGTTCGATATCTGCTGCATCGATATTCAATTCAGCATCGAAAATAGCATCAGCATCTGTTTTTAAAGTTTTCCAGTATTCAACAGCTTTTGTCCAGGCTTCTCCTTTTGGAGCAAACAAACGACCTTCTAAGAAATCGAAAGTTTTTTGATCCGGAGCAATCATACCTCCACGAGCACCCATTTCTATAGAAAGGTTACACACAGTCATACGACCTTCCATAGACATTTCTTCAAAAACATTTCCGGCGTATTCAGCAAAATATCCTGTACCTCCAGAAGTTGTTAATTTTGAAATGATATATAAAGCCACATCTTTTGGTCCTACACCTTTACTCAAAGTTCCGTTTACGTTAATACGCATTTTCTTTGGTTTAGGCTGCATAATACATTGCGTAGCCATAACCATCTCTACTTCAGAAGTTCCGATACCAAAAGCAATAGCGCCAAAAGCTCCGTGAGTAGAAGTGTGAGAATCTCCACAAACGATAGTTGCACCCGGCAAAGTAATTCCGTTTTCAGGACCTACTACGTGTACAATTCCATTTTTAATGTGACCCAATCCCCAGTGAGAAATGCCATATTCATTAGCGTTATCTTCTAATGCTTTCAATTGATTAGCAGATAAAGTGTCAGCAACAGGTAAGTGTTGGTTTATAGTTGGCGTGTTGTGATCGGCAGTTGCAAAAGTACGTTCTGGGTATAAAACCGAAACACCTCTTCCTTTTAAACCTAAAAAAGCAACAGGACTTGTAACTTCGTGAATGAAATGACGGTCAATAAAAAACACGTCTGGTCCATCTTCAATTTTACGTATTACGTGTGCATCCCATACTTTGTCAAATAATGTCTTACTCATTTTTAATATTTTTTAGTGTATTTCTCTTTTTTACAATTTTGGCAATGAGCCATAATTATAACAATGGGTGCAAATTTATAAAAAGAAATAAAGTTGTCAACTTTACTATTATACATATATACGATACCCAAAGTTGTTTTTACAACGGCTAACTACTTCTGATAGTTATTAATGGTCGAATACTGTCTTTTAATTTTAACTTTAATTCTCTTTTTAATACCCTTTGCAATTCAGGAGAAACTGTTTAATTTTTTGCAAATTTATCTCTATTTTGGTGTAAATTAGTTAGTTTGTGACTGTAAAATGTAAAAAATCAGGCAAAAATAGTAATAATTTGTAAAGATTGTGAATTATGTTTATTTACAATAAAAAGGAAAATTTTAGTTTTTGAGTCTTTAAAACAAAATTATTTTAGTTGTCGCAAACGATATTTTTTTGATAAAATACTACGACATCCAAAAAATAGATATTTGGATTTTTTTTTGAATTTTGGAGTGAAAATTGACTTAAAAATGATTAGAAACAGCCATTCGTTTTTTTGACTTTAAATTCCTTTTTTGTTGATAACTTGAATATGTTACTCCAGCAAAAAAAGTTAAATTTGAAAATTGCTAAATGTAATTTATTAAAACTGCAAAGCATTAAAATTCAGCTATGTACTTAATATTCGATACCGAAACTACAGGTTTACCAAAGCGTTGGGGCGCACCTATTTCAGACACGGACAACTGGCCAAGATGTATTCAGATTGCCTGGCAGCTTCACGACGAGATGGGAAAAGTCATCGAGCATCAGGATTATCTGGTGAAACCGGAAGGGTTCAATATTCCGTATGATGCCGAAAGGATTCACGGTATTTCAACTGAACTGGCCGAAGCCGAAGGAATTCCTTTAGCCGAAGTTTTAGAGAAATTTAATATTGCTTTATCGAAAACCAAATTTATTGTAGGTCAGAACCTGGGTTTTGACATCAATATTATGGCTTGCGAATTTTACAGATTGGGAGTCGAAAGCCCAATGGGTTCGATGCCAATTTTGGATACCTGTACAGAAGTTACTGCCTCCTTACTAAAATTACCCGGAGGTCGTGGAGGAAAATTCAAACTACCTACGTTAACGGAATTACATCAATATCTTTTCAATAAACCTTTTGCGGAAGCCCACAACGCTACTGCCGATGTGGAGGCCACAACTCGCTGCTTTTTTGAATTGATTCGTACCAATGTTTTTACCAAACAAGAACTGGAAGTTGAACAGGAATATTTTGAGGATTTCCAATTAAAGAATCCAAAAGAAATTCAGCTCATTGGATTAAAACACATTAATCTTAAAGAAGCGTCCGATAAAATTCGCCAGCAACTGGGGGCGAAACAGGAAGCACCTATTTCCAGACAGGAACTTTCGGATAACAAGCAAATATTAATTGATACCGATTTTGTGCATTTGCACAATCACACTCAATTTTCGGTATTGCAGTCTACGATTAGTGTTGCGGCATTGGTTAAAGCAGCTTCACAAAACAAAATGCCGGCTGTGGCAATGACCGATAATGCCAATTTAATGGGTGCTTTTCACTTTGTCCGTGATGTATTAGCTCATAATAAAACGGCAGAAGCCAAGAATAAAGAAGCCATTGAAAAAGGAGAAGAACCAACAGAAGTTCCAATGAAACCTATTGTGGGTTGCGAATTTTTTGTTTGTGAAGACCATAAAAACAAGTCTGTAAAAGACAACGGTTATCAGGTTGTGCTGTTGGCTAAGACCAAAAAAGGCTATCATAATTTAGCCAAAATGTCTTCCATTGGATACACAGAAGGTTTTTATTATGTGCCAAGAATCGACCGAAAAGTCATTCAGCAATACAAAGAAGACATCATTGTTTTGTCCGGAAATCTTTATGGGGAAATTCCGAGCAAGATTTTGAATATGGGTGAAAACCAGGCCGAAGAAGCTTTGCTTTGGTGGAAATCAGCATTTGGCGAAGATTTCTATATCGAGGTGATGCGTCACAATCAGGAAGACGAAAACCGTGTGAACGAAGGTTTGATTTCATTGGCACGAAAACACGATGTCAAAATTGTAGCGACCAACAATACTTTTTATATTGATAAAGACAATGCGAATGCGCACGATATTTTACTGTGTGTTCGTGATGGCGAAAAGCAAACCACCCCAATAGGACGCGGACGCGGCTATCGTTATGGCTTGCCGAATCAGGAATATTATTTCAAATCGGGCGAGGAGATGAAGCAACTTTTCAACAATTTGCCGGAAGCGATTTCGAATATTGCTGAGATTGTAGATAAGATAGAAATATTCAATCTGGCACGTGAAGTCTTGCTACCCAAATTTGAAATTCCGGTAGAATTTAATGTTCCCGAAGATGCAGTTGATGGTGGAGTACGAGGTGAAAATGCCTATTTGAAGCACCTTACTTTTGAAGGAGCTAAACGAAGATACAAGGAAATCACGCCTGAAATTCAGGAGCGACTGGATTTTGAATTACTGACTATCGAAAATTCCGGTTATCCTGGTTATTTCCTGATTGTACAGGATTTCATTGCCGAAGCCCGAAATATGGGTGTATCTGTTGGGCCCGGCAGGGGTTCTGCAGCTGGATCGGTGGTGGCGTAT
This sequence comes from Bacteroidota bacterium, assembly GCA_040387175.1. GTDB lineage: Bacteria > Bacteroidota > Bacteroidia > Flavobacteriales > Flavobacteriaceae > Flavobacterium. The sequence continues at coordinate 87,852 of JAZKED010000005.1, read as the reverse complement.
TGTTTGAAGATTACCAATATTGATCCTTTAATGTACAACCTGCTTTTTGAGCGTTTCCTGAATCCGGATCGTGTGTCATTACCCGATATTGATATCGATTTTGATGATGAGGGACGGGGAAGCGTAATGGATTATGTGATTCGAAAATACGGTTCCAAACAAGTGGCGCAGATTATCACTTATGGTAAAATGGCAACCAAATCGGCTATTCGTGATACGGCACGTGTGCTGGATTTACCTTTATTCGAAGCGGATAAAATTGCCAAATTAATTCCGGGAATGATGCCGTCCAAATGGAATTTAGCCCGATTTTTAAATGAGAAAGAAGATGTAATAAAAAAAGCAGTCCGTCCTGAAGAATACGATAAAATCAAGGAACTGATTGGTCTGGCGAATGAAGGAGATTTGGGAGGAGAAACCATTCAACAGGCGAAAGTACTGGAAGGAAACTTAAGAAATACAGGAATCCACGCTTGTGGTGTAATTATTACGCCAAGCGATATTACTGATTTCGTTCCTGTGGCAACCGCCAAAGATTCGGATTTGTATGTCACGCAATTTGACAACTCGGTGGTGGAAAGTGCCGGTTTGCTGAAGATGGATTTTTTGGGTCTGAAGACCCTTACCCTGATTAAAGATACTGTTAAATTAGTAAAATATAGAAGTAACATCGACCTGAATCCGGATGAGTTTCCTATTGATGATTTAAAGACGTATGAGCTTTTTCAGCGAGGCGAAACGGTTGGGATTTTCCAGTATGAAAGTGCCGGGATGCAAAAATACATGAAGGAATTAAAGCCTACGGTTTTTCCGGATTTGATTGCGATGAATGCCTTGTATCGTCCGGGTCCAATTGCGTATATTCCGAGTTTTATTAAACGTAAAAATGGAGAAGAACCTATTGAATACGATTTGGATGATTGCGAAGAATTACTGAAAGATACTTATGGGATTACGGTTTATCAGGAGCAGGTAATGCTTTTGTCCCAAAAACTGGCGGATTTCTCCAAAGGTGATGCCGATGTTTTGCGTAAAGCGATGGGGAAAAAGATGATTGATGTTCTGGCGAAAATGGAGCCGAAATTCATCTCGCAGGCGATGGCAAAAGGACATGCCAAAGACAAATTAGAGAAAATCTGGAACGACTGGAAAGCCTTTGCCGAATATGCCTTTAACAAATCGCATTCTACCTGTTATGCCTGGATTGCCTACCAAACGGCTTATCTGAAAGCGAATTATCCTGCCGAATATATGGCGGCGGTTTTGTCCAATAATATGAGCGATATCAAGCAGGTTTCCTTTTTTATGGAAGAATGCAAACGGATGGGATTGCAGGTTTTGGGTCCCGATGTGAATGAGTCGTATTATAAATTTACTGTAAACGATGATTATGCCGTTCGTTTTGGGATGGGGGCGATAAAAGGAGTGGGACAAAGTGCTGTGGAAGCTATTGTGGAGAAAAGAAAAGACGGCAAATACAAATCGATTTTTGATTTGACAAAGCGGATTGATCTGCGTGCCGCCAATAAAAAAGCGATTGAAAACCTCGCTTTAGCAGGTGGCTTTGATTCATTTGGCGGGACAACCCGAGCGCAATATTTCCACGATGATGGCGATGGGATTACCTTCTACGAAAAGGCCATTCGTTATGGGGCTAAGTTTCAGGAAAATGAAAATTCATCGCAGGTGAGTTTGTTTGGCGAAAGCAGCGATGTCCAGATTGCCGAACCGGTTGTACCGCCGTGTGAGGACTGGAGTACAATGGAAAAACTCGCCAAAGAAAAAGAAGTAGTAGGGATTTATATTTCGGGACATCCGCTGGATGATTTCAGGTTTGAGATGGACTATTTCTGTAATTCGAAACTGGACACCCTGAAGAACCTTGAATCGCATGTAAACAAAAACCTGACTTTTGGCGGAATCATTAATAATGTGCAGCACCGTGTCGCCAAGAATGGCAAAGGCTGGGCGATGTTCAATTTAGAAGGCTATGACGAAAGTTATGAGTTTCGAATTTTTGGGGAGGAATATTTAAAATTCCGGCACTTCCTGATCCAGAACAATTTTACCTTTATGAAAGTGTTGGTCAAAGAAGGCTGGGCCGATAAGGAAACGGGTAAAAAAGGAGAGCCAAGACTGCAGTTTATGATGATTCAGTATTTGCAGGATGTACTGCCGAGCTTTGCTAAAAAACTAATCATCCATTTGAATATAAAAGATTTGCAGACGGATTTAATTCACAAACTGAGTTCTGTTTTTCAGGCGAACCGCGGAGATCATCAGGTTACGTTTGAAGTAATGGAACTGGAAACCGTCAAGAAACAAGTGGAACTGGCTCCTGTAGAAATTGAGGTAGAGGAAATTGTGATGGACGAAGACGGCAATATTGTAGAAAGTGAAAATGCCGCCACTATTGTCGAAAATGTACAGGAAGAAACAAAAGTGGTTACCTGGTTGTCCATGCCAAGCCGAAAACTAAAAATTAAGATTTCGAATGAATTGTTGGTAGAGTTGGAGAAAATGCAGATTAATTTTAAGTTGAATTAGGAATTATAGCTTGTACTATATTGAAATTAAACCCGACAGGTTTCTAAAACCTTTCGGGTTTGTTGTTTTTGATTGTCGCTATCCGTTATAAGGATATTTTGTGCATTTCATTTACAGGATCAATCTCAATTAAGTATAATAAAAAATACTATTTATTCTACAAAAAATGTTATTTTCGTCCTTCTCGATTGCGAAGATATAATCGAATAACCTCAAAATTTACTTATGAAAAAAATTATACTTTTTATTTTCCTTCCTTTACTCAGTATAGGACAAACGCAAATAGGAGCAGATATTGATGGAGAAGCCGCTCATGATTATAATGGTTATAGTGTTTCTCTCTCTATTGATGGAAGTATAATAGCTATTGGAGCTCCATTTAATGATAAAAATGGTATTGATTCAGGAACAGTTCGAGTATATAAAAATATATTGGGGACTTGGACTCAAGTGGGAAGTGATATAGAAGGAGAAGAAGCTGGTGTTGTTAGTGGTTGGAGTGTTTCTCTCTCGAGTGATGGAAGTATTTTAGCTATTGGTGCTTATCGAAATAATGGAAATTCAGGTTCAGTTCGAGTGTATAAAAATGTATCTGAAACTTGGGTACAGATTGGAAGTGATATAGATGGAGAAGCTGCTGGTGATATTAGTGGTGTTAGTATTTCTCTTTCAAGCGATGGAAGTATTTTAGCTATTGGTGCACCACAAAATGATGGAAATGGTACAAATTCAGGCTCAGTTCGAGTGTATAGAAATGTATCTGAAACATGGATACAGATTGGAAGTGATATAGATGGAAAAGCTGCGGGAGATTTTATTGGTAATAGTGTTTCACTTTCGGGTGATGGAAGTATACTAGCTATTGGAGCTCCATTTATAGATTCAGGATTAGTTAGAGTGTATAAAAATGTATCAGACATCTGGACTCAAGTAGGATCTGATATCGATGGAAAAGCTGCAGGAGATGAAAATGGTTATGGTATTTCTCTCTCTACAGATGGGAGTACTTTAGCTATTGGTGCTTATAAGAATGATGGAAACGGTTCAAATTCCGGTTCAGTTAGAGTGTATAAAAATGTTTCTGGTAACTGGATAAAAATAGGATCCGATATAGATGGAGAAGCAGCTGATAATTGGAGTGGTTTTAGTGTTTCTCTCTCGAATGATGGAAGTGTTCTAGCTATTGGTGCACCATATAATAATGGAAATGGTGCAATTTCAGGCTCTGTCCGAGTATATAAAAATGTATCAGGAACGTGGATTAAAGTAGGAATAGATATAGATGGAGAAGACGGTGGAGATTATAGTGGTATTAGTGTTTCTCTTTCGGGTGATGGAAGTATTTTAGCTATTGGTGCACATAAAAATGCTGGAAATGAACAGAGTTTAGGATCCGTCCGAGTATATGATTTATTCGCTGTTTTGAGTTCAGATAGTTTTGTATTGGCTCATTTTTCAGTCTATCCTAATCCTGCTTCAGAGCTTGTTACTATTAGTTTAGAAGAAGGTTTAACTTTGGAAAAAGTAAATGTTTACAACACTTTAGGACAATTGGTAAAAACAGAAAACAAGGATGTTGTTGCCGTGAATTCTTTAGCAAAAGGAAGTTACTATTTTGAAGTAATTACCAATATAGGAAAAGCTACTAAACAAATTATAGTTCAATAACCAAACGAAAAGTCAGTGTTGAAAAGACCACCAATTTTGGTGGTCTTTTTATTTATAGCCCGCTGTATTTATTACAGATTAATTTCTTTTATAGTAAAGTATTATTGCTCCAGATTCAAAAGTTTTTGTCTTTAAAAGTTTAAAAACCGTCCTGTCGTTTATTTTATCAAACAAGGGCAAGCCATTTCCAATGACAACAGGATGAATACAAAGCTGGTATTCATCAATTAAATTAAGGTTGGCGAGTTGTACAATCAAACTTCGGCTGCCTATTAAAATATCCCTGCCCGGTTGTTGCTTCAATTGGGAAACTACTTCTTCAATAGGCTGGGTTGCCAGTTTGGCACTGTCCCAATCTGTATTTTTCAGCGTATGGGAAAAGACAATTTTTGGAATTTTGTCCATAGCGATTGCAAAGTCGTCCATAGTTTTTTCACCGGAGGGATTTTCTATCAGCGTTTTCCAGAATCCCATCAGTTCAAATGTTATTCTGCCGTACAGCACCGCGTCTGCGTTATTTAATAGTTCTGCATAATGCTGATGCAGTTCTTCATCGGCAATACCAGCCGTATGATCACAAAATCCGTCAATGGTCAAATTGATTCCTGCAATTATCTTTCTCATAGGGTTTGTCTTTTAATGGGGTTGGTTGCTGGGTGTCACTGTTGGTGGGTGAACTATTATTTATGGCAATTATAAATTTTATTGAATGGCACTCCAGTTTTCTGCCTTATAAACTCCTGCATCAACTTCAAATTTTATAATCTGTTTTGCCAATTCCCGCATTGCTTCTGCATTCGGTGCGTTGGTTACAATACATTCAATTACATATGCTCTCATGCCTTCAGCCGCTTCAAACATTTCCTTGGATGTTTTTTCCTGATCGTCCAAAGCCATGACATAATTTGCTTCGGCTAATTTTTCATCAAGGATTTTGTCTTCATAGTTGTCTATTTCGCTATTAAAATCTTCAACTATTTCGTTTAGATTATCTCCGTTTTCATTGGCGATTTCTTCAGCGATTTCCTTTAATTCCCTAAAAATATCCGGCTGTTCCAATAATGGTTGTTTTTGAATCCATTCCATCATGGCGTCGTTGTTTTCGTCTAAAATTAAGTCTAAAAGTTGTTCTCTATATTTCATGATTTTTTGTTATTATAGTGTTCACAAGTGGGATGCTCGTGCTAGCAAGGGGGATGGTTTTACTTTATATTTATTGGAACTAAATAAGAAAACTTTACAAATCTTCCTCCCTGATGAGCTGGTTGAAACCTTGGAAGAATACCTATTACTCTTATTGCTTCATCATTTAATTTTTCATTTGTACTACTTTTGATTTCAATTTCTGTTGTAAATCCTTTTGAATCAATTTTGAAAAGAACTTCTACTTTTCCTTTATGTGTAGTATTAAAATTATTACCAATAAACTCATAAAGTTTATTTACTCCCCCATAGAACATTGCGGGAACTTCACCCACATTAAGATAAAAATATTTTAAAGTTTCATTATCAAGTTCTTTTCCATTGATGTCAATCAGTGTTTGGGATTTGTCATCCTTTCTGTAAAAATTACAAGTTATCGTTTTTGAATCTTTATATATTTCTAATTTGTCTGTATTATTATAGGATGCAATTAATTTGGAATCTTTATAATAGTTGGTGTTTGAAATAAATTCTCCATTTTTAAATTCACAGGTTATTAAAACTTTCTCTTCATCATAAAACAATTTCCAGATTCCCGTTTGATTATTGTTTTCGTCCAGTGCGTTTATTTGTTCTCCATTATATTCAATTATATTTTGGGAGAAAGTGGTTATTGTGCAAATTAGGAAAGCAATTAAAAATACTTTTTTTTTCATATTTAAATTAAATGGTTTGGCGGTAAAATAGTACCTGTTTTACAGTAATCAATTTTTTATTTATCCTCAATAATTTTGTATCTCTTATCTTCAATAAATAATTCTTTAGGTACGGCTTTATCAGGAAACTCGAATAATACAATTCTATCGATTTCTTTATTGGGTTTGATTTTCGTTTTGGTACCTGTAAAATACGCCTGAAACTTTAAAAACCTGTATAAAGTGTCTTGTTCGGTTGAAATGTACACATCTGCAAAATCAAAAACGCAGTCTTTTTCGCCCTCATTCCTCAAAGTAAGTTTCAATTTCACAAATTTCATTCCTTCTTCTGCTGCTATTGGCATCGAACCCATAGGGCCATTTGGGGTACCCGGCCTCATATAATCTTCGGATACCTTTCTGAACTTAACAGTCAGTCCTTCAATATTGCTGTTTTCAACTTTAAATCCAGCAGCAATAAAAAAAAGCGTCAATAATATTATAATTTTAATTTTCCCCATATGATTATGTCATGCTAAGGCTGGTGAGTGGTTATTTATTTAATTTATACAGGTTTTCCAAAAAAAGTATCTTTTCATCTTCAGTCCAGGTATTGGTATAAACAAGCAGGTTTAGGAAATTGTCTTTAACGGAACCGAATAGGAACACATTATCGAGTTTCCCATCATTAAATTTCCAGATGATATATTCCAATTTCGGATTTTCTTTGAGCTTATCCGTTTTAAATTTATTTTCTTTCATGTAATCGGAATCCCATGTGTAAAATAATTTTACGTTTTCAAAAGCCGATCCATTGCTTTTAAAAAAAGAATATGCTTTTTTGGGGTTTTGCGCAATTGCTATTATAATGCCATCCTTGTTTTTCAAATAGGTCTGACCTGAGTCCTCCTCTGTATTCAGTTGTTCCCATTTTCCGGGAACTTTCACTAGACCGGTTTTTGTTTTTACGCTGGAGTAATCCGTAGCTTCCTGACAGAAGATAAAATTTGTACAGAAAAAAAGCAGTACTACTATTAAATTTAATCTACTCATAATTGTTGATTTTTATAATTGTTTTTGTTTGTTTTAGTGTTTCGAAGTTGGTGATAAAATTTTGTTTTACCTAAAGCCAACTCTCAATGTGTTTTCGGTTCGTACTATATTACCTTTATATTTCCCAGGATTCCAGTGACTGTAATTTTCTTTTAAAGTTTTTAAAGCTATACTAATTAAATCTTTTTTGAATTTTTCATCTACGGCATCATTTACCCAATTGGAAATACTTAAATGACCTATTGTTCCGTCCTTTTCTATTATAAAAGTTATGTCTGCAAATAAAGATTTATAGCTATTTATTTTAACAGGCAAATTTGCTTTTATAGTTGTGTAATAATCACTTTCTATGGAGACTTCTCTACTTATTATTTTGGGTTTTTCTCTATCTTCTAAATCGTAAATGCTTACAACTTTATTATTTTCTATGATGTTTTTGATAAAAAGACTTTCAGCTTCTTTTTCAATTTCCGAAAAATAATTCTCTCCATATTGCTCTTTCATTTTTAAACTAATGAAACCACTATAACATCCTTGAGTCTGTCCTTCATAAACTACACAGCCTATGTCTTCTGTTACTTTTTTAATTTTCCGTTTCTTTAATACTTCTTCAATTTCTGCTTCGAAGGGTTTTGAACGACATCCAAAACAAATAGTTTTAATAAACAATTTTTGATATTTATTGATGTCTCTTTTAGCTCTTTCGATATCATTACTGCATAATGTATCGGATTTGGGTGGATTTAATAAATATTTTGGGTCACTATTATTGAAAACTAATTCTACAGTTTCAGGGTTCTTTACGTCAACTTTATTGTTAGAGTTCTTTTTACAACTAATTGTAAAAAATAAAAGGACTAAAAATATTGCATAGTGTTTTTTCATAAAATAACAGTTGTGAAACGGTGGCGATTTAGCTGGCATTAGTTGTTTTGTCAAGTTTGTTTTTTAAAAATGATGAAAACTTTTTTATTAGAAAAGCTAACAATAATCCTGTAATACAACCACTAATAAGCCCGGAAATTAATCCTATGATTATTGATTCGGTATGACTCCACCAATGAACTATTCGGTTAAAAAACCAGAACGAGCCAGATCCTATTACAGCAAAAGCAAATGTGGAAAAAATAATTACAAAAGTTCTAAATCCGGCAGTAAAAGATTGCTTATTTATGCCAACAAGAACCGAAGTTGATAAAGCCCCTATTGTAATAAAGCCAAAAATAATTGACAATAGTACCAGTACTGCTAAAATTGCGAGCAAGGCACTGATACAAATGAAAATGATTCCTAAAATAAGGATAGCAAATAAGAACATGTTGAATTCCTCTTCATGATTTGTAGTTTGTAGAAATAAAATGATTGAGTACATAAGTGAAAAATTAATTAGATTTTACGCTATCCGTTACGAGGATGTATTTCAGAGTGATTGGATTTCCCAAATCATCCCAAATACAAACAAACTTTCCATTAAGCTTATTGCCCAAATCCGTTGTAGTGGCTGTTAGCAGTAGTATTTATGATTTAATATCTAATTATGTTTGGGTTTTCATAATCGAATTCTTGTAACTTTAAACTACATTCTAAAATGAAATCTAAACAAAATTGACTATTTTCATAATTAAAATTATTCTCTTCTTCTTTTCCGTAAAAAAGATAATCTCCATTTGATGTTTTATAGAAATCAGAGCAAAGCATTTTGAATTTAGAATATTTTTTAAAATCAAATCCAAAAGATATTATTTCCAGTGCTCTTTCTAAATGATCAAATTTATCGTTCATACTCTTCACTACATCTTCTAATCTATTGTCTTTATTGTCTTTATTGTATCTCGAATTGAAGCTACTACTTAACCTTATTCTATTTGGAAAATTGAATAAATTTTTATCCCACGTACCAATTTTATTTTCTTTATATTCATCTAAAAGTTCTTCAAAAGCAATTGTTGTATTTTTAATACTTTCTTTAAAATTTGTTTTATGAAGTTCCTCTTCAGACAAAATAAGTAACTTTTTAGTTTTCTCGAATTTGATTAAATTTAAAAGTGAAATTTCGTTAAATTCAATTCCAAAAGTGTTTTTAGTATTTTGTTCAAAAAAATCTATAGTATTTATCCTTGATGCTTCTACTTCAATTTTTGCAGGTACTAAACCTTTATGTTTTAAATTTACTCTTCTAGAATTTAGATTCCGCATACTTTCCTTTAAAGTTAAATGAGGTAAGCTATCCCAATATTCTATAAATGAAAGTTTTTCAGATTTAATTTGTTTATACTCGCAAGCAAGTTTTAAAAACATTTCAATGCTATCGTGAAAAGACAAAATTGAAAAAAACGAAATAGATTCTGATTGTTTAGATTGTTCTAAACCTGATTTAAATAATAGTTTAATTATTGAAAGTCTTCTTAATAATATTTCGTTATTCATTTTCGATTTTTTGTATTACTGCTAACGTTCTGATAGTACAGCGTGTTTGGGACTAAATTAAGATCATTCTTCGGATTTGCCAAATCATACCAAATACAAAACTAACTTTCGATTAAGCCTATTGCCCAAATCCGTTGTAGTACCGGTTGGTGGCAGTTTATTTTATTTTTCTTATTATTTCTAAAAGATTATTTGAGGCTAAAGTTGGATAATCATTTATTACTTTTTCGATTACTTCAATTTTAAGTTGGTTTTCCCTGTGATAAGCATTTAAAAATGGATAAGTGGTTTTATAAAGATTTTCTAAACTGTGTCCTTGTAGTAAAACAAATTCATTTGTAACATTTAAAGTCCATCCATTAATAATTTGTGTTTGTTTAAAATTTTCTGAGAACAATCCGACGTCAGACAATATTTTGTCTATAATAAGTTGAGCATCATTTGTGTTTAATTTATCTAATTCTGAATACTTGTTTAATGAAGTAATTCCAAAATATGAGAATTCAAATTTTCTTTCTCGAATTAATAAAATCCCCATTAATAAAGGATCTAATAAATAGTTTTCTATCGAGTATCTATCATCTTCTCCAAGTACTAAAACTTTGTTTTGTGATCTGTTTGTTGTATCCCAATCTATGATCCCATATACTTGGTCATTACCATTACTTGTAAGGCTATTTACAATTTCAATAACATCTGTACAATTCGACCCATTTGAGGTTCTTGCAGGTAAGAATATTGGTTCGCAGTGTAATGTTTCAAATCGTGAAAAAATATTTGTAAGAAGTTCATAATAGTTTACATCATATTTACTTTCAACAAAGACTTGTCTTCTCCTGTCATTTGATATTTTTAAAAATGGCACTCCAAATGATAAAATTTCAACTGCCTCTTGTGTTGCAATCTTAGTTGGAGAATTATTGCCTCTAATCATTTGATAAATTGAAATTCCTTCGGATGCAATTATAGTAGTTGGAGAGTGGGTAGAAATAATTGTTGGAATATTATTTCCAATTACAATATTTTTATTCAAAACATCTACCATTTTTTTTGACATCGAAGGATGAAGACCTGCATCAGGTTCGTCAAGTAATAATAAATCAGGTTTGCCCATATCTCCTCCTGTATTATAGATTGCAAGTGCTAAAGACATTAAAACCTTTTCACCTGTTGACAAGTCCATTGAGCTAATTTCAAAACCTTGTGTTCTGTCTTTTAATTTAAAGACAAAATTTGAGTCTAATCTTGTCCCAACTGGACTATTTACTTCATATGGAATATTTGTTTCTAGTAATATTTCATTTACAAAATCCCAAGGTGGAATTCCATATTTTTTTTCAAATTCTATTTCTGATAAAACAGGCTTTGTTATTTGTTGACCCTTTGAAGCATAGTATTCATTAATGTTGTTTTCTTCTTGTCTTTTATGATAATTTTTAAATAGTAAAGCAAATTGTGCTGTAAAAAAATCATTTTGCCCCATAAATGAAATGTCAAAATAATCTGCAAAATCATCTTCAGTTAAATTTCTAAAATCTTTTGTTGAAGACTCAATAATTTTTGAGTAATGTCTCCTTAGATTAGCCTCTTTTATATTATTGCCAATATAGTCTAACAGCCTTAAAGGATTATTGTTTTGTGGTTCACTTTGTTTCATACTTTGTAATTTTTGAGAGTAAGTATTCCACGAAGATTTTATATGTTTAGTTATTGTTTGTGGATCACAAGTTTCAGAAATATTTGGATTTAAACCATTAAAACCTATGTATCTAATATTTTTTAACACAACGCCATTTAAGGTTACTATTGATATTTTTGTGTCTGCAATTGCTTCAAGTAAATGAGTCTTACCACTACCATTTTTTCCTGTCAAAACAGAAAATAATGGTAAGTCAAAATTACAGGGAGGTGTTATTGATTTATGTTTTTGATTTATTTGAATTTCCATTTATGTAGGATCTTGTCTTTTTAAATTACTGCCAACTTATTTATAAAACAAAACAAACCTTCACATATACACCTATAATATGGGTAGATTGGCGAAGTTTTGTTTCACTTTATTTATTTTCAAATGTAATGTTTTTCATTGTAAATTATCTTTTCATCCCAATCACTTCTAATAAAGCTTGATTTTTATTTTCAAGCAGTTTTATTTTTTCTTTCAAGGCTTCAATTTCTTCTTCTGCTGATGTATCAACGGGAGCATCGGTTGTGTAGTTTTTAGGTAACTGCACGGCAATGTCCATCAAAAAATTATGTTCTAAACCTTCTGAAAGTTTCAGTAAGATGTCTAGAGATAGAGTCTGTGACTTGAGATATTTTAAAATGGATTGATAGCCAATGCCAGTTTTTCGAGATAACCCGCTTTTGTAAATACGATTGCGTTTGAAATAGATCGAAAGTAATTCGCCAGTTTTTATTGTTAACATAGAGTTTGAATATTATAAGTTTTTATTAAAATGATGTCTATATACTTTTCATATAGAATAACTATATGATTTGTACAGAATAACTATACGATTCGTATAGAATAAATATATTTTTAGTATAGAATAACTATATGATTTGTACAGAATAACTATACGATTTGTATAGAATAAATATATTTTTAGTATAGAATAACTATATGATTTGTATAGAATAATTATATTATTAGTATAGAATAATTATACGATGTGTATAGAATAATTATATTATTAGTATAGAATAACTATACGATGTGTATAGAATAATTATATTATTAGTATAGAAAAACTATACAAATAGTATATAATTTCATTAATAGCATTACCCAAAAAAAACCAACAGTAGTACTGTTGGTTTTAAAAAGATTAGATAAGCATTGCTGTTATTTCATACACCAAACTGCTATTATCATCGTCTTATGGGGTTGTTTGAAGAGTAGCTCCTCCACCTGCTTTCTCAAATCTTACTTTTAGTTTGTCGTAACTTGCCTGAGCGCCTGGAACACCACCATCAGAAGCTGATTTGTATAGTTCATAAGCTTTTCTTGCATTGACTAATGCTTCTCTGCCTGCAATACGCTGAGCATCTTTCAGCCTTAAGATGATGTTTTGGTACAATGAAATCAATTCTTCCGACTGGTCATAAAATGCAACATCATTAGACAGATTAGGAATGCTGAACCAGGCAGGCAAAATAGCAGCGCCATTTGAGTTCAGTTCGTTTAGGGTGTCGTCAACAAAAATCTTGTTGTCCACATTGATGTCGCCACCACTCGCGCGCTCTTCTTCCGTAAGGGTTGCCCCAGCCGGAATTTTAGAAATTGTAGAATTGGCATTCGTCTTCATCAGTGTCATATCAGCCACTGGGTAGGTTAAGTTTAACCTGTTTGGGTTTAGATTACTCATGTTGTTACATGTTTTTAAAATTAATACTAAATCAAATGTAAGAAAAAGAAGATTTAAAATAATTATAATTTGTATTTTATTTCTTACTTTATTTTTCATTCAGATTTTTGTATTAAAAAACCCTGTCAGCATTTAAGCTGGCAGGGTTTGAAGTGTTTAGTAATTTGTTCTCTACAGAATAATGAGAACAGACAAGGATATTAATTTAGCTATTACTTTATGATTTTATATTAAGTGGTAAAGTAAAACTGCATCTAATTTTCCTTCCTCTTCGTTCACCCGGAATCCAGTTTTCATAATTGGTTAGCACTCGTATGGATTCATCATCTGTGCCGTATCCCATTCCTTTTAGAATTTTTGGATTTGTTATTTTGCCATCTTTATCTACCACAAAAGAAACGTAGATTTTCCCGTTAGTCCCTTTGATTAGGTTGGATAAATCGAAGTTCTTTTTGATGTATTGGTAAAAATCATCCATCCCTTTCTGGGGTTTTGCTTTTGTTTCTATAACATTATATTCATATTTGGTACCATTTACATCTATAGTTGTCCCGGAAATAAATGCTCCGCCTCTATAAATTTCGGTGCATTTTTTTTCTTTTTCATCTGCCCAACCCTGCCAGCTACCATCCTTCAATCCGTCTTTAATTTTTCCTGTGATGAAAAAATATTTATCCCCTTGTTCATAATTGCCATTCCCATCGGTCACTTTTTGTATTCCGCTCGTGTCCCAATATTGGTTTACTTTATAACCGCTTCTTCGTTTTTCGTGATCAACAAAGTATTCTCCTTCCTCTTGTTTAGTTCCGTTTTCATACCATTTGGTTTCTTTGCCTTCAGGACGATTCCTGACATAATTTGAAACGGATTTTTTATTTCCATTTTTATAATAATAGGTAATTTGACCTTCTTTGATAAGGTGATTTTTGTTGCTTGTTTTTCCTTCCATTAATAAACCGCCTGATTTATAGAAATCCTGAATGGCATAGCTTTCCTTGTCAGACTTGCAATCTTTGATTATCCTATAATAGTGATGGTACTCGCTTTGTGTTTCATTGTAAGTAGAATCTAAAAAGATGAGTTTGTCATCAGGAGAAAGTTGTGCAATACAGAGTTTTGGAATAAAAAGCAATAGAATGCAAAGTCGAATGGTTGTCATAAAGAATAGTTTTTTATAAATAATTTATAGCGTTGTTAATAGATTCGGTGGTTTTTAAATCAATATTTTTAGAATAGTAGTGGCTGCTATTCGTTTTCAAAAGTAGCTTTGAGAATTGAATAAATAAGATTTTAAACCCCAACTTTAACAAAATGGGCAGTTTAACTGCAATTTGTGTTGGGATGTTTTTGCTAACAATAAGTCATAAAAAAAGGAGCCGTTACTAACTAACGACTCCTTTTTTTATACCATTTATTTTTATGAAGTTTTTACTTCAGTCCATAAAACCGTTCGGCATTGCGAAACCAAATCATTTCCTGCTGGTCAGTGGGCAATTGGGCAATATAGTCTTCTAGGGTTTTGACTACTATATCATATTCTGAAGCTACGAGACAAACGGGCCAGTCGGAACCAAACAGCAGTCTGTTGGGAGTGAAGTGTTCGAAAACCACATCGAGATAGGGTTTTAAATCATCGGATGTCCAGGTTTTCCAGTTGGCTTCGGTCACCATTCCGGAAATTTTGCAGAGTACGTTTTCGGCTTTGGCCAGTTCAATAATATTGGCTTTCCAGAATTGAATGTGTCCTGATTTGATGTCGGGTTTGGCTATATGGTCCAGCACAAAAGCCTGATCGGGAAATTGGTTTGCCAGATCTATGGCAGCGGGTAACTGATGAGGGTAGATAAGAATGTCATACGTATAATTGAAAGCTTCCAGAGCACGGATGCCTTGCCTGAAATCAGATCTGTACATAAAGTTGTCCGGTTCGCCCTGAACTACATGTCGGAACCCTTTTAGTTTTTTTTCATGGGAATACAAATCCAGACGATAGGCGACGTTTTTATTCAATAAATCGACCCAGCCCACCACACCTTTGATGAAATCATTTTCCCTGGCAAGGTCCAACAGGAATTGGGTTTGGGCTTCGGTCTGATCTGCCTGAACGGCAACACAGCCACTAAAGTTGTTTTTCTCCAAAACCGGCAAAAGATCCTGAGGCAAAAAATCTTTTTGGATTCTTTGCATGCTCTCGTCTATCCAGCTGTCGCGAACGGGATCGAATTTCCAAAAGTGCTGGTGGGAATCTATTCTTTGCGACATGGCCTTAACTTAAATCATTAATCAATGAACGGTCTAAATGCACATAACCGCCATCTACAAAAACGAATTGTCCTGTAGTATGTGAGGAACGTTCGGAAATGATGAAAAGAGCGGTATCGGCGAGTTCTACAGTTTTGGTCATTCGTCCTTCAAACGGAATACTTTTGTTGATTTTTGCCAGAGTCGCTTCGCCATCAGCCAGAGTTTTTATCCAGTCTTCGTAGGCTGGGGTATAACTTTCGGCAATAATTAGTGCATTGGAACGGATACCAAACTGAATTAAATCGACTGCCCATTCTCTGGTTAATCCCAACACACCGCCTTTGGCAGCAGCATAACCGGAAGTACCTCCCTGACCTGTCAGCGCTACTTTGGAACCAATGTTCAGGATATTTCCTTTGGATGCTTTCAGGTAGGGGAGTGCGTATTTCGTCAACAGAAAATAACTCACTACATTCAGTTTAAGCGATTCCATAAATTGCTCGTAACTGGCATCCAGTCCTGCGCCATCGTTGACACCAACGTTGTTGATTAGGGCATCGATGCGTCCGTATTTATTCACTATTTGTTGTACCGCATTTTCTATCTGAACCGGGTCGGTAACATTCGTTTGTGCAAAAAAGGCGTCGATTCCTCTTTTTTGAAGATTGGCAACATATTCGTGTCCGCGATCGTTTCGGTCTACCAAAACGGGAATGGCTCCTTCGTCAGCGAGTCTGTTGATGATGGTTTCGCCAATGCTTCCTGCTTTTCCTGCAGAACCGGAAACCACTATGATTTTTCCTTTTAATCCTAAATCCATGATGTGTATTTTTTGATTAGTTTATTGTTAGTCCAGTTCAATAAGGGCTTTGATGACATTGTTTTTCGGGTCAATCCATTTGCCAAATTCGCCAATCATATCTCCAAAACCAGCTCTGTGCGTGATGTATTTACTGGGGTCAATTTTACCTGCTTTCAGGCATTCGATTACATAGTTGAAATCTTCTGTAGTCGCATTTCTGCTGCTCATTAATGTGGATTCTCTTTTATGGAATTCGGGATGGCTGAAGGCCAGTTCTCCTTTTTGCAAACCCACCAATACAAAACGCCCCCCGTGTGAAATATAATTAAAGGCAGCGTTCATCACGTTGCGGTTTCCAGTGGCATCAATAACAACTGTGGGCATATTTCCGTTGGTAATCTCCCTGAGTTTTTCAGTCACATCTTCCGTCATTGGATTGATGATATCATCTGCACCCAATTCGTCTTTGCAAAAGTTCAGTCGATATTGGTTGATGTCCATGGCGATTACTTTGGCTCCTGCAATTTTGGCAAAATTGATTAATCCAATTCCAATAGGACCCACTCCCATAACCAATACGGTATCTTTTGCTGTTACGGCTGCCCTGCGAACTCCGTGGGCTGCAATGGCCAATGGTTCTACCAATGCCAGCTGGTCGTAATCCAGTCCTTGTCCGTGGAGTAAATATTGCTCTGGAACGCTGATGTATTCTGCCATTCCGCCATCGATATGTACGCCGAAAACTTTGATATTGGCGCAGCAATTCGTCAGTCCATTGGTACAGGCAATACAGGTTCCGCAATGAAAGTAAGGAATAAAAGTGACTTTGTCTCCTTTTTTGAAATCTTCTGTTTCCCCTTCAATATATTCTGCGGCAAGTTCGTGACCTAAAATTCTTGGGTATTCAAAATAGGGTTGTGTGCCTCCAAAAGCGTGAATGTCGGTACCGCAAACTCCAATCTTGCGGATTTTCAGCAGTGCTTCTCCTTTTTTTCGAACAGGCATTTCTTTTTCTTTGATTAAGAATTCCTGAGGTTTTTCACAAACTATATATTTCATTATAATGTGTTATTAGTTGGTTTTTAGTTTTTTACAAAACCTGAAAGTGGTTTTATAGCGTATAAATATACTCCTGTATTTATTTAAGTGTCAAAAATACACTTTTTTAAATAAAAAGTGTAAAAACCACACTTGAAAAATTTACTAAATTATTTCAGGTAAATTGGTTTAGTAGTTTTAATAGGATAGAATAGCTATGCAGAGCAGGGATTTAGATTGCTTTTTGTTTGGTTTGAAAAAAGAAAGGAGAGTGCAATAGAAAAATAACTATTGACAATACATTCATAACTAAAACTAATTTGTATATAGTGTTTGATTTGTTTTTAATTTCTAAATTTGTAGTCTAGTTTGAAACAATAAACAATTCGAACTTTAAACTTTTAAATAATAGAATTATGGCATTAGCAATAACAGATGCTACTTTTGAAGAAGTAGTTTTGAAGTCAGATAAACCGGTTATGGTAGATTTTTGGGCAGCATGGTGCGGTCCATGTAGAATGGTTGGTCCAATCATTGACCAAATCAGCGAAGAATACGCTGGTAAAGTTGTTGTAGGTAAAGTTGATGTTGATGCAAACCAGGAATTTGCTGCGAAATACGGAGTGAGAAACATACCAACTGTATTGGTTTTTCATAACGGTGAAGTAGTAGGAAAACAAGTTGGGGTTGCTCCAAAACAAACTTACTCAGACAGTTTAGACGCTTTGTTGTAATCGTAAGATTATGATTTATATAGAAAGGTTTGGCGAAAGTCAGGCCTTTTTTTTATGATATAATATTATAAAAAAAGCCTCGAATTTGATTAATTCGAGGCTTTCATTAGTTTTATTTATAGCGTTTATTTTACAATTATAGTTTTTGATATTTTCTTTTCTTCGGCAGTAATTGTAAATAAGTAAGTTCCCGGATTCAAATCAGAAACTACAATTTCTTGATAATTCGCTTTAGGAATATTTTTTACGACTTTACCAGCCAGGTCATAAACTATAATGCTGGTTTCTTTATCAGTAGTAAGATATACTATGTCTGAAGCTGGGTTTGGGTATAATGCGACAGAATTGATGTTAAAATCTGTATTTGATAACGGGGCTTTTCTATTAATTACTCCAACACCACTTAAATCAAATCCTCCTGATGTAAAAGGAGTTGAATATAGTTCATTTATTATATTTCCGAAACTATCATAAGAGGCGTATAGTGGGTCTATTGTTCCAATAACGTCGATTATTTTTACGTGAGTAATATTGTTTTTATCTAATAAAACATTATCATTGACTTCCGACAAGTCAAATGGAGTTCCAAAACCTACTTTATATTTTCCTGCCAGATTATTAATATAGGTACAATCTACAGATCCAAATCCTCCAATTTGAGTTGTGGTTTGTGTTTGGCTATGAGAAGGAAACCTAAAAAAGTTGACACCATCTGAACTAACTTCTACAAAAGCCAATTCTAAAAAGGTATCACTGAAACCATTTTCGAAAACGGCAAAATCATATCCAGTACCATCTACAATAGGGTTGTCGAAAGTTAAAGTAGCCGTTCCGCCATCGCCTAAACAAACTACACTATTTCCTGATACTCCACCTCTCATTCCATCACTTGGAGTTCCTGTTGAGGCTAATGGGCCAGCTGGTTTTGCAATGTCCTGAAGACCTCTTACGACAGTGATTCCTGTTGCCCAATCTACAAAAACAGAACTAGATTTTGCAATTGCAGTACTGCCCGATTGTCCGGCTGCTGGCGCATAAGATTGTGCATTAATCATCGAAGAACTAAGCAGTAAACTAATAAGTAATTTTTTTTTCATAATAATTGATTTTGGCGCTCTTGAAGTTTTATAAGAGCATTGGATTTAAGGATTAATTGATTATTAATTTTGTTCCAAACAATGGTAGTTTGCTGAGATTTAGCTGCTCTGGAAGAAGGAGGAAGAAGTATTTCGAGTATATTTCCTTAAAATTTGGCATACAGTGATTTTGTGCCGAAATAATTTGGCACAGGAATAGAAAGCAAAAAGCAAAACCTTTTTTTAAAGACATAATTCTACACTCTTTTTCCCGAGAGTTCGATATTTGTTAAAAAGGCAGGTCTCCTGGCTCGCGTCTTGTTGTCTTACCTTCCCATTCCGAAATATCGGAACAGTGGTTTTGTAGTTAACAACAAGCATTCTTTTTCAAGAACTAAGCTTACAGTTGCGGGTACAGCTCGAGATTTTTGATTTTAAAAAACTTAAAATCAGTCACTTGATTCCCTTTTAATGCGTTTTAAAAACTAAAACGCAACCTTAATTGGGCGCAAAGGTAGTGTTAAAAAGAAGGGATTTTTAATTTTGTTTTACTTTTAAGAGAAGATTTTAAACAAAACAAGATCTAAAATTCATTTGATGAGCGGTTTAAAATCAACTTTATTTTAGAAATTATTTTTTTATTGACCCCAATAAGGAATTAGTAGTTTGGTATTTAATTTTTAAATCATTCCATCTTTTCATACATTTGAGGTATGAAGATAGAATCGCAAATAGAGAAAGTTTCCAGTTTTCAGCATCTTGAAATGTTGGCCAATCAAATTGTGGAAGGATTTATTTCGGGTATGCACAAAAGCCCATTTCACGGTTTTTCTGCTGAATTTGCAGAACATAAAGTGTATAATGTAGGGGAAAGCACCAAACACATCGATTGGAAATTGTTTGCCAAAACGGATCGGTTATATACCAAGAAATTCGAAGAAGATACCAATTTGCGTTGCCACATCATTATTGATAATTCCTCGTCAATGCATTATCCAAAATTAGAAGACAAGGAACAATTTTTTCAAAATAAGATTGGCTTCTCTGTTTTGGCTTCTGCCGTTTTAATGAATATTCTAAAAAAACAACGTGATGCAGTGGGTTTGAGTGTGTTTTCCAATACTTATGAATATTATGCACCCGATAAAGGAAGTGATCGTCATCACCGAATGATTCTGAATGCACTGGAAAATCTTTTAGAAAAACCCAAAACTCAAAAAAATACCGATACTATAACTTTTCTACACCAAATAGCAGAAAAGATTCACCGTCGTTCGATGATTATCCTATTTACGGATATGTTTCAATCCGGTAATGAAGAAGCCTTGTTCGAAGCTTTGCAGCATTTGAGACATAACAAAAATAAAGTGGTTTTGTTTCATGTTATCGACAATAAAACCGAGCTGAATTTTGACTTTGATAATACTCCAAGAAAGTTTATTGACATGGAAACAGGTGATGAGGTAAATCTTTTTGCCGAAAATGTGAAGGAGGAATATGAAAAAGGAGTCAATAATTACTTCAAAAAGCTGGAGCAGACCTGTGCGCAGAACAAAATTAAGTACATTCCTGTTGGTGTGGGAGAAAGTTTTGAGAAAATTTTGACAGCATATTTAGTTGAAAAACAAAACTTTGGGTAAAGTCTCTGAAAAATATTTAAAATTCTCTAATAAAAGGCTTGCGTAAACGAAAATCTATTGTATCTTTGCCACCGCAATAACGCAGAGGTTTGGTAGTTCAGTTGGTTAGAATACATGCCTGTCACGCATGGGGTCGCGGGTTCGAGTCCCGTCCAGACCGCGAATATTGGGAAAGCCTTTCTTAACGGAAAGGCTTTTTTTTCCAATATAAAGCATCTAAAATAGTTGTGTTGTTTTCGCTACGACTTTGTAACTCGTAGCTGGTTTAGTAGTTAGACCAATGGAAAGCTTTCCCTTTTAGGGATAGCTTTTTTGATTTTTAGGACAGTTCTTTCTTCTTTTAAAAAAAGCTTCTTTTTATTTATATCCTTCTATTTTTTTCTTAATTTTTGATAAGAATTCGTGAGAAACTCCTAGATAAGAAGATAGGTTTTTGTTATTTATTTTTTGTGTTTCGTTAGGGAATTTTTCTATAAAATCCAGATACCTTTCTTTAGAGGTTTTATTCAAAACATCCAGGAGTCTTTTCTGTATAAGAATATTTGTTCTTTCTATCATTAATCTGTTAAATACTGCCATCTTGGGAACTTCTTCAAATAAGAGGTTTTTATTTGGCTTGCTTATGGCCAATATCTCGCAATCTTCTATCGCTTTAATATTGTATTTACTTGGTTTTTGATGATAAAAACTTTCAATATCACTTATCCAGTCCCCTTTAAATGCAAAAAAGACAATGCTTTCTGTTCCGTTTTCGTTTAGCGTATAAATTTTTAAAGAACCTTTTATAACAAAACCCTCATATTTACTATGAGTATTTTGAATCTGTAAAAATTCATTTTTTTTGAGTTTAATAAACTCTGTTTTTTCTACTACAGTATTCCACTCTACATCAGTAAGTTTAATTTTCCGTTCTATATTCTGTCTTAATAATTCGTGCATAATCATGAGGCTTTGTTTTGCTTGATATATTAAAATCATTTACAAATGCTAGTATTGCAGTTTGTAATTTCCTGTATGTTAAAATGTGTCTATTCAAATTGCTTTTATTCTATTATTTCATTTTTTTTTAAATAGTTTCAGCTGATTGTATTGTTAAATTATTTATTAAAAATTAATATTAATAAATATAAAAATACATTTTTTTTATTATAAAAATATATTTTTCACATCATATTTTTAATGTAAGTAATTGATTATGTGTATTTTAAATAACAGATAACATAACAGAACAGAATATAGTGCGGAATGGAAAATTAACTTTTAAATAATTAATTATTTCTCTTTAGTGTTTAATGTTTATAGGTGTTGGCATTATTTGATGAATGAGTTTATTGTACCAATCAGAAACTCATATCATCTTGTAAAAGAACTTTATTTTGAAGATTTGAGTTGTTGTCTAGTGGAAAAAAATATTTAAAAAAACAACAGATTAATTTAAATGTAATATATGTATACTGAAAATGATTTATGCGTAAAATTTTAGCTAATAAAAAATTAAAAACATAATAAATGTTGAACTTGTTCAATTTTTGTTAGATAATTTATAAAGTAATTTGCTTCATTATAAACTTAACCACAATAAATTTTATTATGAAATTAAAATCTAAATTATCAGTGTTTTTATTATCCGTTGTTTTCGGTTTTGTTAGTTGTAATACTGAAGAACCATCAACTCAGGAAGAAAGTAGTGTTGCTGTAAAAAGTAAAAGTAATTCTTTATCAAAAGTAGGCAATTGTGCTCAGGTTCCCGGATGGGCATCACAAAATGGAGGTACAACAGGTGGAGGAAGTGCTGCAGAAACTCTAGTAACCACTTATGCACAGTTAAAAGCAGCAATCGAGAATAAAAATGTGAAGATTGTAAAAGTATCAGGTACAATAAACATTCCTTCAGGTGGGAGAATATCTTTCCAAGATCAAATAGGAAAGACAATTTACGGGGCTTCTGGAGCTAAATTAGTTTCTACGGATCAAAGTAAAGATAAATCGGGAATTATTTATATTAAAAGATGTAACAATATCATTATAAGAAATTTAATTTTTGATGGACCTGGTGCTTACGATGTCGATGGATGGGATAATTGCACACTTGACGATAGTAAAAATGTATGGATTGATCATTGCGAATTTAGAGATGGAGTAGATGGAAATTTAGATTTCAAAAATAAAACAAATTTTGTCTCTGTTACTTATACTAAATTCAATTATCTTAAAGCTCCAAGAGCTGGTGGACCAGGTGGATCCGATGACCACAGATTTTCAAATTTGATAGGCTCTGGAGATTCAGCAACTGGAGATAGAGGAACTTTTAAAATAACTTTTGCTCGTTGCTGGTGGATGCAAGGCTGTAAGGCTCGTATGCCAAGGGTTAGATTCGGACAAGTTCATATTGTAAATAGTTATTTTAATAGCACTGCAAGTACTTATTGTATCCAAGCAGGGTTTGAAGCTAATATAAGAATTACTAAAAATGTTTTTGAGAACGTAAAATACCCTGTAGATTTAATGGACGGAAAATCAACGGCTGTAACGGTAGAAAGCAACAATATTTTCACCAACACTTCTGGTAATAAAGCTGGGAAAAACAATGCTTTTACACCACCTTATTCAATTGTAACCCTTGATGCATCAGCGGTTAAAGCTAATATCACTTCTTCTTCAACTGGAGCAGGGGCAAACCTTGGAGGAAACATTTGTGGTTCATTCTAATCAAGATTCACAGTTTAGAAAATTCTGAAACTCACATAATCTTTTAATAGACTACTTCATTCATAAAATTTAAATATTGTATTAATGAAGTACTCTATTAAATCAAATCTATTATAACACAAAAACCAAAAATTATGAAAAGAATTATTTTTTATGTAACCGTCTTTTTAGCCTCAACCCAAATATGGGCACAGTCAGTTACAATTAATGAGTCTGTCGGATGGTTAGAATCTGCTTTTGTAAAATGGACGCCTGTTTCAGGAGCGAGTAGCTACAATGTTTATTATAGTGGAGGTGGACAAACCAATAAAAGAATTGACACTCAGCTTATCCGTAGTTATGGTACTTATTTCCGGGCTGATGTACCAGGACTAGCTGCTGGTAATTATACTTTAAAAGTAGTTCCTGTAATCAACGGATCCGAAAACACTTCATCGGCTTCAACTACATCTTCACTTACAGTTAGACCACATGTTAGAGAAGGATTTGCCTTTTTAAATAATGTAAATCCAGGTGCATACAACGCAGATGGAACTATTAAAAGCGGAGCTAAAATAATTTATATAACTGCAAACACAGCAAATACTGTTATAAGTAATGTTCTTAATGATAAAGGCGTAGCTGTTCCCACTACAGGACTTATGAATATTTTGGCAGCACGTGGAAAAGGGTTTGATAAAACTCCATTAATTATCCGAATGATAGGACTTATCAAAGAATCACAAATTACAGGATTACAAGGAGGAAATTTTGTTGCATTTACAGGAGCTAATACTACTGATAGAAAAATTGAAAATATAACTTTTGAAGGAATAGGAGAAGATGCGACAGCCTCCGGCTATGGTTTTTTTACAAAAAGATCCAATAGCATCGAGATAAGAAATCTGGGTATTATGCTTTTTGGCGATGATGGTGTTTCGATGGAAGCAGACAATTCACATATCTGGGTTCATAATAATGATTTTTTCTACGGAAAACCAGGCTCTGATGCTGATCAGGTAAAAGGTGACGGTTCAGTTGATATGAAATACAACACTTCTAATATAACAGTATCTTTCAATCACTTTTGGGATTCAGGCAAATCAACATTTGCAGGAGGAGCTACGGAATCTAACACTATTTATTTTACTTATCACCACAACTGGTTTGATCATTCTGACTCAAGACATCCTCGATTATCTCATGCAACCGTACATGTTTACAATAATTATTATGATGGGAATGCAGGTATGGGGCTTTTAAATACCGGGCTTACTTCTGCATTTGTTGAAGCTAATTATTATAGAAATTGTCCTTATCCCATGATGATAAATATGCAGGGTACTAATTTTGAAATCTGGCCAGATGGTGAGCAAAATGGTGGTATGACAAAAGCCTATAACAATAAAATGGAAGGTGTAAAAAAGCTTATTTATCAAACAGTACGCCCTACTGACTTTGATGCTTATTTGGTTTCTTCCAGAAATGAACAGATTCCAAGTACTGTAAAAAGCAGAAAAGGAGGTAATACCTATTCGAACTTTGATACAGCTTCAACAATGTATAGCTATACTCCGGATTCTCCGGATAATGTGCAGAATGTTGTGACTACTTATGCAGGCAGAATCAAAGGAGGAGACTTTAAATGGACGTTTAATAATAGCGTGGATGATGCTTCTAGTAATATAAATACTCCATTAAAGAATGCTTTAACTTCTTATGCTACAAAGTTAGTTTTCGTTCAGGATGGAACTAATCCACCAGCAGGTAACCAAACGCTTACTTCAACAAACAATAATAATCAGACAGTAACTAGCGGTACTGCAATCAGTTCAATTGTTTTTACCTGGGGTGGCGATGCAACTGATGCTTCAGTTACAGGACTGCCTGCATCGGGAATTAGTTTTGCAAAAAACACTTCAGCCAAAACCATTACTATTACAGGTACCCCAACAGCAACTGTATCCTATTCAATTGCTACTACAGGAACAACAGGTTCTTCATCAACAGGTTCAGGAACTATAACAGTTACACCAGTAAGTGTTCAAACCCTGACATCAACGAGTAATAATAATCAAACAGTAAATAGTGGTTCGGCTATTAGTTCGATTGTTTTCACCTGGGGAGGCAGTGCAACTGACGCAACAGTAACTGGATTGCCTGCATCGGGAATTAGTTTTGTAAAAAATACAACAGCTAGAACGATTACTATCACAGGTACTCCAACAGATACAGTATCCTATTCTATTGCTACAACAGGATCAGGAGGTTCCCCGGCAACAGGATCGGGAACTATTACAGTTACACCTGTTGAACCAGTTGGCGATCAGATACACAATTTCACCACATCTGGAAAAACCAGTACATTTTATACCATTGCCGGAGATCTTTCTACCAGTTATGGAACTGTAGTTTATAATGGTTTAACACTGACTCAGTGTATGAAAATGGGATCTGGAACTAATATCTCTTACACTACTACTCAGTCAAGTACATTGACATTAGTGTTTGTTGAATCAGCAGGAACAGCAAAAGTTGATGGAATAGCTTATACAGCTGTTGGCGGAATTATCACAATAAGTAATCTTCCAGCAGGAAACCATACAATTAAGAAGCACAATAATGCGAACCTTTTTTATATAAGTACAAAATATAATAGTTCATCCCGTATAAAACAAAATACAAAAAACGAAGATGAACTAACAGAATTAATTGTGTATCCAAATCCGGTAACAGAAACACTATACTTGTCTGGTTCTAATCAGAAAATAGAAAAAGTGTCTATTTATAATATGGCAGGCATATTAGTAAAAAGCTCTGGAAATAATACGGAATCTATTGATGTAAATGATTTGAGTTCTGGAAGTTATTTGATAAAAGTACAAACCAGACAAACTACATTGGATAAAATAATTATTAAAAAATAATAGTAAAAGCACACCTGTCAAATTATAGGTGTGCTTTTGTTTTTTAATAAATTGATTTTGAAATAGTATGCTAATAACCCCAAAAACCAAAAATTATGAAAAGAATTATTTTTTACATAGCCTTACTATTGACTTCAACCCAAATATGGGCACAGTCAGTTACAATTAATGAATCTGTCGGATGGTTAGAATCCGCTTTTGTAAAATGGGCTCCAGTTTCAGGAGCAAACAGCTACAATGTTTATTACACAGGTGGCGGACAGACCAATAAAAGAATAGATACCCAGCTTATTCGCAGTTATGGCAGTTATTTCCGTGCGGATGTACCAGGACTTGCTGCTGGAACTTACACCTTAAAAGTAGTTCCTGTAACTAACGGATCCGAAAATACTTCAGCTGCTTCCACGACAGCTTCACTTATTGTTAAGCCTCATATTAGAGAAGGTTTTGCTTTTTCTAATAATGTAGTTCCCGGGGCATACAATGCAGATGGAACTCCTAAAAGTGGAGCAAAAATAATTTATATAACATCCAACACAGTAAATACTGTTACAAGCAGTGTTCTTAATGATAAAGGCGTAGCTGTACCTGCTACCGGGCTTATGAATATATTATTTGCACGAAGCAAAGGCTATGATAGTACTCCGTTGATTATTCGTATGATAGGTCTGATTAAGGGAAATCAAATTACAGGATTAAAAGATGGTAATTTTATTGATTTTACAGGTTCAAACAATACTACCAGAAAAACATCTAACATTACATTCGAAGGTATTGGTGATGATGCAACTGCTCACGGGTATGGTTTTGCGGTAAAAAGATCTAAAAGTATCGAAATCAGAAATGTAGGTGTTATGCTTTACGGCGATGATGCTGTTTCTATGGATACTGATAATGCTAATATCTGGGTACACAACAATGATTTCTTTTATGGAGCTCCGGGTTCTGATGCCGATCAGGTAAAAGGCGATGGTACTATAGATATGAAATACAATTCTTCTAATATTACTATTTCATATAACCATTTTTGGGATTCCGGTAAAGCTATGGGAAGTGGCGGTCCTACAGAAACTGTTCCTACTTTATATATATCCTATCATCACAACTGGTTTGATCATATTGATTCCAGATCTCCACGTTTGCATTATATAACAGCCCATGTTTACAATAATTATTTCGATGGTCTTGCAGTATATGGTATCGGTAATACAACCGAAACATCTGCTTTTGTTGAAGCCAATTATTTTAGAGAATGCAATCGTCCTATGATGATTTCAGGACAAGGTACAGATGCTTATAATTCTTCAACGGGTACCTATAATCTTGAAGGAACATTTTCCGGACAGGATGGAGGAATGACCAAAGCTTTTAACAATATAGTTGTTGGTACTAGTAAGTTGGTTTACCAAACACAACATGCTACTCAATTTGATGCTTATCTTGTAACAAGCAGAACTCAGACTATTCCAAATACAGTAAAATCAGTTCGAGGTGGCTGGACCTACAGTAATTTTGATACTGCTTCAACAATGTATAGCTACACTCCTGACGCACCTGGTAATGTTCCAAATATTGTTACTACATACTCAGGCAGAACTCAGGGAGGAGATTTTAATTGGACCTTTAATACGAGTACAGATGATGATAATCATGATGTAAATACTGCGTTAAAATCAGCTATTGTTGGCTATCAATCCAATTTAGTTTCAGTTCAGGACGTAACGAATCCGCCAGCAAGTAATCAAACGCTTACTTCAACAACCAATAATAATCAGACAGTAAATAGTGGTACTGCGATTAGTTCAATTGTTTTTACATGGGGTGGAGATGCAACAAACGCTACAGTAACAGGTTTGCCGGCATCCGGAATTAGTTTTATAAAAAACACTTCAGCCAAAACCATCACCATCACTGGCACTCCAACGGCTACGGTATCCTATTCAATTGCTACTACAGGAACTGGAGGTTCCCCAGCAACAGGTTCAGGAACTATAACAGTTACACCAGTAAGTGTTCAAACCCTGACATCAACGAGTAATAATAATCAAACAGTAAATAGTGGTTCGGCTATTAGTTCGATTGTTTTTACCTGGGGAGGCAGTGCAACTGATGCAACAGTAACTGGATTGCCAGCATCCGGAATTAGTTTTGTAAAAAACACTACTGCTAAAACGATTACTATCACAGGTACTCCAACAGCTACAGTATCATATTCTATTTCTACAACAGGAACAGGAGGAATGTCAGTGACAGGCTCGGGAACAATCACAGTTAACCCTGTTACCCCAGCCGGAGATCAGATACACAACTTCACTACCTCTGGAAAAACCAGTGCATTTTATGCGATTTCCGGAGATCTTTCTACCAATTACGGAACTGTAATTTATAACGGACTTACGTTAACCCAGTGTATGAAAATGGGATCTGGTACTAATATTTCCTACACTACCACTCAGCCAAGTACATTAACTCTCGTATTTGTTGAGTCAGCCGGAACTACAAAAGTTGATGGAATAGCCTATACAGCTGTAGGAGGAATTATAACTATAAATAATCTTCCAGCTGGGAACCATACTGTCCTAAAACAAAATGTAGCCAATCTTTTCTATATAAGTACGAAGTACAACACTACATCACGTATAAAACAAAGTGTAAAGGAGGGAGAAAATAATGTAGCGATTGGTTTCGTTCTGTATCCAAATCCAGTAATAGAGACACTATACTTGTCTGGTTCTAATCAGAAAATAGAAAAAGTGGCTATTTATAATATGACAGGCACATTAGTGAAAATTTCTGGAAACAATACGGAATCGATTGATATGAGTAATCTAAGTTCAGGAAGTTATTTGGTAAAAGGATATACTGATGAAGGTAATTTTGATAAAATAATTATTAAAAAATAAAAAGTATTACAATAAATAAAAAGGCTGTTCATTAGGACAGCCTTTTTTGGGTATTAATAAATTGCCATCAAAAAAGAGTAGATCTATTCTGCCAGATTATTGTTAAAAACAATCCTAAAAACACCACACAAACCACAAATTTCATAAAACTGCCAGCCAGAAATCCGATAAACGAACCTGTTGCAGCCTTTAAAGCACGTTGATGGTTTGAATCATAAAGTAGTTCGCCAATGAAAGCGCCAACAAAAGGTCCAATAATAAACCCGAAAGGAATTGGAGCAAAAATCCCAACAATCAAACCGATATTCGTTCCCCAAATACCATACGAACTTCCGCCAAATCGTTTTGTTCCTTTGGCAGGAATGACATAATCCAATATGGAGACCAAAATAGTAATTAGCAAAGTAATTCCCAAGACCCAATAATTTGTTGGAACAGCGTTTGTAAAATAGAGTAATGCTAATCCCAGCCAACTCAAACCCGGTCCAGGTAAAACAGGTAAAAAACTACCAAAAATTCCTGTAATCACACATCCAAAACCGATAATCAGAAGCAGTAAATCCATAAAGTATTTTTTTAGTATTTTTGAAAATTAAAGCAGTACTTTTAAATAAAATTAAAAAGCGCCTTGTTTTGTTGACCAATATGAGAAAAATTATTCAGATAGTACTCTTATTACCGCTGATTTTTAGCTCCTGTCAGTACTTTGAAAAAAAAGTACCTTCAGAAAAGGAATTGTTGCAAAAGGAATTGAAAGCCATCAATTGGAAAGAAGTTGACGAATTTCCTTCTATTTCAGATTGTGAAAGAATAGAGAATAAAAAACTACGCCAGCAATGTTTTTTCGAATATATGACCCAGTTAATTCAGCAAAAATTAAGTGTGGATACTTTATCGATTCTCTATCCTGAACTCGACACCATTGAAGTGAAAGTTACTATTTTTCCAAATGCTACAATGCAATTCGAACCTCAGTTTCCAAAAGATTCTGTGGCTTACGATACTGTAAAAATTGACAGTATTCTGACTGCCCGCCTGGTGGATTTTCCAAAAGTAAATCCCGCTATCAAGCGTGGAATTCCGGTAAAAACTCAATTTATTCTTCCGGTTATTTTAAAGGTGGAGTAGTTTTTTAGGAGCTTTTTCCAGCTTTCGCCTTTATCTTTTTTGAGGCGAAGAAAAATCGCCTCAAAAAAGGATGCCGTCTCTATCTGGGCTAGGGATTAAGGAATCTAAAATCGTCTCCCTTTCCATTCGTATTTTCCAAATAAGGAATACAAAGCCACGCAAGTGCTGAAAAAAGGATAAAATAAACTGCTCAAAATCAAATAATGCATTTTATTTTTAGTCAGGAAATTATTGGTTCTATAAATCAAAATAGTGTCAACTGTAAATTTTAAAATGAATAATAAAACGATATTTAGCAAAGGAATTAAACCCAAGACCCAAAACCCAAAGCCTAACACCGAAGACATATTCCCACCCAAAACCACCAATCCCAAACCAATTCCAAATTTACTTTGATAGGAACTCGTTTTTGAAGCCCAGCGTACTCTTTGGTAAAATAAGGATTTCCAATCGTTCACAGGCTGTGTAATAACAATATTGTTTTCAGATTTCAAATAATGAACTTTATCGGGGAATTGAGCAATTGCTTTTTGCAGCAAAAAAACATCATCGCCACTGGTAATACTATCATTTCCCTCAAAACCATTTAGTTGCTGAAAAAAGGATTTGGTATAGACAAAATTAGCACCATTACACATAAAACCTTCTCTCAGTCCAAAACTTCCGATAGTAGCACCTTGTAGACTTGTCAAATCCAATTGCTGAAAATGATATAGAAAAGAGTTTTTGCAATTATAAGTAACCGCTCCGGCAATCATCGAAACCCGATGCAGCTGAATATAATTATCCAATGACAATAACCAGTTTTCATTCACTATGCAATCGGCATCGGTGGTAATTATCCAATCGTTTTTTACAACTTGGATTGCTGTTGTAATGGCATCTTTCTTTGGTGAATTCGAAATACGAATATTCTTTATTATTTCAACACTGAATTGCTTCGCCAGTTCGCTTTCGCTCGGGTCTGAACACTGAACACTGAATACTTTTTCCGAATCATCGTCAACCAAAATAACTTCAAACAAATCGGTTGGATAATTCAATTTTGAAATACTATTTAAAAGTTTTGGCAAATTTTCGGCTTCATTCCGAAAAGGAACTACAATCGAAAATTTGGTTTTTGGTTGTAGTCCAAGATAATCAAAGGAATTCACTTTGGTAAAACCATATATCAAGGCAATTATCGCCATGTAATAAATGAATAGTATGATGTATAAAATCAGAATCATTGTTTGGTTTTAATCTTGAAATTCATCACATAATAGCTTCCGATAACAACGGGTAAAACTACATTTAAAAACCACATTAATGTGCTTATGAATACTACAATCCATTCATTGACGTCCAGTTTTCCGAAGAAATAAACGGCAACACTTCCTTTTACTGCAAAGTCCAAAAACTGGAAAGTAGGTAAGGAGGAGGCTAAAAAGTAAACACTTGCAATAGTTGCCATTAAGGTAAAATAAGGCAAATCAACATCAAAAGCCAAAAACAAAAAATAGTATTGATGCGAAAAAATTAGATAACGACAAACCGCTAAGAAGATGTTTTTCTGATGAATCGCTTTTGGGATTTCGTTGATTTTGTGAATCAGCTTTTCGATAGAATAACCTTTGATATTTATTTTTTTTAAAAAAAATAAAATTCCAAAAAGCAAAAAACAAATTCCAAATAAGATTAAAACTGTTTTTGGAGTAATTATATTGTATAGAGTGTTGAAATACAACAACCCAAATACTCCAAATACTACCGATAAAATCATCTGGATTCCGTTGCAAATTAAGTTTAGAAACACAATTTTTTTAGCTTTAGATTTTTCAAAAAACAATGCTTTTCCCGCATATTCGCCAACGCCGTTTGGCGTAAATAATCCTGCTGTTAACGCACCAAGAACTTGTTTTGTAGCTTCGGATAAAGAAATTTCACGGAGATAAGAAACTAAATTCTGCCATTTCAAAATTTCGAAAAAACGATTCAAAACGCTGAGAAGCAAGATGAAGAGAATTCCACCCACAGAATAGTTTTTTTGAAACAATACAATGAATTTTTGCCAATCTAATTTATCATTATTGGCTAATTGATTGTAAATGAAATAAAACGCACCACCAACAATCAAGACTTTGATTAGAAATAGGAGAAACTGTTTCGTTTTGGAAGAAATTGAAATCATGTGCACAAAATAACAAATTATAATTGGCAAACGAACGCATCTTTATGGGATTAGTTACAACAGAATTTTGATTAAATAAAACAGCCCGAAACTATATGGCTTCGGGCTGTTTTTATATTAGATAAGTTTAAACTTTAAACGACTTATACACCGTGTTTTGCTTTCCAGGCATTGTATTCAGTACCAATTAAAGTAGAAGGCCAGTTGCCATACCAAGAATAGCCTGATCTTCTTTCTATTTCAATTTCGGCTAATGTTGCTTTTTTGATTCCATCCCTGCCACAGAAAAACGGTAAGCCAGTATTCAGATCATAAAAACGAGCCCACATTATATTTCCGGCAGAAGGAACAACTACAACATCAAAACCATCCGGGCTACCCGGTAAATCAACTTTTGCCGTACTGTATCCAACAATTTTAGCACTATTAAACCAATCTACGGCATCTTTTACAGCTTGTTTTACCGCAGCAGAAGGTTGGTCAACAAGCATTAAGGTTCTAACGATTCCTACTGATTCCGAACCACTCACAGAAGGCAGCTCATAAGCCCGGGCAGTTGCAGGCAATAATGTAACTTCATCATGTTGTGCACACCAGGCCGTTTTTTTTCCAGATGGAGAAGTGATTTGTGTATTTAAAATAATATTAATCCCTTTGTTGAAAGAAACTACAGCCAAGGCTTTGTATTTTGGATTAACTAATTCTAAATTATTTTTACTTTTTGAAATATCCCACATTAAATTCATTACGTTAACAATGGCATTGTCATTATAAGTTATTTGATGCCTGTATGAACTTTTATCTGGATAATATTGTGGCCAGCCTCCATTTTCATATTGTGCCAGAAAGAGGAAGTCAATAGCTTTTTCTGCTGCTACTAAATAATTTGGGTTATTAGTAGATCTATAGTCATCAAGTAAATATCTAAGTTCCGTTACTACGTGCCCATTATCTATAGTAGTGTCGGTGTTGTTTTTCGTGCTTAAAGCAGTGGCTTTTTGCGTATCAGTCTGTGGAATGCTGTAGGAGGATAAATCAGGAACTGCTTTGCCCCAGCCACCATTATTTCTTTGCCATATCAATATGCTTTCGGCTCTTACTCTGGTTGCATACACTGTAGTGACGCCGGAAATGGTTATATCAATTTGGCTTGTTTTTCCACTACCATCATTTGCTGTTGCAGTAACGGTAACAGTACCATTTAATCTTGGAGTTAAAACCCCTGTGTTTGAAATGGTGGCGACAGCTGAAGAAACTGTCCATGTAACCGTTTTGTTACTAGTGTCAACAGGTAATAAATTTAAAGAAATTTGTTGTGGATTTCCGTCTGTTATATTACTTCCATTGATGGTTACACTTTCAGTAACTATTACAGGTTTAGGTTCTTCCGTTGGACTATTATCGGAACTACATGCTGATAAAAAAAGGAAACCAACGAATAGTATTAAATTCTTGAAGTTATTCATAAATTGAGATTTGTTAATTTGTAAAAAATCAAATCATTTGTTACAAGAATTATACCATTTGTAATTATTGGTGAGTTGTATATGTAAATAAATAATTTAATAATATGCTTATAAAGATTAGCTGTTGCCAATTATTCGTTTACCTGAGCAGGAATAGTATCGTTATTGTGCAATAATATTGGATAAATAGTGCCGTTTTCGATTTTGCATAAAGCATTTCTATTAATGAATACTGCTTTTTCAGATAATTCTAATTTAGAATCATTGGTTAAAGTAATTTTTGAAATGGTTTTGTTTTGTGCTACTGCAAAGCTAGTAGAAAGTATTGCCCAAAGTAACAGACAATAAAAATTGAAGCTTATTTTTCATTAAGCTCCCGCAAAAGAATTAGATTTGTATTAGAATAAAACAGTATTTGAAAATGAATTTTATGAGAAAAAATAGTCACAGTCAATTAGTTTTGATCTTTTTATTTTTAGGTATTGGAATTTCAGGTTTTTCACAAAATAAGGAAATTCCTTTATGGGATAAAATTCCGGATGCTATCGATGTAGTGGATTATAAAGAAGAAACGACACAGGATAAAGAAGGAGTTATCAATGGAGTCCTTAAAGTTTCTCAACCTACATTAAGTGTGTTTTTATCGGATTCTAAAATAGCCAATGGAACTTCAGTTATTATTTGTCCCGGAGGAGGATACCATCATTTGTCTATTAATAAAGAAGGTTATAAAATTGCAAAATGGCTAAATACTCTGGGTATTTCTGCCTTTGTATTAAAATACAGATTGCCTAGCGATTTGATTATGAAGGACAAATCCATTGGACCTTTACAGGATGCTCAGGAAGCGGTAAGGATAGTTAGACGCAACGCTGAAAAATGGAAGTTGGATCCTGACAAAATTGGAATTATAGGATTTTCGGCAGGAGGACATTTAGCTTCAACTTTGGCGACAAAATTTGATGAAAAAGTATACATTTCAAAAGATAATACAAGCGCTCGTCCCGATTTTTCAATTTTGATTTATCCGGTAATTTCTATGCAGGACGGGATTACTCATAAAGGTTCAAAAACGAATTTGCTGGGAGAAAATCCAAGTCTTGAAATGGGCGATAAATATTCGAATGAAAAACAGGTTAATGTTACTACTCCCAAAACATTTATAGTCCACGCTACAGACGATAAATCAGTTCCTGTTGAAAACAGTATCAATTATTATCTGGCATTAAAACAAAATAAAATCCCAGTAGAAATGCATATTTATGAAAATGGAGGACACGGTTTTGGTTTAGGTGTAGAAGGAACTAATAAAACATGGACAAAAGCTTGTGAAAATTGGTTAATTGCTAATAAATTTATTCCTAATGTCTCAGTGAAAAAATAATTATGGCAAACGAACGCATCATATTAGGAATCGACCCCGGAACCACAATTATGGGTTTTGGACTGATAAAAATTGTCAATAAGAAAATGGAATTCCTGCAGCTTAATGAATTGCAATTGTCCAAATACGATAATCATTATCAGAAACTGAAAATCATTTTTGAACGTACCATCGAATTAATTGACACGCACCATCCAGATGAAATCGCTATTGAAGCACCTTTCTTTGGTAAAAACGTTCAATCGATGCTGAAGTTAGGAAGAGCACAGGGTGTCGCGATGGCAGCGGGACTTTCGAGAGATATTCCCATCACCGAATACGAACCCAAGAAAATAAAAATGGCGATTACGGGTAATGGAAACGCCAGCAAGGAACAAGTAGCCAAAATGCTTCAGCAACTTTTAGGTTTAAAAGAATTACCCAAAAATCTGGATTCAACAGATGGTTTGGCAGCAGCAGTCTGTCATTTTTTCAATTCTGGAAAAGTGGTTGGTGCTAAAAGTTATACCGGTTGGGATGCTTTTGTAAAACAAAATGAAGAACGAATAAAAAAGTAGCCAGATTATTAAAATAATCTGGCTACTGTGTTTTTAATATTTATTATTCTACATCTTCATATTGATAATTAAATGTACCATTTGTAATAGTGTAGTTAGTATCTATTTGATCGGAATAAGTTGAAGAAGTAGTAAAATTAAATGTCCCTTTTACAATTTTTGTTTTAGTGTTAACCTCAGTTATCTTAATTGTTCCTTCTTTAGTATATTCATATTCTACGGATTCTGAATCTATTAAATCTACAGCATGAGATGTTGGATTGCTTTCATCAGTTGTAAAAGCATATGTTCCTACTTTAATATCAACTCTTCTTAGCCAAATATTAATTTCAGGATTGCCCCACACTCCACCTTGTCTTCCTTGAAGCATAACAAAATCTTCTTTTGGATAATAAGACCATAAATTTGTTGAAGAATATAGGTTGGTTCCAAAAGGGTTATTTGCCTTAAATGATTTTCCGTTAATTGTAGCTGTCATCGCATATTGAGATTTAGGGCTTTCGTCGGAACTGTCATCTGAAGAAGAGCATGATAAAAGTAAAAATGGTAAAATAAGAAATAATTGAGCGATTTTTTTCATGATATATGTTATAAATTTGATGCAAATCTAAACAAATATTTCATTATTTAATAAGAATATTCTTTTACAGGTTTTTTATGTCAGGAATCTACATTCATATCCCTTTTTGCAAGCAGGCTTGTCATTACTGCGATTTTCATTTTTCGACTTCGATGAAGAAGAAAGACGAGA
Organism: Bacteroidota bacterium; assembly: GCA_040387175.1. GTDB lineage: Bacteria > Bacteroidota > Bacteroidia > Flavobacteriales > Flavobacteriaceae > Flavobacterium. Next base: position 51,440 of record JAZKED010000005.1, on the reverse strand, counting down.
TGGTTTTGGCTTTGGTCAAAGAAATTCAAATGCGTAAAAGTGAGTTTGGAAATGAAGTTGTAGAAACTATTTATTTTGGCGGAGGAACTCCTTCTACATTGCAGATTGCAGATTGCAGATTGTTGATTGATGAAGTGTATAAGAATTATGAAGTGGATCAAAATCCCGAAATCACGCTCGAAGCTAATCCGGATGATTTGTCGGAAGAGTATTTGATTGAACTTTCAAAAATTGGAGTTAATAGGTTGTCCATTGGAATTCAGTCGTTTTTTGAAGATGATTTACTACTGATGAATCGCGCACACAATTCGGCTGAAGCCAAAAAATGCTTGGAACTGGCGACTAAATATTTTGATAATATTTCCCTCGATTTGATTTACGGAATTCCGGGAATGAGCAATGAAAAGTGGAAACAAAACATCGAAACAGCTTTGAGTTTTGGTATTCCACACATTTCTAGTTATGCTTTGACTGTCGAACCCAAAACAGCTTTAAACAAACTCATTCAAACAGGTAAAATTGCCAAACCGAAAGATGAAGTCGCCGAAGCACATTTTCAAATTTTGGTCGAAATGCTTGAAGCTAATGGTTTTGTACATTATGAACTTTCAAATTTTGGGAAAGAAAATTATTTTTCGAAGAACAATTCGGCCTATTGGTTAGGAAAAAAATACCTTGGAATTGGTCCTTCGGCGCATAGTTATGATGGAGTTTCCAGAAGCTGGAATGTTTCTAATAATACGATTTATTTAAAATCATTAGCTGAAAATCAATTGCCAAATGAAATAGAAGTTTTATCTAAAACTGATCGTTACAATGAATATATTATGACAGGTTTGCGAACCATTTGGGGCGTTTCCTTAGATAGAATCGAAAAAGAATTTGGAAAGGATTATTTAGACTATTTGCATAAACAATCGCGAAAATTTATAAATGATGATTTGCTTTCAATTGAAAGTAAGATTCTCAAACCAACTCCAAAAGGAAAATTCCTGACTGATGGAATTGCGAGTGATTTGTTTTACTTAAATTTGGAATAATAAATAGTAAGCATAATTAAGTATGAAAACAATTTTAGAAATCCGTTATGGTTTGTTTCTGATGTATGTTTCCACATTGTTATTTATGAATGTTGCTATTGTTTTTGGTCAGGAAAAAACACCAAAAGACACTTCAAATTTTGTGTATTATCCCGAAAAGATTATGCTTAGAGTCAATCTTAGTACTCAGGCAGATTCTTATATTTTACAGGATAAAAATACTAGTGATTTGTTTTTGGAAACCAATAATAACTACAAATTGTTTTTATCAGTAGATTATAAATTTATTGGTTTTAGTTATGGTTTTTATCCTCATTTTTTTGGCGGGAATAATGATGAAGATATAAAAGGAAAATCCTCTTATTCGGATTATAATTTTCGATTCTTTTTGGGTAAATGGCTTCAAACAGTTCAATATAGTAAGACAAGAGGCTATTATGTAGAGAATACGATTGACTTTAATCCAGATTGGGAAGAAGGAAAAGATCCCTATATATTGTTCCCTAATCTCAAAAGCGAACAATATGGAATGTCAACTTCATATGTTTTTAATCCTAAGTTTTCGCTCAAAAGTATTTATTCGTTTACCGAATGGCAGAAAGAAAGTGCAGGAAGTTTTATACCGATCTTAGCTTATGATTACAATAAAATTTCTTTTGATGCCGGCGGAATTAAAAATATTCAAAAAGAATACGATGTTCGTATTGCTGCCAGTTATTTTTATAATTTTATTATTCATAAAAAGTTTTACATAGCACACAATTTATCTCCATCTATTGGCATTAAGTTTATGAATTCAAAGAGCTCAGAAGCAGATGTTCAGCAAACAGAAAAAGATATCTACTTCACTAAATATTTGGAAGGAGGATTAAAAATTGGTTACAATACAGAAAGAATTCTTTTTGGGGCCAGTTTTAATTTTAGTGAAAGTTGGTATAATGAAAATAAAACAACTGTTGTATCTAATAGTAAAGTTTATGGTTTTCTCTATTTTGGTTATCGATTTGATGCTCCATATTTCATCAAAAAATCTGTAGATGCTATTAATGATAAACTTAAGAACTAAATAAACTCTAATGAAAGAAATAATTACTGTTTCAACTGATAAAACAAAACTGGATGTTTCTTTCATCCAAAATTTTTTGAAAGATATTTATTGGGCAGCCGGTAGAACAGTTCATGATGTGCAAGTTTGTATTGACAGTTCGGTTTGTTTCGGGATTTATTTGGATAAGGTTCAAATTGGCTTTGCAAGAGTGATTACAGATTACGTAGTTTTTGCTTATGTAATGGATGTATTCATAACGGAAGAGCATAGAGGAAAAGGCTATTCGTCTATTTTAGTTGATACAATGCTGAAAGAATCGGCTTTGCAAGAAGTTAAAATTTGGCGTTTGGCCACTAGAGATGCTCATTATTTATATGAAAAATTTGGGTTTAAAGCTTTGGCAAATCCCGACCGAATGATGGAAAAAATAATACTATGAACTTAGAAAATTTTTACAAATATTGTCTGTCCAAGAAAGGTGTAACGGAACATTTTCCGTTCGATCAAGATACCTTGGTGTTTAAAGTAGGTGCAAAAATGTTTGCATTATCGTCTTTATTACAATGGGAAAAAGGCGAGCCTAAAGTGAATTTAAAGTGTAATCCCGAATATGCTCAGGAACTGCGAGTACAATATGATGATGTCCAACCAGCGTTTCACATGAACAAAGCGCATTGGAATACAGTAGCTATAAACAGTGAAATTCCGGATAAATTCGTTAAAGAATTGATTGACGATTCCTATGATTTGGTTTTCAAAAGTTTAACCAAAAAAATCCAAAGTGAAATTCTTGACCCGAGGTAAAGAATTTACCGAATAGGCGAAGCAATTAGAAAATTAGGTATTACTTTTGTAAAGTATTTCAGAACACAATTCAAATAAAAACAAGATGATTGACAATATAAAAAAGTTCCTAAACGAAGAACAAGATCCCAAAGCGATTGAGAAAATCACTTCAAAATTGAATGATTTATTGATGAAAAACGAAGAAATTGGCTATATAGCTGTTCAGAAAAAGCCAGCTATTACCGTATTTCCGGATAGTATTGTGGTGACCAATAAACGAATTATTATTTGTCAGCCTAAAAACATGGGGCTTTCAATGAATTTCACCGATTTTACCTGGGATGAAATTGAAGGGACTTTTATGAAAGAGAATATTTTAGGTTCGGAATTTTCGTTTTCAACCAAAACCCAGATTCAGGTTTCTATTGATTATATTCCTAAAATTCAGGCCAGAAAGATTTCTACTTATGCCAAAGAGCAATTGGATATTTTGAAAAATCCAGCTTCTGGTTCAGTTGTTACCGACGAAGTAAAGATTCCGGAATTTAAATCAGAGGATATTGTAGAAGAAGTAGAAACAGAAGAAGTAATCAATTATGCAGAAATAATTCCGGCAGTTTCTAATTATGCAGAACCTGTTTCAGAAAATACTGCATCTGTCGAAAAACCAACAAGCGAATTGTCACAAGATGAGCTTTTTGCTAAGCTTCAAAACTATAAAAAACTCCTTGATAACGGATTGATTTTACAAGGCGAATACGATGCTTTCAAGAAAGAAATTTTGAGTTTGATGTAAAATCAAAATTTTGATTTTTAAATAAAAAAAACAGATGTTGGTTTTCCAACATCTGTTTTTTTATGAACTGAATTTTAATTTTTATTAGTAAGCTCCTAAATAGAAACTGCCAGAAGCAGTTTTCAATTTAGCTCCTTTTGTGATGGTTTTGTTCTTCACATTTACAATATAAATATTGCCATTTACACCTGCTGGAGTTAACGGAAGATAAACATTGTCTCCAATAACACCAATGTTTTGGTATTGACCTAATGTTGTAGATAATCCTGCATCTGTTTCAATTTCTGTAGCTAATTTAGTTGCAGTTTTGTCAGTTAAGTTTATCAAAGCAACGTATCCACCAGTAGTACCAGTAACGGTATAAAGAACAACAGCGACACCATCTTTAACGTATCTCCAGGCTTTAATACTGGCACCAGTTATTCCTAAAGCGGTATTCAAATTAAAATGATAAGTTGGATCATAGTTGTTATTTGCTTTACTGATACGAATTATATCTGCTCCTGAAGTTGCTGTAGCTTGGTAAAGATGACCATCACTACCCACATATTGTGTCATTGTACGGTATCCGTGGTTGTTGGTTTTTGTTAAAGTAGAAGTAATAACTCTAGGGTTTTTTAACGAAGGATAATCTACTACTAAAGTTTTTGTACCATTAATGTTAGCATTGTCAGCCGGCCATACTGGTATGCCACTAGCATTTATAGTAGGTGTTTTTGTAGGGTCAACTTTACTTACATTACAACCAATGTATAATCTGGTTTTATCTGCATTTAAAACAGGTACATCAATACGACCTACACTATAACCAGCTGCTCTTTCTTCATCTGACCAAGGGAAATTGAATATTGCAGTATTAGTAATGGCAGTATTATTCAAATCTATTGCTGCAATTTTTACTTCGCAATCTCTGCTTTTATAAACAAAGTTTGGAGCAGTTCCTTCATATACTGTTGTTACTGTACCTGAATAAACACCTACACCAATACCTTCTGCAGCTTTAACCCAGCGAGGTGCTGTTCCTAAAATACTTGCAGTATTTAATTCATAACCTACTTCTGTATATACTCCGCCTGCAACACTGTATTTGTTAAATACACCACCGTCTGCTCCTGTATATTGGATGTTGTATAAAAATTTACCATCTGCAGAAGCTTGTACACGGGCAGTTCGGCTTGATTTTAAAGCGAAACCTTCAACATATGCTTCACCGTTCATTTTAAAAAGATCCACTTCATAATTTGGATTGGCAGCATTTTCGGGTGTAATTGCATAGGCACGGGTACCTCCATTTCCTGCTGTTCCTTCAGCGTCAGGAAAAGATCCTGTTAAGGAAATCCAACGCTTTCCGTCATCAGTAGGTGTTCCTGAATTATTGCTGTCGTCATTACTACAGCTTCCTAATGTTAGGGCTGTAATGGTACTAAATAATGCTATTCTAAATAGATTTTTTTTCATGGTATTATTAAATTGGTTATTAAAATTTACTAAAGGTGTAATTCAATTTGAAGTAGATTCCTCTACCTGGTTTTTGTATGGCATAATTGTCATAATTGGCTGCATTCAGTACGTTTTTCAAATCCAGACTAGCTACTAGTTTTCCGGATGGGAAACGATAGCTCGCTCCCAGGTCATGGGTAAACTGATTTGGAGTTAAAGACCAGTCTTGCTGTCCCCATACAATGTAGTACTCACCTACATATCCTATATTATAGTAAGTATTGAGTATCGATTTTTTCTGAAAAACATCATTAAATCGATATTGACAATTGGCATTGACGGTAAAAAAAGGTTCGTTAGGTACTTGTAGACCAAAATAGGCATGTCGTTTACCGTTTTCGTCAAATTTTTGTTTAAATATGTTGTTGAATTTGGAGAAATTCAAAGAAGTATTCAGTCTATTGTTATAGATATAGATGATCTCTGCTTCAAAACCCAGGGCTTGTGTTCTTCCAAGATTCACATATCTGGTAGTTTGTATATCAGCATTTTCTTCTTTAAAATCAGGATCTGTCGCATCTACAGCTTGTTGTGTTATTTTATCGAAACCATTACGCCAAAAAGCATTGGCATACAATGATATTTTGTGCTTGCCAAATTCAGATGGTGCCCAGCGAAATCCCAAATTATAGTTGATAAATTTTTCTGGCTGTAATTGAAGATTTTCCTGAATGTTAATCTCAGGAGCTCCATATAATTGGTTTTCGGTAGGCATTATATAGGAGTTTTCAGTAGAGGCAATAATAAAAAGGCTAGAAATTACATTGTAGGATATGGTAGCTCCATAGCCAAAATTATAGTCAGTCGTAGTAGTGTCTTTTTTTACAAGTGTGTTTACACCATTAGTAGTGACAATTTCTGATTTTGTTTGTTTAGTTTGATTAGTGGTGTACTTCCCTAAAATATTGGTTTTTAATTTTCGATTAAAGGTTTCGGCTTCATAATTCATCGAAATAATATTTTTGATAATAGTACTTCTTGTAGCCAGGCCATCAGAACTTGGATTTAACAAATCTTCCTCTTTTCTGGCAGTTGCTTCGTATTTATGATTCAAAGAAATACGATGCCCGTTAGTAATCATATAGCCCAAATTGGAACGTGCATTTGTGATTTCTCTCTCGGTATTGGTAATGGTTTTTTTCGCTTGTTGTCCACCTTGAAGAGTCTCTAAGGGTACATATATTTTTTTGTACAAGAGCATGGGTTCTGTTGGATCTTCAGGTCTATATTTTATACTTCCATCTTCATTTTTTTCAAATTGTACATTTCCATTTTCATCAAGATCTAGTACTGAAACTGGTCTAGATCTTACTGTTCCATCCCAGTTATAGGCAAGTCCAACAGTATCCTGCAAATAGGTAGTACGATAGCTGTGCACGGCATTAATATTTAACGCTAAGTTTTTTGCTAAAAAATCTTTCTTATTATAATTCAGGAGTAAGGCATGCGCTTCAGTTTCATTAAATCTACCCACATACGGCACCGCCATCGTTGTTCCATGAGGAATTTCCGTGTAGTTGCTGGATCCGTTGTAGCCTATAAAAAATTGATCCGCCCATTTGGTATCTGCAAAACCAGCTTCGATCCGCCCTCCTATAGATTCATATTCATTATTAAATCTCTTTGCCCGATAAGGTCTGTCAATTTGTAGATCTTTATTAACATAAGTGGTTGATCTGCCCCAAGTTTCAAAACTATTGTCTGTATGAGTATAAAAACCAGAACCTCTAACCGAAAGCCCCGTTTTTTTATCCCGATAAGTTCCACCTAAATCGGATTGAATAGTATTGAATGAACCATACGAAACTGCTGCTGTAAAATTATTTTGAGACACGTCTTTTTTTAACACTACATTAATGGCACCACCAACATAATCCCCTGTTAAATGAGCAGGCAAGACACCTTTGTAAACCTCTATGCGTTCAATCATAGAAGGAGGTATGTTATTCAGATTGAAAGATTGACCATAAGTAGAGGCTTCTATTCCATCAATAAATATCCCAATGGTACTTCCAGACATACCATTCAGATTGTACTCAACATTAGAACCGATTCCTCCGTTTTGTCTTACACGTACACCAACTGATCTGTCCAGTAATTCATTAGTAGTCAAATTTCGTAACGATGCTTCTTTGGTTTCTATAATGGCGACTGCAAAACCAGAAGTTTCTAATTTTTTCTTTTTTGATCTTCCTTTAATTTCTACATTATCTAAAACTTTAGGCACAGTATCTTTTTCCACTTTTTTTTGAATTACCGTATTTTTTTTCCTACCCTCATTTTTCTGAGAATATGCAGGAAGAACCAGTAAAATAAATAGAATAGAGAAAGTATATTTTTTAAACATTATTGTCAGATTGAAAAATTTTAACAAAAAACTATTCTTAATTAGACTTAATATAAATAGATTTGCTGCAAAAATACTATCAGCATATAGAAATTAGATAGGGAAAAGCGGATTATAACATTGTAAAAACGGATTATTATTTTGAAATTCAAATCGAAAATTTTAGCACATTCACAGCCCATCACCGTTATAGAAACAGCTGATTTTTATAATAAAAAAAGTCTTTTCAGAGAAGAAAAAATAAGTACTCAAAATGGACAAGTGGAAGAAATTACTAGTAATAATTTGATTTCTGATGGTGTAGTGATTCTCGATATTCAAATGCGTTTTTCTAGTCCACAAACTATTCAATCTGAAATAAGCGGAGAATCAATTGTAATGAACTTTATTTGTTGCAATAATGTAGAAGCTAATATTGACAAAGTTGAAAGCGAAAAATATACAACTGAAAACACTCACAATATTCTTTATGCATACAATTTTAATGCTACATTTGAAATTCCTGCTTTTGAAGAAATTAACTATTTAACCATCATTTTATCGCTGGATTATTATCAAGAATTAATAAATAAAAATTGGAATCTTCATCAAAAATTCTCGAAAAATATTAATCAAAAAAAATCCAGTTACTTAACCCCAAAATATGTTCCTTTCAGTCCAGCGATACAATGGATTATTCACGAAATCAAAAGTTGTAATTACGAAGGAACAATAAAAAAGATGTATATTGAAGCTAAAATAAAAGAGCTTTTAATTCTACAATTGGATACATTATTAGTAAAACCTCAAAGTAAGAAAGAACAGATTGATGAGGAAGACTATAATAAGTTACTGGAAGCTAAATTAATTCTTGAAGCCAATTTCACAAATGCACCAACACTTCCGGAACTTTCCAGATTAGTATCATTAAATGAATTTAAACTAAAAAAAGGGTTTAAATCCTGTTTCGATACTACAATAAAAGGTTATACTACAAAGCTTAGGATGGAATATGCAAAAAATCTATTCAAAAATAAGGAATCTAATGTTGGTGAAGTGGCTTATAAATGTGGTTACAAAGATGTATCTCATTTCTCGGCAGCGTTTAAGTTTTTCTACGGATTCACACCTATCAGTTTCCGAAAAATTAATCTGGGAACAAAATTGTATCTACTATATTGGGATTTCTTAGAGGTCCTTTCACTTGATGTTCTCTCATTAGATCTTTGTATGATTTAAGATTTTAATTTGTTATTTTAATGTAATCAAACATTTTATTTGGGACAGAATTCATAACAATAGCTTAATTTTTTTTAGAGTTTAAATTAATGGTTGAGGCATAGTTTTGCGTCAAAATTATTTAAACAAAATAAAAGATGAAAAGTAACTATTTAGTTGTAATGCTATTCTGTTTTGCCTTAATGGGTTATGCACAAAAAGGTGTTATATCCGGAAAAGTAATAGATAAAGACGATAAGATGCCTTTGCCTGGTGCAATGGTCGAAATTGTTGGGATAAATAAATATACAGTTTCAGACCAAAATGGACGATATGAATTTCTTAATGTTACTCTGGGAACTTACACCGTTCAGGTAAAATATATGGGTTATACCACTGCGGCAGGTGAAGTTATTTTGACTGAAAATGCCAACGGGATTTACAATTTTGAATTAGTAGTTTCTGGTACAGAATTGAAAGAAGTGGTGGTTGGCGATATTCTAAAAGGACAAGCCAAAGCTTTAAATCAGCAAAAACACAACAAAAATATTGGTAACGTAATTTCTTCGGATCAAGTAGGTCGGTTTCCAGATGCCAATGTGGGAGATGCTTTGAAAAGAGTTCCGGGTATCACCATGCAAAATGATCAAGGTGAGGCCAGAAATATCATTATTAGAGGATTGGCTCCGTCATTAAACTCGGTTACTTTGAATGGCGATAGAATTCCATCTGCCGAAGGAGATAACCGGAATGTACAGATGGATTTGATTCCGTCCGATATGATTTCTACGATTGAAGTTAGCAAAACATTAACTCCAGATATGGATGCAGATGCTATTGGAGGTTCTGTAAATTTGATTACCCGACCAACTCCAAACGGCGAAAGAATATCAGCAACAATTGGTGGAGGTTATGCACCAATTCGTGATAAACCAATTTACACAGCAGGTTTGGTTTATGGAAATCGATTTTTTAGCAACAAATTTGGAGCTGTCGTAAGTGGTTCATATAATAATGTGGATTATGGTTCAGATAATATCGAAAACGAATGGGTAAAAGATGATTTTGGGAATGAATTCGTTCAGGCTTCTGAAGTTAGAAAATACGATGTACAACGTATCCGTAGAAGTGCTTCGTTAGCATTAGATTATAAATTCAACGAAAACAACACCATTTTTGCAAACGCGATTTACAATTGGAGAGATGATAGAGAAAATCGTTTCAGAACAACTTACGACGATATTGAAGCAGTTTACGATGCTGTTGATGAAGAAAAAATAGTTGGTTTTGAAGGTCGTGTAACACGCCAAACAAAAGGCGGAGTAGACAATGACAGAAATAAAAGCAGAAGATTAGAAGATCAAAGAGTGCAAAATTATTCACTTCGTGGAGAACATTTAATCAATTCTAAATTGGATTTAGACTGGTCAACTAATTATTCTACAGCTAGAGAATACCGTCCGGGAGAGCGTTACATCGATTATCGTCAGGAAGGTTTGGATATGACTCAGGATTTGTCAAACAGAAGATTTCCATTAGTAACAACTACTGGAGAAGCATTGAATCAATTCGAATTGGATGGCATTTCTGAAAATACGGATGAAACCAAAGAAAGTGAATTTGGAGCCAAACTTAATCTTCGTTTTCCATTTACCATTATTCCGGCAGAAAAAGGTAGAATCAGAACAGGTGTTCGTCTTCGCATGAAAGAAAAATCAAGAAATAACTCGTTCTTTGCTTACGAGCCTATTAATGGTGATATGGATTTATTATCTCAAATTCCAACCAGTTATTTTGATGGAAAAGATTTTAATCCAGGAAGTAAATATGTAGCAGGAACTTTTGCATCAGCGAACTTTTTAGGAAATCTGGATTTGAATAATGCGGCTTTATTTGATAAAGAATCAGATCCATCCGAATTTTTAGCAGTAAATTATAAAGCTAAAGAAAATATTTATGCTGCTTACGTAAGATGGGATCAGGATTTCAATGATAAATTATCAATGGTTGTAGGTGTTCGAGTAGAAAACACCCATATTGATTATACTGGAAACCGTGTTTTGGATGAAGAGGAATTGGAAAGTGAAATCAATACAACCAATGCGTATACCAATGTATTGCCTAGTCTTACCGTTCAATACAACGCAACCAAAGATTTGGTATTAAAAGCGGCAGCCACTACAGCTTTGGCCAGACCAAATTATTATGCACTTGCACCTTATGTAAACAACGTTGCTTCTGATATGGAAATTACAGCGGGAAATCCGGATCTTGATGTTACTTATTCTTATAACTATGATTTCATGGCAGAAAATTATTTCAAGTCGGTTGGATTGATTTCTGGAGGAGTTTTCTATAAAAAATTACATGATTTCATTTACAACTATAGCGATAGTCAATACACCACTGATAAATTTGCTGCTGATTTCCCAACTCAGGATAATCCAATTCCAGTAGGAGAAAATTGGACATTTGTACAGCCTAAAAATGGAGATACAGTAGATGTTTATGGTTTTGAAGTCGCTTTTCAACGTCAGTTGGATTTCTTCGAAAGTAAATTCCTGAAAGGATTCGGAATTTATTTGAACTATACTTTTACCAAATCTGAAGCCAAAGGAATTGCCGATGAAGATGGAAATGAAAGAAAAGATATTAGTCTTCCGGGAACTGCTCCACACATGTTTAACGGTTCATTATCTTGGGAAAATAAACGTTTTTCAGCTAGAGTCTCTACCAATTTCACTTCAGATTATTTAGACGAATTAGGATCAGAAGAATACAACGACAGCTATTATGACAAACAGTTTTTTGTAGATGCCAATGCGGCTTATAAAATCACACCACATATTAGAATTTTTGCTGAAGCCAATAACCTGACCAATCAGCCGTTGCGTTATTATCAAGGTGTTGAATCACATACGAAACAAGTTGAATACTATCAGGCAAGATATAATTTAGGATTGAAGTTTGACTTCTAAATAAAAAGGAGTGACTAGTAATTAGTTTTAGTGATTAGCTTAAGTAATGAATAAAGGGCTAATCACTAATTACTTTTCACTAATTACTAAAAAATACTATCCAATGAAGAATACCAATATAATCGCAATTTTGTTTTTAAGCCTCTTTGTTGTTTCATGCAGCAGTAAGCTGGCTCCAGTTCGTAAAGATGCTGTAAAACCAGCAATAGTAACCCAAGCATTACCACATGACACGGATGATCCTGCTATCTGGATCAATCCTGTGGATCCAACAAAAAGCATAATTATTGGAACCGATAAAGATACAGACGGTGGTTTGTATGCTTTTGATCTGAATGGAAAAATCATTGCCAAATCAGAAGTCTTAAAGCGGCCAAATAATGTGGATATCGCTTATGGTTTGTTAATTGATGGCAAAAAAGTAAATGTTGCAGTAACAACTGAAAGGGAAAACAACAAAATCAGAATTTTCAGTTTGCCTGATTTAAAACCAATTGACAATGGAGGAATTTCCGTTTTTGATGGTGAATTATTGCGTGATCCAATGGGAATTGCTTTATACACTCGAATCGGTGATAATGCTATTTTCGCCATCGTTGGCAGAAAAAGCGGTCCATCCGAAACCTATTTGTGGCAATACCAATTGACCGATGCAGGCAATGGAAAAGCAGGAGCCAATGTGGTTCGAAAATTCGGAAAATACAGTGGTAAAAAAGAAATCGAAGCCATCGCTGTTGATAATGAATTAGGCGTTGTTTATTATTGTGATGAACAATTCGGAATCAGAAAATATAAATCCGATCCTGCTTTAAATGACAATTCGGAATTAGCTCTTTTTGGTCAAAAAGATTTCAAAGCCGATAACGAGGGAATTGCTATTTACAAAACAACAGCAACAACCGGTTATATTTTGGTGTCCAATCAGCAAGCGAATACTTTTATGGTTTATCCAAGGGAAGGGGTGAATGGTAATGCTAATGAATATTCGTTATTAGCCGAAATTCCAACTTCTACAATAGAATGCGATGGGGCAGATGTTACGTCATTAAATCTTGGCGGATTCTTCCAAAAAGGGATGTTTGTAGCGATGAGCAACGGAATGACTTTTCATTTTTACAATTGGGAAGATTTTCAAAAACGAATTGATGCTGCTAAAAAGTAAAATTTAATTCTTTGTATAAATAACAAAAGAGCTGTTCATTTCGAACAGCTCTTTTTGCTTTATATGGTTTGAATAAAATTATTGTTGAGGTACTTTTTTAAGAATGTTAACCAAAAGAACTCCCCAGGAAATGATTAAAAATAATCCGCCAATAGGAGTAATAAATCCAATTGCTTTAAAATCAAAAGGAATAAAAAGACCATTGGTAGCCAATAAATAAATCGATCCTGAAAAGAAAATGATTCCAACAACAACTAAATTATATATCACTCTTTTTGTTTTTTGGGCAATGGAAGACAGTCCAATGAACAATAAAAATACCGCGTGATACATTTGGTATTTTACTCCGGTTTCAAAAGTAGAAAGCTGATCGATAGTTAACACTTTTTTTAATGCGTGTGCGCCAAAAGCTCCTAAAATGATGGCCAGCATTCCTAAAATTGCTCCCGTAGAAATTATTTTTTTGTCCATTTCTAATATGTTTTAATTACAAAAATATTGCTTTCTCCTTAAATAAAATCAATTTTAACGATACTTTTTGATGTCACTTTTTTATTTATGATTAACTTACATTTGTCTTAACATTCATAGTTATGAGAACAATTCTAATCATTGGAGCGGGAAGATCGGCTTCGTCATTGATTCAATATCTTTTAAATAAATCCGATGAAGAGAAACTGCATCTTATTATTGGAGATTTATCGTTGGCTTCAGCTCAAAAGAAAACGAATAATCATCCTAATGCAACCGCAGTCGCTTTAGATATTTTCGACAAAAATCAAAGACAGGAGCTTATTCAAAAAGCAGCTATCGTGATTTCGATGCTGCCTGCCCATTTGCATATAGAAATCGCCAGAGATTGTATTGTTTATAAGAAACATTTAGTAACTGCTTCTTATATTAGCGATGCGATGCAGGATTTGGATATTCTGGCCAAAGAAAACAATTTAATTTTTATGAATGAAGTCGGTCTTGATCCCGGAATTGATCATATGAGTGCCATGAAAGTTATCAATGAAATCAGATCCAAAGGAGGGAAGATGATTTTATTCGAATCTTTTTGCGGTGGTCTTGTTGCTCCGGAATCAGATACGAATTTGTGGAATTATAAATTTACCTGGGCACCTAGAAATGTAGTTCTTGCAGGTCAGGGAGGTACGGCAAAATTCATTCAGGAAGGAACATATAAATATATTCCGTACGGCAGTTTATTCCGCAGAACCGAATTTCTTGAAGTCGAAGGTTACGGAAGATTTGAGGCTTATTCCAATAGAGATTCTCTAAAATATCTCGATGTTTACGGTTTGAATGATGTACTGACTTTGTACAGAGGGACGATTCGTAAAGTAGGTTTTTCAAAAGCCTGGAATATGTTTGTTCAGTTAGGAATGACAGACGACAGCTATGTTATGGAGGGTTCCGAAGATATGAGTTACCGCCAATTTGTGAATTCTTTTTTACCCTATCATCCCACGGATTCAATCGAAATTAAGATGCGTCTGATTCTAAAAATTGATCAGGACGATATTATGTGGGATAAATTACTGGAATTGGATTTGTTCAATCCTAACAAGAAAGTGGGTTTGAAAGATGGCACGCCTGCCCAGATTCTTGAAAAAATATTGACAGATAGCTGGACATTAAAGCTCAACGATAAAGATATGATTGTGATGTATCATAAATTTGGCTACGAATTTGATGGTAAAAAAGAGCAAATCGATTCCAAAATGGTTTGTATTGGTGAAGACCAAACCTATACCGCTATGGCAAAAACTGTTGGTTTACCTGTTGCTATGGCGTCCTTATTAATACTGAACGGAAAGATAAAAACTCATGGAGTACAACTTCCAATTAAAGAAGAAGTTTATTTGCCTATTTTGAAAGAATTGGAAGAATATGGTGTTGTTTTCAAGGAACTAGCCATGCCTTATTTGGGTTATAATCCCTAACATTACTTATGAAGTTATCTTTGTCAAAGTATCAAACTTTGACAAAGATTTACAAAAAGATTTATTTCGACAGTTCCACAAAATACTTATAAAACAAAGGAATCGTTTCAATTCCTTTCAGGTAATTAAAAATTCCGAAGTGTTCGTTTGGAGAATGAATTGCATCGCTGTCCAGACCAAATCCCATCAAGATGGTTTTGCTTTTTAGTTCTTTTTCAAACAAAGCTACAATAGGAATACTTCCTCCGGAACGCACAGGAATTGCAGGAATACCAAAGCTTTCAGTATAAGCTTTATTGGCTGCTTTGTAGCCAATGCTATCCGTAGGAGTTACATAACCATTTCCGCCGTGATGTGGTTTTACTTTTACTGTCACGCCAGATGGAGCAATACTGAGGAAATATTTTGTAAACAATTTTGTTATTTCTTCCCAATCCTGATTCGGAACCAATCGCATCGAAATTTTGGCGAAAGCCTGACTTGCAATAACGGTTTTAGCTCCTTCGCCAATGTATCCGCCCCAAATTCCGTTGACATCAAGCGTAGGACGAATCGAGTTTCTTTCATTGGTTACATAGCCTTTTTCGCCATAGACATCATTTAAATTTAATGCTTTTTTATAATCTTCCAAAACAAAAGGCGCTTTTGCCATTTCGGCTCTTTCTTCTAATGAAAGTTCTTCAACTTTATCATAAAATCCCGGAATAGTAACACGATTATTCTCGTCGTGAAGTGAAGCAATCATCTTTGCCAAAATGTTGATAGGATTAGCAACAGCTCCACCATATAATCCGGAATGTAAATCTCTATTTGGACCTGTAACTTCTACTTCAACATAACTCAAACCACGCAATCCAGTTGTAATAGATGGCTGTTCGTTAGAAATCATTCCTGTATCAGAAATTAGGATTACGTCATTTTTTAATTTTTCCTGATTGCGTTCTACAAACCAGCCTAAATTTTTGGAACCAATTTCTTCTTCACCTTCAATCATAAATTTCACGTTACAAGGCAAAGTGTCCGATTGAATCATATATTCGAATGCCTTCACGTGCATGTACATTTGACCTTTGTCATCACAAGAACCACGGGCAAAAATAGCACCATCAGGATGAATCTCTGTTTTTTTGATAACAGGTTCGAATGGTGGAGAAGTCCATAATTCGATTGGATCTGCCGGTTGCACATCATAATGGCCGTAAACTAGGACCGTTGGTAAGCTTGAATCGATTATTTTTTCGCCGTAGACAATTGGGTTTCCCGGCGTTTCACAGATTTCAACAAAATCACAACCTGCTTTCTCCAGACTAACTTTTACAGCATCGGCTGCTTTTATAATGTCTTGATGGTAAGTCTTATCCGCACTTACAGAAGGTATTTTCAAGAGTTCAAATAATTCACTAATGAAACGATCTTTATGCTGCTGAACGTATGATTTTATGGTTTCCATAGAAGGTTAGAATTTTATACTTTCAAAAGTACAAAAAAGAGAAATAATATTTTTGAATAAATTCCTTTGAAAATTAGAAGTTATGTTTATCTTTGCACCCACAATTACGCGGATATGGTGAAATTGGTAGACATGCCAGACTTAGGATCTGGTGCCGCAAGGCGTGTAGGTTCGAGTCCTATTATCCGCACAAAAAAAGCTTCTCATATTTGAGAAGCTTTTTTTATTTTATAGACATTGGGGAATATCTATTTTATGATGTCTTATAATTTTACATTCGAAACTTTATAGGTTTTTCCATCCCCGGTTGCTTCCACAACTTTCGTAATGTTTTCTGGTTTTATAATAGATTTATCAAAAGATACAATTGCTGATTTTGTTTCAAAATCAATTGTTGCATTTTGAACTCCATCCAGTCCACTTAATTCTTTTTCTATTGTTTTAGCACAACCAATAGCACAAGTCATTCCTTTGATAGAGAAACTTGCCGTTTGAAGATCTGCGGCAGCAATTTCTTTTTTCACTTTCGGAGCGTCATTTCCTGCTGTTAAATCTGAATCTGTTTCGCCCGTTTTTTCTTTACAACTCACAAACAAAAGGCTTGCAAGAGTGATTGTCAATATTGATCTTGAAAAATTCATTATCATTGGGGTTTTAATAGATTAATTATCTAGTTGTTGCGGACAAAATTAACGAAAAAAAGTACTGCTAATTCATAAAATAATTACAATTTTGAGCCAAAATTTAGGTTTATGGATTCAAAACAGTTAAAATGGGCTTATTTAGTACTGCTCGCATTTATTTGGGGAAGTTCATTTATCCTGATAAAGAAAGGTTTAGTAGGTTTAACGCCATTACAACTAGGCTCGTTAAGGATTTTATTTGCCGCTTTTTTTCTGCTACTAATCGGCTTTAAAAGTCTGGCAAAAATCCCTTTGATTAAATGGAAATACATTGCGTTAACTGCTGCTTTGGGTACATTTATTCCAGCCTATCTTTTTGCTGTGGCACAGACTCAAATCAACAGTACGGTAAGTTCTATTCTTAATTCTTTGACGCCATTAAATACTTTGATTATAGGTGTTTTGGCTTTTGGATTGAGTTTCAAACGAGCTCAGGTTTTTGGTGTAGTTATTGGGTTAATAGGAACTTTTTTGTTAATAGTAAACGGTGCTTTGCATCATCCAGAGCAAAATTATTATTATGCGATTTTGGTTTTAATAGCTTCACTTTGTTATGCTATTAATGTCAATTTAATCAAGAAATATTTGTCCGATTTGACTCCGTTAAGTATTACAACAGGTAATTTTTCGGTATTATTATTACCTGCCTTTTTGGTTTTATTTTTCTCAGGTTTTTTTGAAGTAATTGCTGTCGAAAGTGTACAGCATTCTGTATTGTTTATTTTAATTTTAGGAGTATTGGGTACGGGTGTTGCCAATATTGTGTTCTTTAAAATCATTCAGATTTCGTCACCTGTTTTTGCTACTTCAGTAACTTATTTAATTCCTGTTGTGGCTTTTAGCTGGGGATTACTGGATAATGAAATGTTGACTCCAGTTCAGTTTTTAGGAGCTTTGATTGTTTTATTTGGAGTTTATTTATCCTCCCGAAAGTAATCACAATTGTAGATAAGATTTATGCGTAAAAAAAGCCGCGATAATTCGCAGCTCTTATTTTATTTAGAATAGGAATCTGTAATTATTTCCCTTTGTTTGCTTCAGCAATATATTTTTCCAATGCCATTGTCATCGAAGGAGTTCCAGGAGTTGGAGCCATAATATCAACTCTTAATCCTTTATCCAAGGCTGCTTTTTGAGTTGTGCTTCCAAAAACCGCTATTCTGGTATTGTTTTGTTCGAAATCAGGAAAATTGGTAAACAATGATTTTATTCCAGTTGGACTAAAGAAAGCCAAAACATCATAATAAACATCAGCCAAATCAGATAAATCACTGATAACCGTTTTGTAAAAAATAGCCTGTGTCCAGTCTACTTTCAGGTTATTAAGCGTTATTGGTGCATCAGCATTTAATTGATCTGAAGCAGGCAACAAGAATTTCTCGTCTTTGTATTTTTTAATCAGTGGAGATAAATCAGCAAAATCTTTTGGACCAACGTAAATTTTACGCTTTCTGTACACTACATATTTTTGTAGGTAAAACGCAATTGCTTCTGATTGGCAGAAATATTTCAATCCTTCAGGAACTTTATAACGCATTTCGTCTGCAACTCTAAAGAAGTGATCTACAGCGTTTTTACTAGTTAAAATAATAGCCGTAAAATTGTTAAGATCAATTTTTTGAAGTCTAATTTCTTTTGCGTTAACCCCTTCTACATGAATAAAAGGTCTGAAATCAATTTTCACTTTATGTTTTTGTTGCAACTCAAAGTATGGGGAATTCTCCACTTTGGGCTCGGGCTGTGACACCAAAATTGTTTTCACTTTCATATTTGACATTTTCTAAGCAATAACTTTTGTAAACCAATAATACATAAAATAATAGGGTGCTATTTCAAGTGCGCAAATATATAAAATAAAATAAAACAAGTTGCTGAATATTATATTTTGGTGATTTTTTATTGAAAGCAAGTAGGTTAATGTGTTGATTACTATAATTGTAGCTATTATAAATTTCAAAAAAATTATTGAAATGGAGTCGTGATAGAACAGGATAATATTGATTGGCAGGATGAATAATCCAATATAGGTTCTGAAAATAACTTTTTGAAGATTGAATTGCTCTACAAACTCTTCAATGTTGAACGCAGTAGCAACAATTTTTTCGATTAAATATTTAGATAAAACAAAGAAAAATAAAAATGTAATTATTTGAATGTACAGTACCCAGTCTGTTTTTTCAATTTTAAAATTGTTGTATTCAAAAAATGAAAGTGAAAGCTGAATAAAGAACGCTAAGGATATAATTTGGATGATAAATAATGCAATAGTAAACCCACTTTTTAGGTTGCTGTTGTCTTTATAAATTGTGGTGTATTTGTCAGAATAGATCAATCTTGCAAAGTCTGCAAACCTGCCTTCAAATGCTGCCTTTACTATTGCAATTGCAGCAAATGAAATTATGAACAAGACAGTCGCCCAGTCTTTGTTCTCAATTACCCTTAAATGAAGTTCATTTTCAATCATAATGCTGCAAAATTACTGATTTTTATTTCATTCTTTTATTATAATTTTAATATCAAATAGCCTTGATTTAAAATTACGAATATATATGATGAAAGGTCATGCCATATTACTTGAAAACAAATAGTATCATCGTATGAATGAAATGATTTAAAAAGTTTACTTTTGCGTTGAAATTACTCGAAATATGAACGATTGTATTGTTATAATTCCTACCTATAACGAAATTGAAAACATCGAAAGCATCATTAGGTCAGTGCTTTCGCAGCATAAACCTTTTCATATTCTTATCATAGATGACAATTCTCCTGATCATACCGCAGATAAAGTAACAATGCTTCAATCTGAATTTAAGGGCAGATTATTCTTAGAAAAAAGAGCAGGGAAACAAGGTTTAGGAACAGCATACGTTCATGGTTTTAGATGGGCTTTGGAGCGCAATTATGATTTTGTTTTTGAGATGGATGCTGATTTTTCGCATAATCCAAATGATTTAGAAAAACTATACGATGCCTGTCATTTTGGTGGAGCAGATTTAGCCATTGGTTCTCGTTATGTAACAGGAGTAAATGTGGTGAACTGGCCTTTAAGCCGGGTTTTGATGTCTTATTTTGCATCAGTTTATGTCCGGTTTATTACAGGAATGCAAATTCACGATGCTACGGCAGGATTCATTTGTTACAAGAGAGCCGTTTTGGAAGGAATTAATTTAGATAAAATAAAATTTGTAGGCTATGCTTTTCAAATTGAAATGAAATACAGAACTTTTTGTAAAAATTTCGATATTAGAGAAGTACCTATTATTTTTACAGACAGAACTAAAGGGCAATCAAAAATGAGCAGTGCTATTTTTAAAGAAGCCGTTTTGGGAGTTATTGCACTACGTTTGAAAAAATTAGTAAACACCTTGTAAAAGAAAGAGAAGATGAATAGGGTTTTAATCAAGAATGCCAAAATAGTAAACGAAGGAACTATTTTTGAAGGCGATGTTTTAATAGAAAACGACTTAATTGTTGAAATTGCGGAAACTATTAGCGCAAAATCATCTGAATGTAAGATTATTGATGCCGAAGGAAATTATTTGATCCCTGGAGCAATTGATGATCAGGTACATTTTAGAGAACCTGGACTTACTCATAAAGGTGATATAGAATCGGAGTCAAGAGCTGCTGTTGCAGGTGGAATTACTTCATTTATTGAGCAGCCTAACACAGTTCCTAATGCAGTAACACAAGAACTTTTAGAAGACAAATACCAATTGGCTGCCAATAATTCATTTGCGAATTATTCGTTTATGATGGGAGCAACCAATGATAATTTGCAGGAAGTTTTAAAAACAAATCCGAAGAATGTAGCAGGAATAAAGATATTTTTGGGTTCATCAACAGGAAATATGCTAGTGGATGATCAGGTTGTTTTGGAAAAAATATTTTCAACCGTATCAATGTTGATTGCAGTGCATTGTGAGGACGAAACGACCATCAAAAACAATCTCGTAAAATACAAAGAAAAATATGGAGATAAAGTTCCGGTAACAGCTCATCATCTTATTCGTAGTGAGGAAGCTTGTTATCTTTCGTCTTCCAAAGCGATTGCACTCGCTAAGAAAACAGGTGCTAGATTGCATATTTTTCACCTTTCTACTGCCAAAGAGATGGATTTGTTTACCAATAAAATACCATTGGAAGACAAGAAAATCACTGCTGAGGTTTGTGTGCATCATTTATGGTTTACCAATGATGATTATGAAACCAAAGGCAATTTCATCAAATGGAATCCTGCTGTAAAGACTGAAAATGATAGAAAAGTGTTGTGGGAAGCCTTAATTGACGGTAGAATTGACGTGATTGCTACAGATCATGCACCTCACACTTTGGAAGAAAAAAGCAAATCTTATTTGGAAGCTCCATCTGGAGGGCCATTAGTACAACACGCAGTCGTGGCTATGTTCGAAGCGTATCATCAGGGGAAAATCAGTGTGGAGAAGATCGTTGAAAAAATGTGTCATAACCCAGCTAAGATTTTCAAAATTGAAAAACGTGGGTTTATCAAAGAAGGCTATTATGCCGATTTGGTAATTGTAAATTCTGGCTTGCCATGGAGTGTAAAAAAAGAAAATATCCTCTATAAATGTGGATGGTCTCCGTTTGAAGGATTCACTTTCAAATCCCGAATTACTCATACATTCGTGAATGGAGAATTGGTTTATTCTGCTTTTAAAGTAAAAGATATTCGTGCTGGAAAACGTTTATTATTCGATAGATAAAAATGTTTATGAAGAAAATAATAGTACCGTTTTTAGTTGGATTATTGATTTTTGTGAGTTGTGAAAAGGAAATAGCAAAAGCTCCTGAACATCTTATAGAAAAAGATAAAATGGTGGATATTATGTATGATTTAGCGATCTTAGGAGCTATGAAAAGTCAAAATCCAGTTTTATTAGATTCTTTCAAAAGTACCCCTAACGAATACATTTACAAAAAACATAAAATTGACAGTACTCAATTTGCTCAAAGCAATATCTATTATGCTGCTGATTTTAAGCAGTACAAGAAAATGTATGAGCGGGTAAAAACAAGATTGGAGAAAAATAAAAAATTGACAGAAGCTGCAATTAAGAGTGACAAAAAGAAAGTTGACTCATTAGAAAAAGAAAAGCAAAAGTCGGTGTCTCAAAAAGAAAAAGACTCAATAAAGAATGCGAAATTAAAAATAGCAAAACTGCAGGATTCAATAATAAAATACAGAAGAAGAGGCGTTTTAGGGTTGTAACTTCGAAATCTCTTTTATGTACTGATGAATATCCACAAATTCAGTAGGTAAAACAGTTTTTATTTTTTCATTTGAATATAATGCTTTGGAATAAGAAGCTGTTGCAGTTGCTCTGTCCAGTTTTCTTTTTTGTCTAAATAATGTTGCTGCTACCCAATCCAATCGCCATAGAATATTAATTAAAAATGGATTTGCATAAATGTCAGGTTTTTTGGTATTCAGAGCAATTGCAACTGAATTTAATAAATCCTGAAAAATAATATTTTCTGCAATTAGTATAAATCTTTCGTTGGAAAGTTCCTTTTTCATCAGCTTTACAGCAATTTTTACTACATCAACTACAGCAATAATTCCCGTTGATCCTTTGGAATAAATTGGAAATCCTTTCTTAATTTTCTTAAAAAGAAGTCCACTTCCCTGTCCCCAAAATCCGGGTCCAAGAATTACTCCGGGATTTATAATCACTGTATTTAAGCCTTCCTGCTGTCCACGCCAAATTTCCATTTCGGCTCCATATTTAGAAATGGCATAATCGCTATGGGGTTTTTCAGGATTCCATTCGGTTTCTTCGGTAATGGTATTTTCTGTTTCTTTTAAATCGCCAAGAGCAGCAATAGAACTCACGAAACAAAGTTTTTTTACAGCATAGTTCAGTGAGAAATTCACAATATTTGCTGTTCCTTCAATATTGGTTTTTCGAAGCAAATCTTCATCTCTGGGATCAAATGATATTAGAGCGGCACAATGGTAAACATAATCAATGTTTTTGAAAGCTATTTCTAAAGAAGGAATATCAATAATATCAGCTTGAATCCAATTTATTTTTTCGAAAAAGCCTTCTTTTTTGTAGATTGAAAAGAGATTTTTAGTTTTTTGTATGGATTCTGAATTCCGGTAAATAGCACGAACACTTTCTCCATTTTCAATTAAATGAAGTAGTAAATGTGCGCCGACTAAACCTGTTCCTCCTGTAACTAAAACCATAAGTCGTAAAATTACGAATTATGAATTAGGATTTGCGAATTATTTTCTCAATTAAGCGAATAAACAAATTCTGAAATCAACATTAAATTTTATCTTTGCCGAAATTGATTTTGAAATGAAAAATATTATTGCCGAATTACAATGGCGCGGATTGGTTCACGATATTATGCCCGGAACCGAAGAACAGTTGCTGAAAGAAATGACAACGACTTATATTGGTTTTGATCCGACCTCAGATTCTTTACATATTGGAAGTTTAGTGCCTATTATTTTATTGGTTCACCTTAAAAATTTCGGGCACAAACCAATTGCTTTAGTTGGTGGGGCTACGGGAATGATTGGCGATCCATCTGGGAAATCGGATGAAAGAAATTTGTTGGATGAAGCAACTTTAAATCATAATGTAGAAGGAATAAAAGGAGTTCTATCTCGCTTTTTAGATTTTAATGATTCTGCAGTAAATGCTCCGGTTTTGGTTAATAATTACGATTGGATGAAAGGTTTGTCATTTATTAATTTCGCTCGTGACGTGGGTAAACGAATAACGGTAAATTATATGATGGCCAAAGATTCTGTAAAAAAACGTTTGTCTGGCGAAGGCGAGGGGATGTCTTTCACGGAGTTTACTTATCAATTAATTCAGGGTTACGATTTCTATCATTTGCATAAAGAATACAACTGTTTGTTGCAAATGGGAGGTTCGGACCAATGGGGAAATATCACTACCGGAACTGAATTGGTACGACGTATGAATGTAGGTGAAGAGGCAAAAGCTTTTGCGATGACTTGTCCGTTGATTACTAAAGCCGATGGTTCTAAATTCGGGAAATCTGAAGGTGGAAATGTATGGTTGACTGCCGATAAAACTTCTGTTTATAAATTCTATCAATTTTGGCTAAATACTACTGATGTTGATGCTGAGAAATACATCAAGATTTTCACTTTCTTAGGAAAAGAAGAAATCGATGCAATAATTGAAGAACATAAAACGGCTCCGCATTTGAGAGTTTTGCAAAGAAAATTAACCGAGGAGTTGACGACTTTCGTACACTCCAAAGAAGATTTAGAAAAAGCGATTAAAGCATCTGCAATTCTTTTTGGAAATGCTACTGCTGATGATTTGAAACAATTAGACGAAGCGACTTTCTTAGAAGTTTTTGACGGTGTTCCTCAAGCTGAAATTACAAAAAGTGATATTGAAGCAGGAATTAATATTGTTGACGTTTTAAACGAAAAAACTGGATTTTTTAAATCGAATGGAGAAGCAAGACGCGCTTTGACTGCTAATTCTATTTCGGTAAACAAAGAAAAGATAACTGAAGAATTTGTGCTTTCATCCAAAGATTTAATTAACAATCAATTTGTGTTGTTGCAAAGTGGAAAGAAAAATTATTTTGTGATTCGAGTTAAATAACCATCAGATTACAACCCCGAATATCAGAATTATCAAAACGTCCCAATACCTCGAAAGAGTTGTTGGGATTTTTTTTGCCCAAATCCTGCGTAGCTATAAAGGAACAGGAATTAATATTCGCTAAATCAATCACGTTGATTCCTCCTGTTTTTCCTTCTTGAACATAAGTCAATGCATCTTCGGTGTCGCGAACAAGGATTTGCATCCAGGAAGGGCATTCAAACACGCCGTCGCCCAACGAATAAGCCTGAGATAGTAATTCGGTCATTCCATATTCAGAATGTATGGCTGTGACTCCAAAACCATTGCAAAGTTGTTCGTGTAGTTCTTCGCGAATCATTTCTTTGCGTTGGCCTTTCATTCCACCCGTTTCCATTATTATGGTGTTTTGTAATTGGAACTTTTGCTTCTCGATTAAATCTAATAGGGCATAGGTTACGCCAATCAAAATCACGTTTTGACCTGCAGTATCCAAACGGATTAATTTCTCGATGAGTTCTTCGTGGTTGTGAAGGTAAAATCCGCTTTCGGGATTATTGGTCATTTCGATTAAGTCTTCGACCATATAAATCAAAGATGAACCGCCACGTTCCAAATAGGAGGGAAGCAAAGCCAAAATAACGTAATCTTCTATATTGCCATAGAATTCAGAGAATCCTTTTTGGTAACTTTCTTCGTATAAAGAAACATCGGTAACGAAATGTTTGCTGGTTGCCATTCCCGTTGTACCACTGCTGGTAAAGGTTTCCTGTATTGGGTTTGTATTAGAGACTACAGTATGACTTTTGAAAAATTGTATAGGCAAAAATGGAATTTGTTCCAATGATTTCACCTTTTGAACATTGGTTTTCAAAAAATCGCAAAATTCTCTGTAAACCAGGTTATTTTCGTACTGAAAACGAAACGTTTTTAAAGCGATTTTTTCAAATTGCTTTTGGCTGGAAATGGTGAATATGTCAGGAGTTGGAATCAAGAAAAATAATTTCTGCAAAGGTAATTAAATAAAAAACTCCAACTTTACAATTGGAGTTTTTTAGAAATATATTTAAAGAATTAACTATTCAATAATTATTTTTTTGGTGCCTGTTTTGCCATCTTCAGTGATTTTTACGATGTAAGAACCTCCTTTTAGGCTTAAAACATTTACAGAGTTGTTTGAAGTATTAGTGTTTAAAACTTGTTTTCCTAATACGTCAAAAATAGTAATAGATTTTTCCGTATTGCTGTTAGAAGTAATGTATAAAATGCCTTTGTTAACAGGGTTTGGATAGATGCTTAATCCAGTGATTTCATTTTGGTTGACACCTAAAGTGGTAATTGCAATTGAGCCAGTAATAACAACATCATCAACGCTAAAAGTTCCTCCTGTTGTTTCAGCATTCCATCCATATATTCTAAAAGTAATTGGCGATGTTATTCCTGTGAAATCTGGACCGCTTAAAGTGATTGTATTTCCACTTTGAGCATTTGTTTTTGCATCGTTGACTCTGTAAAAAATATTTCCTGTTTGAACAGTTATTTCAGCATTAACAGGACTTACTGAAGCGGTGAGATTAGAAGTAAATCCGTCTGTACTTGACCTGATTGCGTAAGTTCTTATCCCAGTACCTGATCTTTGACTTTTGAAAGTGATTTTAGATAATTCGAAAGATGTTCCGGAGGCAGGACTAATTGTGAAAGTAAAATAAGAGTTAGGGTCTAAAATTCCTTTATGGTCTGTATAAGTATTGCTGTTTGCAATGCCGCCTAAAGATTGATTTTTATAAGAAAAACGACCGGCTGCTCCTGAATTTAAATTAGTATTTGAATTTTGTGCTTTGAAAGAACTAAAAATTAAACCATATATTACTGGCGGAGATGTTGGATCTGTCAGACCATTTGTGGCTTTTGAAGGTATACTAGCAAAGTCATACATTGCGGTAAAAGATTGTCCAAAAGAAAATGAAGTTAATAAGATAAGTGAAATAGCGTAATATCTTTCCATATTTAATTTATTGTTATTTCTTACAAAAATATAAATATTTTTCAATTAGTAAGAAAAAACCATCAATAAATTAAAAATGTAATATTTTTATTTTACAATAAGTTTTCGGGTTGCAGTAGCTTCTCCTTCGTTTATTTTTATAATATAAACTCCTGGTGATAAATTAGAAACGTTAAGTTCTCTTGAACTAATGTTTGTTTGAAGTACTTTTTTACCTAAAACATCAAAGATAATTATTTCTTTATCTGAGTCGTTTTTGGATGTTACAAATACTTTTCCATTACTGACAGGGTTAGGGTACAAGCTTAATCCTTCAATAGAAGTAGATTCCTGAAGTTTGGATTGCTGCTTTGTCTCTTGAGCAGAAATGCTAAGAGTAAAGAAAAAAACCAGTAAAGTTGTAATATAAAAGTAATTTTTTCCCATCAGGATAATTTTATGAATAGTAAAGGTATAAAAAAAAGTTAGAAATTCTATATCTGGATGAATAAAATTATGTTTTTAGGAGCTATTTAGTAAAAAATTAACGCAACGGGTAAAAATTTTAGGAATTGCAGCATTAATAATCAGAGGAATTTATACTAAAAAAAGCATTCCGAAGAAATTTCGGAATGCTTTAAATTGTAAACTGAAAAAGTTTTTTATAAGTTGCTCAACAAATCTACTCCATCAACTATTGCCCATGCACCAGCAGTTAATGTAGCACCAGTTGCAGCATTATTAGTTGTGAAATTTCCAACTGGGAAAGCTACTGTAAAACCAGCTGCTCCTGTTCCAGTTTCAGGGGTGCTATTACCAATTTTAATATTTAATATTTTTATTTTTCCACCAGTAACTTGGTTGGTGTTTGTAGCTGCTTCTTGAATTCTTACAGCAACAGCATTTGTTGTTGTAGCTCCTGAAGTTACAGTATTTGTGTATCCTGAGATTACAATATTAGAATATTCTCCGTTTCCGTCTTTTTTGAATTGAATAGCATCAAATTCTACTGAACCTGCAGTTTCAGTAGGTGTTCCTGCAGCCCTTCTTAGAGTGATATTAGAAACTTTTGGGAAGAATGCATTATTTACGCTTTTTGATTCAATTTCCATTCCGTAATTTCCAGCTCCAGTTTGATAAGCATACCAGTTAGTATTAGCTTGACCTTGCCATCCATCTTGCCAGTCAAAAGAATCATCTGTATTTCCGTAAGAAATTAAATTTTTTGCGCTTACAGTTCCACCGTAAAATTCAAAACCGTCATCAGCTCCTTTGTAGGCTACAAGGTTTTCTAAAACTGTTCCTGAACCTACTGCATAAAATGAAAATCCATTCATTTCAGAGTTTCCATCTAAGATTTTTTTACCAGCATATTCAACGCGAACATATTTCAAGCTTCCACTGCTGTGAGTAGCATTACTTCCACCATAAATAATATTGGTTCCATCTTCAGACGTAGCTGTAGTAATTGGAGTACCGTCAACAGTTTTTCCAGAAACAATCGGTGCATCACCAAAAATAATGATTCCACCCCAAGATCCTGGAGTTTTTGATTTTTCTGTAAAAACAACTGGTTCACCAGCAGTACCTGCGATGTTTAATATTCCATTTTTTTCTACCAATAATGCATCTGCACCAGTCGTTGCATCAGCAGTAATGACAGAGCCTGCTTCGAAAGTAAGTGTTACTCCGCTTTTTACTCTAACTGTTCCACTTAATGTGTAAGTACCTTTGGTATATGTTTTAGAAGTTGTTATATCTCCTGTTATGTCTCCAGTTCCTGGAGTTGTTGTATTATCATCATCACTTGATGAACAACTGGTAAAAACCAAAGATAAAAAGGCAATACTAAATACTAATTTTTTCATTTTTAATGATTTTAAATTATAAGTTTTTTGTTTAATTATTTATTTCAAAAGTAGTTTTGATATTCTGAAATTTAGTTATCGAATTGTTACTAAAGCATTATATAACAGTGAATTTCATGTAAATTTTGTGTTACTAACAAGTATAAAAAAAGAGCTGTATAAGCTCTTTTTCATATTGTTTTAAAAAGTATATCCCAGATTGACAGAGAACCCGACTCCTTTTTTATATTCCCGAACAATTAAAGAATCTTCGGTAATGCTCAGAGTACTTTTGTCTCCTACTTCTTTTCTGTAATTTGGATTTAAAATGTTGTCAATTGCAAATTTCACTTCAATGTTTTTTGAGATGGTATTTGTCCAAATGAAATCTAATTTGCTAAATGATTTTTCGTAAATGTTATCAATTCCTGACGAACCTACCGCATAAATTCTATCTCCATACACATTGTAAACTAAGCTCATCGAGTTTTTCCAATTCTTATTGATGTTAAAATCGTATTTCAAATCAGAGTTGATTAACCAGTTAGAAGCACCTTGTAAAGCACGATTGTTGCTGTTCTCTAATTCGTTCCCTTGTTTGGTTCTGTCAATTGTCACGTCGGTACTCATTAATGAAGTATTGAAACCCCAGGAGAAATTAGAAAGTGATTCATGAATTCTACTCAATTGAATAAGCATTTCTATTTCAGCTCCATAGATTAAAGCTTCTTCTGAGTTTTTGAAAGTGGTAATTTGTCCACCACTGTTGGCTGTTGGTTTAAAAACTCTTTCGATAGGGTTATTAATCATTTTTCCAAATAAACCAACAGCAATTAATTCTTTGCTATTAGGGAACAGTTCATATTTAAAATCAACATTGTAATTTTCACTGTTCAATAAATTTGGATTTCCACTTTCTGATGTTCCGTCAGCATTGATATAGTTTATAGGTAATAATTCCATAGAAACTGGACGGGTAATTGTTTTTGCCATTGACAAACGCAAGTTACTTTTGTCATTAAGAATTCTTTTGATATTTACTGAAGGGAGAATATCTGTTTTGTCATCATTTTTTGTACGGTATTTACTTCCAAATGGATCTCCTTGTTCTCTGTAGCTTATTTCACGAGTAGAACTTTCGGCTCTTAATCCAGCATTGATATCCCATTTTTCTCCAAAATTCATAAATAAATTAAAATAGCCTGCATTGACAAATTGATTCAATTTTACATTGTAATCGCCATTTGATTCTTCCTGAACGTATAGAATTCCATTATTGATATCATCATTAATGTTTGAACTAATAGTATTCAGGTTTGCTGTGTAATTTTTATCAATATTTTTCTTTCCGGAAAAGAAACGGTAACTAGACACCATATTGTTCAGGAAGTTGTTATACCCCAATGATAGATTGTTTTTCTTTTCTTTTGATCCAAATTTCAGATTGTATTCTAAAAATGAAGAGAAATAGTAGTTTCCTTTTATATCAAGATATTGGCGGTTCAGGTTATTACCCCCGTAAGACATGTTGATGTCGTCATCATTTACTTTAACACCTAAAATGAATTTTCTGTCCGGTTGTTGAAAAGAAGTATTCACATAAGCTCCACCGGCTTTAACACTATGTTTACCGTCCTCTGTTATTTTATAATCTGCCAATAATTGATTGTTCCAGTAAATAGATTCTTCGTATTGATTCATTCTAATAAGATTATTAGTCTGATTTGCTAAACTGTTGGTATATCCTACCTGATCTTGAATTTTACTCTCAGTAGCTTTAACTAATAGAGAATTCAGGTTAGCATTAAAACGGTTTGTTTTATACTTGAAACCCAATAATCCTGAAAGCGTTGTTTGATAACTATATTGAGTTGTGTAAAGATTGTTATCGTAATTTCCCTGGCCAAGATTGAAAGTCCGGTCAACACCTTCATTAAAAGAGTAGTTATTGTCAAAATTAATTGACATAATATAGCTAAAACTTCTTTCTTTTTCCAATCTGAATTTCTGAGCATGTAAGAATCCAATACTAGAATTTAAAGGACTTTTCGTAGATTCAACATCCCATGAATTTTTACCATAGGCGGCCTCATATTGTGAAGGAGAAAGTTTTGTTCCATTAGGAATATTTCCAAATGCACTTGGAAGCCCTCTGTCATTACCTAAAAGACCAAATGTTCCTTTAGTTGAATTGGCATCGTGTGAAAGTAAAAAATCTTCAAGATTGTTGTTTGTAGTGTATCCAAAACCAATATTTAATTTAGTAATATCTTTTGGCTGAGGTGTTTCAATATTAACGGTTGCGCCTGCAAAATCACCGGAAATATTTGGATTAAAAGTTTTGTAAACATTTAAAACTCCAACTACATCTGTAGGAAATAAATCCAATGGAATTATTTTTTTGAAAGGACTGTTTGATGGAGTTTGCAGGTCATTTATGAGTAAGTTATTGTAACGATCTTCTAATCCGCGAATGAATAATCCTCTTCCGTCTACCTTTGTTATTCCTGAAATTTTTGTTAAACCTTCTTCAACATCACTAACTCCTTTTCTGGACATTTCCTGAGCACCAATACTTTGTTTAATAGTAACAGCATTTTTTTGATCTAAAAGCAATGCAGTTTCTTTTTCTCTGTTTCCTGTCGATCTTACTACAACTTCTTTTAGGTTGTGACTGCTGCTGGGAGCTAAAGATTCGTTGGTCATAGTTGTTTGTCCTTCGCTTACGATAACCATTTGTTCGGTAGATTCGTATCCGGCAAGGCTGAATTCAACAATATAAGTTCCCGGAGGAACAACGATAGAAAATTTACCTTCTGCATCAGTCGTAGTGCGGATGTTAGCTTCTCTTATTATTACCACAACTGCTGGTAATGCTTTATGATCCGAACTTTTTTCTGTTAATATTCCTGTGATTGTTCCTTCATTTTTTGCAAAAGCAAATGTGGAAACTAATAGTGCAATAAACAATAATCTCAATTTCATTTTTACGTGTTTTTTGTTTTTGCAAAGGAATACCTGATTTGTGAAGTAAAAGTTAGCTGAGTATTACCATTTAGTTTCTTCAATATTATCAAATCGTTAACATATTAAATTACGGTTAATGAGGTTCTTTAACTCTTCTTTTATTGCTACATTTACAATCAGAATAACAATCATTGTGTATCTTTAAGGTATAATTACAATGATTTAACATTACTTTTCTAACAGATGAAAAAACGAAACACAAAGATTTTATTAGTTGATGATGAACCGGATATTTTGGAAATCGTAGGTTATAATCTTACTCAGGAAGGCTATCAAATTGTAACGGCTTCTAATGGCAAAGAGGCTATCTTAAAAGCTAAGAAAGAACTGCCAGATCTTATTATTATGGATGTGATGATGCCAGAGATGGACGGAATGGAAGCTTGTGAAAACATTAGAAAAATTCCTGAACTGAATAATGTCATCATCACTTTCCTTACGGCCAGAAGTGAAGATTATTCGCAAGTAGCAGGATTCGATGCTGGAGCCGATGATTACATTTCAAAACCAATTAAGCCAAAATTATTGGTAAGTAAGGTTAAGGCACTGTTACGCCGTTCAAAAGAACAAGAAGTAAGCAGTGAGACTCTTAATGTAGGAGGAATTGAAATCAATCGCGAAGAGTATAAAATCATAAAAGATGATGTAGTAATCGCTTTGCCTCGAAAAGAATTTGAACTCTTTTATTTATTGGCTTCTAAGCCAGGAAAAGTATTCAAAAGAGATGAAATCTTAGATAAGGTTTGGGGTAATGAAGTAGTTGTTGGCGGAAGAACTATAGATGTTCATATTAGAAAACTTAGAGAGAAAATTGGTGATGATTTTTTCAAGACCATAAAAGGTATTGGTTATAAATTTGAAGTGTAATTTTAATGTTAAATTTGCACTAATCACGAACTCTGAAAGATGAAGATAAGTTTTAAAAAAACCTACAAGTTTGCCGTAGTTTCGGCTTTATATATCAGTCTTTTTGCAACACTATTTGTTATGCTGTTGGTAACAATGGTATTTAGATATACTCCAAAAACTATCTTTCTATTTGGAGGCATTTCCTTTTTATTTATTTATTTCTTTTCATTTCTGGTTATACAATATCGGGTAGAGCGTTTTATTTACCGAAGGGTAAAGAAAATCTACGATGATGTTTCTCTTTTGGAATCCAGTTCTTTTATCAATCAGCCCATAACTACCGATATGGAAACGTTGACACTTGAAATGAAGAAATATGCTACGGGTAAAAAACTGGAAATTGAAATGTTTAAAGTTCGAGAAGAATACAGAAGGGAATTTATAGGTAATGTTTCGCACGAGCTAAAAACACCTTTGTTTACTGTTCAAGGTTATATTTCTACGTTGCTTGATGGAGCAATGGATGATAAAATTATTCGTAAAAAATACCTCAAACGTGCTGAAAAAGGAGTAGAGCGATTAATTTACATCGTCGAAGATTTGGATATGATTACCAAACTGGAAGTTGGTGATCTGAATCTTGAGTTTTCTGAATTTGATATTGTAGAACTAATTCAGAATGTTTTTGATCTATTAGAAATGAAAGGAGATAAAAAGAATATCACTCTGGCATTCGAAAACTATCATATTCAGCCCATTTTTGTCAAAGGAGACAAAGACAGAATTCAACAGGTGGTCGAAAATTTGATTGTCAATTCTATAAAGTATGGTAAAGAAGGGGGTTTAACAGAAGTTAGCGTAGTAAATTTGACTAAGAGAAAAGTTTTGATTCGTGTTACGGATAATGGAGAAGGAATAGAAAAACAAAATCTTCCAAGGGTTTTTGAACGTTTTTATCGTGTAGATAAAAGCGGTTCCCGTAGCGAAGGCGGTTCCGGATTGGGGCTTGCTATTGTAAAACATATTATCGAAGCTCATAAAGAAAAGATATATGTAGAAAGCGAATTCAACATTGGTTCTGAATTTTCTTTTACTTTAAGTAAAGCGAGATTGAATATTCCACTAAAGAATTAATTAACATTGCATCAATGTAAAACAACTCATAATATTTAAAATCAGTAAGTTAGATAATCTAAGAGGTTAAGTTAATCTTACTTCAACATTAATTTATCATCAACATAATATTGTGTTAACATTAACTTAACATAGCGGCATCACCTTTGCAAAAAAATAAATCATAAAACAAAAATGAGAAAAATTTTATTTGCAAGTTTACTGGTTGTTTCATTTACAGTGAATGCGCAGGATGTAAAGAAAGATGAAATTAAAAAAGAAGTAGTTCGTATTTTAGATTCCATCAATTCCGTTAATAAGACAAAACAAGTTGAAAAGGAAAAACAAGAGAAAATTGAAAAAGAGAAAGCTGATAAAGAGCTTTGGTACAATAAAATTTCTATTCGAGGATATGTACAAGTAAGATACAATGGGTTATTTTCTACAAATGATAAAGTGTCTTGTGACCAATGTGATAAATCATGGGGGACAACATCAACAACTCCTGATGCAAAATCTAATAATGGTCTTTTTATAAGACGGGCACGTGTTGTTTTCTCAGGACAAGTGCATCCTAATGTGTATGTTTATATTCAACCTGACTTTGCAAGTTCACCTGCATCAGGAGTGAGTCATTTTGCACAACTTAGGGATGCTTATGCTGATATTTCTTTTGATAAGAAAAAAGAATATAGAGTTAGAATAGGTCAAAGTAAAGTGCCTTATGGTTTTGAAAATATGCAGTCAAGCCAGAACCGTTTGACTTTGGATCGTAATGATGCAATGAATAGTGCTATTGCTAACGAAAGAGATTTAGGAGTGTTTTTTTACTGGGCTCCTGAAAAAATCAGAGAACGTTTCGCAATGCTTATAAAAGACGGTTATAAAGGTTCAGGAGATTATGGAGTATTTGCTTTTGGAGCTTATAATGGTCAAACTGCTAATAAATCAGAAGCCAATAGAGATCTACACGTTGTTACCAGAATAACATATCCTTTTGTTATTGGAAGTCAAATCATAGAGCCAGGTTTACAGGCCTATACTGGAAAATGGGCTTTTACGAGTGAATTATCTTCAGGTGTAACTACCCCGGATAAACAATATACAGTGGATCAAAGAGTCGGAGCTACTTTTGTATTGTATCCAAAACCATTTGGTATACAAACAGAATATAACTTTGGTAGAGGACCACGTTATGATAAAGTTACTAATACGGTTGATGTTTCTGATTTAGAAGGAGGATATGTAACTTTAAATTATAAATGGAATTTACCAAGACACCAATTGTTATATCCTTTTGCTAAGTTTCAATATTATGATGGAGGAAAGAAGTTTGAAAAAGATGCCAGAAGTTATGTAGTTAGAGATTATGAGTTCGGTTTAGAATGGCAACCATTCAAAGCATTTGAACTAACTGCAGAATGGGTTATTGCTGACAGAACTTTTGAAGATAGCGCTCTTAAAAATAACAGGCAACAAGGGAATCTATTAAGATTACAAGCACAGTTTAATTTTTAATTTTGTAATAAATAAATTGAGCATTATTTAAAAAAAGAGGTTATTTCACAACTCGTGAAATAACCTCTTTTTTTTATTGTTACAAATATGTTTTATGTCATGTGATTGATATTCAGTGTTAAGAGTGTTTTTCTGGTTACCAGAATTTTTCTTTATTGTAAAATTATTGTAAAAAATACCCAAATAGTAAAGATTGAATAATACTCGCTTAACACAGGCTTAACGTTGTGGATTTACTTTTGTCAAAAATTAAAAGACACTAAAAAATGAATACAACTAAATTAAAAATTGCAGCCCTTTTAGTAATAGTAATAACTATTGGATTTTCCTTTACTACTTTAGGTAAAATAACGATTAAAGGTTCGGATACGATGGTGATTTTGTCACAACAATGGGCAGAAGCTTATATGAAAAAACATCCTGAAACTACGATTCAGGTTACCGGTGGTGGATCAGGAGTAGGAATTGCAGCTTTAATAAACGGTTCTACGGATATAGCAAACTCAAGTCGTCCGATTAAACCAGCTGAATTAGAAAAAATAAAAGCGAAATATAATAAACCTGGTGTCGCTATTGCTTGTGCAAAAGACGGATTATCAGTTTTCCTGAATAAAGGAAATACTGTTTCTGAACTGACAATTCAACAAATTGGAGATATTTTCTCTGGTAAAATAACCAACTGGAAGCAAGTAGGCGGAGCAGATGCAAAAATCCAATTATACGGAAGAGAAAGCAGTTCAGGGACTTTTGAATTTTTTAAAGAGCATGTTGTAAAAACTGATTTTTCTCCAGCTTGTCAAACTTTGCCGGGTACTGCTGCTATTGTAAATGCAGTAAAGAAAGATAAATACAGTATTGGTTACGGAGGTGCTGCTTATGCTGAAGGAGTTAAAGACTGTAAGGTAAAAAAAGATGCTAAAAGCAAAGGGGTTTTGCCAACTGAAGCTACTATAAAAAACAAAACCTATCCAATTTCAAGATACTTGTATATGTACCTGAAATCGAAACCAACAGGAGAAACGAAGGCTTTTATTGATTGGATTTTGAGTCCTGAAGGGCAAAAAATGATTGCAACAGTAGGGTATTTTCCAGTAAAATAAAAAGATAAATCCCTCTCTTTATTTAGGGAGGGATTTTTTATAACATCTCATATTAGCAATAGTATTTCCTAAGATTAAAAATCAAATAATTAAAATGAAAGCAACAAAAATAAGAGCAATATTAATTCTATTGGTAGTTATGGGAATTGGTTTTTCTTTTACTACCATTAATAAAGTGACTGTGAAAGGGTCAGATACTTTGGTTATTTTGTCTCAAAAATGGGCTGAGGTTTATATGAAGAAAAATCCGGAAACTTCCATTCAGGTTGTAGGTGGTGGATCTGGAGCGGGTTTGGCAGCACTAATCAATGGTGTGACGGATATTGCCAATTCAAGTCGTCCTATCAAATCTTCTGAAGTAGAAAAATTGAAAGCAAGGTATGGAACATTAGGAGTGGAGATTCCTTGCGCTAAAGATGGTTTGTCGGTTTATTTAAATAAAACGAATCCAGTTAAAGTATTAACTATTCAGCAAATTGGAAGAATTTTTTCCGGAAAAATTACGAATTGGAGTAAAGTTGGCGGTCCTGACGCTCCTATTCAATTGTATGGTAGAGAAAGTAGTTCAGGAACTTTTGAATTCTTCAAAGAACACGTTGTGAAAGCTGATTTTTCTCCAACTTGTCAAACATTGCCTGGAACTGCTGCTATTGTAAATGCAGTAAAAAAAGATAAATATGGAATTGGTTACGGTGGCGCTGCTTATGCTGAAGGAGTACAGGATTGTGCTGTAAAGAAAGATGACAAAAGTCCAGCTGTTTTACCTAATGCAGCAACAATTAAAAATCATACTTACCCAATTACAAGGTATTTATACATGTATTTGAGATCAAAACCAACTGGAGAAGCTAAAGAATTTATCGACTGGGTGTTGAGCTCAGAAGGTCAGGGTCTTATTGCACAAGTTGGGTATTATCCTTTAAAATAATAAGTGAAATATACTGCATTTTTGAAAAGGAAATTCTGTGTTTATACTAAACGAATCTTAAATAAATAAGATGAATCAATCACCCATTAAACCAACTTTTACAAAAGAAAGTTTAAAAAAACAATTCAGACTTTCTGAATTTCTTGCTGAGAAAATCATTTCATCAGTAGCGTTTTTGTCGATAGCTATTATTTTCCTGATATTTATTTTTGTTTTCAAAGAGTCTTTGCCATTGTTCAGTTTTGGTGAAAAAGCGAAAGCAAATACTGAAATTCTGACAACTACTGAAGCGACAGCAGAAACGTATGGCGATGGCGAAAC
Organism: Bacteroidota bacterium; assembly: GCA_040387175.1. Lineage (GTDB taxonomy): Bacteria > Bacteroidota > Bacteroidia > Flavobacteriales > Flavobacteriaceae > Flavobacterium. Next base: position 14,207 of record JAZKED010000005.1, on the reverse strand, counting down.
TTCTGAAAGTCAACCCGAAACTTATGGTGCTCCGGTTGAAAGTTTAGAGCCTGAAACTTATGGAGAACCAACAGAGGATTTGAACCCAGTTGCTGAAGAACCAGTCGTTGCAGAACCTGAAACTTACGGAACGGTTGTTGAAGATTTAAATCCTGGAAATGAGGTAAATACAGTAGTTGGTGATGACGAAAAAGCTGCAGAAAATCAGGAAGGAAGTGATAAAACCTGGAGTACTTTTTTTACTACAGAGTGGGTTCCGGTTTCTGACAACCCTCGTTTTGGACTGATTGCTTTGCTTATAGGAACTTTAAAAGTAACGATTATCGCCATGCTTATTGCTGGACCTTTAGCTGTTTTAGCAGCTGTTTATACTTCTTGTTTTGCATCCAATAGAAGAAAGGAAATCATTAAGCCAATTATAGAAATGTTGGCCGCTTTTCCATCGGTAGTGATTGGATTTTTCGCTATGATGGTTTTGGCTACTTTCTTTCAGGATATTTTCGGATATGATTCCAGATTGAATGCTTTTATAGGTGGAGTGGCAATGGCATTGGCAGCAATTCCAATTATTTATACGATTTCAGAAGATGCGCTTTCGGCAGTTCCTAAAACCTATACTGAAGCCAGTTTAGCATTGGGAGCCAGTAAAGCTCAGACCGCTTTTTCAGTGATTTTGCCGGCAGCAACACCTGGGATTTTTGCAGCCTTGCTTTTGGGAGTTGGACGTGTTTTTGGCGAAACAATGATTGCGCTTATGGCAACTGGAAACGCAGCATTATTATCAGCAAATCCATTTGAAAGTGTACGAACATTTGCAGCAACTATTGGTTCTGAAATGGCAGAAACTGTTTTCGGAGAAACGCATTATAGCGTGTTGTTTTTCATAGGCTCTTTGCTTTTCATTTTCTCTTTTATACTAAATGCTGTAGCAGAATTTTATGTGAAAGGGAAATTAATCAAAAAATTCCAAGGTAAATAGATATGGAAAATACAATCAGTATATCGGAAAATCCTTTTTTTAAAAGGCATAAAAAAGGAAGTGGTATTAAAGAAAAGGCGGTAGTTGGAGTAACACAAATTGCAGTACTGCTCATTATTGCTATTTTGTTTATCATTTTGGGAATTATTGTTTATGAAGGGCGTGAGAAATTTTCATGGGAATTTATCAGTTCTTTTCCAACAGATGGAATGACTAAAGGAGGAATTTTTCCAGCATTAATCGGAACTTTTATTTTGGTTATTGTAATGTCAATTGCGGCTGTTCCTTTCGGTACAATCACGGCGATTTATTTAACAGAATATGCACACGAAAAATCAAAATTTGCTGCAGCAGTTCGATTTTCGATTAGAACTTTAGCAGTAGTTCCCTCGATTATTTTCGGACTTTTTGGATTGGGATTTTTTATCCAGTTTGTTGGAACTGGAATGGATTCCACTTTCAATAATGGTGAATTGCATTGGGGACAGCCCAATATTCTTTGGGCAAGTTTAACCATGGCATTATTAACGCTTCCTGTGATTATTGTTTCAGTAGAAGAAGCGCTGAAAACTATACCAAGAGAATTAAGAGAAGCGAGTCTGGCATTGGGGGCTACCAAATGGCAAACGATTAAAAAAGTAGTTTTTCCGGGTTCAATTTCAGGAATTATGACCGGGACAATCCTGGCTGTGAGCAGAGGTGCTGGTGAAGTAGCCCCAATATTATTTACCGGAGCAGCTTATTATCTGGCTACTTTGCCGGGTTCTTTGAGTGATCAGTTTATGAATTTGGGTTACCATGTTTATATTATGTCAACCCAGTCTTCAGATGTGGAAAAAACAATGCCAATTCAGTTTGCAACCACATTAGTATTATTGATTCTTACGCTGTCATTGAATTTAGTAGCCGTAATTATCCGATCCAGAATTAGAAGAAAAGCAAAATAACTGAAGTCGTAATAATTTATTTTACGTAATAAAAATAAAATGAGAGATATAAAAATACAGGTTAATGATTTGTCATTATACTACGGAGAGAAAAAAGCATTAAAGGAAATTTCGATGCAGATTCCAGCCAATAAAGTAACTGCTTTAATTGGGCCTTCAGGTTGTGGTAAATCTACTTTTTTGAGATGTATTAACAGAATGAATGATTTGATTCCGAGTGTTAAAATCACGGGAGAAATGCTGGTGGAAGGAATAGATATCTACGATAAAAATGTAGATGTTGTAAATATTAGAAAGAAAATTGGAATGGTATTTCAAAAGTCCAATCCGTTTCCAAAATCCATCTACGAGAATATCGCTTACGGACCGAGAATTAATGGTATAAAAGATAAAACGCAATTAGATGAAATTGTAGAAACTTCTTTGCGTCAGGCTGCTATTTGGGATGAATTAAAAGACAGACTGGATGATTCTGCTTTAGGATTATCCGGTGGACAGCAGCAGCGTTTGTGTATTGCAAGAACATTGGCGGTAAGCCCGGATATTATTTTAATGGATGAACCAGCGAGTGCTTTGGATCCGATTTCTACCTCAAAAATAGAAGAATTGGTTCACGAATTAAAAGAGCAATACACCATCATAATTGTGACTCACAATATGCAACAGGCAGCGAGAACCAGTGATCACACGGCATTTTTCTATATGGGCGAATTAATTGAAATGGGTAAAACGAATACTATTTTTACCAAGCCGGAGAAAAAACAAACTGAAGATTATATCACGGGAAGATTTGGTTAATTGTTTAGTCGCATAACTCGATTTTACTTTTAAACTTTAAATTAAAAAATAATAGGATGACACATTTTGAAATAGAATTAGAAAAATTAAATAACATAATCATAAAAATTGGCGCCTTGGCCGAAAGTCAGGTCAGCGAATCAGTAAAGGCATTGCTTTTAGAGCCAGTTGAAGGTAAAGAAGTAAAGAAAACGGAAAACAAGATTGATAAATTAGATGTGAAAATCGATGAGATTTGTCAAAGTATTTTTGCCTTACAGCAGCCTGTTGCTTCTGATTTGCGTTTTATTATGGCAGCTATGCAGATTAGCAATGAAATAGAGCGAATTGGTGATTTGGCTGTTAGTGTTATCAAAAGGTCGAAGAATGTAAAAGATAAACACGATTTGATTGCCAAGTTTGAAATTGGCGAATTGGCGAAAGAAGTGGAACTAATTACCACAAAAACTAATCAATGTTTTTTCACACGTAATGAGAATACTATTGGTGAAGTTTTCGTTTTGAATAATACTATCAAAAAGAAAAGTGATGCTGCTATACATGATATTATATTGGAAATGAAGTCCAATTCAAAAGCGGTTGTTTCAGGTACCAATCTGGTGATTCTACTAAAGCATTTGGAACGCATTTCAGATCATTGTACCAACATTGCTGAATACGTTCATTTTATGGTTAATGCCAAAATTATCAAACACGAAAAATTTGACGATAAGAAAGCAGAAGAATAATGTCTTTTACATAAAATGTTTAACCCGAGTTATTAGTTAATGTAATTCGGGTTTTTTAATATCAAATAAAGACCTATTGTTTTTCAAATACGCTGAATAATTTTTTCCAGTCAACAGAGTTTTCTGTTAAAGCTAATCCTTTGTAGTTGTCAATTTCCTTAATATTTTCCATCTTGAAAGAATCTTGTTTGGCATAAGGAACCAATCCTTCTTTCTCCAATTTATCAGCTAGATACTCTTGTTCATATTGACCGGGTGTTGGAATAAAAAAAGCTTTCTTTTCCAGTTTTGCCAAATCCATAATAGTTGTATAACCCGAACGGCACAAAACTGTTTCGCTTTCGTTGAAAGTTTGTTCGAGCTGGCGGCTATTCATAAAATTATAATAGGTAACATTTCCTATTTGTTCTTTTGTCTGGTCTTTTTCAACAATACCTTTTATAAAAACAATTCTACCTATATAATGTATAACCTCTTTTTTTAGCTTTTCTTCCAATAATCCACGTTGAGGTTCGGGACCGGAAAGAATAATCATCAGGTCGTATTGCTTTGAAATCTCTTTCTTATTGATTCGGCTTAAAGGGGCAATGTATCTTATTTCGAAATCTGCTTTTTTGATATGACCTAGTTTGCCGGTTAGGTTTGGAATTCCTTCAAAATCCGGAATCCAGCATTCTGTATATTTCTTAATAATATATTGGTGTAGTCTGCTGGTAATCCAGGTGGTGCTTCCTGTCATTACATTTAACTGATGGGTAATGAATACTGAAGGTACTTTTTGGCTAAAGACTCCCAAACGATTATCTGAAATGATACCACTAATATTATATTTTTTAATCCATTTCTTGACAATCTTTTTTTCCTCTAAAACAGCTTCAATCATTTTGGGACAATTCTGCAATAGTTTCCATTTGAAGTTTTTGCCATTCTTAGCATATTCTATTTGGTAGGAAGGTAATTCGAGAGTTTGCAAATAAGGAAATTCTTTTCGTAACAATTCCAATGCAACCCCATCAGAAGCTATAATAGGATTGTAGTCATTTTCCTGTAATGATTTAATAATAGGAATACACCGTGTAGCATGACCTAAACCCCAATTTAATGGGGCAATCAGGATAGTTTTGATAGGATTAAATTCCATATAGTGTTTGATGTGTCATTTTAAAAGCCGAAAGGTATATAAAATAAGGTATTGAATACATTAAGGAAATTGTACCAAAAGATTAATTTACTTCATTAAATAACTATTTAAATACATTTAATTTTATGTAAACATTATTTTTTTTACATAATATGTAAATTTTATATGTAAAAATAACACTTATTAAAAATATTTTACCAAATAGTTGGTTTTTTAAAATATTTGATTAGTTTTGGGGGAAATTTGAAAAAAGATAGTCTGAGGGTACTGTTTTGCTGAGTATCAATGCGCTAACTAATTTTATAAATAAAAATAAATTATATAAAAAAAGAAGCTTTACTTTGCTCAGAGTTTTTTGAATTATATAAATGCCTTAAATTTTTTAATAATTTTAATAATTATGATTGTGAAAACTACAAGAATTTTTTCGGAAAGGCTTAGGTCTTTTTTAACGTCAAAAACAATGTTACTGGCTTTAATGCTGGTTTTTGCTGTTTCTGCGAATGCGCAAGTTGTTGGAGGTAAGTTGCCTGGAGATGACTTTGATGGTGATGGGATTATTAATTCTGCAGATGTGGATGATGATAATGATGGTATCTTCGATGTTGACGAGGCTGGTGGAAGTCCTGAGATTGTAAGTGGTTTTAAGCCTATATACCCTAGTACAGCTACAAATGCAAGTATGCCGGTAGGAGGTAGGGCGGTTTCGGCAAAGCCTGTAGTCTCATATAGTGGACAAGAATATTATGCTATAGCTGAGATAACGGGTATGGGAGGTTTGACAGGTGGAGCATATGTTGGTGTGCAAGAAGATAATGGAGGAAATGGTGGGCCTTTGACAATGTATGATGGAGTTGCTTCTCAGAATCCTTATTTTACCTATTCGCTTAAATTTGTACCGGTGATAGGATATAGTGATGCGTTATATCAAAACAATACTCCTATAGTGGGTGCCGTTATTCCTAATGTTACTATTGTAGCTGCTGATATCGATGGCACTAGTAGTCGTCAAGAAATAGGTGGTTATATACCAGGACCTGCGATAACTAAGCCTGTTAAAATTGGATCTTATTTAAGTTCTGGAGGGTTTCCGGCTGGAGGTCCTGGACCGACTTTTAACTATTATAGCTCTTCTGCTCATGATGATACAGATAATGATGGTACGGCTCAAGGTGATGATCCTGGTCATTGGATGACAGTTTATTATGATTCATTTTCAGAAGCCAATTTGGTTTGGGGAATGAAAGGGAGTTCAAATAGTGCACGAGGTGAAGGAAGTCCTTATATGTATATAGGTAATATTGATACTTCAGATCCTGATGGCGATTTGTCAGACAACACAATGGATTTAGATTCTGATGGAGATGGATGTTCAGATTCTAATGAAGCTTATGGAAATGCAACATTAGCTGATCCGGGTAAGCAATATGGAATGAATGCTTCTCCTGTTGGTACAGTTGCTCCGATAAAACCTGGGACACCTCCAACTCCTTTCGATCCTGTAGGAACACCTTCAACTGGTCAGGTTCAAGCTGCAAGCTATGCTATTACAACTGCTAAATATATTCCAGTAGTAACGGTAACTCAGGTTGTTGCTCCTGTAAGTGTTACTAATGTGCCATTAGGTGGAAGTGCTACTTTTACATCTTCGGCAACGGGTACTTTAGGTGGACAAACTTATACATGGGAACAAAGATTGAATGGGTCATCGACTTGGACTCCTATTGTTAATGGTACAGTTAATGGAGTGACTTATACTATTGATCCTTTTAATACTTCTAGTCTAGTAATAACAGGTATTACTCCTGCATTGAATAATTCTGATTATCGACCTCAAATGAGTGATGCAGTTTATCTTGCATGTGGACCTATAACTTCAGTGCCAGCTAATTTAAAATTAGCAGGTATACCTCCCGTGGCTGCTAATGATGTATTGACAATAACCGAAGATCCTTTGGTTCCTGGAACTATTAATGTTGTAACGAATACCCCAGGACTTGATACAGATGCTGATGGAACTGTTAATGTAGCTACAGTAGATTTAGATACTGCAACTGCAGGAATTCAAACGACTTATACTGATGCAGGGAAAGGAACTTATACGGTAGTTGCTACCGGGTTGGTGACTTTTGTTCCAGTATCAAATTATAACGGAACCAGTGTTGTTTCTTATACTGTAAATGATAATGCTGGTAATACTTCTAATGTAGCTACATTAACTGTTACGATAACACCAGCTAATGATGCACCAGTTGCAGTAAATGACAATATTGCTACTTCAACAGCAAATGATACTGATGTTACTATTCAGGTAGCTGGTAATGATAATGATACTATTGATGGAGGAACGATTAATGTAACTTCGATTGATTTAGATCCTTTAACAGCTGGAAAACAAAGTACGTTTACAGTTCCTGCACAAGGAACTTATACTGCAAATGCTGATGGAACAGTGACATTTAATCCTTTGCCAGGTTTTTCCGGAGCTATAACTCCTATAACTTATGTAATTCAGGATAATGATGTTCCGGCATCTACTTCAAATGTGGCAACAATTAGTGGTATAACTGTAGCACCTTGTGATGTTTTAGTTGATGCTTCTGATTGTGATGGTGATGGTTTATCTAATGGTGATGAGAGAAATATCTGGAATACAGATCCATTAAATCCAGATACAGATGGTGATGGAGTAATTGATGGTACAGAAGTTACAGATAATACAGATCCATTAGACCCTTGTAATTCAGATCAGTCTCATGCTACTCTTCCAAAATCAGGACCGTTTTTAACTGCAAATTGTGAAATAGAGGTTTTAACCGGGATGTCACCAAATGGTGATGGTGATAACGAAGTATTTACTATTTTAAATATTGAAAAATATCCAAATAATACATTGCAGATCTATGATAGATGGGGTGTTGTGGTTTATGAAACAAAAGGGTATGGTCAGGCAGGTAAATTGTTTGCCGGTCAATCTGAAGGTAGATCTACTTTTTCAGCATCGGGTCAATTACCAGTAGGTACTTACTTCTATGCGCTTAAATATGTTAACGCTAATGGAGAATCAAAAGAACGTTCAGGATACTTGTATATAAATCGATAAATCTAATTATGAGTGTTTATTTTAAACGTTCTCAATTTTAAATAAAGAATATGAAAACAAAATTTATAGGGTTAGTTTTAGTGTTATTATCAGGTGTTGGTTATGCTCAGCAAGATGCACAGTACACGCAGTATATGTATAATACAATTGCAGTGAATCCAGCTTATGCCGGATCAAGAGAAACATTGAGTGTTTTTGGTTTATACCGTACTCAATGGGTAGGTCTTGAAGGTGCGCCTCAAACGGCTAACTTTTCGGTTAATACACCAATCGGAAAAAATCTCGGATTAGGTGTATCTATTGTGAGTGATAAAATTGGACCACAAAACGAAAACAATTTTTCAATAGATTTTTCGTATAGCGTTCCGTTATCAGAAAGTTATAAGTTATCTTTTGGTATTAAAGGAAGTGGTAGTTTATTGAATGTGGATTACACTAAATTGTCATACCCTGATCCTACAGATCCTATCTTTCAGCAAAATATTGATAATAAATTTTTGCCAAACATAGGAGCTGGTATTTATTTACATTCTGATAAAGGATATATTGGAGTTTCAGCTCCTTATATCATAGAGAATGAACATTATGATAAGAATACTACTTTTATAGCAACTGAAAGAATACACTATTATGGTATCGCTGGTTATGTATTTGATTTAAGTCCAAGCCTCCAATTCAAACCATCGGTATTAACAAAAGTAGTAGAAGGTGCACCATTACAAGTTGATTTATCTGGTAACTTTTTAATTAATCAAAAGTTTACTGCGGGTCTTGCCTATAGATGGGATGCGGCCTATAGTGCTTTAGTTGGTTTCCAGGCTAGCCAATCTTGGTTTATAGGTTATGCCTATGATAGAGATTCTACAAAATTTGCTGACTACAATTCAGGGTCTCATGAAATTTTTCTACGCTATGAATTATTCACTAAACCAAACAGAGTAATATCTCCAAGATTCTTCTAATAGTAACATTATGAAAATAAACAAACTCGTTTACAGTACACTTTTGATTGCAGTTTTCTTGCAACAAGGATATTCCCAAAAAGCCCAAGTTGAGGCTGCTAATAAAAAGTATGATAGTTTTGCTTATGTGGATGCTATTGCAACCTATGAGCGTGTAGCTGAAAAAGGTTATAAGGATGAAAAGATGTTTCAAAAATTAGGAAACGCTTATTATTTCAATGCTGAATTGCCTAAAGCGGCAAAATGGTATGGCGAACTTTTTGCAATGAATAAAAATCAGGAAGCTGAATACTATTACAGATATGCTCAATCTCTAAAATCAATTGGTAAATATGACAAAGCCAATGAAATGATGGAGCTGTTCAACAAGAAATCAGGTGGTAATGACAAAAGAGCTAAACTTTATGCAGCAAATAAAAATTATCTTGAAGAGATAAAAGATAACTCTGGTCGTTATACTATTGCTGATGCTGGAATTAACTCTGAGAATTCAGATTATGGAAGTACACTTTTTGGAAATAAATTAGTATTTGCTTCAGCACGTACTGAAGCTGGTTCTAAAAAATTTAGTCAGACTAATGAATCTTTTACTGATTTATTTTCATCTGAAATAGGAGCTAATGGTAAATTAGATACTCCAAAACAATTTGGTGGTAAAGAAATTAATTCAAAGTTTCACGAAGCATCTCCAGTTTTTACAAAAGATGGTAAGACAGTTTACTTTACAAGAAATAACTTTTTGGACGGTAAAAAAGGGAAAGATGCCAATAAAACAATGTTACTAAAATTATACAAAGCTACTTTAGTAGGTGAGTCTTGGGAGAATGTAACAGAATTGCCATTCAATAGTAATAACTATAGTGTAGCTCATCCTGCTTTAAGTCCAGATAACAAGACTTTATATTTTGCTTCTGATATGCCAGGAACACTAGGACAATCAGATTTGTTTAAAGTTGAAGTGAAATCTGGTGGTACTTTTGGAACTCCGGTAAATTTAGGTAGTTCAATTAATACTGAAGGTAGAGAATCATTTCCTTTTATATCAGAAGATAATAAATTGTATTTTTCTAGTGATGGACGTCCAGGTCTAGGAGGATTTGATATTTTTGAAACTAAAATTGGACAAGACGGAAGTTTTGGTACAGTAGATAATGTTGGAACTCCAGTAAATGGTTCTCAGGATGATTTTGCTTATATAGTAGATAAAAATGGTAATGGTTATTTTACTTCTAATAGACCAGGTGGAAAAGGTCAGGATGATATTTATAAATTAACAGAAATAATTTGCAAACAAGCGGTTGAAGGAATTATTACTGATTCAGAAACTGGTATTACACTTCCAAATGTTAAAGTTAGCTTGTTTAATGAAAAGTTCGAACTTTTGAAGTCAACAGTTTCTGATGATAAAGGTCATTATAGTTTTGAAGCAGAATGTGGTAAAAGCTATTATGTAAGAGCAGAAGTTGTAGATTATGTTACTAAAGAAAGTAATGTTTCTGTAGGAACAAAAGATGGAATAACAGACTTGCCATTTGCATTAGATAAATCAGGATGTAAAGTGATTATTGGTGGAGATTTAGCTAAATGTTTTGGAATTAAAGTTATTTATTTTGCTTTAAACAAAGCTGATATTACTAAAGAAGCTGCTTTTGAATTAGAGAAAATTTTGGATGTAATGAAACAAAATCCAAAATTAAAAATAGATGTTCGTTCACATACAGATAGTCGTCAAACAGCTAAGTATAATGAAGTTCTATCAGAGAAGAGAGCTAAATCTACTATTGATTGGTTAGTGAAAAACGGAGTTGATGTTAGCAGATTGACTGGTAAAGGTTACGGAGAATCACAATTGGTTAACAAATGTGCTGATGATGTTCAATGTACTGAAGAAGAACACCAAGCAAACAGAAGAAGTGAGTTTATTGTAACTGCTATTGAGTAATTAAGTAAGTTTATCTTAACCTAGGTAAGATTTGTTAGATACTTTAAAAGAGGCTGTTCATTTTTGGACAGCCTCTTTTTTTATGCTTTTATTTCTCTCAAATTGGGTTAGAATTATGTATTTTTTACATTAGAGTAATGCAAAAAATACAAACGCTTATAATTTGTTGAATTTGTTAAATCAGTTTTAAAATAAGAAAGACTTTCTGTTTCTGGTCAAACAAACATCTACACTGGATTGCAAAATAATTTAGTTTCTAGTAATTTAGTTTAATGAAAATTTGAGTGTCTAGTTATTATCATCAAAAATTTTGATGATAATTTTTTCAGTTTAGGTAATTTCTTGTATTATCTAGTTTTGAAAAAAGGATAATTAATTAATAATTATTTTTCTTTGAACTTTATGTTTATAAATGCTTTTATTGTCTTTAAGAGCATAATAAAGTATGGATGTTTTTTAAATTTATAATTGAATTACTGATATAAAGTATAGAACATTCAAATTTATAGTTTCTTATAATTATGAATTTTATAGGTAGGTAAATAATGTAAAATACTTATGTTTATTGATATACTAAGAGTCAATCCTACAAAAATATAATGCTATAACTGACTGATTATTCAGTCAGTTTTTCTTTTATATATCTTTGTTATTGTTTTATTTGTAACAACAGGTTCATTTATATCTTCAGTTTTCCCTTGTGTAATGTATGATAATTATCATTGCTATTATTTAAGAAATTCCTTGAATAGTTGTATAATATGTTGTCCATTTATGATTAGATATGTATCAGCTTTTGCTGAAAAATTTAGTTATTATTCATTTTTTATTAAAAATATCCAACTTGAAAGAGTCGGATATTATTTTTCAATTTCAAAATCAAGGACAAACTCAATTATTTAATAGTGCTAACTTAAAATTTTTAATAGTATTTCAATAAATCAAGAAGATAATTGAGAACTTGATGAAAAATATCAATCATAAGGGTTGTTCAGAATTATTGAGTTTGAAATGTCAGTTATCAAATCTTATGGTCTCAAATTGAGATTTTAAACCTGTTTTTTAGTGTAATAAATATAAAGCTTAATGCTAAAATTAAATCAGTTTTCAAAACAGAAGGGCTTTCAGTGTCTTGTAAAAAGTAACTGAAGAGTCGTTTAGTTTTTTGAATAATTAATTTAAAGAAGAAGTAATTAGATTAACAGTTCAAATTAAAAAGCCTGTTCGTTTTGAACAGGCTTTCTTTTTTGTTAAAATTAGGACTAAAGTTTGATTGTTATGATTTAGAGTACTAATAAAAATACTCTAAATTACATTTATCTACTTATGTATAAATATCCAGATTTCTCATGTCCTACAGATGTATTATCTGTATATCGTAAAATATAGAAGTATGTTCCGGCTGGTAATTCCTGAGCTTGGTTTATGGTTACCCTTCCTTCAGACAGTCCTTTAAACACTCTATCCGAATTATTATAGCCACTTCTTTCAAATACGATAACTCCCCATCTATTATAAATCTCTACAGTGTTTTGCGGATAGCATTCTAGTCCACGTATATAGAATCTGTCATTTTTTGGGTCGTTGTTTAATGTCATTGCATTGAATATTTCAATTACACAACCTGAAACATTTACTACTGTTGGTTGATCACCAAGAATACTTGAATCATCAGATAAGTCGCTAACAACAGTTCCAAGTAGACTTGTACCAGTTGCTACTGCTTGGTTTGTAACTGAACCCAAATTAATGTCATCCTGCGTAATAGGGTAGGTAGCAGTAAAGGCTGTATCATTTGTTTGTCCCACAGCTAAACTTATTGGTCCCCCTGTTATAACTAAACCTGGTAATGGATCTTCAACTGAGATACTTGATAAAGCTGTATTACCTGTATTGGTTATAGTAAATGCATAAGAGATTGTTTCATTCGCTTGTGCAAATCCGTCTCCATTTTCATCATTGAAAGTAGCTGTTTTTACTATAGCTATACTTGGGTTTTCCGCAACAACTACTATTCTTGTAGCTTTACTACAAGCTATAGGAGTTGCAACAGTACATATCGTATATGTTACTGGGTAAGTTCCGGATGGTGCATTTGCTGGAACTGTTATGGTTCCATCAGCATTCATTACAATTCCACCTCCAATTGGATCTGTTGTCAAAGTTATTTGCGATTGTATAAATGGAGATCCGTTTACGGTATCATTTTGGAATACAGTTGGGACTGTTGTCACAACTCCACTTGGAGCTGTTGTAGTTGTATCATCTAATGCTTCAACTGATGGGTTAACGACTAATGTTGTTGTCACTGTGTCACAAATTCCTGGTTTTGCAACGGTACATATAGTATATGTTACAGGATAAGTACCTGACGGTGTATTTGCCGGAACTGTTATGGTACCATCAAAATTCATTAGAATTCCTCCTCCAATTGGTAACGTAGTTAAGGTTACCTGTGATGCTGTAAATGAGCTTCCATTTAAAGTATCATTGCCAAATAAAGATGGTATTGTTGTTGAAATTCCTCCAGCAACAGGTGGTATTATATCATTTACTGCATCAATTGAAGGGTCAACAGTGACTTGAACCGTTGCAGTATCGCAATTCCCATCATCAGCATTCTCGCAAATTTGATACGTTAAACTATACGTTCCTTCATAAGTTCCTGCTTTTACATCAATTGAACCATTAGGATTTAAAGTTAATGCTCCAGTTGGGTCAGGAGTTACCACTGTAAGTGTCACATCAGAAGGATTAACTGCTAAAGTATTTAATTTATCATTATTGTATACATTTAACACGTTAGTTGCACCATTTACACCATTAATAGGGCCTACAGTATCATTAAATGCATTAATTTCAAAAGTTGGTCTTGATTTACATAATGGATTAGGTGTTGGATAATTTACAACAATAGTTTCTGTAGGATTAAGTTCAAATGTCAAGGTCGCACTAGGAATAAGGCTTTCAAAACCATCTGCTGCCTGAATCCATTGATTGTTTGCAAATACCCATCCTGGCCAATCTGTACCATTTCCGTTAATATCCACAGTTGCACCTGGCCATAACACATTACCACTTAAAGGTAAATTGGTCATTGTTGTCACTACATTATTACTACTATCAGCCCAGGTAATTGTTAAACCATTTACCGGAGTAAAGTTTACTGGAGTAGCAGTATAAGAAATGTACGGAACATCGTTAATACAAATTGGTTGAGCAGTAATATTTATTATTGGTTTTTCAACAATAACTGTAACAATTGCATCATCACAATTGGTCACTATTGTACCCGTTTCACACAATTGATATGTAAGAGTATAAGTACCTTCTGGTGTATTTGATGCTAATTCTATAGTTCCATCAGGTTTTAATGTCATATATCCTGTTGGATCAGCAACAGTTTGCGTCAAGCTAACCTGGCTTAATGTTATATTTCCACCATTAAATTTGTCATTATCTAATACATTTAAAACAGTAATGATTTGATTAACTCCTGCTATAGGTCCTGCGTTGTCTGCATTAGCCAGTATTATAGCTGGAATTTCATTTTCGGCAATGTTCACTGTTGCTGTTGCATTGGCAGGCACAGCAGTCACGCTTACCG
>JAZKED010000004.1:257853-271526 GCA_040387175.1 Bacteroidota bacterium | reverse complement strand
TACTGGTATTTTTACAACTATCGAAACTGCAAATGAGCACATTAAAGGTGGTGCTAAAAAAGTAATTATCTCTGCACCTTCTGCAGATGCTCCAATGTTTGTAATGGGAGTTAATCATGAAACTGCAAAAGCTTCTGATTTAGTTGTTTCTAATGCATCTTGTACTACTAACTGTTTAGCGCCTTTAGCTAAAGTTATTCACGATAATTTTGGAATCGTTGAAGCTTTGATGACAACTGTTCACGCTACAACTTCAACTCAAATGACTGCTGATGGTCCTTCCAGAAAAGACTGGAGAGGTGGACGTGCTGCTAGTATCAACATCATCCCATCTTCTACAGGTGCTGCAAAAGCGGTTGGAAAAGTTATTCCTGACCTGAATGGAAAATTAACCGGTATGGCTTTCCGTGTTCCTACTGCTGACGTTTCTACAGTAGATTTAACTGTAAAAGTAGCTAAAGAAACTTCTTATGAAGAAATTATGGCTGTTTTAAAGAATGCTTCTGAAACTACAATGAAAGGTATCTTAGGATATACTGAAGATGCAGTTGTTTCTCAGGATTTTATTTCTGATAAAAGAACTTCTATCATTGATGCTACTGCAGGAATTGGTTTGAATTCAACTTTTTTCAAATTAGTATCCTGGTATGATAATGAATATGGATATTCAAGTAAATTGATTGATTTGTCTGTACATATTGCAGGTTTGAAATAATCAAAATATAATAATTAAAAATCCCGTTAGATTACTTTTTAACGGGATTTTTTTTTAACCAAAACCAAATAACCATTTTTTAGATTTTAGCAGATCTAAAATTCCAAATCCCAATTAAGATGAGATTATTAGTCGATAGTGGCTCCACTAAAGCCGATTGGATAGCAATAGATGATGATGGAAAAATATTATTCACCACTCAAACTTTAGGATTGAATCCTGAAATTCTTGATGGAGATGCAATAGTAGAACGTTTGAATGATCGATTTGACATCCTGCAAAATAAAAATGAGGCAACGCATCTATTTTTCTATGGGGCAGGTTGTGGTACAGAAAGAATGAAACTATCGCTCTCAAAAGTTTTTCAGGACTATTTTCCTAATGCAATTGTAGCAGTTCATGAAGATACCTATGCAGCAGTTTATGCAACAACTCCAAAAGGAGAAGAAGCAATTGTCAGTATTTTAGGAACAGGTTCAAACTGTAGTTATTATGATGGGAAAATACTGCACCAAAAAGTACAGTCGTTAGGCTATATTGTTATGGATGATTGTAGTGGAAATGTTTTAGGAAAAGAATTAATCAGAAAATATTATTTTAATAAAATGCCTAAAGATTTGGCTAAAGACTTTGAAAAAGAATATAATTTAGAACCTGATTTTATTAAAAATAAACTGTACAAAGAACCAAATCCCAATGCGTATCTGGCAACCTTTGCCAAGTTTTTAATTAAGCATAAAGACTCTGAATTTTGTCAAAAAATTATCCTGAAAGGAATGAAATCTTTTGTAAAGAATTATATCCAGCAATATGATAATCATAAACAAATTCCAATTCATTTCGTAGGTTCAATTGCCTTTTATTTGAAAGATGAATTACAATTAACCTTTGATAAATACGGCTTGCAATTAGGCAATGTGCTTAGAAGACCTATAGATGGACTTATTGCTTATCACATTGCTAATAAATAAAAAATTGCCTACGAATAAAATTTGTAGGCAATTTTAATATATTCGAAACAATTAGGATTACAATATAGCAATCATAGAAATTTCGACATTTAAATTTTTTGGCAAACCTGCCACCTGAACCGTTTCACGAGCTGGAGCGGTTTTTTCATTGAAATATGAACCGTAAACAGTATTTATTGTTCCAAAATCATTCATGTCCATTATGAATATGGTTGATTTAACTACATTTTCAAAGCTCATTCCGGCCGCTTCAAGAACAGCTTTCATGTTTTCCATGACTTGTTTAGTTTCGGCTTCTATGTTAGTCGTAACCAATTCTCCATTGGCTGGATTAATAGCAATTTGTCCAGAAGTATACAGCGTATTTCCTATAAGAACTGCTTGGTTATAAGGACCAATTGGAGCTGGAGCTTTTTCAGTAAAAATTATTTTTTTCATAAAAGTATGTTTTTAAGATTGATATAGTGATTGATGTAATTAAAAAATATTATCTGTTAATTACACTACGCTTATCATATTTAAGATCACTTAATATTCCAGATTTTATTCCTATAAAGAAACTCCAATTCGCATAATCTCCAAATGGCTGCCAATTAAAATCCATTCTCCAGCTTAATAAATCTCTTTCAAAACGTAGTTGAGTGTAAGTAACACCATTTTGCACAAAATCATATCCCGTAGAAACTCCTGCTTTCCATTTTGGAGTCAAATCGGCATTAACTGAAACCATTATTGAATTTCCTATTATTTCCTTCTCCCTATTATTATTTCCGTAGGTTAGAGAATAAGCAAATGTCATATCCCAAGGCAATTTTGAGTTAAAAAAATCTGTAATTCCATTTTCATTACTATCATTTTCCTCGTCAAATTGACTTTTTCCTCTCGTACTATCAATCGTGTTTCTTCCAAACAAATCATCATTACGACCACCATTTCTCTGACCCTGGTCATTTTCTTTTTGAGTATCTGTTTCTTTTTTACTTGAAATAGAGTAATTCATGGTCATGTTTGCACTTGTCATTCTGAATAAACTACCACCATTATCTATATTATAAACATTAATTCGTTTACCTGCATTGTCAATTGCATAAGGGTCTAATGTTGTTCCGAAATTGACATTCATTTTATTATTAAAAAAATTTGTTCCTCCACTTACTCTTACAGGATCCCATGCAAGAGAAGTAATTCCGTCTGCATTAAGATCATAACCTGTAGAAAGATTTAAATTGTTAAGCAGCATAATTTTTTTAGGTTCCACATTTGTGCTGTCTCTGTCGGTCACTTTTGCTTCAAAAGTGTTGTTTATATTAAATCCAAGACGATTGGAATTGCTATTTCCAGGAACACCAAAAATACCACCTTCAAATCGGGTGTAATCCTTTGTCATTTCTCCACTAGCATCTGTAGCGTAGGTGTCGTAGTATTTTTTAAAACTTGGAGTATATCCATACGAAACCGACGGACGCATTACGTGTCTGATAGCTTGTATTCTTTTATTGTCTCCAAAATTAAATGTACCATAAATAGCTGTTGTTAAGCTTGTTGAAAAATCGTAAGTTCTAAAAGCGTCAAATCCATTAATCGTTTGGTCAACTACCTTGCTCTGATCGCTATCATAACCTCTTTGGATAGTTTTTATATACCAGACTTCTTCATAATTTACGGCAGCAGAACCACTGAAATATTTAAATAATTTAAAATTGGTACTTAACGGAATTGACTGTTGAAGTCCAATTTTTGCATTATCAAACATCTCAGGCTTAAAGAATAAAGAGTCTGTTGTTGTAAAACTGTTTTTGCCGCTTAAGTTGTATAGTAAATTGATATTCTTAAAAAAACCTTTTTTAACTCCGTCTTTACCAACAAAAGGATAAATACGATCTACACTGTATTGTAAATCAGGTAGTGTCATATTAATTTCTGAAGTTTGTGTATTTTGAGAATGTGTTGCAGATAATGATAATCTGGATCCTACACTACCGGTAAATATTTTGCTGTAAGAAACAGAAGAACTAAGAGTATTATTTAAATTTGAGCCTATATTGGATTGATTAATAGATTGTTGAAAGTATTTGCTGCTTCCCATATTTACAGAGGCAGTAAAACTTGAGTTTGGACT
The DNA here is from genome assembly GCA_040387175.1 of Bacteroidota bacterium. GTDB lineage: Bacteria > Bacteroidota > Bacteroidia > Flavobacteriales > Flavobacteriaceae > Flavobacterium. Next base: position 267,721 of record JAZKED010000004.1, on the reverse strand, counting down.
TCCTTTTGTATCTTTTGAGTGTGACCATTGAATATTATAAATATTTTGTTTTGAATAATCAGGGTAGCCTCTTTCGCTATTAATTAAATTCTCAAATCTCAAATTAAAATTTCCCCTGTATTTGTACCTTTTGGCATAAGAGGACTCAAAACGAAGCGCATAACTTCCGTTGGTGTAATAATCTCCTAAAACGGTTAAGTCATAGAGGTCACTTAGAGCAAAGTAATAACCTCCATTCTGGAGTGAAAACCCTCTTGTATTTGAGTCGTTATAAGTAGGTAAAAGAATTCCCGAAACACTAGTTTCTTTACTCATAGGAAAATAGGCAAAAGGTAGTGCTATAGGAGTTGGTACGCCATAAATTACCATATTACTCAATCCAGCTACGACTTTTTTCCCTGGTACTAATTTTACTTTACTGGTTCGGATATAATACTCCGGATCATCAACGTTTTGGGATGTTGTAAATCTCGCATTCTTTAGGAAGTAAACAGAATCATTTTCTTTTTTGGTAATTGCGGCTTTAACTCTAATTTCACCTTGTTGAGTTCTTGAATTCCAAATTAAGGCTTTTTTTGTTTTAAAATTAAAACGGATTGAATCTGGTTCTATGACATTTCCTCCTTGTTTAAAACTGGGAAATTGAGTAAATTTACCGGTAGAATCTTTTATTCGGCCTGCATACACTTCATCTTTTTCATAGTTCATCACAATTATTCCTGACTTTAGCTCGATATCCTGATAATAAAGTTCGGCTTTGTCATATAAAGTAATAAGTTTTTTCTTTTGTTCAATCCGGACATATTTTTCCGCATTGTATTTTACTTTACCTTCCAGAAATGCCTTAGGTTTTACACTGTCCTTTTTAATAGTATCAACTTCTGTTTTTGTAATTGGAACTGTATTTTCTTTATTATCAGGAGTTAAACCAGAAGTAATTTTTTCTTTTTTGGGAAGGATTGGTTTTGTTTTATTTGGTATATCTTGTGAATATAATTTACAAGATCCTATTGTTAGGAAAATTGATAATAAAACGATATTAAATAAGTTTGTATTCAAAGGTTTTAATGCTATTTTTGTAAAATATGGCTTGTTTTTTGACGTGTCAAACTTACATATAAATTTTTGTCAAAAATAATCAATTAATAAATTTATAACCGTAGTGTTTTAATTAAAATTAACTTTTAGATTTATGTATTTAATAAATAAAATCAAATTGCAATTTGCTTTTTTTATAATAGTAGTTTCATTTACTACTTATGGTCAATCCAATCTTTTTAAAGTAACTTTAGATGCAGGGCATGGAGCTCATGATTTTGGGGCTACTTATAATGGACATGTGGAAAAAAATATAAATCTCGCCATTGCTCTTAAAGTAGGGAAGCTGCTAGAACAAAATCCGAAAATTGATGTAATCTATACCAGGAAAACAGATGTTTTTATAGATTTAATAGAAAGAGCTAATATTGCCAATAGAGCCAATGCCAATATTTTTGTTTCTATTCACTGCAATGCCAATAAAAACACATCTGCTGATGGGACAGAAACCTATGTAATGGGTATGAGTAAATTAGCTTCTAATCTTGCAGCGGCTAAAAAAGAGAACTCTGTTATTACATTAGAGAAAGATTATAAACAGAAATATGATGGTTTTGATCCTAATTCTCCTGAATCAATGATTAGTATGACTATAATGCAGGAAGAATATTTAGAAAACAGTATTTCATTAGCTAGTAAAGTAGAAGAAGGATTTGCAGCTTTAGGGAAAAAAATTAGACATGGAGGAGTGAAACAAGCGCCTTTTATGGTATTGCATAAAGCCTACATGCCAAGAATATTAATAGAAACCGGATTTATTTCAAACCCAGTTGAAGGTGCTGCTCTTGATTCTGAAGAGGGACAAAATGATGTTGCAAAAGCCATAGCAGATGCAATTATCAGTTATAAAAACGAATATTTTGGAAATGGTAATGTAGATAATGATGATATAAGGCCTTCACAAAGAATAGTTGAGAAACCAACAATAAAAGATACATCTTCACCAGTAAAACCAAATCCAGTAATAAATAAGGAAATTTCAGGAGTCATTTTTAAAGTACAATTGTCGGCAAGTGCTAAAAAGCTGGAATTGAAACCAAGTAATTTTAAAGGATTAAAAAATATATCAATAGAGTCGGGAAGCAATTTATACAAATATATGTATGGAAAAACTTCTGATTATGAAGAAGCTAAAAAACTATTACAAGAAGCAAAGTCTAAAGGATATAGCTCAGCTTATTTAATAGCATTTAAAAATGGAGAAAAGATTAGCGTTCAGGACGCTCTTAAATAATTAATAACGGCAGGGTTTATTATTTTTATATTAAATTTGCCTAATATAATATCTATATTTTGAAATTAACACGAGAAATTAAAACTGCCATATTAGTCATTTCGACTATTTTATTATTTATTTGGGGCTATAGCTTTTTAAAAGGAAAAGATCTTTTTACGGATTACAGAACAATCTATGTGGAATATGACAACGTTGAAGGAGTAACTCAATCTACAGCAGTTACTCTTAATGGTTTAGTTGTTGGTACTGTTACAAATATAGCAGTGGATATGAATACTGGAAAAATGACTGTTGAGTTGTTGTTGAAAACTGATTTTCCTATCTCTAAATCTAGTATTGCAGCTATTTATGAGCCTGGATTTATAGCAGGAAAACAAATTGCAATCCATCCTGATTTTAATGATAAGACTGTTATCGTTAGTGGGGATAAATTGAAAGGAACTATAGAAGGCGGCCTTACAGATTCTTTGAAAGAAAAATTGGTTCCTCTTCAGGAGAAATTAGAAAAAGTTCTGGTGAATGTTGATAATTTAGTTACAGGATTCAACAATGTTCTTGATGCAAAAGCACAAGCTGATTTGAAAAAAACTTTATCTGAATTAAGTGGCACTATGGAACAATTTCACAAAGTTTCTGTAAATGCCAACGCAATGCTGGATGAAAACAAAGGTGAAATAAAAGGAGTGGTATCTAACTTTAATAAAATATCAAGCGACTTTTCTAAAATATCTGATTCATTAAACAAAGCAAATTTAGGACAAACTGCCAAGAATCTTCAGGAAACATTAGTTAAAGTAGATAAAATAATGGCTAATCTTCAATCTGGAAAAGGAACAATGGGTAAATTGTTAACTGATGAAGAACTATATAAAAACTTAGCTAAAACAACCAAAGAATTAGACTTATTGTTAGAAGATCTTAGACTCAATCCAACTCGATACGTAAATGTTTCTGTTTTTGGAAAGAAAAACAAACCTTATGTAGCTCCGGCTGTAAATGATACAGATACTAAAGCTAAAAACTAGCAATTATGAGTTATTTGGATAATATATTATTTGCAATTCTGCTAATTATCGGATTTGGTTATTTTTATTTAAATGTAAAAAAATTAATCAGAAACATTAATCTTGGAGCAGACGTAAATCGTAAAGACAATCCGAAAGAACGCTGGAAAAACATGGCAATGATTGCTCTTGGTCAATCCAAAATGGTAAAAAGACCAATTGCCGGTATACTTCACATCATTGTTTATGCTGGCTTTGTCATCATTAATATCGAAGTATTAGAAATCATTATTGATGGTGTTTTCGGAACCCATAGAATTTTTGCCTTTTTAGGAACTACTTATGACGTCTTGATCGGTTCTTTCGAGATATTGGCAGTTTTAGTATTATTTGCTGTTACAGTATTTTTGATAAGAAGAAATATCATTAAACTGAAAAGATTTATCCATTCTGATTTGAAAGCATGGCCAAAAAGTGACGCCAATTACATTCTGTATTTTGAGATTACTTTAATGATCTTGTTCCTATTAATGAATGCTGCCGATTTGCATTTACAAAATGTACCAGGAGGTTTTTCTCATTTCATAAAAGCAGGTTCATTCCCAATAAGCCAATTTATTGCTCCCATTTTTAATGGAGTGTCCAATGGATTGGTATTCTTGCAATACGAAATTTTCTGGTGGTTGCACATTGCCGGAATTTTGGTTTTTATGAATTATTTATATTTCTCAAAACACCTGCATATTGTATTGGCTTTCCCAAATACTTATTTTGCCAATTTAAAACCCCAGGGACAATTTGACAATTTAGCATCCGTAACTGCTGAAGTAAAATTAATGATGGATCCTAATGCTGATCCATACGCAACACCAGTTCATGATGAAAATACTGCTCCTGCCAAATTTGGGGCCAGCGATATACAAGATTTGAATTGGGTGCAATTAATGAATGCTTATACTTGTACCGAATGTGGTCGTTGTACATCATCCTGTCCGGCAAATCAAACCGGTAAAAAACTATCACCTCGTAAAATTATGATGGATACGAGAGACAGGATGGAAGAAGTAGGAAAAAATATAGATGCCAACAAAGGTGTTTTTATCCCAGACAATAAAACATTATTGAACGATTATATTACCCCCGAAGAATTGTGGGCTTGTACCTCTTGTAATGCCTGTGTAGAAGAATGTCCGGTAAACATCAGTCCGCTTTCTATTATTATGGATATGCGTCGTTTTTTGGTAATGGAGCAAAGTGCTGCGCCAATTTCATTAAACGCAATGATGACCAATATAGAAAACAACGGTGCGCCATGGCAATACAGCCAGCAAGACCGATTGAACTGGAAAAACGAGATATAGTTTAATCGTTTAATTGGTAATTGTTAAACCGATTAAACGTATAAACAAATCAACGATTCAAAATTTAACAGATTAAAAAAAACACAATGTCAGAAGTTTTAATAGTACCAACAATGGCCGAAATGCTGGCTCAGGGAAAACAACCGGAAGTGTTGTTTTGGGTGGGTTGTGCTGGAAGTTTTGATGACAGATCAAAGAAAATTACAAAGGCATTTGTACGCATATTAAATCGCGCCAATGTTTCTTTTGCTGTTCTTGGTGCTGAAGAAAGCTGTACTGGAGATCCGGCAAAAAGAGCAGGAAACGAATTCTTGTTTCAAATGCAGGCCATGATGAATATTGAGGTTTTGAATGCGTATGAAGCTAAGAAAATCGTTACCGCTTGTCCGCATTGTTTCAATACTTTGAAAAATGAATATCCGGAATTGGGAGGGAATTATGAAGTAGTGCATCATACACAATTTCTAAAATCTTTGCTGGATGATGGAAGATTAACCATTGAAGGCGGACAGTTCAAAGGAAAAAGAATCACATTCCATGACCCTTGTTATTTAGGAAGAGCCAATAATGTATATGAAGCGCCTCGTGATTTAATTCAAAAATTGGATGCTGAATTAGTCGAAATGAAACGTTCGAAAGCTAATGGATTATGCTGTGGAGCAGGTGGAGCGCAAATGTTTAAAGATGCTGAACCAGGAAACAAAGAGGTTAACATTGAGAGAACAGAAGACGCTCTGGAAACACAGCCTGAAATCATTGCTGCAGGTTGTCCGTTTTGCAACACAATGATTACTGATGGTATCAAAAATAAAGAAAAAGAAGGCGAAGTAAAAGTGTTGGATATCGCCGAATTAATTGCCAACGCACAAGATTTATAAATCAATTACGAATTAGAAATTACGAATTACGTATTTTGGATTCATACTCTTAAATTAGCAATTCATAATTCACAACTCATATTATTATGTATATTCCTTTCGAAAATTTACCAGAAGACTCCAAAATTTGGATTTATCAATCCAACAGAAAATTCTCTGATGAAGAATTTTCAGAAATTGAAGCAGATGTAAAATCGTTTCTAGAAAGTTGGGAAGCACACAGTGTAAGCTTGGAATCGTCGTATCAATTGAAATACAATCGTTTCATCATCATAGCTGTGAATCAGGAAGTACAATCTGCAACAGGTTGTTCTATCGATAAATCAGTACAATTTATCCAAAAATTAGAACAAAAATACAATGTAGATTTGTTGGATAAAATGAATGTTACTTTCAAAAACGGAGAACATATTGCCCATAAAACTTTGATAGATTTCAAGAAAATGGCTAAAGAAAAAGCAGTTACAGAAAATACGATTGTTTTCAATAATTTGGTTAATACAGTTCAGGAATTTAATGAATCCTGGGAAGTTCCAGCAATGGATAGCTGGCACAGTCGTTTCTTTTAATGAAAATAACAAACATTATATTATCAATTATTTTGCTATTGCTTTCGTGCATGCCCTGTGCAGATGTGGAAGTAAGTGAAGTTTCACATTCTTCACATGATGTAACTTCCAATACAGATAAACATTCTCATGATACTAACGATGCCTGTTCTCCTTTCTGTGTTTGCAGCTGTTGCGGAAGTCAGGTCTTTGTTTATTATACTCATTACAATTTTTCTTTTTTCAGGAATATAATCGACACAAAAGTTCCAGAATATCAATCATTACTTGCTTCCTCTTACTTCGGAAGCATTTGGCAGCCACCACAATTAAATAGTTAAATAGGATTTTTATCTTTAACCATTTCAGCTTTGATTTGGTTTCAATCTATTTCATTTATTTAAATAATTTACAAATGCAAAAAATACTAATGTTACTATTTTTAGTAACTAATTTTGGCTTGTTATACAGCCAGGAAATTCCAAAAGATTCTATACCACAAAACGAAGAAGAATTGGACGAGGTTATTGTTCAATCTACAAGAACGAGTCGAACTATAAAAAATACGCCAACAAGAATAGAAACCATTGATGCTGAAGAATTAGGTGAAAAAACCAATATGAAAGCAGCGAATGTGAGTTTGATTCTGCACGAAAGTACAGGATTACAAGTGCAGCAGACATCGGCAACCAGTGGAAATTCCAGTATTAGAGTTCAGGGTTTGGATGGAAAATATACTCAATTGCTTAAAGACGGCTATCCTAATTTTGGAAATTTTGCCAGCGGATTGAGCATTTTAGAAATTCCACCATTAGATTTAAAACAGGTAGAAGTTATAAAAGGACCAGCATCCACACTTTTTGGTGGAGGTGCAATTGCCGGAGTCATTAATTTTATTTCTAAAACGCCTACAGAAAAAGGAGAGCATAATTTTATACTAAACCAGTCCAACATTGGCCAAACCAATTTAGGAATTTATTCTTCTATGCGAAAAGGTAAATGGGGATATGCTATTATGGGATTGACTAATCTTCAGAATTCGTATGATGTGGATCATGATGATTTTTCAGAAGTTCCAAAATCGGATAATTTTACAATAAATCCCCGTTTATTTTATTATCCCAACGAAACTACCAGTTTGATGATTGGAAATAGTTTTACCAAAGGAAATATGAAAGGGGGTGATATGCACGTGATTGATGGGAATAGTAATGCTAATCACATCTATTTTGAGCAAAATGAAACAATGAGAAATACCACTACGTTTGAGTTGGATAAAAGAATAGCCAACGCAAACAGTTTTAAATTAAAGCAAAGTTTAAGTTTTTTTGATAGACAAATTAATATTCCGGATTATCAATTTTCAGGTTTCAATACTAATGCTTTTACCGATGCTTCTTATGTTTGGAACAAAGAAAACCAGACTATTATTAGTGGAGTTAATATTATCTATGATGATTTTAATCAAAAAGATATCGAAATATTAGATGCAAAATCGTTTACTTCAGGAGCCTATATTCAGCATACTTGGGATGTTACCGAAAAGATAAAATTAGAAAACGGATTGCGTTTTGATAATGTAACTTATTCAAATATCAACTTTTCTAAAAATCAGTCTTTCGTTTTACCCAAAATTTCGGCATTGTTTATCATTAATCATAAATGGTCGTCAAGAATCGGAGGAGGATTAGGTTATAAAATTCCAACTATTTTTACCGAGCAAACGGAACAAAACCAGTATCAAAACCTATTGCCATTAAACAATGTTGTTGCCGAGCGAAGTATAGGTGCAACGGGAGATGTTAATTTTAAATCATTGATTTTTGAAGATTTGTTATTTAGTGCAAACCAAATGTTTTTTATTACCCAAATCAATAAGCCATTGGTTTTAGAAAGCGATGGCACAAATTCCTATTTTGTTAATGCTTCAGAGCCAGTTATTAGTAAGGGATTCGAAACTAATGTTAAGTTTATTTTTAAAGAAGATTTCAAATTTTTTGTGGGTTATACTTTTACCAATGCTCAGGAAAAATACCTTACTGGAAATCAAATTATGCCTTTGTTGCCTAAAAACAAACTGAATTTAGCTTTGATTTATGAAAAAGAAAACAACTTTAAATTGGGTTTAGAAGGTTATTTTACTGATAAACAATATTTGAATAATGGTGAACAAACTCCTGCTTATTGGGAATTTGGTTTTATGGCAGAAAAGACTCTATGGAAGCATTTTTCCTTCTTCATTAATTTCGAAAATTTCACAGATACTCGTCAGAGTAACTACAAACGTGTTGTAAATGGTCCTAATAACAATCCTACTTTTGATGATATTTGGACACATACGGAAGGTTTTACGATTAATGGTGGTGTGAAAATAAAACTATAAATAAATAGTCAATTAAATATTTATACGGTTTCTAACTTATTTAGAAACCGTTTTTTTGGCAAAAAATTAATAAAATACACTTCAAATTTCCTTAATTTCGTCCCTCTAAATATCATATATGAAAATAGCAATAGTTTGTTATCCAACGTTTGGAGGAAGTGGCGTAGTTGCTACAGAGTTAGGATTAGAATTGGCTAGACGTGGTCACGAAATTCATTTCATAACTTACAGCCAACCCGTTCGTTTAGCATTATTGAACCCCAATGTTCATTACCACGAAGTCAACGTTCCAGAATATCCTTTGTTTCATTTTCAACCCTATGAATTGGCTTTGTCAAGTAAATTGGTTGATATGGTTAAGTTGCATAAAATAGAATTATTGCACGTTCATTATGCTATTCCACACGCTTATGCAGGTTATATGGCCAAGCAAATGCTAAAAGACGAAGGGATAAATTTACCAATGATAACAACGCTTCACGGGACTGATATTACTTTGGTAGGAAGTCATCCGTTTTATAAATCAGCGGTAACCTTCAGCATTAATAAATCAGATTTCGTGACTTCGGTTTCACAAAGTTTGAAAGATGACACCTTGAAATTATTCAATATTAAAAATGAAATTCAGGTGATTCCAAATTTTATTGAATTGGATAAACATGAAATTGAAGCTGTTACTTCCTGTCGTCGTTCTATTATTGCGAATGAAAATGAAAGGATAATTACACACATCAGTAATTTTAGAAAAGTAAAGAGAATCCCTGATATTATTAAAATATTTTATAAAATTCAGCAAGAAATTCCGGCTAAATTAATGATGGTGGGTGATGGACCTGAAAAAGAAAAGGCAGAATATCTTTGTCAGGAATTGGGTATTCAGGATAAAGTGATTTTCTTCGGAAATAGTAATGAGATTGATAAGATATTAAGCTATACTGATTTATTTTTATTACCTTCCGAAACCGAAAGTTTTGGTCTTGCCGCTTTAGAAGCTATGGCTTGGAGTGTTCCGGTAATTTCCAGTAATTCCGGAGGTTTGCCTGAAGTAAATTTTGAAGGAGTTTCAGGTTATTTGAGTGAAGTAGGTAACACAGATGAAATGGGAGAGAATGCCATAAAAATTCTTAAAGATGATACTGTTTTAGCTGAATTCAAAAAGAATGCTTTGTCCGTTGCAAGACAATTTGACATTAAAAACATTTTGCCTTTATATGAGGATCTGTATCAAAAGGCTATAAATAAATTTCTATGAAAAAAGTTCTATTAGCTTTGGTAACAGTAGTTTTGCTTTCCTGTTCTTCGTCTATAAGTAAAACTGAGAAAAAACAGAATAGTAGCTACCCTATAGAACAGCCCAAA
>JAZKED010000004.1:0-257843 GCA_040387175.1 Bacteroidota bacterium | reverse complement strand
TTTGTTTGAAGTTTTGACACAGCATGACGATGGAGGAGCCAATATTCAGTTTTTTGAAATTTTGTCTGAACCCAACGAAATTGCAATGTTGCAAAATGATGACAAACTAAAACATAAAATTCGCTCAACTGATGTTCAAAGTTCTAACTTTGTTGTATTGAATATGGGAGAAAAGCAATCTGGAGGGTATAAAATTGATATTGAAAGTGTTGTAGAAACAGATAAAAATATAATCATAACTATAAAAGAAACTGTACCAGACCCAAATGCAATGGTTATTCAGGTGATAACCTATCCCTATTGTATCGTGAAAATAAATTCTAAAAAAGAAATTATCATAAAATAAAAAAAATCCCATCTTAGAAATACTAGATGGGATTTTTTATTTTATTGATTGTTTTTTAGAATCTGTATCTTATTCCTAATCCTATATCAAAACCAAAATCATCATTGTAATTGTTGAATCCGATTTCAGGTCTTGCATCTAATGAAAGTTGGATAGGTGCTTCCTTAAAATTATATTCTATACCAATATCTCCAGCAGCAAATATGAAAACACCATCATCATCAAAATCATTTCCTGGAGGTAAATTATCATTATCATAACTCCAAGCAGCTAATCCAGCACCAACACCAGCATACCAATTGAATCCTCCTTCGATATTCCAAACCCATTGGTGAATTCCAGTTAATTTTATGGCATCAAAGTGGTTACTATTTCTCCATCCCAAATCAAATTCTAAACGAGTATCACTAGATAATCTTCTTTGGTATGAGATTTCTCCACCAAAACCATCATTATCTCCTAAACGTAATCCTAAGGCATTTTTAGAAATGTCCTGAGCTTGTGCAGCAAATGCTAATCCCATTAGCATAATAGCTGATAAAATAATTTTTTTCATAATTTAGTTTTTGTTTCTACAAAGGTGAAACTAAATTTAGACAAAAAAATTATATAATATTTCAATAAAGTTTCATAATTATCACATTATTTTTTAATTCATCTGATTATCAATATATTTTATATTTTAAAAAAAATAAAAATTTATCCGGTTAAGTAAGAAATAACTTTACGATATAAGATTTTTTTTAAAATTTAAAAGTTAAAGCGTAATGATATAGACTTTACCTGTTAATAAATTTGAAAAGCTTTTAAAAGTTATCCTTAAATGAGCGGATAAACTTTTAAACTTTGAACTAAAATAGTACTTTTGTTAAAAACTAATTATAATGGCAGGAAATAGCTACGGAACACTATTTAGAATAACGACTTTTGGAGAATCACATGGAGAAGCTTTAGGTGGAATAATTGATGGATGTCCATCTGGAATTGCATTAGATTTTGAAGCTATTCAGTTAGAAATGTCAAGAAGAAAGCCAGGACAATCAAAAATTGTAACGCAACGAAAAGAACCAGATGATGTTCAATTTCTATCTGGAATTTTTGAAGGTAAAACTACCGGAACTCCTATTGGTTTTATTATTCCTAATACCAATCAAAAATCAGACGATTACTCCCATATAAAAGATAATTACAGACCCAGTCACGCTGATTATGTGTATGAAAAGAAATATGGAGTTCGTGATTATCGTGGAGGAGGAAGAAGTTCAGCAAGAGAAACAGCCAGTAGAGTAGTAGCTGGAGCTATTGCTAAACAGATGATGCCAGAAATAAAATTCAATGCATATGTGTCTTCTGTTGGTCCGCTTTATTTAGAAAAACCATATCAAGATTTGGATTTTTCAAAAATAGAAAGTAATCCGGTTCGTTGCCCAGATGAAAAAATGGCGGCAGAAATGGAAGAATATATTAAACAGATTAAAAAAGACGGTGATACAGTTGGTGGAACTGTAACTTGTGTGATTCAAAATGTGCCAATTGGTTTAGGAGAACCTGTTTTTGATAAACTTCACGCTGAATTGGGGAAAGCAATGCTTTCTATAAATGCTGTAAAAGGATTTGAATTTGGAAGCGGTTTCTGTGGTTCAAAAATGAAAGGAAGCGAACACAATGATTTGTATAATTCTGATGGTACTACTAAAACGAATCTTTCTGGAGGAATCCAAGGTGGAATCAGCAATGGAATGGATATTTATTTCCGTGTGGCTTTCAAGCCAGTAGCAACCATAATGCAAAAACAAGAATCTTTAGATAATAAAGGAAATATAACCGAGATGACAGGAAAAGGACGTCATGATCCTTGTGTAGTTCCACGTGCTGTCCCAATTGTTGAAGCTATGGCTGCAATTGTTCTGGCTGATTTTCATTTGATAAACAAAACATATAAATAGGTTTAAATTGTATTATTGAAATAATCATATTGTTTTTTCAACAATATAATAATTATAAAAAGGTGAAGTATTAATTTTTATTATGCTCACCTTTTTTTTGTATCTTTTATCCAGATTTTAATGTTAAAGCGAGACAAAATGATGCAAATCGAAACTCAAAAACGATCACTTGTAGGAAATCTTACTTTCCAAATTATTATTGCTATGTTGCTTGGGGCAACTTTAGGGATTTTTATTCATAATACTTATGATGTTTCTTTCGCCAAACAATTTAGCGATAATATCAAAATCTTGGCAACCATTTTTATTCGCTTGGTGCAGATGATTATTTCTCCATTGGTTTTTACAACATTGGTCGTAGGAATCGCAAAATTGGGAGATATCAAAACAGTGGGAAGAGTAGGAGGTAAAGCGTTGGTTTGGTTTTTTAGTGCTTCTTTCATTTCATTATTAATAGGAATGTTTTGGGTTAATGTTTTACAACCAGGAGTCGGTCTTAATTTGTCGGATGTTGATGTAGCTTCTGCTACTGAAGTGACCGAAAAAACACAAAGTTTCTCTGCTCAAAATTTCATTGAGCATATTTTTCCGAAAAGTATTTTTGAAGCAATGACAAATAATGAAATTCTTCAGATTGTCATTTTTTCCATCTTTTTTGGATTGGCAGCAGCTGCTATAGGTAGTTTTGCAAAGCCCGTTGTCACTGCATTAGACAAAACATCGCATATCATTTTGAAAATGGTCAATTATGTGATGAAGTTTGCTCCATTGGGAGTTTTTGGAGCTATTGCGGGGGTTTTTGCAGTTAAAGATTTGAATGATTTGGTTATTACTTATATAAAGTATTTTAGTTCATTCTTGGTCGGAATTACATCATTGTGGGCCTTTTTGTTGCTAATTGGTTTTGTTTTTCTTGGAAAAAGGATGAAAACCTTATTAAAACACATCACCAGTCCATTGATTATTGCCTTCGGAACAACCAGCAGTGAAGCGGTGTTTCCTAAATTAACCGAAGAATTAGAACGATTTGGGGTAAAAAACAAAATAGTTTCTTTTATGTTGCCTTTAGGTTATTCCTTCAATTTGGATGGAAGTATGATGTATATGACTTTTGCCAGTTTATTTATCGCTCAAGCTTATGGAATACAGTTAGATTTAGGAACACAAATGGTGATGTTGTTGGTATTGATGTTAACCAGTAAAGGAATTGCGGGTGTTCCGAGAGCCAGCTTAGTTATTGTGGCAGCTACTTGTGGAATGTTTGATATTCCTGTCGAAGGGATTGCTTTGATTCTTCCAATTGACCATTTTTGCGATATGTTTAGAACAGCAACTAATGTTTTAGGAAATGCCTTAGCAACATCAGTAATAGGGAAATGGGAAAGTGGAAATGAAGATTAAATTATTCTACATATATAGAAATAAAAAATGCTGGTTAATACCAGCGTTTTTTATTTTGTTTTGAAGCATCCGATTTTCTGGATTTGTGCCCTTCGCCACTTCGGTTTGAATTTTTTGGTTTTGTAGATCCTCCCGGAGCTGTTTCAGGATTTCCAGCATGCCAAGGATAAGGATGATCGCTGATAGTTTTAACATCCACTTTTATTAATTTTTGAATGTCTTTCCAATATTGATGTTCATCTTTACCGCAAAAAGAAATAGCAATTCCTTCGTTTCCTGCACGACCTGTACGACCAATTCGGTGAACGTAAGTTTCAGGAATGTTAGGTAAATCAAAATTGATTACAAATGGTAATTGGTCAATATCAATACCACGAGCTGCAATATCGGTTGCCACAAGAACACCAACTTCTTTATTTTTAAATGCATCTAAAACGCGTTGTCTGGCATTTTGTGATTTGTCACCATGAATGGCTTCAGCAGGAATATCTTTTTTACGCAAGGCTTTTACCACATTATCGGCACCGTGCTTGGTTCTTGAAAAAACCAATACATTCGATAAATTTTCATTTTTGATCAAATGATACAACAAGTTTCTTTTTTCGGTTTTTTCAACAAAATAAACGCGCTGTTCTACGCTTTCAGCTGTTGATGATACAGGAGAAACTTCCACCTTTGCAGGGTCTTTCAGAAACATTTCTGCTAATTCCCGGATAGCAATTGGCATTGTTGCCGAGAATAATAAAGTTTGTCTGTTTTTTGGCGTAAGCTTTACAATTTTTTTGACGTCGTTGATGAATCCCATATCCAGCATTTGATCGGCTTCGTCCAAAACTAATGTATGTAAACTATCTAAATCAATGAATCCCTGTTTGTGTAAATCCAATAATCTTCCTGGTGTTGCTACAAGTACATCAACTCCTTTTCGTAAAGTATCTACCTGAGGAACCTGAGAAACGCCGCCAAAAAGAGTCAATTGTGTCAAGTTGGTATATTTTCCGTAGGTGTCAAAACTCTGACCAATTTGTACCGCCAATTCCCGGGTTGGAGTAACGATTAAGGCACGAATTTCTTTGGCTTTTTTAGATGAACCTACAATTCGGTGTAATTGATGTATGATGGGAATAGCAAATGCTGCTGTTTTTCCGGTTCCGGTTTGTGCGCAACCTATCAAATCTCTACCTGATAAAACTAGTGGAATGGATTGTTCCTGAATAGGGGTTGCTTCTGTATAGCCTTCTTCAAATACGGCTTTTTGGATACTTTTTGAAAGTGATAAATCTTCGAATAACATATTTAGTGTATTAAATACCCTGTAATAAGTACAGGTATAGTTACGCAAAGATAGGATTTATATTTTTGATAGGTATTAGTTTGCAATTGTTGAATAGTAAATGAATACTATTTTGTTATAATGAGTCAATACTATTATAAGATTTTATGAAATCGGTCACTAAATATCCAATAAGTTTTCCAATTAAATGATTGTTTTTATCTTCTCCTAAATCTGGAGCACCTTCGCAAATATGGATATAAGCAGCTTTTTTATTTTTTCCGAAAAAAGTAACAAATTGTCTCAATTCTTCAATGGAGAAGCCACTTGAAGTCATAGCACTACTTGCTATATTTGGAATTGCATCTAAGTCAATTTCAATTCCATAATGATCTGTCTGAATAAATTCTGCAGCTTGTATGAGTTCCTGATCAAAATCTTTTTCTTTTCTAATTTTAATAGCATCATAAGTTGCATATCGCACCCGGTCATCTGTTTTTTTAATAATATCCAATACGCTTTTTGAAGTGTAATTTTCGTGTAAACCAAAGATGAAATATTTCTTTAGAAAACCTTCTTCAAAAGTATACGAAAAAGCATTTCCACTATGTCTTCCTTCGAGAATTCTAAAATCAGAATGAGCATCAAAATTGATTGCATTGACAGGCTTTCCTTTGGCAAGTGCAGTTCCTTTTATGTTTCCGTAAGCATTGTTATGACCACCGCCAATGACGATTGGTATTTTTCCAGATTTTATAATATTGAAAATAATATGAGAAACTTCCTTGTCAATTTTTTCTACCAGTTGATTTAGTTTTGTACGATCGTTAACATTGTTAAAATTTAGACCCTCAACCTGGTTCATTTCTTCACTAACATCCAAATAACCTAAAACCAGGATTTGACTTCCTTTACAAAAACGATTGTGTTGAATATTCGCAATGCCTCTGATGGCACTATCCCAGGCCGACGCCGCTCCGGGTCTTCCATAATTTGCCCTTACGCCAATATCTTCTGGTATCCCAACCAATACATATTTTGCCTCAGAAGTTTTTAAAAATGAAACTGGATCTGCCCCTTTTGGAATAGTCGCCATTTTCTCTCCAAACTTTATTTCACCACTTCTGTGGTTCGTTACTTTTGCAAGATCATTAATCGTAAACGGGATGAGTTTTTCCATAAATATATATATGCTTCAAATATAACATATTTGATGGGAATACTTCAAATTTTCATGTTATATTAAATGATATTTATTAATACAATCATTTTTGTTGAATATTCTTTAATATTTAACTAATAAAAAAATATTATATTTAAATATACTATATTTGATGTGAATACGTTAATACGTCATATTAATTATTAAGTTTGTATCAAAAAAAACACTTTAAATGGAAAATCAACAAAACAATTCAAGTTCAAGTCTAAAGGTGGTCGTAGCCATTTTAGCACTCTTATTAGTAGGAAGTTTAGGTTATATTTACAAAATTACATCTGAAGCAAAAGCTGCACAAACAGAATTGACTACAGTAGTAACTGAAAAAGATTCAGTTATGAAAGATTTAAAAGAGTTGAAAGCTACTTATGATGCTGCAATTGCAGAGAATACTTCTATGTCTGAAGAATTAATTGCAGAGAGAGACAAAGTAGTTAATTTAATGAATGATTTAGAAAAATCAAAAGGGGATGTTTCTGCATACAAATCTCAATATTCTAAATTGCAAAAGAATATGAAAGTTTTGATAGCTGAAAATGAAACCCTTAAAAAACAAAATGGAGTTTTAACTACGCAACGAGATAGTACAATTGTTGTTTTAGGAGAGGCAAGAAAATACAATGAGGTTATTGTGGGTCAAAATGAAGAACTTGCAAAAACAGTTGAAAAAGGATCCAAGTTGACTATTTTAAATATGAAAACAGCAGCTTATAAAATTAAAGGTTCTGGAAAACAAATAGAAACTGATAAAGCCAGTAGGGCAGATGTTCTTAGAATTAGCTTTACAATAGCTGAAAATCAAATTGCAAAATCTGGAGATAAAGAATATTATGTTCAGGTAATTGATAGTAAAAGCAATGTTTTAGGAGATAAGCAAACTGCAACTTTTGGAGATAAATCATTAACTTATAGCTTTATCAGTAAAGTAAAATATGAAAATAAAACTGTACAGGTTTCACAAGATTTACAAGGGAAAGAATTTGCAAAAGGAACTTATTTTGTAAATGTTTTTGATAAAAGTGAATTGGTTTCTAAAACAAGTTTTAGCTTACAATAACATTATAAAATAATTATAAAAAAAGAGGAGCATTATTAATTTGCTCCTCTTTTTTTATGCTGAATTTTACTTTCCAATTATTATTCCGAAATTTTGATTTCGAACATTTTCTCCCAGTTTTTACCTGTTACGAAAATGGTTTTTGTTTTAGGGTTATAAGCGATTCCGTTTAAAGCTTCAGCTTTTGGATAGCTGATAAATTTTCTTAAACCCGACATGTCTAAAATTCCTTCAACAACTCCAGTTGCCGGATTTACAATTGCGATGGCATCTTTTAGCCAGACATTGGTATATATTTTTCCGTTGATCCATTCCAATTCATTGATACTTGGAATTTTGTTGCTTCCAGAATATACATTTACATAATCAATCATTTTTTGAGTATTGGGATCCATTTTCCAAATTTTCTCCGTTTTGTCAGTATGATAAATGTATTTTCCATCATTTGTCATTCCCCAGCCTTCAATATCTTTGTCATAAGTAAAGGTTTTTTCTAATTTCCAGGTATCGGCATTGTAGATGAAACCTGTTTTTTCCTGATAAGTCAATTGGTAAATTTTATTATTGATGAAAGTAATTCCTTCTCCAAAATATTTAGCATCTAAGTCTAAACTTTTGATAATTTTTCCTGTTTTGTAATCCGTTTTCAAAAGTTTTGATTTGCCGTACAATCCGGTACTTTCAAATAAAATATCTTTGTAAAATTCTAAGCCTTCGGTGAAAGAGGTAGTGTCATGAGGAAAAGTATTTACGATAGTGTATTTAAGTAATTTAGGTTGGATGTTGGAAACCAATTCCACTTTGGTAGAAGCTTGAGCATTTTCACCATCATAATATACTATAGCTTTTAGGTTTTGATAACCTAATTTCTGAGTTTGTAATGGGAAAGATAATTTTTCAAGTCCTTTTTTAGTATCAATTTTTACATCGTTTACATAGTAAACAACGCTATCAACTTCTTCGGACTCTGGATTTAAAATACCTAATTCGATGTTGTCCTGAGGTAAATAATGGGCTTGAAATTTAGATTCATCAAAACTAAATACACTATTATCACTTTTTTTTGTGTCTCCACAACTTACAATTGCTATTCCTAATAAAATGATAGATAGGAAGTTATATTTTTTCATAAATTAAAATTTTAATAATGCAATATACAACCTTATTTAATAGTCGCAAACCGCTTGCAAAAATATAAAAAGAGTGTATATTTGCACCGGCAAGTCCTACACGACCAGCTCCTGCAGAATCCCCCAGGATGGGAACATAGCAAGGGTAAGTGGTTGAGCGGTGCGATGTAGGTCGCTTGCCATTTTTTTTAATTGCGAGGTTCGACAATCTTTTTAATATTATTTATCTTCCTAATGGAAGATTTTTTTATTTTTAACCACATCTAAAATCAGAAAATGAGCAAAGTAGTTTTAATTACGGGAGGTTCTTCGGGAATAGGAAAATCCATTGGAGAGTTTTTGCATTATAAAGGTTTTATAGTTTATGGAACGAGCAGAAATCCGGAAGCTGTTATTAATTCTGTTTTTCCTTTAGTAGCTTTAGACGTTCGAAATACAGATTCAATTGATGCGGCTGTAGCCAAAATTATAGCTTCATCAGGTAGGCTGGATATTGTTATTAATAATGCAGGTGTTGGGATTACAGGACCTTTGGAAGAAATTCCAACGGAGGAAATCAAAAATAATTTTGAAACCAATTTTTTTGGACCTATCGAAGTAATGAAAGCAGTCTTGCCTCAAATGCGCACACAAAAATCAGGTTTGATAATCAATATAACTTCTATTGCTGGGTATATGGGATTACCTTACCGCAGTGTGTATTCGGCTTCAAAAGGAGCGTTGGAATTAATCACTGAAGCATTGCGAATGGAAGTGAAATCTTTTGGAATTCATATTACAAATGTAGCTCCGGGTGATTTTGCAACTAATATTGCTTCGGGGCGTTTTCATGCTCCGCTGATTAAGAATTCGGCTTATGAAATTCCGTATGGAAATACGCTAAAAATGATGGATGAGCACGTAGATAGTGGTAGCAATCCAAACGAAATGGCAGAGGCTGTATATGATATTATTCAAACGAAAGAACCCCGAATTCATTATAAAGTAGGGGCTTTAATGCAGAAATTCTCGATTGTTTTGAAACGAATTTTACCTGATAAAGTGTACGAAAAAATGCTAATGAATCATTATAAATTATAATTTTATGGAATATTTTGAAAATAATAAAGAAATTATTATTCCAGTTTTAGTTGTTTTATTCTTGTGGTATATAATTCGCAGAATATTTAAAGCTATGAGTGATAAAATTAATAATGCTGAAATCCATAGAGATGATTTATTAGGAGTTCTTGAAGAAATTAGAGATGAACTGAAAGAATTAAACAAAAACAATTCTATTAAGTAATTATAAATTGTAAATTGGCACCGAATTTTGCGTAAGGGGATTTAGTGATATCCTTTTTTTATACTGTGTGAAGTAAAATATAATAAAAAAAGATATAACGGAAAGTTCGACCTATAGTTTTCCGGAGGGTTACGTTCACACGAGCGATAGTGAAGTGATAAAGTAAATAAATTAAAAAACTAGAATTAAATAAATAAACAGAATATGAAATTTTTTATTGACACGGCTAATTTAGCTCAGATTAAAGAAGCGCAAGCATTGGGTGTATTGGATGGAGTTACTACAAATCCGTCATTGATGGCTAAAGAAGGTATCACAGGAAAAAACAACATTTTGAAACATTATGTGGATATTTGTAATCTTGTGGATGGTGATGTAAGTGCTGAAGTAAATGCTTTGGATTATGATGGAATGATTAAAGAAGGAGAAGAATTAGCTGATTTACACGAACAAATAGTTGTAAAATTGCCAATGACTAAAGAAGGTGTTATGGCTGCTAAGTACTTTTCTGACAAAGAAATTAAAACAAATGTAACTTTAGTATTTTCTGTAGGACAGGCTTTATTGGCTGCTAAAGCTGGAGCTACTTATGTTTCTCCATTTATTGGTCGCTTGGATGATGTATCTACAGATGGATTGAATTTGATTCAGGAAATTAGAGAAGTATACGATAATTACGGTTACGAGACACAAATTTTAGCAGCTTCTGTTCGTCACACTATGCACATTGTAAACTGTGCAAAAATTGGTGCTGATGTTATGACTGGACCACTTTCTGCAATTTATGGATTATTGAAACATCCATTGACTGATATTGGTTTAGCACAGTTTGTTGCGGATTTTGAAAAAGGAAATAAATAATTTTTTGTATTTAGTGTTCAAATCATTAGTTATAATCTAGAATAAAATTTTAGTTTAAAAACCCTCACACTACTTTCTGTGAGGGTTTTTTAGTTTAAGATTTAAATTTTCAGAAGTTTATTAAAATATAACAAAAAATAGGATTATTGTTTTTTGGGTTTTGTTTTTCTTATGAAATGATATTTTTTAGGGTAAAAACTTAGTTTTTATTTTTCGAACTTCTTTGATTAACCTAAGATTTTTTTATATTTGCAAGCCGCGTGTGAAAACACAAAAATTACAGTATTAAATATGTCTAAAAGAATCGTAACTTTTGGAGAAATCTTGCTCAGACTTTCTCCTCCAAGCCATTTGAGACTTACCCAAGCTACCTCATTTGATTTATATTATGGTTGTGCAGAAGCTAACGTTGCTGCCTCCTTGTCTAAATTTGGACTTCCGGTTAAATTTATAACTGCGGTTCCTGCAAATGAATTGGGCGAATCGTCTTTAAGTATGTTACGTTCCTTTGGTGTAGATCCTATTGCAGAGTCTATAGGTAAAAGACTTGGGATATATTATTTTGAACAAGGTGCATCCGAAAGACCTGGAAAGGTAGTGTATGATAGAGAAGATTCTTCTTTTTCTACTTTGAGAACAGGAATGATTGACTGGCGAACTATTTTCAAAAAGGCTCATTGGTTTCATTGGTCAGGAATTACTCCTTCGTTATCTCAGGATTTAGCTGATTTATGTAAAGAAGCACTGGAAGTAGCAACTGAAATGGGATTGACTATATCAGCCGATTTAAATTACAGGCCTAAACTTTGGCAGTACGGCAAAAAAGCCAACGAAATAATGCCTGACTTGGTAAAACATTGTGACCTATTATTAGGTGGTGTGGATGAATCTGAAAAAGTTTTAGGCGTACCAAGAAATGAATCCGATACTGAAGAGGTTGTATTCGCTAATTGGATGAAAGCTTTTCCTAAATTAAAAAATATTGTTTCAACACATCGAATGGATGCTAATGCTTCTTCAAATGCGATTAGTGCTTCATTATGGAACGGAGAAAAATTATTACATTCTCAAAGATATAACATCTCTCATATTATTGATAGAATTGGTGCCGGTGATGCCTTTATGGCGGGAATGATTTACGGATTAATAACCTGGCCGGAAGATCATCAGACTGCACTTGAATTTGCAGTAGCAGCTACTTGTTTGAAACATTCTATTTCTGGAGATATTAACCTGGCTACCGTAGATGAAATAAAAGCTCTTATGGGCGGTTCCGGTGGAGGAAGAGTTTCAAGATAAATACTAAAAAATCACAAATTAAATAAATACTAATAACAATTAAAAAAATGGGAAAAAGAGTAGTAACGTTTGGTGAGATAATGTTAAGATTAGCACCACAAGGATTTTTAAGATTTTCACAAGCAGACAATTTTGATGTTGTTTATGGAGGTGGAGAATCTAATGTAGCTGTTTCACTAGCTAACTATGGAATTTCAGTTGATTTTGTAACACGTTTGCCAAAAAATGATATTGGAGAATGTGCTATGATGGAAATGCGTAAAAGAGGAGTTGGTGTAGATAATATTGTTTGGGGTGGAGAGCGTTTAGGAATTTATTTCCTTGAAACTGGTGCTGTATCTCGTGGAAGTAAAGTAGTTTACGATAGATCTCATTCTTCTATGTCTGATATTCAACCAGGAATGATCAACTGGGAAAAAGTTTTTGAAGGAGTAGAGTGGTTTCACTGGACTGGTATTACTCCAGCTATCTCTCAAAGTTCTGCTGATGCTTGTTTAGAGGCTGTTAAAGCGGCTAGCAAATTAGGAGTTACTATTTCAACTGACTTGAACTACCGTGCTAAACTTTGGAAATACGGAGGAGATCGTGAGGCTATCATGACTGAATTGACATCTTATTGTGATGTAATTTTAGGAAATGAAGAAGATGCTGAAATGCACTTTGGTATCAAACCAGAAGGAGCTGCAGTTCAAACTCACGGACATGATGTTAAAGCAGAAGCTTTCTTGTCTGTTTGTCAACAAATGATGGAAAAATTCCCAAGAGCTAAAAAAGTAATTACTACTTTAAGAGGTTCTATCTCTGCATCTCATAACACATGGGCTGGAGTTTTATACGATGGAAAACAAATGTTACAAACTCGTCAATATCAAATTACTGATATCGTTGATAGAGTAGGTGGTGGTGATTCATTCATGGGAGGTTTAATCTACGGATTGTTAACTTACCCAACTGATGATCAAAATGCATTAGACTTTGCTGTTGCAGCATCTTGCCTGAAACACACTATCAAAGGTGACGCTAACTTAGTTACTGTTGAAGAAGTATCTAAACTTATGGGAGGTGATGCTTCTGGTAGAGTTGCTAGATAATTTATATTTATGATACTAGATACACTAAAAAACGGATCACAATACACTAGCTTACATCCTTTGTTTGCCAAAGCATTTGACTTTATGAGTCAAAATGATTTAGCAAATCTGGAAGATGGTGTTATACAAATTGAAGAAGGTCTAAAAGTAATTGTGAGCAAAGGAAATGGGAAAACAGCAGAAGCTAGTTTGACTAAATTTGAGTGCCACGATAAAAACATAGATATTCAGGTTTGTGTAAGCGGATTGGAAACAATATATTGGAAACCAAGAGAGAAATGTGTAACTCCAAACGGAGATTACAATCCTGAAAAGGACGTACGTTTCTTTAATGATACTCCGGATATGAAATTTCAATTAACAGACGGACAGTTTGTAATATTCTATCCTGGAGATGTTCACGCACCGATGATTGGTGAAGGTGAAATCAAAAAATTGGTATTTAAAGTTAAAATCTAAAAAAAATGAGTAAAATTCAAAATGTAACTGATGCTATTATTGCACAAGGAATGCTTCCTTTGTATTTTAATGCAGACGAAACCGTAACAATAGAAGTATTAAGAGCTATTTACAGAGCTGGAATCAAAGCGGTAGAATACACAAGCCGTGGAGAAACTGCTTTGAGCAACTTCACTAAAATGGTTGAAGTTCGTAATGCTGAAATGCCAGGTTTATTGTTAGGTATTGGAACTATCAAAAACAAAAAACAAGCTGAAGAATATTTAGCTGTTGGAGCTGATTTTTTTATCAGCCCGGGTTTTGTTCCTGAAGTAGCTGAATTGCTTAAAAAAGAAGGAATTTTATATAGCCCAGGCTGTATGACTCCAACTGAAATTATTGCTGCTGAAAATGCAGGAGTAAAATTCATCAAATTGTTCCCTGGAAACATGCTAGGACCAGATTTCTTAAGCGGAATCAAAGATATTTTCCCAAATCTTGTTTTTATGCCAACAGGTGGTGTAGATACAACTGCTGAAAGTATCGGTGGTTGGTTCAAAGCAGGAGTATCTGCTGTAGGAATGGGAAGCAAATTAATTAGTAAACCATTAATGGCTGCTAAAGATTATGCTAAAATTGAATCTGAAACTGTTGAAGTTTTGAGATTAGTTAATTCTGTTAGAAATAAATAAGAATGAATACACTGTTTAATCTTGAAGGAAAAGTAGCTCTAATAACAGGTGGAGGAGGAGTTCTGGGTGGTAATATGGCTAGAACCTTGGCCAAACATGGAGTAATTACTGGAATTTTAGGAAGAAACATAGAAAATGCTGAAGCTACCGCAACCTCCATTAGAGATAATGGAGGGGAAGCTTTCGCTATAAGTGCCAATGTTACTAATAAAGAAGAACTTGAAAAAGTTAGAGATTTTATCATAGAGAAATACGGACGTTTGGATATTTTGATTAATGGTGCAGGCGGTAACATGCCTGGAGCTACAATTCAGCCAGATGGAGCTATTTATGATATGCAATCAGAAGACTTGCAAAAGGTTTTAGATTTGAATATCATTGGAACAATATTACCTTCTCAGGTGTTTTCCGAAGTTTTTGCAAAACAAAAATCGGGAGTTATTATCAATATTTCTTCGGCAACTGCTGAACGACCTTTGACACGAGTTGTGGGTTACTCTGCAGCTAAAGCGGCTATTGATAACTTTACCAAATGGATGGCGGTTGAATTAGCAGGAAAGTATGGCGAAGGAATTCGTGTGAATGCTATTGCACCGGGATTTTTTATTGGTGAACAAAATAGAGCATTGTTATTACAGCCTGATGGAAATTTAACCACAAGAGGAGAAAAAATTATAGATCAGACTCCAATGGGAAGATTTGGAGTTCCACAAGATACAGATGGAGCATTATTGTTTTTATGCAGTGATATGTCAAAATTTGTTACCGGTATCATCATCCATGTTGATGGCGGATTCGGATCTAAAAGTATATAATTAAGAATTAAATGGAACAAACATTACGTTGGTTCGGTCCAAATGACCCAGTATCATTATCAGATATCGCTCAATCAGGAGCAACTGGTGTGGTTACCGCTTTGCACCACATTCCAAACGGTCAGGTTTGGGAAATTGATGAAATCCAGAAGAGAATAAACACGGTTAAATACAAAGATGGAAATCCGGCTAATGGATTAACAGGATTGGAATGGACTGTAGTTGAAAGTATTCCGGTACATGAAGACATCAAAAAACAATCAGGAGATTATTTAAAGTATATCGAAAACTACAAACAGAGTATTAAGAATTTGGCTGAATGCGGAATTCATTGTGTTTGTTATAACTTTATGCCTGTATTAGATTGGTCCAGAACTGATTTAGCTTACGAATTACCTGATGGATCTAAGGCACTTCGATTTGATATTAATGAATTTGCAGCTTTTGAATTATTCATTTTAAAAAGACCAGGAGCAGAGAAAGAATATACAAATGCTCAAATAGAAGCAGCGAAAAAATGTTTTGAAGCAATGAATACCGAAGCAAAGGTAAAATTGCAGCATAACATTTTAGCGGGGCTTCCGGGAGCTGAAGAAGCGTATTCTGTTGAAGATTTTCTGGTTACTTTAAATGGTTATAATGGAATTGATCGCAATCGATTGAAAGCTAATTTATTTTATTTTTTAAGAGAAATTATTCCAGTTGCCGAAAGTAAAAATGTATTGATGGCTATACATCCAGACGACCCTCCTTATCCGATTTTAGGATTGCCAAGAGTGGTGAGTACGGAGGAAGATTTGATTGAACTTATGGGTGCAATTGATTCTAAATCAAACGGATTTACGATGTGTACAGGTTCATATGGTGTAAGAGCTGATAACGATTTGCCAGGAATGGTAGAGCGTCATGGAGATAAAATGAATTTCATTCATTTGAGAAGTACTCAAAGAGATGAAGAAGGAAGTTTTTTTGAGGCTAACCACCTAGAAGGAGATGCTAATATGTACGAAGTGGTAAAAGCAATTGTTCAACTCGAAAAGAAGAACAATAGTAATTTACCAATGCGTCCTGATCATGGGCATCAAATGTTGGATGATTTAAAGAAAAAAACCAACCCTGGTTATTCAGGAATTGGACGTTTACGCGGTCTCGCTGAATTGAGGGGCTTAGAAATGGGAATTAAAAGAAGTTTATTATAATATAACAGAATTCAAATTCATTATTAACAATTTTAGGATAAGATAATCTTTTCTCTAACCAAATTTAAAAAATTAACCAACTAATGAGCAAAACAAAAAAATCAATTGGAAATTACCGCTGGTCAATCTGCGGTTTACTCTTTTTTGCAACTACGATTAACTACTTGGACAGACAAGTACTTTCTTTGACCTGGAAAGATTTTATTGCACCTGAATTTCACTGGACTAACAATGATTATGGAAATATTACCGCACTATTTTCTATATTTTATGCTGTAAGTATGTTGTTTGCTGGTCGTTTTGTTGATTGGATGGACACTAAAAAAGGTTTCCTTTGGGCTATTGGTATATGGTCTTTAGGAGCTTGTTTACATGCTTTTGCAGGGATTGCAACATCAGGAATAATTACAGGAAATTGGTTTGTTGGTTTTGAAGGAGCAAAAGAAATACTTAGTGTTGTAAATGATACAGCATTAATTATTAATGTGAGTGTTGCTTTATTCATTTTTGCCCGTTTTGTTTTGGCAGTTGGAGAAGCAGGAAACTTTCCTGCAGCTATTAAAACAACAGCTGAGTATTTTCCTAAAAAAGACAGAGCATTTGCAACCAGTATTTTTAATGCAGGAGCAACCATTGGTGCATTAGCAGCTCCTTTAACAATTCCTGTCATTGCTGAACTATGGGGTTGGGAAATGTCTTTTATTATAATCGGTGCATTAGGATTTTTGTGGATGGGTTTTTGGAAGTTTATGTATGAAAAACCAGAAAACCAGTTAAGAGTTAATGCTGCCGAATTAGCATACATTCAGCAGGATGATATTGCTGATAGTAAAATGGCAGGTTACGTTCCTGAAACTGCTACTAAAGTAACTTTTAAAGATTGTTTTAAATACAAACAAACTTGGGCATTTGCATTTGGAAAATTTATGACTGATGGTGTATGGTGGTTCTTTTTATTCTGGATGCCCGCTTATTTAAGCTCAGTGTATGGAATAAAATCTTCTGATCCAGATGGACAACTTGCATTATTTGTACTTTATGGAATTACGTTACTTTCTATTATTGGCGGATGGTTACCAACTTATTTTGTTGAAAAGAAAGGAATGAACCCTTATGAAGGAAGAATGAAAGCGATGTTAATTTTTGCATTTTTTCCATTATTGGCATTAGTAGCACAGCCTTTAGGATATATCAGCTATTGGGTGCCTGTAGTTATTATTGGTATCTCAGGAGCTGCACACCAATCCTGGTCAGCGAATATTTTTACAACAGTTGGTGATATGTTCCCTAAAAAAGCAATCGCTACCATTACAGGAATTGGTGGTTTGGCAGGAGGAATTGGATCAACTATTATAAATAAAGGTTCCGGAGTTTTATTCGATTTTACTCAAAGAAACTGGAGTTTAGTAAATGGACAGTCTTTATTAGAAAAATATCCTCAATTTTTAAATCCACAAACTGAAGAGGCCTTTTTAAAAGAAAAAGGTGTAGCTAATTTAGAAGATTTTTTAAAATTATTATCAAAATCAGGAGATACTGTTGTTAATGGTATTAATTCAGGGTATATGATTATTTTCTCTATCTGTGCAGTTTGTTATTTAATTGGATGGGCGGTAATGAAAACATTAGTGCCTAAATATGCTCCAATTAAGGATTTGTAGTATTTACTATTTTTAAATTATTGTGATAACCCTGAAGTTTTGCTTTGGGGTTATTTTTTTATATTAACCAGCCAATTATAATATTATAAAATATTTAATAGTGAATTGGTTAGTAATGGCTTAATTTTGAAAGCTGAAATTTAAATAGCTAATCATATGAAAATAGTACAAATAATTAAAGTTCTGATTGTTGCTCTAATGATACAACAATCTCTTATAGCTCAGGAGTTAAAAAAAGATATGCCTCCAACGGATAAAAAATACACTATTGAAAATTGTGTCAATCACTTTGAGTTGGATAAGGCCACAAAAAATAAAGTAGGCTATCAATACTGGTTTATAGACAAAGATTTTATTGATGGAAATACACTTAAGATGAGTATTGTAGGTCCTCGTTTATCTACTCATCCGCCACATCGACATATTGAAGAGGAATTCTTTTTTGTCTTAGAAGGAACTGCTACTTTTTATCTGGATGGAAAAACAATAACTGCCGGACCTTACACCAGTTTTTATTGCCCTTCTAATGCAGAGCACGGAATTAGTAATGCTGGAGATACAGAATTGAAATATCTGGTGATGAAAAAATATGCACAAGAGGGTAAAAAATAATTATGAATTACTATTATAATAAATATTACATTTAGCTCTTCTGTTTTTTAATATTAAAACTTAATGTTCCAACAACTTTTACCGTTAGATCCCAAAACTATTTTTCAATTGTATTTTTTAGGCAATTTATTTGTCTGTATTCTTATTTTCAGTTATTCGTTTTCGTATGCTACGAGCGAGAATAAGAAAACATTGAAATGGTTTGGTTTTGGTAAATTATTATTGACTATCGGCTGGATATTTCTTTTTTTAAGAAATATCATTCCTGATTTTATTTCGATCAATATTGCCAATATGATTGTTTTTTCTGCCTGTTGCTATGAAACGATTGCAATTTTATCACTTCTTAAAACAAAATCGAAAAAGTCTTATTGGTTACAAATAAAGATAACTGTTGTTACTATATTGGTTTTCAATATTGCAACATTATTCGATAGCACAATCAATACTCGTATTCTGATTGCGTCTGCAGGATTATTTGCTATTTATTTACAGCCAACAATTAGTTATTTTGCGGAAAAAGGACATAATTTATTTCGAATTTTTTATGGTTTATGCTTTGTTGCGTTTGAAATTTTGATTCTTATTCGAATTGTTTTTAATTTTTTGAATCCTCAGACAGATTTTTTTGCCCACAGTATTTTTGAAAGTTTGTACAATATTGGTTTGTTTTTGCTTTCGCTGATTAGCACTGTTGGATTTTTATTACTCGTAAAAGAAAAGCAAGACGTTAAAATCAAAAAACTTTTAAAAGACAGAAACCAATTCTTTTCTATTATAGCACATGATTTGAGAGGTCCATTGGGTGCTTCAGTCGGACTTTCAGAAATATTAGCCGGAAACATTGATGAATACAGTCGTGAAGAAACCAAGGAAATTACAGAAATACTCTATGAATCTAATAAAAACAGCTACAAACTGCTGGAAAATCTTCTGGATTGGTCCCAGGTACAAACCGGAATGATTGAATACAGCCCGAAGAAAGTTGAGTTATCCACATTGATTAAAGAAAATATTGAACTGAATAAGAATGCAGCATTGAATAAGAATATTACTCTTTCATTTCCGGAAACAGAATTTATTGAAGTGGAAGGAGACAAAAATATGATTGATACTATTGTGAGAAACTTACTGTCGAATGCTATTAAATTTACCAATAAAAATGGAGAAGTAATGGTAAAGATGCAAAGGCAGCCTAAAAAAGCAGTAATTTCTATTACAGATAGTGGAATTGGAATTCCAGATAAAATAAAAGAAAAATTATTTGAAATCAACGGGAAAGTAACCCGAACGGGAACGGAAAACGAAATGGGAACAGGACTGGGATTGTTGCTTTCCAGTGAATTTGTAAAAAAACATAAAGGTGAAATTTGGGTTGAAAGCGAAGTTGGCAAAGGCAGTACTTTTCTATTTACTTTACCATTGTAAATAGAAAATTAATCTAAAAATGATTAGTTTTTTGTGAACTTAAAATATTCTTTTTGAAAATATATCAGCAGTAATTATCACTTATTAAAAATTACATTTTCCTGTTCCAATACCCTGATAAAAGTAGTTCTTTTGGTGAGTTCTTTTAATTTGGATGCACCTACATAAGTGCAGGTACTTCTAATACCGCCCAAAATATCTTTCAGAGTTTCAATTACATCACCTTTGAAGGGAACCTGAACTGTTTTTCCTTCACTGGCTCTGTATTCGGCGACACCGCCTACGTGTTTGGTCATGGCTGTTTCCGAACTCATTCCATAGAATTTTTTATATTTTTCACCTTCAATTTCAATGAGTTCTCCGCCACTTTCGGTGTGTCCCGCAAGCATTCCGCCAAGCATTACAAAATCTGCTCCGGCACCAAAAGCTTTTGAGATATCACCAGGAGTTGTACATCCACCATCGCTGATGATGTGACCGCCTAAACCGTGAGCAGCATCTGCACATTCGATAATGGCAGAAAGTTGGGGATAGCCTACACCTGTTTTTACTCTTGTTGTACAGACTGAGCCCGGACCAATACCCACTTTTACAATATCGGCGCCGGCTAATAATAATTCTTCAACCATTTCGCCAGTCACTACGTTTCCGGCAATAATTACTTTATCCGAATATTGTTTTCGGGCTTCTTTCAGGAAATTTACAAAATGCTCGGAATAGCCATTGGCAACATCAATACAGATGAATTTTAGTTGTGGATTTTGTTCGAATATTTCGCCCATCTTTTTGAAATCGCTTTTGCTTGTTCCGGAACTGACAGCAATATAATCTTCGATATTTTCAGGGGCATTTTTCATAAAGTAAGTCCATTGATCTACTGAATAATGCTTATGAATAGCGCTAAAAAGATTTTCTTTTGCTAAAGCCAACGCCATTTCAAAAGTTCCTACGGTATCCATATTTGCAGCCATAATTGGTACACCAGCCCAGGAAACAGAACTATGTAAAAACTTAAAATCTCTTAGTAGTGAAACCTCCGATCTGCTCTTTAAAGTAGAACGTTTGGGTCTAATCATTACGTCTTTGAATCCTAATTTGAGTTCGGTTTCTATTCTCATGGTATTAAATATTGGTTGTTTACCAAAGGTATTAATTTAATAAAAACAGAATAGGGATAATGACTAAAAGTTTAAATATTCTTTAATTATTTTTTAGGTTTTAATTATTTTGATGTGATTTGTTTATTGTAATTTCGATTTTGTTGCGATTTTAAAAATGATTTTTCATTTTCGTGAGGGATTGTAGAGGCATCCTTTTATGTAGCTTTAGCGGAACAAAAGATATAGCGAAAAGCCCGACCTGAAGTTTTTTACTGAGGGTCACACCCAAGATAAGAATTTAGTCCTTTTTATTTGGCTTTCTTTTTTACTAGCAGATCAACGCGATACATAAGAAGTATCGAAAAAATTAAGACTATACAGATTATAATTCCTAAAGTATCGTAATGTTCTAACGGACTCATTTTGTCTTTTTGTACCACAAAAGTACCTGCAAAAGCGGCTGCAATTCCACCTGCAATTTGTTGTAAAGAAGAATTGATACTCATAAAAGCTCCTCTGTCCTGCATATCGGGAATGGATGTTACTAAAGCCGTTGAAGGCACTATACGACTCATAATTCCTGCCATCATAAGGACATTAAAAATAAGAACTAAATAAAATGGTGTTACGCCAAGATTAGTATAAACGGCAACCATTACCATTGTCCATAATGAAGCGAATGCAAATATCCTGTATTTGTCTATTTTGTCACTTAATTTTCCAACTACAGGCATAATTATTAATGTTGACAGACCTGCTACCATAAACATAATAGGCAATTCGTGTTCAGTAATTTTTAAATTATTGATGGCAAATGCACTTCCAAAAGGCATCATCATAAAACCTCCAATAGAAAGTAAGGCTGTCGCAGTAAATCCGATTCGGTAATCCTTTTTGGCAATGGTGTGCATTAAGTGTAGAAATGCCGATTTTTCCTGTTGAATTTCTAAATGTTTAGTGATAGGTTGTAATTTGATCGCAATCGCAATTGCTACAATTGCTGCCATTCCTGCTATCCATAAAAATGGAGAATGCCAGCCCCAGGCATTGGCTAGATATAATCCAATTGGAATTCCTAAAACCTGACTTGCTCCAAATCCCATTTGAACAAATCCCATAACCCGACCGCGTTGCTGTAAGGTAAAAATATCGGCAACAATTGCCATAGATATAGAACCTATAACTCCGCCGAATAATCCTGTAACGATTCTTGCAGCCAGTAGCAAAGGGTAGGAGGTAACTATTCCGCACAGGATTGTTCCACCAATAAATCCAATATAAAAGAATAATAAAAGTTTTTTACGGTCAAATTTATCAGCAAATCCTGCTGTAAGTAATCCGGAAATACCAGCACTAAAGGCATAAGCAGAAACGACTAAACCAAAACTTGTGGGTTTTAAGTCAAGTGATTTCATTAAAATATCACCTAGTGGAGACATAACCATAAAATCAAGGATTACTGTAAATTGCGTTATGGCGAGTATGAAAACTGCAAATTTTTGGTAGGATGTAAATGGTATTGCTGGTGTTTGATTTTTCATTTTATATTGTTTTAACCTTTGTCAAAGTTCAAAACTTTGACAAAAGTATTAAAGAGGCTTTTTATTCTAAAGAAGTACATTTGAACCCCTCATTTTTAATACTAGTTATTATTTCCTCTTCGGATAACGTTTCGCTTACGATTCGCAATACACAATCGACATCTTCCTGATCAATATTCCACTGTTTAATGGCTGGAATTTTATTCAAGACAGCGCTTATATTTTTTTTGTCTGTTGCTGTTCGTATATTGGTAGCAAATACCAATATGTTTTGTAAAGTGTTTTCCATAGTTGTGATTTTATGGTGTCAATGCTTTTATTACTAATTCGAATGCTTCTTCAGTAGTTTTTTTTGTTATTTTGAAAGGAGTTCCCGCCATACTTTTCCCTTCATTATTGAAACGTAGTAAAGTATATAATGGTCCATAGGCAATACTCCAAAATACCTCTTTAGATATGGGAAGTAATTCTTTTTTATCAATGGCATTTTTTAAAAAATCTCCCATTAATGCTTTAAAATCAAGTAAACTTCCTTCTAAAATTGATTCTCTGTAACTGGAATGACTTAATAGTTCCCAACAAGCTACATGCAAAGGATATTTGGTTGCAAATCGTGATCTGTTCTCCCATTGTTTACGTAAACCTTCTTTGAAAGGCATTGTTGTTGCAAAACCTTTAATCATTTCTGCAAAAAAACTTTGTCCAATTTCGATTCCTATTTTCTTTATCAAATCATCTTTATCGGTGTAATAGATATACAAAGTCGCTACAGATACACCAGATTCTTTTGCGAGCCGATTCATTCCAAAGCCTTCAATGCCTAGCTTTACGAGCATTTCGATGGCTTTTTGTTTGACTATTTCTTCTTTGTTGGAATCTCTGGTTCGCATTGTTTTTATTTTGATACGAAGCAAAAGTATTAAATATAAATGAATGTTCGCTTAGTTTTAAAATAAAAAAATAAAAATTGAATTTATGATTTATTTTAACAGAACTCTTACTAATATGAAACTTACTTACCTTTGATAGAAAACTGTTTTGAAAACATGACCGAACTCCTTCAAAAAAATATTCGAGCACACATTTCGCTTTCAGAAACTGAAATGAGGGAATTCTGTAATTTGTTTAAACACAAAACGATTAAGAAAAAAAGTTTTTTGTTGCGAGAGGGTGAAGTTTGCAAATTTGAAGGTTTTGTTGTCAAAGGGCTTTTTCGAGTGTATCATATTGATAAAAATGGTTTTGAACAAATACTTTATTTTGCCATTGAAAATTGGTGGATTACAGATATTGACAGTTTTACTACTGAAACGTCATCACAGCTTTTTATAGAAGCTCTTGAAGATAGTGAAGTGCTTTTGATTGATAAAAAAGATAAAGAGTTTGCCTATGCTAATCTGCCTAAAATAGAAAAGCTATTTCGGGTAATGACGCAAAAAACGCATGTTGCTCTTCAACGTAGAATGATTGATAATCTGAGTAAAACAGCAGAGTCCCGTTATATTGAATTTACAGAAAAATACCCACAGCTTATTCAGAGACTTTCTAATATTCAAATAGCTGCTTATTTGGGAATTACCAATGTTTTTTTGAGTAATATTCGAAAGAAAATTGCTGGCAAAAAATAAGACTTCCCTTTTATTTATTAAACTAGTTTAATGTTTTGAGATCACATATCATCTCATCTTTGCATTGTTAATTTAAAACAAGACAACAAATGAAGAACATTCTCTCCACAGTATTTTTAACAATTTTAATTTTATTTAATATGGAAACACAAGCACAAAGTTTCAAGACTATTGAAACTAAAAATTTAAAACTTCAGGTTTACAATGCATCAGAAAACAGTTTTGGCGTAGCATCAGTAATTATATCTGGAAAAACTGATGCGGTTTTGATTGACGCCCAATTTACTTTGGCAGATGCCGAAAAAGTAGCGCAGGAAATTAAAGCAAGCGGTAAAAAATTAAGCACTATTTATGTTTCTCACGCCGATCCTGATTACTATTTTGGATTGGAAATCTTCAAAAAATATTTTCCGGATGTAGTAGCGTATGCATCACCAGCTTCTGTTGAAGCGATTAAAGCTACGGCTCAAAAAAAATTAGACGTTTGGGGTGAACGATTAGGTAAAGCCATTACGTCAAATGTTGTCTTGCCACAGGTTTTAAAAGGAAACAGCATTGAATTGGAAGGTCAGAAATTAGAAATCATTGGTTTGGATGAATTCCCGAAAAAAACATTTATTTGGATTCCTTCAATCAAAGCAGTTGTGGGCGGAATCAATGTTTTTGGAACTACTTTTAATCTATGGATGGCAGATGCACAAACTCCAGAAGCCCGTAAAAACTGGATTACTGTTTTAGATAAAATCTCGGCCTTGAAACCTGACATTGTAATTCCGGCTCACGCAAATTCCAATTCTCCATTTGATATTACTGCCGTAAATCATACCAAAAGTTACATTCAATTTTATGAAGAAGCTTTGAAAACTAATAAAACATCAGAAGCTTTAATTGCAGCTTTGAAAGCAAAATACCCTTCACTTACTTTTGAAACTGCTTTACAGATTGGCGCAAAAGTAAATACAGGAGAAATGAAATGGTAAAATCAATCCTTTACAGCCTGACAGCACTTTTTGTATTGTCAGGCTGTTCTTTAAATAAAAGCACAATGACGAATCTTGAAATCATAAAAAGTACTTACGAAGGAAAAACTTCGGAAGAGAACGGTCAAAATCTCGCTAAATATGTTGCTAAAGATATTTCCTGGACAGAAGCAAAAGGCTTTCCTTACGCAGGAACTTACATTGGTCTGGAAAACATAACCAAAAATGTCTTTAGCCGGTTAGGAAGCGAATGGATAGATTATAAATTTACTCCGGAAGATTATGTTGCTGGCGACGATAAAGTCGTGGCTTACGGAACTTACACGGGAACTTATAAAATTACAGGCAAATCATTCACAGCCAGAGTGGCGCACGTTTGGAAATTGAAAGACAGCAAAATCATCAGTTTTGAACAATTTGTAGATAGCCAGCCTGTAAATGATGCTGTGAAATAAAGTCGTTTTTTTTATACCTTGCATTGTTTTAATGAATCATCATACTAATGCACGAAAAATTAATAGACTATATCAGCCAATATTCAAATTTACCGCTTACAGATGATGAGCAAGCCTTAATTGTTTCGACTTTTCAACCTAAAAAGTTACGAAAAAAACAATACTTTTTACAGGAAGGCGATGTGTCTAAATATGCGGGTTTTATTGTAAAAGGGGCTATGCGCCAATACAGTGTTGATGATAAAGGTACAGAACATATTGTACATCTGTTTATCGAAAA
Organism: Bacteroidota bacterium; assembly: GCA_040387175.1. Lineage (GTDB taxonomy): Bacteria > Bacteroidota > Bacteroidia > Flavobacteriales > Flavobacteriaceae > Flavobacterium. Next base: position 232,106 of record JAZKED010000004.1, on the reverse strand, counting down.
CTATTGGGCAAATGACCGCGAAAGCTCAACGATGCTTACACCTTCTGTTTATAATATCGATGCTTGGGAAGATACAGAACTTCTTATTATTACAAGAGCTGAAATGCTGGATTTGATGGACAAAATACCTGCAATAACAAAAATGATACGATTGATGGATGAAAGAAATGCCATTTCCTACCAACGCAGATTAAGCTCTACTATCAGTAATTCTGCAGACAAGCGTTATGAAGAATTTTCGACTCACCATCCACAATTTATTCAGCGGTTTCCACAGCATCTTATCGCTTCTTATTTAGGTATCACCAAAGAAACATTGAGCCGAATTAGAAAGCAAGGAACTAAATAAGCTCTATTTTAAGTTTTAATTTATAGAACCGTTGACATTTGTCAACGGTTTTTTTTATCATATCTCATTGTCGCAAGGCTTGCCTTTAATGCAACTTTGTCTTATCAAAATCAATTAAAAAAATATAAAAAATACAACAATGAGTGATTTATCAAAAATGTCAAAAACGGTGCTTTTCCATGAAGCTGGAGCACCAGAAGTATTAAAAGTAGAACAAGTTGAAGTTGCTTTTCCAGTAGCACAAGAAGTACGAATTCAAGTTAAATCTATTGGAATTAATAGAGCCGATGCGATGTATCGTCAGGGAATGTATATCGAGAATCCTATTTTTCCAGCTCAATTAGGCTATGAAGCCGCAGGAATTATCGAAGCAGTTGGTGCCGAAGTTTCGCATTTGGCAGTAGGAGATTTAGTAAATGTTGTTCCAGGTTTTTCTTTACACAACTATGCTTCTTATGGCGAATATATCAATATGCCAGCCTATGCAATACACAAATATCCATCTAATTTATCTTTTGATGAAGCAGCATCTGTCTGGACAAGTTATTTAACAATGTACGGTATGGTGGTACATTCGGGACAATTAAAAGCGGGGCAATTTGTGGTAATTAATGCTGCTTCAAGCAGTGCAGGATTGGCAGCCATTCAAATGACAAACTACGTTGGAGGGATTGCTATCGCCTTGACCACTTCGTCAAAGAAAAAAGAGGCATTATTAAAAGCGGGTGCGACTCACGTTATTGTAACATCCGAAGAAGATATAGCTGCTTCAGTTTTAAAAATCACAGAAAATGTAGGTGCTCATTTAGTTTTAGATCCTGTAGTAGGAGCAAAATTCAGTAACCTTTTAAGTTCTGTTGCCGAAAACGGAAAAGTATTTGTTTACGGTGCATTGAGCCACGAACCTGCCAGTTTTCCAGCATTTGACGTTTTGATGAAAACCCCAACTATTAGAGGCTATTCAGCTATTGAAGTAATGGGAAATATGGAAGTTTTAATACAAGCCATCACTTTCATTGATAAAGGATTAGCTGAAGAAAAATTGAAACCGGTTATTGATAAAGTTTTTAGTATTGATGATATCGTTGCTTCTCATAACTATTTGGAATCCAACCAGCAATTTGGAAAAATTGTAGTGAATATATAAGTCACGATAACTTTTAAAAATTCAAAACTATTGATATTTACCAACGGTTTTTTAACAAAAATGACTTACAAACAGTCATTAAAAAAAATATAAAATGAAAGTAATTGTATTTGGAGCTACAGGATTAGTTGGCAAACAGATTGTAAAAGAGAGTTTAAAACTCGGAAATGAAGTAACCGTTTATACCCGACAAACTGAATTTCCAATTAATGGGGTAAAAATTATTTCGGGAGAATTAGATGATGAAGCTAAAATTGCAGCAATCATTAAAGATTATGATGCAATAGCTTGTGCAGTAGCCAATAGAAATCTTGAAGACCCAACACAAGTTCTAACACCATTTGTAAAATTAGTTACCAAGCACATTTCGCAGGAACAAAGATTGATTGTAGTGGCAGGTTCGGGTTTGACACTTTTAAATTTCAACACCTTAATAAGAGACTTGCCAGGACAGCCAGCATTTTTGAAAAACCCACGAGCTGATCATTGGGATGCTTATACTTATCTTACAGCTATAGATGTCAATTATTTAGTGGTTTGCCCAACAATGGTTGTTGAGGGTGACTTTGATGGTAATTATATTTTTGAAGAAAAATATTTTCCACAAAGCGAAAGTAAAGAAATATTTGCAGGAAATGTAGGGCATTATATTGCGAAAGAGTTTAATGAGCAAAATTTTAAACAAACAAAAATTGGTCTTGTAAACAAAGGGTAATTATAGTATAAGCTTTAAAATAATTCAGAACCGTTGACATTTGTCAACGGTTTTTTTTATCATATCGCATCGTTTTAAGGCTTGTTTTCGATGCAATTTTACATCATAGAAATATACAAAAAATCAACTCTTAAAAATTAGAAAAAATGAACAAGAACAAAATTATTTATTGGACAACAACAGGAATTATTTCGGCTATGATGCTTTTTAGTGCTTTCAGTTATCTTACTAATGCAGATATGAAAGCAGCATTTGTACATTTAGGATTCCCTGATTATTTTAGAATTGAACTAGCTATTCTAAAGGTCTTAGGGGCTTTAGCTTTGATTATTTCAATGGTTCCAGATAAAATTAAATCCTTCGCTTATTTCGGATTTGCATTGACATTTGTTTCTGCATTTATTGCACATACAGCGAGCGGAGATCCAATATCAGCAGTCGCAGCTCCTATCATTTTCTTAGTAATTCTGGGCGTTTCTTATATTTTTTACGATAAAAATAAAGCCTAAATAAAATGAAAAAGGAAATCAGTTTTTCAACAAAAGGAAATAGAGCAGATTTAGGTCCATTGACTATCAATCGAATGTTGCCAAACCGGTATGCTAATAAAATTGGTCCTTTTGTATTTCTGGATTATGTAGCACCTGCTGTCAAAGAGATCATAAATAAAAACGGTATGGGCGCACATCCACATCGGGGTATTGCAACATTGACTTACATTCTTCAAGGCGAAGAAGAACACTTTGACAGTGCCGGGAATTATGCCAAAATACATTCGGGTGGCGTTCAATGGATGAAAGCAGGCACAGGAATTGTTCACGATGGAAATTTGAATTCTGATTCTGAAACAGACAGCAAGATAGTTCAGGGTTTTCAGTTTTGGATTAATCTGCCTGCAAAAAACAAAGCCGAAAAACCAGTCCATTTAGCGATTCAAACCAATGAAGTTCCAAAAAAAGCATTGTCTGACGAAAGCGGATGGATAAAAGTAATTGTTGGTAACTATGAAGAGTTAAACTCCAAAATCCCTAATTATTCCCAGGAGTTTTTATATCACATTCATTTAGAAGCTGGAAAACAATTTGCTGCCATTTTCACAGATAAAACAGAGGTTGCCACTTTTGTAATCACACAAAATACAATTCTGAATGACACCGAATTTGGAGCTGGAGAATTTGTAGAATTTGATAGAAATGCAGGAGAAATAGAACTAAAAAATACGACACAAAAAGCAATTGATGTGTTATTATTTGGAGGCGAAGAATATACAGAACCTGTTGTAGCAGAAGGTCCATTTGTCATGAACAGTCAGGAAGAAATAGTTCAGGCTTACCAGGATTTTTACGCTGGAAAGTACGGGGAAATTAATTCTAGCAAATAAAAATTATTGACATTAATAAAAAAAGTAGCTTTGATAACTGATGCAGGAATAGTATCGTTTTCGCTATTTGGTTAAATATAATTTAATAAAAAATACTATGGAAATTGGAATAGACAGTTTTGCATCTGGCAAAATTCAAAAAGCCGTGGATGGCGCAGATATACTCGAAAATTTATTGACTAGAATAGATCAGGCTGATCAGGCAGGTCTCTCCGTTTTTGGCATTGGAGAACACCATCGCCGTGAGTTTTTTGATGCAGCACCTGCAGTTATTTTGGCCGCAGCTGCTGCCAGAACGAAACAAATTAAACTGACTAGTGCCGTTACTGTTTTGAGTGCGGCCGATCCAGTGCGGGTTTTTCAGGAGTTTGCCACGCTTGATCTTATTTCGAGAGGAAGAGCAGAATTAGTTGTTGGGCGTGGTTCCTTTACAGAATCATTTCCTTTATTCGGATTTAATCTTCTGGATTATGATGCGCTTTTTTTGGAAAAACTGGAATTATTAATCCAGATTCAAAATAATGAAAAAGTAAACTGGTCTGGAAAATTTAGAGCGCCTTTAGTAAATCAAACGATTTATCCAAGACCGTTCCAGGATCAAATGCCTTTATGGATTGGTGTTGGCGGTACACCAGCATCTTTTGTAAGAGCCGGCACATTAGGAATTCCAATGATGGTTGCTATAATTGGCGGTGAACCCAGACGTTTCCGAAGTTTAATCGATTTGTATAAAGAAGCAGGAAGAAAAGCAGGACATTCGCCAGAAAAATTAAAAGTGGGTATCCATTGTCTGGGTTATGTATCCACGAGCAGTACTAAAGCCTTAGCAGATTTTTATCCCGGTTATGCCGAAACCTTTACCAAAATAGGAAAGGAAAGAGGCTGGCCAGCAATTACACCTGCTCATTTCAATGCTCAGGTTGGCAAATACGGTGCCTTGACTGTTGGAGAACCTGAAGAAGTAGCAGAAAAAATTCTTCAATTCAGTGAAGATTTAGGAGGAGTTTCCAGATTTACTTTTCAAATGGATAATGCCGGTTTAACACATTCACAATTAATGAAATCCATTGAATTGATTGGTGATAAGGTGATTCCGCTGATTAATGGATAAGACTTAAGATTTTTGTTAGCATCAGATATTTCACTTTCAATATAAAATTCTATGGAAAATCATTTCAAAAAAACAATCCGGGTCCTGATAGTTTCTTTATTTGCAACCTCAGCTTTATTGGGACAATCGTCTATTTTAAAAAAAAGGGATGCCTATCAGACGCTTTCTCAGATTTGGGAATTAGATTCTATAAATACTAGGGAAGGCTTTATTTTAACGACTTATAAGCCCGTGTATGTTTTGCCATTTCGGTTTTCGAGTCATAGGCGTGAGGTTCCTTTTGAAGTGCCAATTGACGAAGTTCCAGTAGACAAACCAATTGAATTAGACAATGTTGAAGCTACAATACAGTTAAGTTTAAAGACCAAAATTGCTCAGAATATTTTAGGAAAAGGTACTTTATGGGTGGCCTACACTCAAAAATCATTTTGGCAGGTTTATAATGTTGAATTTTCAAGACCTTTTAGAGAAACCAATTATGAACCTGAACTGATTTTTAATTATCCTGTGAAATCTAATTTTTTAGGATTAAAAGTAAAAATGCTTGGTTTTTCATTTAACCATCAGTCTAATGGAAGAGAAGGCAAGGAGTTCTCCCGTAGCTGGAATCGTTTTATTATGCACGCAGGTTTTGAGGACAAAGACTGGAGTTTGGTTTTTAGGACTTGGTTTACCGCTGAAATTAATGAAAATCCAGACATTAAAAGTTATATGGGTAGAGCTGATGCTACCTTTAATTATAGATTAAACAAACATTTATTGACATTTCGTGGTCAGCATTCTTTAAGAGGCGGTTCCAATAATCACGGGAATATCGAACTGGATTGGGCTTTTCCTATATACGGAAATTTAACAGGTTACGGACAGTTTTTTCACGGTTACGGAGATGCGATGATCGATTACAATAAAATACACACAATTGCCGGAATTGGAATTGTCTTTTCGGGCACATTGTAATAATCAATTCTTATCTTAGTGGTCTCAAATATCTATTGCTATGATTCGGAAATACAAATTTTTAAGTCCTTTCAAAATCCTGATTTCTTTTCATAAATTGATTGAAGGATTAGAGCAAATAGCACTATCTGATATTGACTATAGATCCAACTATGCCAAGGGTTTATTGGATCAGATAAAAGACAAGCCTGAATTTAGAGACGGTATAGATAATTTGGATATAATCGAAAATAATCAGGAATTAATAAAGAATTTACTAGCCGATTTGTTTCCCACAGCATTAACTTTTAATGAAATAAAAGCAGTTTCAATTCCTTTTTACGACTTTACATTTAATTATTCTGAACGTTTCAAAAAGATTTTAGATGATGTTGGGGCAACATTCGATATGAGCATTCGGGATATAGATGAAAATCAGTTTTATATCATGAATTGTACGCTCATTTTGAATGCGTATTACAAACAGAATGTTGATTTTGGAAAACCATTATTCTATGATATTCCAGACAAAAATGGCATCATCAAGCATTATAAAATATTGTATAATGCTGACTTTATGGAAATATATCCAAAGGAAAACACCCAGCTTTTGACCCAAACTGAAATTGAAGAATTAGTTGATAATTATGATAACATCAATTTATGGAAAAAAGCATTTCCTGAAAATTCGTGGTATTTAAAGGGATTTTCCATAATATCACTGGTGGATGTAACTGTTGAAAGTGCGGTTTCCAATCTAAAAACCAACTTGTTAAAAACAGATTTAGAAAAATCGAAACTGAATGAAAGTTTTGAATCTATTTTTAGATCGGTATTCAAAATTCCGGATTTGAAAATAGGTTTTACTTTTTATGACGAAGAAGAAGGATTATTTGTAAATCCGCCTTATCGTGAAGGAAAATTAAAAAGTTTTATTCCCCTGAATTCAAAAGAAGCCGATTGCAAAAATGCGCTTTGTGGCTGTTCGTTCGAGAATCTGGTTGAAAATAATAAACCTTTCCTGATTCCTGATGTTTTAGAGTTTGCCAAAACGAAAGAAAACCATCCGTTTGGTACCTCTTTATTGAATCAGGATATTCAGAGTTTTTTATTGGCACCCGTAATAAAAGACAATAAATTACTGGGATTAATTGAGTTGGCTTCATCAACAATTAGAGCTTTAAATTCGGTTAATGCTAATAAACTGGAATTGATATTGCCTTATTTGTCCGATACTATTGAGAAAAGCAATAATGATATGATGAATCAATTGGAAGCCATTATTCAAAAAGAATATACTTCCATTCATCCGAGTGTTTATTGGAAATTCAAACAAGAAGCCAAGAATTATTTGCATTCAAATGCTTCGATTAAGGGCTATGCTTTCAAAGAAATTATATTCAAAGATGTATATCCTTTGTATGGACAAATTGACATTAAAGGCTCTTCTGAAAACAGAAATAATGCCATTGTAAATGATTTGAAAGAACAGATCAGTCAAATTATTGTCATAATGGAAAGTCTGAATCAGGATAAAAAAATGGGTGTTTTTGAACAAAAAAAATTCGAATTGCAAAGTTATCTATTGGAATTAGACCAGCCTTATAAAAATAATTTTGAGCAAATTATTCATCATTACATTGAAACTGAAATTCATTCGTTTTTAAAAAATAAGACATTAAATCAAAAAACAGAAAGCCTGATAAATGATTATTTCAATAAACTAGACGCTAAAACAGGAATGTTTTATCAGACCCGAAAAGATTTTGATGATACTATAATGAGTATCAATAAAAGATTTTCTTCTATTTTGGATGAGAAAGAACAGCAAGCACAGGAAATTTTCCCGCATTATTATGAGCGTTTCAAAACCGATGGAGTAGAGCACAATTTATACATCGGAGCTTCGATAGATCCTAATAAAACTTTCGATATGATGTATCTGCACAATTTGCGATTATGGCAGTTGGAAACCCTTTGTGAAATGGAATTGGAGCATCATAAACTAAAAACAACTTTGCCTTGCACATTGGACGTTGCTTCTTTAATACTAGCGTTCAGTTCTCCAATTTCTATCCGTTTCAGGATGGACGAAAAACGATTTGATGTGGATGGTTCTTATAATGCACGTTACGAAGTGGTGAAAAAAAGAATTGACAAAGCATTTGTGAAAAATTCTAAAGAGCGCATTACCCAAAAAGAGAAAATAACAATTGTGTATTCCAGTTCCAATGAAGAAAAAGAATACACCAAATACATCAAATACCTGCAACACAAAGAAGTTTTAGAAGATGAAATAGAAAAACTGGAAGTCGAAGATTTACAGGGTGTTTCAGGTCTAAAAGCGCTTCGGGTGAAAGTGAAACACACGGATAATAGTTTATTAATAAAAGCCAAAGAATTCATTACAACCCTTTTTAAAGAAAGACTGGATTCAAGATATTCTTATCACAATCTGGAACATACAAAAAATGTTGTTGCAGGACTTGAAACCATTAGCACTGCAGAAAATATAGATCAGGAAAACACAGATATACTGTTGTTAGCTGGCTGGTTCCACGATGCCGGTTATATTGATGGAAGTGAAAATCACGAAAAGAGAAGTGTCAAAATTGCTTTGGATTTTTTGCAGGATGCAACTGTTTCAGACAGCATTCAGCAAAAAGTGAGCGATTTAATTTTGGCAACGGCATTTAATTATACTCCTAAAAATCAATTAGAAAAAATCATAAAAGATGCTGATAATGCTCATTTAGCCAATGAAAATTATCCTGATTCATTGGAACAATTAAGAAAGGAATGGGAAAACTCCATCAACAAAACCTATTGCAATACCGATTGGTTCGTTCTTAATATTGATTTTCTTAAAAACCATCAGTATTACACCGAATTTGCCCAAAAAAAATGGCAAAATTTAAAAGAAGAGAACCTAAAATTAATTGAAGAAAAACTTCAAAACATAGAATAGTATGGAAGAAAATCTACCTCAAAACGATAAATTAGAAAAATCATTTCTAACAGAAAGCGATAAAAAGAAGAAGAAGAATAAAGACCTAAAGGACGAAAAACCTGACAAGGCTATAGATACGATGTTTAAAACTACACTCCAAAATCACAACAATTTGAGTGGGATGGTAGATAATAAAGCGAATATTTTGTTGTCTGTAAATGCCATAATTATTTCGGTTTCCCTTACAACTATTATTCCCAAATTGGATAATCCTGCGAATGCCCATTTAATTTTACCCACATTAATTTTGATTGTATCGAGTGCCATTTCCATCACTTTTGCTATTCTGGCGACAAGACCCAGAGTTACAAAAGGCAGTTTTACCCGAAGTGAAGTAGAGGAAAAAAAGATCAATCTGTTGTTTTTTGGCAATTTTTATAATATGCCTTACGAAGATTACAATTGGGCGATGAATGAACTGATGAAAGACAAAGACTATTTATACAATTCTATGATTAAGGATTTGTATCATCTGGGAATCGTTTTAGAAAAAAAATACCGATTGTTAAGAACCACTTACAATATTTTTATGTTCGGAATTATTCTCTCTGTGTTGGCTTTTATAATTGCTTTCAAATTTAGATAATAGATCGCCATATGAAAAAAGCATTCCAATATCTCCTGATAATAGCATTCATAATACAATCTTGTGCCACTTTCAAACCACAATATGATTCTGATGCTAAACAGGAAATCTATCCAAATGATAAAAAAGTAGTGCATACTTTTTTTCTTGTTGGCGATGCTGGGAATGGTGTGTTTAAGGATACAACAAACAATCCAAATTCATTGGTAAATGCTATAAATTCGGCTACTAAAAACAGCACCTTGCTTTTTTTGGGAGACAATATTTATCCCGCCGGAATGCCAAAAACCGATGATAGCAATCGAAACGAAGCTGAAAAAAAACTGCAAAATCAAATCGATGTTGCAAGTACATTCAAAGGGAAAACTATTTTTATTCCAGGCAATCACGATTGGTATAGTGACGGTGTTCAGGGATTAAAAAGTCAGCAGGAATTTGTAGAAAAACAGTTAGGCAAAAAGTCATTTTTACCTAAAAACGGCTGTGCGATAGAAACTGTAAATATTAGCAATGATATTGTACTTATCATTGTTGATTCGCAATGGTACATCACCAATTGGGACAAAGAACCTACGATAAATGAAGATTGCGACATAAAAACAAGAACTGCTTTTTTAGATGAATTCAGAAGCGAAATTAAAAAAGCCAGAGGTAAAACGACTCTTGTTGCCATTCACCATCCTATGTTCAGCAATGGTTCTCACGGTGGACAATATTCTTTTAAAAGTCATTTACAGCCTTTACCAATTTTAGGAAGTTTAAAAAACTTAATTCGGGAAACTAGCGGTATTTCCAATGCTGATTTGCAAAATGAAAAGTACAATGAATTAAAGAAAAACCTGGTTGCTTCAGCACAGCAAAACGATAAAGTAATTTTTATTTCAGGACACGATCACAATTTGCAGTATAGTATTGAAGACAATTTACACCAGATTATTAGTGGATCGGCTTCCAAAATATCAGAAACGAGAAATACAAAAGGAGGCAAATTTTCCTATGGTGTAAATGGTTATGCCGTTGTCGATGTTTTTGAAGATGGTTCTTCTTTTGTCCGTTTTATAAATAGTAATGACAACAAAGTAGTTTATCAATCCGAGGTGCTGTCACCTGATACCAAAAAGCAAAATTTTACTTTTGATGTCCATTTTCCATCTGAAATAAAAAGCAGTATTTATGATGTAAAAGCCACGACTAAATCTAATTTTTATACTTTTTTATGGGGGAAAAAATATAGAAATACCTACAGCATTCCGGTAACGGCAAAAACTGTAAATCTCGATACTTTATTTGGCGGATTAATACCTGTTAGAAAAGGCGGTGGAAATCAATCAAAGACATTGCGGTTAAAAACGAAAGATGGAAAGCAGTATGTCATCAGAGCAATGAAAAAAAATGCGAGCCAATACATTCAATCCGCTGTTTTCAAAGATCAATATGTAGAAAGTAAATTTAGGAATACTGCATCCGAAAGTCTGGTAATGGATGTTTTTACAGGTTCGTATCCGTATGCACCATTCGTAATACCCGATCTTTCAGAAGCGATTGGAGTCTATCATCTAAACCCTAAATTGTATTATATCCCAAAACAAAAGGCATTAGGCGATTTCAATACTGAATTTGGAGATGAATTATATCTTTTTGAAGAACAGGCTTCAGAGGATAATTTGGAACTTGATGTTCCTAATTTTACAGGAAATGTAATTAGCACCTCCGACCTTATACTCGAATTGCATTCGGATGAAAGCAAGACAGTAGATGAGGCATCTTATATCAGAGCACGGTTATTTGATATGTTAATCAATGATTGGGACAGGCATCAGGACCAATGGCGCTGGCTGGAATTTAAAGAAAATGGGAAAACTATTTTCAGACCTTTGCCAAGAGATAGAGATCAGGCATTTTCTAAAATGTCGGATGGATTTATTTTGGGAACTGCCATAAGATTAATTCCTCCCGCAAAATTATTACGAAAATATAGTGATGATCTTAAAGATGTAAAAGGCTTCAATATAGAACCTTATCCGCTTGATATTGCCTTTATAAAAACAGCAGATAAAACCATTTGGGATGAGCAGGTTCGTTTGATACAAAACAATCTGACCAGTGAAGTAATCGAAAAGTCTTTTCAAAATATCCCAAAAGAAGTAAATGATGAAACAGTTACATTTATCAAGCAGACCCTTCAGGCAAGAAAGAATAATCTACAGCAAATTTCAGACAGGTATTTCAAATTAATCAATAAATATGCTGTTATAACAGCAACAAACAAAGATGATTTAATCAAAATTGAATGCGATGAAAAGGTAACTGTATCGCTGTTTCGAAAAAAGAAAAACAATACCAAAGAGTTATTTTTTTACAAAATATACGATCCAAAACTGACTAAAGAACTCTGGATTTATGGACTCGATGACAAGGATGATTTTGAAATTACGGGTAAAAACAAGAAAATCAAAATTCGTCTTATCGGTGGGCAAAACAATGACCAATATAGTGTTCAAAATGGCAAAAAGATATTCATCTACGATTATAAAACCAAAAAGAATACGATTGAAAATACAAATAATGCAAGCGTACGGTTGAGAGATGATTATGATGTGAACACTTATGATTACAAGAAATTAAAAACGAATACCAATCAAATTATTCCAATTGTTGGGGCTAATCCGGATGATGGATTGAAAATTGGAGTAAACAATATTTATACGCAATATGGTTTTGAAAGAAATCCTTTTTCAGCAAGACACCAGTTTAAGGGGGCTTATTATTTTGCAACCAATGGTTATGAATTGAATTATAATGGAGAATTTGCCAATGTAATTGGAAATCTAAACCTGTTGGTACAATCTAATTTTCAAAGTGCTAATTTCAGTCAGAACTTTTTCGGGTACGGAAATGAAACTGTAAATAATGATGACATTTATGGAATGGATTACAATCGGGTCAAAGTCCGTGATTTTGGTATTGCACCATCGCTGGTCTGGAGAGCAAATGGGGGCAGTAATCTATCTTTCGGAGGATTCTACAAATCTGTAGAAGTCGAAGAAACCTCAGGCAGATTTGTTGATAATAACAACGAATTATCACCAGCTATTTTTGAAGCCAACCAATTTGCAGGAGTGCGTTCCAAATTTCAATTCGAAAATTATGACAATAAAGCCTATCCGACTATCGGAATGAAAACAGCTGTAGAAGTAGGATTTACAGCTAGTCTGGAAGATTCCAAAAGGAATTTCGTTTATATGATTCCAGAAGTGAGCTTTAATCATAAACTGATTCCGTCCGGGAAATTAGTTTTAGCCACGCAGATAAAAAGTCGTATTATTTTCAATGATAATTTCGAATTTTATCAGGCATCTTCTATTGGAGGTGAAGATGGATTAAGAGGATTCAGAAACCAGCGTTTTACAGGTCAGCAGTCTTTATTTCAAAATACCGATATCCGATATACCTTCAATAGTTTGAAAACAGCTCTTATTCCAATACGAATAGGTATTTACGGAGGATTTGATTATGGACGGATTTGGATAAAAGACGATAACTCTAATAAATGGAACAACTCTTACGGAGGTGGATTTTTCATTAACGGAGTCGAATTACTAACAGCAAATCTTGGATTATTCAATTCTATTGATGGTTTACGACTCGCTTTTTCACTAGGATTTCAATTTTAAAAAGTATTAAAAAATGATAAAAGTATTTACATTAGTCGCCATAGTTTCTTTGTTTTCATGTGAAAGCAAAAATCAAACAACTCCATTAAAACAAATAGCTGAATTGCCAAAAGAGTTAAAAGAAGTTTCTGGGATAGCTTATTCCAACAATTTGATTTACAGTATTGAAGATAGTGGGAACGAAAACCAAGTAACTGTTTTAGATACTTTAGGAACAATCACAAAAAAAATCACAATCAACAATACCGAAAATATCGATTGGGAAGACGTAATCTTTGATACTAAAGGAAACTTGTACATTGGAGATTTTGGCAACAATGACAATACTCGAAAAGATTTAGCCATTTACAAAATCGATCAATCCAATTTGCACGGAAATAACGCCAATGTAGCTTATAAAATTTCTTTTGATTATCCAGAACAAACTGGTTTTCCACCAAAGAAGAAAGATTTACTATTTGACGTGGAAGCTTTTTTTGAGTACAATAATCATTTCTATTTGTTTACCAAAAATAGAAGCAAAGGTTTTGATGGTACGAGTTACATTTACAAAATCCCCAATACAGCAGGGCATCATCATGCCCAATTAATAAAAACCATTACAACTTGTACCGACTATCATCATTGTGCCATAACGAGCGCCTCTATTAGTCCCGATGGTTCCAAATTTGTATTGTTGTCGCATTCTAAAATTTGGCTTTTCGAAAATTATTCTAAAGATAATCTCACGGATGGAAAAATGAGCGAATTAGATTTGAATCATTATTCTCAAAAGGAAGCCGTTTGTTTCAAAAACAATGATACTTTGCTTATCGCTGACGAAAAAGAAAAAAAAGAAGGTGGAAATTTATTTCAGGTAAGTTTGCAGTCTTTACAGAAATAGTTGTTGTTAGATAATGATAAAAGATTTATTATAAAAAAATCCGAAGCCCAGAAGACTTCGGATAGTTTTTACTTGTAAAGTATTTATTATTTCAAAACGTGCGATGCCAAAACCATATGTACATCATATACATTTACCGACTTATTAAATTGTTTTTTGATGCTTGGCAGTGCTTCACTGGAAATCCAGATTTTAAGCTCGGCATCAAGGTCAAAAGTACCTGCAGTTTCTATACTGAATCTTGTGATACTTTTATAAGTGATAGATTTGTATTCTACTTTACTGCCTGTTAATCCTTGTTTTTCAACCAAAATTAAACGTTTGGTTGTGAAGATAAATACATCGCGAATCAGTTTGAAACCCAATTCAATTTCTTCGCCTTCAATTAATAATTTACCATAATCTTTTACTAAACTTTCCTGACTTACTGCGCCTGCGTTGCCTATTAAGGCTGATAAAAATCCCATAATTGTATTGTTTATTTGTTGTTATTATTTTGGCTCTAAATTAATTCATACTTGGTGCTTCTGGTATTTTAATCGTTATTTTATTTTTCCTGGAAATCAGTAAATAAATAGTAATTCCACTCAAAATAACCAGTAAAGCAATCTGAAGTTCTCCCAAAGCATTGTTTTCATTATGCAAAGCATTTGATTTTGATAATCTGGATTTTCCTTCCCCAATTTGAATCTGGGATAACTTTTCTAATGTTTGTAAAGCCTGATTGCTTGAAAGTTCTATCTGAGGCCAGTTTTTATTTTCGGTTTGTTTCACAATAGCTGAAGAAGTAGTTAGAAAATTATCAAACAATATTTTTTCGTTGGGCGTTAAAACGGTTTTTAAATACAGTTTATCTATCGTTTGAATGCTCTTTAATGCTTTTGTAATAGCTTCCGCTTTTTGACTATCGTTTAGTTTAACCTGTATCGCATTTGCTTTTATAGAATGAAACTCATTGGCGTACTGAAAAATATATCGTTCTACAACCAGCCTGTCATTGTAAATCGCATTGATATTTTCATTTGCTTTTTTGGAGTTTTGCAGTGTATTGAAATTATTCAATAGAATAATAAGCATAACAATGAGCAGAATAAAAGCAGCTTTGGTTTTGTTGCTGTATTTTTTTAGATCAATCATCTCACTAAATTTTATGACTACGCAATATAAGATATTGTTCTGGCTAATACAACTTTAATAAGTGAATTAATAATACAATCTGAAATCGAGGAGTTTGCAGAGTGCAAAGTGTTTTTGGTGTAATTCTTCCACAATATCCACTACATCATCCAGTTCCTGGCATAAGCTGAAGAATGCTTTATCAATCGTACTGGTGCTGGGTATTTTATTATATTTTGCTCCATAACCCGAAAGGGCATAAGCTCCTGTAATATCCAGAAAGTATTGTGCTTCATCCAGCGTTAAATCCAAAACTTTGGCATTGGCAAAATGAATGATTTTCCCTTTCATTTTCCCTTCAAATATTTCGGCTATTTCTTGTAAACTGTAATAATAGTCATTAAGGCAAATGGTATTTTCCTGTCCCGGCATTACCAGATAAATGATTTCATAATCGGTGAAATTGTGGTCATGATAGAGCAGGGCATTCAGGCTTTCTTCCAAACCTTCAATGGTATCACAGGTTTTGTAAATACTGCTGATACCTTGTTCCAGGGCTAGAAGCTCTAAGTTTTTGACTACTTCGGTAGCGGTGCTCGTTTCTATATCAGGAACGGCTTCGAGGCAGAAAATAAATTTGTCATTATCCATGAAATACTGCGTAAGTGTTACAAAAATAGAAATATTTCTACGGAATTCCGTTTTGAAAATATTATAATTCTATTAACACAGCTTGAATATCTTGTTTTAAAGTAAAAGAGTAATTTTACTAAAATCTAAAAATACCATGGCCAGGACGATTCCCATTTCTTTATTAGAATTAGCTTTAATTACCCAAGATAGCGATGCACAGTTGACATTGCAAAAAACAAAAGAAGTTGCTCAGCTGGCAGATTCTTTAGGATACAATAGATTTTGGCTTGCCGAACATCATAATATGGCTCATGTGGCCAGTTCTGCAACGGTGGTTCTGATTACTTATATTGCGAGTCAGACTCAAAAAATTCGAGTGGGCTCAGGTGGAATTATGCTGCCGAATCATTCACCGCTTATTGTAGCCGAACAATTTGGAACATTAGCAACTTTATATCCCAACAGAATTGATTTAGGCTTGGGAAGAGCGCCCGGAACCGATACTCAGACGGCTCAGGCCATTCGAAAAGATTTCTACGAACAATCCCAGCAGTTTCCACAGAATGTAACGGCATTGCAAACTTATTTTTCTAAGGAAAATGCGGCTTCCAATGTGCGTGCTTTTCCTGCCGAAGGGACCAATGTTCCGATCTGGATTTTGGGTTCTAGTCTGGACAGTGCGGCTTTGGCAGCGTCCAAAGGACTGCCCTATGCTTTTGCAGGACATTTTGCTCCCAGATATATGATGGAAGCTTTTCAGTATTATCGTGATCATTTTAAGCCTTCGGAGTTTTTAGATCAGCCGAGAACAATGGCCTGTGTCAATGCCATAGCAGCCGATACCGATCTGGAAGCTGGAATTCTGTCTACCAGTTTATATCAGATGTTTCAGAATCTAATTCAAAATACCCGAAAGCCATTACAGCCTCCAGTAGCTTCCCTGACCGATCTGATGAATAATCTAAGTGAAGAAGTTCGTTTTCATGTGAACCAAATGACCGCATGTTCGTTTGTGGGAAGTCCAGAAACATTAGCCAAAGAATTAAAGGAATTCATAACCCATTGTGGTGTGGATGAACTGATGATCAACAGTCCGATATTCGACCATCAGGATAAACTGAAAAGTCTGCGATTGCTCAAAGAAGTGACAGATACTATTGCTGTTTAATACTGCTCCATTCGTTTAATTTCTTTTCAAAAGATTTTCCAGCGTGAGCAGGACTGGTAGAAGGCAGGGTGGTCAAATGATAGTCTTTATCCAGCTTGATGTATTTTTTGAAAAAGGCTGCTGCTTTTTGACCGTTAAAAAAAATGTGCTGAATATTGGGATGCAATTTCAAAAACGAACGAATATCATTAGGCACTTCTTCCTGAATGGCACTGTCTAAACTCCCTTCTCTAATGCAGGCTTCCAAAACATCCCAAAGAGCTATATTGTTTGCTAATAAAAGACTTTTCCGTTCTTCGTAATCTTTAGAATAAGGAGTATCAAAAAGAGCAAACATGATTTTCCAAAAAGCATTCTGCGGATGTCCATAATACTGGCTTAAGGCTAAGGATTGTACGCCTGGCATCGTTCCAAGGATTAGAACTTTGGCATTTGGATTGGAAATAGGAGGAAAGGAGTATTTTATCATTTGGATTTGTAATAGTATTCCAAAGATAAAGATAAAATTTTCTGGTAATTAAGTTTTACTTTTCAGCTTTGTCAAAGTTCAAAACTTTGACAAAGCTGTAGCATTAAAAATCCCTACATTTACTTTACTAAAAAATAATAATAGCATCAGCATGCAAAAAAGAATTATCGGCATTATGGGAGCCATGCCCCAGGAAATAGAAGGAGTGGTAGATTTGTTAACCAATTGCAAGTCCCAATCGTTGGGCAATCGTACCTATTTTTCAGGAAAAATTAATGGTATAGATGCCGTAGTCGTATTTTCGAGATGGGGCAAGACAGCTGCAGCTACTACTGCCACGGCATTGATTCACGAATTTAAAATCACGGAACTGTTGTTTACGGGAGTGGCTGGAGCAATTAGTCCAGATTTGAAAATAGGGGATATTGTTCTGGGCAAAAGGCTGGTGCAGCACGATATGGATGCCAGGCCTTTGATGCAAAAGTTTGAAATTCCTTTGCTTGGCAAAATCTATTTTGAAACGGATGCTGCGCATTTGGCAACAGCCACAACAGCCATACACAATGTATTTGAAAATAAGAGTCTGCACGCTGTAATTAGTGATAAAGATTTGCAGGAATTCAATATTTCTCAGCCAAAATTAGTTGTAGGGGATATTGCCAGCGGTGATCAGTTTTTTTCAAGTAATACGCAAAAGCATAGTCTGACAAGCCAATTGCCGGAAGTGTTGTGCGTAGAGATGGAAGGTGCGGCTGTGGCACAGGTTTGTTATGAATATGACATCCCTTTTAGTATCATTAGGACGATTTCGGATGTGGCGGATCATAATTCACACATTGATTTCCCTTCTTTTATTAAAAAGATTTCGAGTAAATATGCTGCTGCAATAATAAAAAACCTCTATCAGCAGTTTTAATAGCAGGGTAGTAACTAAAAAAAAGAAATATGGAAAAGCTGAACAAAGAAGCAATTGAAACAGGATTGGGTACAATTGATGATGCCTGGAAAGTAAAAGGGAAGTTCCTTCATCGCGAAATTGTTTTTAAGAATTTTGTTGAGGCCTTTTCATTTATGACAGCAGTGGCATTACTAGCTGAAAAAGCGAATCATCATCCCGATTGGAAAAATAGTTATAACAAAGTAACTATTGCACTCAGCTCACATGATGCTGGCGGGATAACGAATAAGGATTTTAATCTGGCAAAGGAAATAGATAAATTAAAGCTATAAGGTATATAAATCAAAATAGACTAATAATTATGTTAACTAAAACAGAAATCATAAAAAGGATTGAACTGGAATTGAAAGACGATGATACAACTCGGAATGAATTGTTAAGTTTATGGAAACTATATGATGATACTACAGGTTTGGCAATCGATATATTACCACCAAAAAAAACTAATGTAGACTCAAGTGAAAAAGTAGGCTTATCTAATTTTTTTTGCTACAATAATTATCAGGCTCAATCATATAACACATGTGGTCAGGCAGTTATAGCTTCGTATATTGATCATTTTGGAAAAAATCCGTATAGTTTAAGTAAAACATATAGAGGGCATGATGGTAATTTACATTTTAATCCCAATCAGATTCTCTCTAAAGTATTTAATGATTTTGGACCTAATTGGCCATGGAAAAATGGAATAACAGTTCGCGAAACTATTATGGCTGCTTTTAATAGTTATGGAATTAATAATCATCAATGGCATCCGGGTACATTTTCTGATGGTCAGGATAGTAAAAAAGAACTTGTTAATTGGATTTCAAATTATAGGTTACCTGTTATAGTTTTAGTAGATGCCGGCAAATCCTGGCTGAGTGGAAGCCATTTTTCGTTACACTGGTGTGTAGTGTATGGATTTGATGATGATAATGTTTATATAGCTACATGGGAAGATACTTTATCTGTTTCATGGGCTGATTTTATGGATGCATGGCACTGTTGGTTTCTTCCCTGGCCTAATAATTATTATCAAATTAGGGCATGGGTATAAATACAATTATATAACGATTTTATAAAGACAGCCATAAAAAAGAGCTGCATGGAAATTTTAGTATTTATTTAATAATCAATTCATCCCAATTAATAATTTAAAAATTACTGCTATGAAAAATATGACTGTATTTTGTCTGATTTTGGTTTCTATTGTATTGGTAAGCTGTAAAAATGAGGAAAAACAAAAGGTTACAGAAGAAATCGAAAAACCAATAAGTGTTGCCTGTTATCAGGCATTGTATGAACAGGATACCATCGAACTAACGGTCAATACTTTAAAGAATGGAAAAGTATCGGGAAATATGGTGATGAAAATGTTTGACCTGCCTGAAAAGGTTGGGAAAATTAGCGGAGCATTTCGTGGAGATACCTTATTTGCAGATTATTCATTTATTCAGGGGAGTTATGAGAAAAGGCAATTCAAAAATCCTATTGCTGTTTTGAAAAGAGGTGAGGAGTTTATTTTAGGGAATGGAAAAATAGAAACCTATTTGGGAGCTTCCTATTTTGCAAAAGGAGAACCCATCGATTTTGATAATGTCAAATATAAATTCAAGACTGTGAATTGCGTAGAAAAATAAAACGCATTTGTTTTATGAGTTCATAATTTCAGGCCCGGCAGGTTTCAAAAACCAGTCGGGTCTGATTAATTTAAACCTTACCTAGATTCAACAATTGTCCTAAACGTCAGATTTATTCTGGGCTTGCTTACTAATTTGGTTGGTGGTAAGCGGTGGAGTCAATGCGTTTGTGTAGCATCTTTCATTACCAGTAAACTACCGTTTTCCAAAATTAAGGAAACCGTTTCTTTATTTTCTTTATGCTTGAAGGCAAATTTGCGTTCCGCTCCAAAACTCATGGAACCGATTGCTCCGTTTTTCTTCAGGTCTTTTTCCGCATCGCTGTGCCATGCCATTCCTTCATCTCCAGTGTGGTATAAGTTGAGCAGGCAGGAATTGAATGTTTCGCCTGTTTTTGCTTCGGCTATGGCCTTTAATTCTAATAATTCTTTTGTCCAGGGCAAGGCGCGTTTGGTCGTGTTTGAGTAGGTATATTCAAAATGAGAATCCCCATACCAGGCCACTTTTCGTTTGGTAAGGATTCGTTTTCCAAAGATAATTGCTTCATCATTTTTCCATTCGATATTGTTTAACAAACAGTCGAAATAATGACTGGCTTCCTTATGTGTCATTAGTTTGCCATAATAATGGACTGTACCGTCTTTAGGTAAGATATTTTGTAAGTCATCTGTATCGCTGCTGAATAAATCCATTGTTTATAATTCGTTTTGATGTACCAGATTATGTGTTCTTGTTCCTTCCCAGCCAATAATAGCTGTCTTTCGGGTATTGCCCCACATATAACCGCCAAATAGCCCTGTTGCCTGAATTACCCGATGACAAGGTATGAGGAAAGCCACGGGATTACTGCCAATGGCTGTTCCTACCGCTCTTGAAGCATTTGGGTGTTCAATTGTATGGGCAATAGTTCCGTAAGTTGTTAATTGTCCCATTGGGATTTTCAAAAGTGCCTGCCAGACTTTCAACTGGAAACCGGTTCCTTTCAGGTGTAGTTTTATCTGATTCAGTTTGCCCGAGTCACGGGTGAAAATGTAGAGTGCGTTTTGCTGAATTGCATCAGTTTTTGGTTTGAAATGAGCATTCGGAAAATAATTTTGCAAGGCTTGAAAAGCTGTATTTTCATCATCGGCAAAGGCCATATAACAGATGCCTTTTTCTGTAGAGGCTACCAGGATATTGCCAAATGGACTTTCTGCAAAACTGTAATTTATAACTAAGCTTTTTCCGCCGTTTTTGTATTCGGCAGGTGTCATTCCTTCTATGCTGACAAAAAGATCGTGTAAGCGTCCTGTTCCTGAAAGCCCTGTTTCGTGTGCGGTATCGAAAAGGGTCGCCTGATTTTCCTTTAAAAGCGTTTTTGCATATTCAACCGTAGTGTATTGCAGAAATTTCTTTGGACTTGTGCCTGCCCATTCGCTAAACAGCCTTTGAAAATGAAACGGACTCAAATTTACTTTCTTCGCCACTTCGTCCAGATTTGGCTGTTCTTTGAAGTTGGTTTTTAGGTAGTCAATTGCTTCTGCAATCCGGTTATAATTGATGTTTTGCTGCTCTGTCATTGCATTTCAGTTTTATGTACTTCAAAGGTCGAAAGAAATTGGTTGTTATAGAACCCGAAACTTGCTGCTTTTATTTTCTAATCACAAAGATAAATGTATAATAAGAAAAAACCCGAAGCATAAGTTCGGGTTTGAATATTGATATGGAATCTATTCTTTTAATTACTATCTTCTTCCTGTTTTGAAGCGGACGAGATTTCCAAATTTTCTTCCTGTTCCTTATTGGAATTCACCATAAGGTCCAGCCTCATTTTTAATACATTGATTATTTCTTTCTGATGCTCAATTTTTGAAGAATTTGCCGGATGAATATTCTCCAAATCCAGTACATATTCTTCCCTTACTTTTATTTTTTCCTGTAGTTCGAGTATTTTTTCTTCAAATACATTTGTTTTAATGTACTCTGTCGGGGATTCATTGACTGTATTATTGCTTAAAATACTGTGTAATAATTCTATTTTTGTTGTTGGTATTACTTCGCCATTTTCGTAATTAGAAATTGTTTTTAGAGAAACTCCTAATCTTTTTGCCAAATCTGCTTGTGTGAAACCCAGTCGTTTACGTGCTTCTTTGATTTCTAATGCGTTCATAATGTGGTTTTTACGAAATAAATTTCTTTAACAGAGAAATATTACAATTATTATTTGATTATTACGAGTAATATTACGTATATTTGTAGTGCTAACATATATACGTTTTTATTATGGTAAACAAAGATATGAAATCTAATTTAAAATTGACCAGTAGAGAAACCCTGACCATCAACAGGTTTGAGACTTTTAATAAGTGCTCGGGAATTTTATGCCAATTTTTTGCAATGGGCTTTAAATCCTTTAATGCTTTAAAAGCTATTATGCAATTTCATTATCCCGATATCGATTTAATCAAGCTAAAACGGTTCTGGAATTGCCAGTTAATGGATAAGGATATTGTCTTTAAAGTAGAAACTATTTTTGAAAAGATGAAAAATGAAGGGCTTTAGGAAATCCAGTTTTGTATTTGCAGCCCCGCCTGATTGCAACTCTTTCCCTGATGATGCCAATTTTGAAGGGATTGAAAAATCTAATTCTGGTGGGAAATGGGCATAGATGCTATTCTGAATTCTGAAATAACTGTCTGGGTTCTGGGTACTGCTGATGCAATTCTTTTGACAATGGCAGCTGTATGTATTATTCGCAGTGAAAGGAGTACTTATGATTTTGAACGGATGAAATCCAGGTCTGATTCCAGGAACAAATATAAGGGCAGGCTAAAAAAGAAATTTTTTATATATTCTAAAGGCAGATTGCGGTAGTCTTATTACTTCATTTATAAAGTCAAAATAAAACCGCTATGCAGCGGTTTTATATGTCGAAAACGGAAGTGTAGCTTCTGCGTCTGTCTTTTGGGTAAAGATTCTCTGTGTAACTATTGTTATTTTGAAAACCTTTGCTGTCAACCTGAGTATCCTGATCGGGATTTTCATTTAGTCTTAAATTTTCAAACTCATTGGTCTGAAATTCTTCGTTGAAGTTACGGTTTGTGTAACTGTGATTCTGAGTGTTGTTATTGTCCATGTTTTTGCAGATTTAAGGTTATTATCAGAATTATATTTGGGGAATTATTATCCTAATTTTTATTATCCCAAATTTATACTAACAGCTATTAATTTGTTTATAGAATTATGATTGATAGTTATATAATTTTAAGGTAGGTACAGTTTGTTTTGTTTTATGATGTAAATTTATTTGCTTAAAAATTTACCATGAGTGATATAGCCCGCCGCTTTCCCGAGAACCCACTACTGATGCCTAAGGATTTGCAACCCAGCAGCAGTGAATTGCATATTATCAGCCTGCTTAACCCAGGCGTTTTTGTCTATGAACAAAAGACATGGCTATTGGTACGGGTTGCTGAAGGGATTGTACAAAAGGAGGGAGTGTTATTTTTTCCTGTCATCAATGCATTAGGAAAGATGGAACTCATTGAAATACCGCTCAATGATCCCGACCTGATTGCTACTGATCCCAGGGTGATTCAGTATAAAGGGCTGGATTATCTTACCACGCTTTCGCATTTGCGTTTGCTGTGCAGTGATGATGGTGTTCGTTTTTATGAGCCCAAGGAAAACGCCTTATTATTGGGTATTGGTTCGCTGGAAAAGTTTGGAATTGAGGATTGCAGGGTAAGCCAATTGGGTGACACCTATTACCTTACCTTTACCGCAGTATCTGAAAACGGCGTTGGGGTTGGATTGCGTACTACTAAAGACTGGAAAACTTTTGAAAACAAAGGTATGATTTTTCCGCCCCATAATAAGGATTGCGCCATTTTTGAAGAATTGATTAACAATAAATATTACGCTTTACACCGTCCGTCGAGTCCACAAATTGGCGGGAATTATATCTGGCTTGCCGAGTCGCCTGATGGTGTGCACTGGGGCAATCACAAATGCATTCTGAAAACACGCAATGGCTTGTGGGACAGTGCCAGAGTAGGAGCGGGAGCAGCACCCATCCGGACCGAAAAGGGATGGCTGGAGATTTATCATGGTGCCAATGCGGAACATGAATATTGCCTGGGGGCTTTCCTGATGGACCTTGACGATCCTTCCCAAGTGATTGCGCGTACGGTAGAACCCATAATGGTTCCTACAGAGAATTATGAACTGAATGGCTTTTTTGGTTTTGTCGTTTTTACCAACGGACATGTTGTAAATGGCGATCAACTAACGGTTTATTATGGTGCAGCTGATGAATTTGTCTGCGGTGCCCATTTTTCTATTGCGGAAATCCTGTCGGCTTTGTGTTTTAGTGAGGAGCCTGATCTCTAGCCAAGATTTCCTTTTTGAGTTTATTTAATTTTTATCATGCTATAGTTATAGCGGTACAATTTAATTAATCCAATTCCCCTTTTTTTATACCACTCAAGTTGTGTATTTTTACAAAAAAAGTTTAATCTATAAATAATTGAAATTATGAAGTTATCATTTTTAGCGGCTTTATTGTTTACCTGTACTTGTTTTGCGCAAAACACTACCGATACCAGTTTGTACATGAAGGCCGAAACTATAACCAATCTGACTGATATCGGTTCTGAATCAGGGGATTTATATAAGACCATCGGGCATCACGGACCTGCTGTTGAAAACGAGTGGATGGCATTAAGAATCTATTTTAATGAAAAAGCGGCTATCGACGTTTATAATAAAGCAAAGCCAGGTTTAGAGCTGCAAAAAATGCGTTGGTATCCCACTCCTGAACAGCAAAAAGAAGGGTATGGGGCTGATTATTATAAAGTTGGATCTACTGTAGGTTTAGGAGGCATACGCCTTTGGGACGGAGAAAAGATAGTTCCGCTGAACCCTGTATCGAACCGTCTGGCCCGCGTTGGGAAAACAGACACGACTTCCTGGATGGAAATGATTTCCAAAGGTGTTCCTTATAAAGGGAAAAAAGTAGACATTTTAGTTCGCGTTACCGTGTTTTCCGGAAAAAGAGAGGCTAAAGTGGAAGCTTTCTGCCTGAGTGGGCAAAAAGTACAATTTGTAACAGGAATCAATTATTTTAAAGATTTCGAGGTTAAAAAAGGATCCAATTACATTGCCGTATGGGGAAAACATCCTGAAGATGTAGCGGCTGAAATTATTCCAATAGGTGCGGCCATTATGTATAATCCCAAAGATTATGCAAAAAATGATGATGACGGCAAACAGTATTTGTTAATTTCTAAACCAAAAAAATATCTGACAACCAAAATCATATCTTCCAGTACAAGGGAAACGGACTTAAATACCCTGGATAAACTGGAAGCTTTCATTAAGAAATTATTCTAGTTGATTGTTAATGGTTGATGGCTGTTGGTATTTTTAGTATATGTAAATTGCTTTCAGGTCAACTAAAAAGCCTTTAAACTTAGTGTTTAAAGGCTTTTTAGTTTTAGAGAAGACCAAAAACTGAACTAGCTGTTTTATTTTACAGTTATGACTATAAATTTTCAGAAATGGCTTCTATTGGTTAACCAAAAATCAGGTGAGCTACCTGCTCCTGTTTTAATCCTGCATAGGAACAAAATTCCTCTATTGTCAGGAATTCCTTTTCGAGTTTGTTGAGATCTGTTTTTGCTTTTTGCATTAAGCGGGTGCTCTGGCGGTAACTTTTTCCTGTTATTCGCTGTATGTCTTTTGGATAAATGCAAATCCTCTGCTTATCTGTTTTCATACTCTATCCATACTTTATCCATACTCTATCTATACTTTATCCATACTTTAAATATGGCTTTGATTATTCTATAACCGATCCTGGTTCCGGAATATAAAACTAATTAAAAAAAACATGGGTTTTATGTGGTGGGATAAAATGTGATCAGCTTTGGGTTTTGGGTTTTGGGTTTTCGGCCTTCGGCTTTCAGCCTTGGGTTTTGGGCTTTCAGCCTTGGGCTTTGGGCTTTCAGGTTTAGTGGATAGGTCTTGATTTATATTCACTTAATGGTGTCATTTCTGTTTTTATGTGCCATTTATACCACTGAAGGACATATGGAAAGGGGGCTCTTCCTGACGTATTCATTTAAGATTCATCTTTGCTTCGAAATCAATCGGAAATGTTGCAACAGGATGGTGATTCGAGTATTTATTAATCTTAAATTTTAAAATTATGGCAAAACAGAAAGGCATAATTAAACTGAAAGGTACTATCGGAGATATTACTTTTTACAAATCAAAAAACGGTTATCTGGCACGCGAAAAAAGCGATATTGATGCCAACAGGATTGCGACTGATCCCGCATTCCAGAGAACCCGTGAAAACGGTTCCGAGTTTGGCAGAGCAGGGAAGGCGGGTAAAACCCTCAGAACTGCCCTCAGAACCGTTTTGATCAATTCGGCGGACAGTAAAATGGTTGGCCGCCTCACCCAACAAATGATGAAGGTTATTCAGGCGGATACGACCAGTGTCCGAGGATTACGCAATGTTATCGATGGTGAAGCCGAACTTCTGAGAGGTTTTGAATTCAACATAGGCGGGAAACTTGGCAGTACGCTGTTTGCTCCTTTTGAGGCGAGTATCGACCGTGTCACCGGTGCTATTGTTGTGGATCTGGCTTCGTTTGTTCCTATTAATATGATTGCTGCACCAAGCGGTTCCACGCATTATAAAATCATTTCTGCGGGTGCTGAAATTGATTTTGAGGCTGAAACTTTCGTCGTTTCGAATTCGGAATCGGCTGTTTTGCCCTGGACTATTGCTCCATCGGTTGCGATCCAACATTCCAACCCTGTTACACCAGCGAGTACCAAGCCGTTGTTTCTGGCTTTGGGCGTAGAGTTTTACCAAGAGGTCAATGGCCAGATGTATGCGCTCAAAAACGGGGCTTATAATCCTTTGTCGATTGTGAAAGTGGATAGTGGGGTGTAAAAGAAATTTTGAATTTTGAATTTTAAATTATGAGTGTTGGTCGATGGTTAATGGATGATGGTTTTTGATTGAAAGTTGAAAATCGAAAGTGAAAAATCGAAAGTTGGAAGTCGGAAATCGAAAATCTAAAGCCATAATCTCAAATCTACATCTGAAATCTAAAAATACAACTATGGTATTTATTTTAACCCGAACTTATTTTTCTGAAGGGACGAATGGCAGGCTTGAATGTGATGGCAGATTTATTTGCCATACTATTGAGCTGCCGTGGAAAAACAACGAGACGAAGGTTTCCTGTATTCCTGAAGGGAAGTATTTTATCCGCAAGCGCTACAGCCAGAAGTATCAATGGCATCTGGAAGTTCTGGATGTAAAAAACAGAAGCCTAATTCTGTTTCATCCTGCCAATAATGCTTTACAGGAACTGCAAGGCTGTATTGCGCCCGTAACCAAACTTTCAGGTGCAGGCCTGGGACTGCTGTCCCGAAAAGCCTTTGTCCAATTGAAACAATTGGTTTATAAAGCCCTGGATGCTACTGAAAGTATTACATTAATTGTTCAATCTTAAAATTATAATTATGAATATTATAAAAAGAGTAAAAACCCCCAGTCCGAAATTTTTCAAAGTGCTTCGAAATGCCGGACTGGTGCTGGCTGCTGTTGGCGGTAGTATTTTAACTGCACCTATTTCACTGCCCGTTGTGGTCAGTTCTATAGGCGGTTATCTCGCCCTTGCCGGCGGGGTCGTTTCTGCGGTGAGCCAATTGACCACTGCCGAAAAGGATGATGGAACAGAGTGATTCCACCGTATTCTGTACTGCCGGTGGTACTTTTTTGAGTGTTTTGCCGAATTTACATTCGGAGGATGTTCTGAAGACCATCATTTTGGCCACCGTTGGGGCTGTTGTCAGTTTTACCATCTCTAAGCTGCTCCAACTTTTGGTCAGGAAGCACAAAAAATAGTTTAACTCAATGTGTTTATGGGTTAGGCAAATGAAAGCCGGGTCGTGAGATCCGGCTTTTTTTGTTATAGTCGTAAAGTCAAAAGTCTTAAAGAGGAAAGATGATAGATAAAAGAGTCAAGATGAAAGAGTCAAGATGAAAGAGAAAAGATGAGAGAATAAAGAGGAAAGAATAAATATGATTCCATTCCTAATTATAAAATGAGATGGGATTTACTAATTCGTTCTATAAACTCGTTTTTTACGCTGACTTCTTCTGCGAAGGCTGGCCATTTATGGACTGCCTCATTAATTTCCTGAATGATCTGGTTTGCTTTTTTGATGTTCATGGATTTTGCCACATTCAATAGATCTTCTTTGGTGATGTCTTTTCTTTTTCCATTCACACTTAAATTGTGCTGGCTCACCCAGGTGCTTTCCGGACGGTAGGCATAGCAAACGTCATAAGCGGGTGCGAGTTCCCAACTTTCATTTTGTTTTAACCTAAAGGCAAAGTTTTTGGTATGGTCGTCGCAATTTCTCGCGATTACATTAAAAGCCATTCTTCTAAAAAGCTGTTCCGCCTGCGGATAAGGTAATTGTAACAGCCGCATGGTCTGAAACAGCTGTTCGTAGCTAAAACTTGTTATCTGATTGAAGTCATAATGCTGCATCGCACACAATGTCTGGATGTGGTGTTTGGTATCACCATCCTGCCGATCAAAACGTCTGGTCATAAAATGTGCCCTGCCGTTTTCTTCCATCAGCCGGCTTTCCATCATATCTATTCCACAGTCTTTCGCCATCAGGTAGTAGGCCATTTCTATCCTGCCATAGCCTGTACTTTCTCCAAATTGCACATCGCTTATAGTATCTAATTTGATCAGCCAGTGTTCAAATCCTTTTGGCGCATTGGTTTGTCCGGATTTTACCTGTCCTGTTTTTTCATTGTAGGCAATGATTGCCTTGGGACGTGCACCACCTGCCGAGGTTCCAATTTTAAGGATGTCGACCATAGCTGATTGTTCGTCCTTGTTTAAACTGGTTTCAAATCCTTCTCTTTTTTGCAGCATTTTTTGAGACATATTTACCAGACTGTCTATCTCTATGTCAAATGCCCTTTTACCTGCAGTCAATTGTGCCGGTTCAAATTCCAGTGCCCCCATACCGCGTGTTCCTATGAAACATAACATTTCTACCGGATTCATACTGTTTTCCGGACGGCCATTTTGTGTCAGCCAATTGTTTATTAACTGATTTCCATAATCATCCGGAAGTACGTCCGCTAATAAACCGGGCAAACCCCTGAATGTTTTTATGTCTTTCAGTTCCGGAAATGAAAAGATTCTCCGGCTGTTCCCCAAAGGCATTTTCAGTGGTGCCAAATCCCAATTTTTGGCTATGAATTTCGGTTCGTATTCAAAACCTGCTGTCCGGGTTTCTTCGTTCCATGCCACAGCACCTACTGTTTCTCCCCATATTTTTATAAAAGCAGTTGTAATCATTACCAGTCTGATTTTAAATTGTCGTTATCCTGTTTTCCCGCCCGTTTTCTTTTTTGCTGGTCCATTTTCGCCAGTTCTATTGGGCTTATTTCCTGCTGAACGGAAAAAATTTCCAAGAGGTGCAAAATGCCTAAGGCTCTCATGATCTGGATTAAGGAAATCATACTAATGGCTTCCCCATTTTCGATCTGGCTCAGTGTCCATCTGTTCAGTCCTGCTTCTTCCGCCAATTGTGCCTGGGTTTTATTGATTTTTAAACGTTCTTCTTTAATGAATTCCCCTATTTTATTAACAATAGCCCTGTCTGTCATTGCTGTCCAGTTTGTGTTGGTATTTCCCATTGTTATTTCTTTTAAATGATGGTATGGTTGGTATTTCCCAACAAATTTAGTAAAAATAATTGATATTTATTGATTGCTTAGTGATTATTTTATAATTGTGTTGGTAAATGCCAACGTAGAGGCTTTAAATGGTGGTTAATGTTTGTTTTTACCATCATTAAGTGTTTTTGTAGGTGAATGATTGAAAGATTGAAGGATTGAAGGATTGGAGGATTGAAGGATTGGAGGATTGAAGGATTGAATGATTGAATGATTGAAGGATTGAAAGATTGAATGATTGAATGATTGAATGATTGAAGGATTGAAAGATTGAAGGATTGGAGGATTGAAGGATTGAAATATTGAAAGATTGAATGATTGAATGATTGAAAGATGAAAGATGAAAGATGAGAGATGCAAGAGGAGAGATGAAAGTCTTAAAGCAATACTTAAGTCGTTACAGGAATGTATTGAATTGAACCTGTGAAATTTGTATGGTTTGAAATTTAACTAATTAATAACAAAGCGGTTTGTTTTTTTTGTAAATTTAGAGAGCAGAAATTTTTAGCGGAAAATGAATGCTTGTCCATCCTAAAATCAGACTTAAATATGATACAATTAAGTGTAAACGGCAAAGCGGTACAACTTGATGTGAGTCCCGAAATGCCACTGCTCTGGGCCTTACGTGACAGCTTAGGACTCACGGGAACCAAATTTGGCTGCGGTGTTGCCCAGTGCGGTGCCTGTGTGGTGCATCTGGATGGGGAAGCTGTGCGCTCCTGCGTTACCAAAATGAGCCGTGCGGAAGGTAAAAAGATAGTCACCATTGAAGGATTATCTGCAGCCAACGACCATCCGGCGCAAAAAGCCTGGCAGGAAATTGATGTACCCCAATGCGGCTACTGTCATTCCGGCCAAATCATGTCGGCAGCCGTGCTTCTTCGTGAAAACCCCAATCCGACGGATCAGGATATAGACGATGCCATGGCAGGGAATCTCTGCCGATGCGGTACTTATCCGCGCATACGTAAAGCCATACATCTGGCCTCTCAACTGCAGAAAAAAAATAAAATCTGATCCCAAAAGTGCAAACACCACAACCTATGTCGACAAAAGTTAGATTTATACTGATAGCCGTTTCTTCACTTGGGCTGGTATTTGGAGTTTCCCTGCATCGGGCTACCGAAAAAGAATATGTTGTTATTCCCCCCATAAAAAAAGACAGTGTCGCTTCTGTTGCGGCTTTTCAACAGGTGTATAAAGTGCTCATGAGTCCGCGCTGCCTTAACTGCCATCCCAAAGGCGACATACCGCTTCAGGGTGATAATAGTGTTGTGCATGCTATGCAGCCTAAACGAGGCAAAGACGGAAAAGGGGTGTATGCCATGAAATGTGCCAATTGCCATCAGCCGTCCAACAGTCCGGGACTGCATACCCCTCCCGGAAATCCGGAATGGCATTTACCACCAGCGGACATGAAAATGGTATTTGAAGGAAAAACAGCCCACGAGCTGGCTAAACAGCTCATCAATCCTGAACTTAACGGACATAAAGACATTCCGGCGCTTATTGCCCATGCCGATGACGGACTGGTCAAAGCGGGCTGGAATCCGGGGAAAGGCAGAACGGTTCCGCCTCTGACCCATGCCCAGTTTAAAAAAGCCTGGATCAGCTGGCTGCAAACCGGCGCTTATGCTCCTGCTCAATAGTATTGCTTTCAATTTAAAGATTCTCCCATGACTAAAAATAACAACATTGATAGTACAAGACGCCATTTTCTAAAACTTGCCGGTTTAGGCGGCGCGGCACTTTGCCTTGGCTTTTATTTTCCTGAAGATGGTGTACCCATTATTGTAAGCCCTTCTGAATTAAGTGATGCTGAAATTGAGTTGTGCCCCTGGATCATTATCAATCCGTCAGGCAAAGTAACGATTGTGAATCACAGGGCAGAAATGGGTCAAGGCTCCTATCAATCTGTACCACAAATTGTAGCTGAGGAACTCGAAGTGGATATGAATGATATCAACGTGATTTTTGCCATTGGAAACGAAAAAAAATACGGTGGACAGGTTACCGGAGGAAGCTCTACCATCCGATCTTCTTATAAAAATCTCCTCAAATTAAGTGCTGCTTCCCGTGAAATGCTGATTAGCGCGGCAGCTGCCAAATGGAATGTTCCTGTTACGGATTGTTATGCCGAGTCGGGGCATGTCATTCATAAACCTTCCGGTAAAAAAGCACATTATGGGGAACTGGTTGCAGCCGCATCCAAATTGCCCAAACCAACAGCACCTCAACTCAAAAAAATTTCAGAATACAAATTAATCCGGAAACCGCTCCGCAGAATTGATACCCCGCTTAAAACCAATGGTAGCTTAATTTTCGGTCTGGACAAGAGAATCCCCGGAATGCTGTTTGCTTCAGTGGAACGCGATCCGCGTTTTTTTGGGAAAGTTAAAAGTTTTGATGCCAGCGGTGCCTTAAAGGTTCCTGGGGTGAAGCGTGTTTTTAAAGTTAAAATGGGCTATTACGAGTATATGCGTGAAGGGGTTGCTGTTGTTGCTGATTCGACCTGGGCGGCACTTCAGGGACGGAAAGAACTGAAAGTGGAATGGGATACCAGCGGCTTCAAGCACTGGAGCACGCCTGAGCTATTCGAAACCCAGCATCATCTTGTTCATACGCAGGAAGGCATGCCGCTTAAAACCCAAGGGAATCCCACTGAAATCTTATCGAAAGCCCCTAAAAAATTAGATGTTGTTTATCAAACCCCTTATCAGTCGCATGTTGCCATGGAGCCTATCAACTGCATTGCCCATCACAAAGGCGATTCGATTGAAATCTGGGGACCGTTACAGGCACCGGGCTGGGTCCAGGATTATGTGAGCCAACAATTTGGCATCGATAAAGAGAAAGTCATTGTCAATATGACTTTTCTTGGCGGCGGTTTTGGGCGGAAGGCCATGAATGACTATCCGTATGAGGCCGTTGCCATTTCAAAAGAGATTGGTGGTCCGGTTCAGGTGGTCTGGACGCGTGAGGATGATGCTACTTTGGGCCCTTTTCGCCCCGGCATTACCTATCGTTGTGAAGGCAGTATCGCCAATGGAAAAATTGATTCCTTTAAATTGAGAATGGCAGGCCAAAATAACGGTCACTGGAGTGGCGGACCCAAAGACAAACCCAACAGAAGTACTAATGAAGGCTTTTTGAAACCTTATTATAAAAGCATTCCCAACCTGAGCATTTCGGATGTTCTTTTCGAGACTACTATCCCTACCAGTTTCTGGCGGTCTGTATATGCCTCGACCAACGGATTTGCGTATGAAAGTTTTATTGATGAAATGGCGCAGGAAGCAGGGAAAGATCCTTTGGATTTCCGCCGTGCCCATTTGCCCGAAGACCGCTGTCAAAAGCTAATCGCTAAACTGGAAGAAGTATCCGGCTGGAAAAAACGTTCCAAAAACGAAGGGTATGGTGTGGCGATTACCGAGTGTTTCAATTCTACCGTAGGACAGGTGGTCAAAGTGTCCAGGAATCCGAATGGCGGTGTTCAGATTGACAAAGTCTGGGCGGTCATGGATTGTGGCTGGTACGTCAATCCCGATATTATTCAGGCCCAGGTGGAAGGATCCATCATTATGGGACTGGGTGCGGCAGTCACGCATCAAATTACCTTTAAAGATAATGTGGTGGAGCAGCATAATTTTTATGATTATCCATTGCCGCGTATTAATGAAATACCCTCCATTGAAGTGTTTATCATCGATAATGAAGAAGATGCCGGTGGTGTAGGGGAGCCTGCACTTCCGCCTTTTGCCCCTGCTCTGACCAATGCTATTTTTGATCTGACGGGGAAACGGATTCGAACGCTGCCTTTTAGTCTGAGCGCTGTTTAAACTGACTATCATTTGTTTTAAATAATTAAAATATAAGCTGCCTATATAATACACAGAATATACTATGATGCACGAATTATTAAAATTAAAAGAAGCGTACCTAGCAGCCCAAAAAAAGGGAATGAAGTGCATTATGGCTACCGTTACTGCCCTAGACGGTTCTTCTTACCGGCGGCCCGGGGTCCGGATGCTGGTGTTTGAAAATGATACCATGATTGGAGCGGTCAGCGGTGGGTGCGTGGAGAATGAAATCCTTAAGCAATCTGCGTCTGTGCTGGTGGATGATACCGCCAAAATGATGGTATATGACGGGAGGTATAGGCTGGGGTGTGAAGGGATTCTTTATATTCTTCTGGAACCTTTTTCACCCGATGCTGCTTTCTGGGATTCTTTGGAAATGGCTTTACAGCAAAGGAAAGCGTTGGAAATCACCTCTTTTTATATCCAAACAGCCGGATGCCAGCCCGGTTTAGGTTCGGTGTTTCGTCTGGAAGGAAAGGAATTTCCTTTTTTTGAAGCGCCATTAGACAAAAGTCTTTCTGTTTTTAGACAACAACTGGAGCCCCGTTTTCAGCTGATCATTATTGGAGGGGAGCATGATGCGGTGCAGTTGTGTTATTTTGCCTCTTTAACCGGCTGGGAGGTCACAGTTGTCACCTCAGTCAGCGATCCCAAGACCAAAGCTCATTTTCCCGGAGCTGCAGCGGTTACTTCTTTACTGCCTGAAGCCATTGGATCGCTTTCTATTGATTCCCAAACTGCTGTTGTTTTAATGACGCATAGTTATGCCACGGATTTGAAGTTCCTAATTGGCTTAAAAAATACATCCCCTGTTTATCTTGGACTTCTTGGCCCCGCCAAAAGGAGAGACCAATTGCTAAACGAGTTCCTTGATTATACCGATTCTTATGATGAGCCGCTGCCGGACGTGACTTATGGCCCTGCCGGAATTAATATCGGAGCGGAAACCCCACAGGAAATTGCCGTCAGCATTATTGCTGAAATCCTTTCGGTTACCCGTCAGCAGGAGCCTGTTTACTTAAAATACAAAAAGGGAGCTATCCATTCCCAGATCAAAAGCGAATCCTAATGAATTCCATTGCCATAGTAGTATTAGCGGCGGGCAGTGCCGGAAGAATGGGACAGCCCAAACAGTTGCTGCCCTGGGGTGATTCCAGTTTACTGGGCCATGCCGTGCAAACTGCTCTTTCCACCGCTGACGATACCGTTTTTGTGGTTCTTGGGGCTTACAGTGATGCCATTATGGAACAAACGGATTTGTCTGGAACGAGGGTTCTTGTTAATGCCAACTGGCAAGAGGGTTTGGGTGGTTCTATTGCTTTGGCCGTTGCTGTCCTTGATGAAAAATATCCCGAGATTGATGCAGTGCTGTTTACTCTGGCCGACCAGCCTTTGATCAGTGCTAGTCATTTAAATGCTATACTGCAGCTTCATCTCCAAGAAGCGCATGCCATCCTCATTACCAGAAAAGAGGGGTATAGGGGAGTACCGGCTTTATTTCCGCGAAGCTATTTTTCCGAACTCATGCTGTTATCGAATGATTCAGGAGCTAAAGCCGTTATTGATGCTAATCCGCATGAGGTCAGAGAAGTGGTCACTGCCGATGAGACCGCCGATATTGATACTGATGCTGCTTATGAAAGCTTGTTTCAACTGTATCCTAAAATATAGTTCTACTGCATCAAGTAGTATGTTAGACAGTACTTTTCTATTTTGTAAAAGACCAGAGTATATGACGATAAAAATTCTGTACTTCCGTGCAATTTCCTAATTTTGCTGAAGCTTACCTAATCCGCTTTTTACTATCTTACTATGAATCCTATATTTTCTGATAACCCCCAAATTGGACTGGTATCTACTTTTGATGCCCTTGTTCGTACCGATTTTAAAGGAGACATGAATGCCCTGTGCTGGTACCGAAATCCGGAAGGCGATTTTGGAACCATTGTCAATCAACTGCAACTCAGAGACAACATAACAGAAGTTTTTCCTCAGGATCTATTGGCACTCCAATTATCCGAAGAGGGGATGGTCGCCCGGGACATTATCCTGAATGATATGCGATTGTTAGCCGATTTCGGCGCTTCGCCTTCTCTTAATTTGATTCAATGTTATGAACGGGATGATGATTTTGATTTTATCTCCACTGATGTGTATTCGTATCATGTGGATCGTTCGCCTGTTGCCACGGATACTTTTTTATGTACCTATCATGGAGCAGCCAGTGACATAATTGCTAATGATCAAGCGGAACAAAAAATTCTGATTCCTGAAATTCGGGAAAAGCTGACAGCACTGCATGACGGCTCTGCGGAAGATTTTGACCTGTTTTTGGAGGACAATTATTTTGACCTGCATTATGAGGCCAAGCCTGATGCCACCCCAATTAATTTAGGAGTAGGACATCTTTGGCGGCTGGCGGTGGATCATCCCCAACAAGAGGTGCTGCCTTGTATTCACCGGGCGCCAGTAGAAAGAGAAGGGGAGTATCGGTTGTTGTTGATTTGCTGAGGTGAGAGATTTGAGAAGCAAGAAGCAAGAAGCAAGAGTAAAGAGTGAAGAGTGAAGAGTGAAGAAGCCAGATGGCAATACGAGCGCTTCCTCACAATAAAAAAATGATTTATTTAGCTGCAGTTTGTACTTTTGCCTTATGAATGATAACTTTATAAATGAATATTTTGGTATAGGTATCCAAAATGGTAAAACGCCTGAGAATTTGGGTGTTTTGTGGCGATCGGCTCAAAACTTAGGTGCTACTTTTATATTTACCATAGGCAACCGATATGCCAAACAAGCCTGCGACACCCATAATGCGGTCAAAGCCATTCCGTATTTTCACTATGATACTTTTGAAGCTTTTTATGAAAACTTACCCAAAGGTGCGCGACTGGTTGGTGTTGAATTGGATGAAAACGCTTCCGATTTAGAAACCTTTGAGCATCCCAGACGCTGTGTTTATTTATTAGGAGCAGAAGATCATGGTTTGTCTCTGAAAGCCATGGAAAAATGCCACCATTTAGTCAAATTCAAATCTGAAAAAAGCTTAAATGTGTCCGTAGCAGGGACTATTGTTATGTATGACAGAAACCTTCCTAAACGGCGATCTTAGAATGGGAGAAGCAAGAGGCACTGGGTCATGGGCTATGGGCTATGGGCGATGAGTAGTGAGCAAGAAGTAAGAAGCAAGAGGTACTGGGTCATGGGCTATGGGCACTGGGCACTGGGCACTGGGCAATGAGTAGTGAGCAAGAAGTAAGAAGCAAGAGGCACTGGGTCATGGGCTATGAGCTATGGGCAATGAGTAGTGAGCAAGAAGCAAGATGGGAGATGAAAGAAGCAAGAGGCAGATAAAATCTTTTTATCTTTGTAAGGGGATCTTATCGCTCCTAATTCATTATATTCTGCTTCCATACATAATGACTATGAAAAAAATATTTTTAGCTTTGTTTTTGCTTGTATCCAGTATCAACAGCTCTGCACAATCTTCATTGCCTGCATCAAAAACGTCAAAATTATATCCAGCAAAAAAGATTGTATCCCATTATCATAATGACTGGGCACGCAACTATTACCCCAAACGGATTCAGGAGTTTAAGAATAAACCACTGCAATGGGGAGAAATTGTATTTATTGGCAATAGTATTACGGAAGGAGGGAACGACTGGAGCGTAAAATTTGCGATACCTTCTATCCGCAACCGTGGCATTGCTGGAGATGTTACCGATGGGGTATTGAAACGCCTGGATGAAATTATTTATTTTAAGCCAAAAGCTGTTTTTATCCTGATAGGTATTAATGACCTCTTCAGCCTTCATCATACAGAAGATAATCCTGCACTGGATTATCATAAAATTGTTCCATCCACGGCCTATATAGGAAAAAATATATTGAAAATTGCCCAAAAAATCCATCGCAAATCCCCTTCTACAAAGCTTTATGTGCGTACCCTTTTACCGAGCCACAGATCCTATCTCAAAGAAGATATTCTTGCAGTCAACAGCATCATCAGAAAAAATGAGGCTAAAGGCTATTATGAGGTTATTGACCTGTATGCCCAATTTGTGGATGCCCAAGGAGAATTGCCCCATGAACTGACCCAGGATGGTGTTCACCTGAATGAAAAAGGCTATCAGAAATGGGTTCGCTTCGAGAAACCCATAATTGACCGATTGTAAGATCATCCCAGTGTTTTCGTTGATAGTTTTAAAAATAATTGGTTATTTTTGGTTGATGATTGTAGTTGAAAGTGATATTCAATTTAATTAAATTCTATAACTAATTCAAGAAATGGTGTAAATTATTTATTTCCTCCTTTTTCTAATTTTATATTATAGAATCAAGCCAATCTTTAGACTTACTTTTTATAAACAAAAACGAAAATAAAGAAAAAATTGTATTCTGTATTTGACTTATACTGTCATCTATTAAAAATAGAATCGATACTTGTTCGAACGAAGATCACGGGTAGTCAGGTTGTTGCAGTAGCTGTAATGGCGTAAGTGCTTTCCACCCGTTCGTACTTACATTAATCCTACGTCTTCTTTTTAGAAGATCAGTCACACACCAATTGAACCAGTATCGATCTGTTTTTATTACTAAGCTAATAATGCTACTTCGGAGATAAAAGATGATAGACTGATAGATGATAGACTGATAAAATATATGGCTTATTAGTCTAAATAACAGGGAACTTTTTATATTTGTAGAAGGTTTAAAGTCTTAAAGAACGCTATTAACTAAGTCAAAGGTCGAATGTCGAAAGTCTTAAGGTAATGCTATTAACTAATTCAAAGGTCTAAAAGCCTTAAAGCAACTATTATTTTAATTGTCTTTTTTATTCTCCAATTGCAGTTTGAATTTACCAAAATAGGGGTTGTCTGCCATTAGCGAATGTCCAATTACTAAAATATGATTTCCTTTTTGTGTGAGTGGGATTTTCAAATCCATTCCAAATGGGCCGTCTGAGGTATTATCGGGAAAAATAATCTGGTTGAAACGGATGTTTCCTTTGCCTGTTGTTGGAATAATTTGAGCTTTCAATTCACCGGTATTTTCATTCTTAAATTTGACGTATACTCTAGGATGAATTGAATCCAAAGCACCTTCCGCTATAAGCAGCCCTTTTTCATTCCTATAATTCATGAAGATCGTGTCGCCTGTTTGCCTATTTTCTTCTTTGCTTTGAGATTCAATTTTTTTCTCTTTAGCCATTGGTTCTGCCGTTTGAACAGGAGCTTGCTTCATTTGTTTTTGCTGACATGAAAAAAAGAAAATGGATATTAAAAATAGTACAGACAATTTCATAACAGTATTTTTAGTTCAAGCATCTCCAATTTAGTTTTGAGGATGTTTTGTTGAATAATAATAGATAAGGATAAAATTACGGTTATATTCGTTTTTTGGATTATAAGAAGATGAAAATTTGTTATTTAATTTGCATGTTAACCTACTGATAGTTTATCTTCTCAATCGTTTAGCTCGTGTGTAAATCCGAATGAGCGTCTAATGTAATTTGCCTGATGTTTTTAAATAACCTAATAGGAATGGGTACGAAGTCAGGAGACATTCGAACAGCAACCCAGTATATTGAATTTTTTTAGAAGACTTTGGGGAGCTGGGACTTCGCACAGCATTCAGAGAAAGACTTCGTAGAGCGGGAACATTCTTACAGCAATCCAGTATATTGAAAGTTTTGTTGTTGAAGACTTCAGGGAGCTGGGCTGATATAGTAAATTTTGAAATGCATTATAAAAAACCTGTTAGGTAAGTTTATCCAAAACAAAATTATTAGTAGGTATAAATATTACTTCAATATCCAACTCAAGATAGCTGTAAATTTCTTTTGCCCTATTCCAAAGTTTTTTATCTCCAGTTACAAAATAATCAGATTTTGTGGCATAAATTAAATGTTCAATATCATAAACTGAACTTCTTATTGTATTTTCCTTATTATCACGATTATATGATAAATTATCCATTATACTACATAAGGTATAGATCATGTGTAATATCTCGTGATAAGATTTATTAGTTTTTTTGAAATCCTCAACAGTAAAACGATAACCAGAAAAAGTCAAAAGTTCTTGAAATTCAGTTTTTGGGATATAATCAAAAATATCCTGGATATTATTAATCTGTCTTAGCAGCCTATTTTTAATTTCGGCAAAAAAGATATCCCGATCTTTACTATTTACAATTCTACTTTCTTCTAACGCCATTGAAATGCCAGGATTATCTTTAACCCGTTCATAAGAATGTTTGGGATGTAGTTTATGCAATTCTAGTTTGTTACCCATCGGTAAAACATAATTGCCCGAGGTTATTTTTGAAATTGTCTGTATTCTTTTATCTTGAAAAGACTTATTCATTCTATAGACTTCTTCCAGATGAATTGGAGAATAAATAAAATACACGCCCATATCTTTAAGTTCTTCAAATAGATCCTGTTTTTCAATTTCATCAATAAAATTAAAATCAGGATAATATATTTTACCTGTAATTGCATCAGAAGCAGTCAAGTTTAATTCTCTTTTTGGAATAGCAATGTTATTGATTATTTCATCGGATGCCTTAACCTTCTCCCATTCCTGAAGTCTTTTCTCGACTTCCTGTACTGTTATTATTTCATTTACAAAATTAAATAATATTTCGCAATAAGTTTTGAAATCGAAGCAATGAGGACATTCCCAACAGCAATTTTTTAAAATTTTTTCTATTTTCGGATTTAATAGAATAGCAAAGTCTTGTAGTTGTATTAAATTATCTTGACTCTGAACGAATCTCTTTAATCCTGACTCAACGAAGGCTGATATTTCTTGTTGTATTTGGCAAGTCATTTAGATATAGGGTTGTTTTTATTTTGTTTAAAAGTTTTTAGACTTAAATTAATGATCTTCTGTTTTTTGAATTTAAGATTTGATTTGGAATGCTAATTGGAATGGGTACAAAGTCGGAAGACTTCGCCACAGCATTCTAAGAGAAGACTTCGTAGAGCGGGGCAGCTTGATTAGCTGGGGAATTTTAAAACATATTTAAATCTTCTCCGATATCCTTCATAAATTTAGCTAATGGTCTTTTTAATAAGTCTTTATCTTGATGGTAATTTCCTAAAACAAATCTTCTAAATAGTTCGTCATCAATATTAATACCGCTCTCATGAAAAAAATCTCTAACCTCATTTCTTCTTTTTTTATGGTAATATCGGAATCTTAAATAAGTTTCTGCAGCTACATCTTTAAATTGTTCATATTGTTCATGTATTCTAAATTCTCTTAAGTAATTTTCAAGTTTTGTTTCAAATACAGTGTTTCCAAAGTATTTTGCTCTACTTTCAACACTATATTTTATTTTATCTTCATTTTTATTCGGATCAATCAGAAAATCCGCAAGGCTAGCTTTATCTAACTTGAATTTTGCAATATTGTGAAAACTTTCAATATAGGGATGTATATTTTGAATCAGTGTGAATGGCTTGTTAGATTTACTCATATTACAACTTGCACAACAAGGAATTAGATTATAATATGATAGGCTTAAATATGGGTAGACGCTCTTTGGAAAATAATGATCAAGATGGAACAAAAGTTTTACACCAGTAACTTGACTAGTTTTTAAAGTATATTGAGTATTACAAGTTGTACAGGATTTCATTTTTATTGAATCTGCAAACCAAATTGCTTTTTTACTTTCTCGAAATCCCTTATAATTAAAAATGACTTTTAATTGTTCTCCAAATGGAGTTAGTTTTTTGGTAGTTAAATCATAAATTTTATCTTGATGTCCTTTTGATTCAAAAGCATTAATTATACTTTCTAATCCTTTTGGAGTTTCTGTTAATATTTTTTTTAAATCACGTTTAATATCTCTTGCTATTTGAATATTTAAACTTAGCGGATTTAATATTGTTTCATTATCAATCCATTCTTGAAGTTTTTTAGACGGAGATTTATATTTGCCTTTAGTAGTATCAATTAATTTAGCAAATTTTTTTGCTTTAGAACTATCAAGTTTTATAACAATCATCTTTTCCTTTTTAGTTGGTTTTGAAGATCAATTATTACATTTTTTAATGTAGTAATTTCATCATTACCGAATTTTTTATCATATAAATATTCAAATTGTTCTTTTATAATTGGTTCTCCAATAGAATCGATGATATATTTTAATTCATTTATTTTTTCATGA
The DNA here is from genome assembly GCA_040387175.1 of Bacteroidota bacterium. Classification (GTDB taxonomy): domain Bacteria; phylum Bacteroidota; class Bacteroidia; order Flavobacteriales; family Flavobacteriaceae; genus Flavobacterium. Next base: position 190,529 of record JAZKED010000004.1, on the reverse strand, counting down.
CTATAATCATTATGATTAGCTTTAAGCATTTCTAATGCAACTTTCATTTTTTCTTCTGCAAATTTTCCAATAGTATTCTCCATAAAGAAAGAATCTGAAAGTAATGAATAAATATTTGCGCCAAAAGTATTTTCTCTTTCTATATTGGAAATTTCTGTATTACCTTCATTATTTCGGTTTAAAAATAAAATATTATTTTTCGGAATATCTGATAATACAAAAGGACTATGTGTAGTTAAAATTAATTGTATTTGTCTATCATGAAATAATCCACTTAAAAACTTTACAGTTTTATTGAAGAATAACCTTTGCCATTCAGGGTGCAAAGCTATTTCCCCCTCGTCAATAAAAATAACAATTCTTTCTCTGAACATTTCGTGTGTTATATATTTTTCAGAATCCAAAAGATCATTTTTTGCCCAATAAAATCTAGAATAAAAGTTTAGTAAGTGCTGTTGGCCGGAACTGTAATTATTTAAAAATTGATAATGGAAAAAAAGTCTATTTTGAGTAATTTCTTTTACTAATTTCAAAAGATCTAGAAAGCTCTTTTTATTCTTATAAATGCTAGTATCTAAATTTGCTTTATGAATTAAACTTGAATATACTTTTTCTCTTGAATTATAATCTGAGTGAGCTGTAATTTTTTTCTTTTCTGTATCCCAATTACAATTATTGATGAATGATTGAAGTTTATTATTTACTAAAAGTAATTTTTTTTCAATTCCTACTGCAACTAATGTTTCTGGTTCGTATAAAAAACTTTCAAAAAATCCAACATCAAATTTATAATCACTTGTTTGTAGCAGAATTTTAAAAAAATTAATTAGGAATAATCTCCTAAAAATATCTTTTTGATTTTTAATTGGAATTATGTAATATTCAAATCTATCCTCTGCATCTTTTTCGGGTAGTCTGTAATTGCTTAATTCAGCATATCCACGATTCCAGATACTACCTTCTAAATCATTTAATTCATTCCATAAATTATTTTTATAAATTTCTTTCTCATCATCTTTTTTGTAAAAATAAGGAGTGCTAAGTAATCTATTTTCTTCAATCAGATCAATAGATATCTTTAGATTAGTTGGAGATTCTCCTATAAACTCTTTTGTATCATAGTTTAAAATGAAATCAGATTGCCTAACCATTTCATTAACGTAATGCGCTGTTAAAAAATCTGTTTTCTTATATTTTGAAGTATAGAGATAATCTGTATTTAGATTATAATGTTTTGTTGTATTATTGATATCATTAAAAGCTAAATAGCTTGTTGAAATATTGGTAAGGTTTTCTCTTATATTAATATATCTAAATTCAAATGCAGGTGAATAATAGATATATTTATTTCTGCTCATTTTAGCCCATTTCATTCCACCTTGTTTATCTAATGGTGCATTTTCGTAATCAAGAAGCTCATAACCAATATTTTTAAGCTCTTCACTGTTTTTAATTTCAATGCTTTCTTGAAAAAAAATAAGCTTATCAATAATTAAAATTCCTTTATATCCTGCAAAATTAACTGCTAGACCTCCATTTGTGACATGTGCTAAGTTAAAGTTCATGAACTCTCCTAAATTAGTTTTGCCTGAACCATTTTTTCCAACAATAGCGGTAACACTTGAAATATTTTCTCCGAAGAATAAATCTGGAGTTTTAATTTTATCTATTATCTCTATTTCATCGTTGATATATTGAAATTCTTGAGCAATACTATGATTAAAGTTAAATCCAGTTTTTTTAACATTTTTATAATCTTCAATCCAAATGAATTTTAATTCCATAATTTTTTATATCAGCTCAAAATATTAGCTCAAAAGTTTTAAATAGGTGTATATCACTGAGGTTTATCAATATATTTTCCCCAACCATCAGGAATTATTCGTTCGTCTTTCATCCAAAATAGCCATTTGTAAAACACACTTTGATATTTACTTTTTTGTTTATCCCATGCCATAAAATCACTGTAAAGTAGTTCATCAGTTATTGGTTCATTTTGTATAATACGGTTGTTCCAAACGGCGTATAGCGTAGCAATTAGTTCACATTCCCCCCAGCTTAAAGGTCTAAATTTTAAAAGAGTATTATTAATTCTTACCGATTCATCAGGAAAGTTTTCCAGAAATAAACTTTCCAATTCTTTTGCTCCAGCAAGTGCTATATAACGTACTCTTTTGTAATCTGTTTTATCTTGAACTACATTAAAGAAACGCATACGATTAAAATCAACTTCAATGCCTTTGATCAAAACATCATCATAAGGTCCTGCCACTTTTTGAATATAATGCGAATCAAAATCAATTTTACATATATATTCTGTTAAGAATAATAATTTTTGAAACTTAACTCGACCAAAATCAGTGGTATTATTTAAGTTAATGATATGACCTGCCAGAATTGTTTTTAATGGATTTTCAATTTTTCTACTTTCAATATTAATGACTTTTGTTTTTTCTTTAGGTTCCAAAGCCTCCCTCAAAACCTGTTGTAATAACATTTCATTATACCCTTGACTTTTCTTAATACTTTCCTCCAAACCATCGCAAAACGACATTAGATCCTCCAACTTGGCTACTATTTGTTCTTGTTCGTGAAGTGGTGGAAGTGGGATAGGTATTGTTCTTAATACTATATTGCTCAACATGGGTTGTAATCCTCCATTAACAAATTTTTCTACTATTTCATCAATACTTTTTATTAAGTAAAAGAAAATAAATTTATTATTTAATAATAATTGATTAAAACCAATGAGGGCTAAATTTTGAAAACTAAATTCTTCGTCTGTATCTATTAATGCGGGAACACCTACAGTACCACGATTTGCAATAAGTATTTCACCTCTTTTTGGCGAAGTTTTCTTTACTAAATAATTATGGTCAATTTCTGATATATAATCACAAGAAGACCAATTTATGGAGTTCTTTTTTAAATGCTTAGGAGATATATATATATAACCTTCTTTTAATTTTTTTGGGGTATGATGAAAACCATCAGTTACTTTAGTACAAACCTCTCCCAACCTGCACCAAGTCCAATGTTCAGGAATTACGAAAGGAATTTCATCATCAGTAATAGGCGATAACTCTTTTTCTTTTTTTAGTTTTTTCTCAACAATAAGTTTTGCTTTCTCTGCTTTTATTTTGGTAAGGAGTTGTTGTCCAGTTTCTTTGGTATTGGTACTTTTAACTAATTTTCCTTGCATTCCTTCACGCATAAATGCTTGACGCAATTGTTTTATGAGGTCGAGTTGGTACTTAATTTCATTAGAGGTTTGATTGTTTAATAATTGTGCTTTATGAATAGAAATGATTTCATTTTCTATCACTTTGTCAAAATATATTTTAGAATCTTCTATGGAATTTTTGCCTAAATCTTCTAAGAAATCCAATATCATTTTTTGTTCAGACATAGGAGGAAGAGGGACAAAAAAAGAACGAATTCTTCCTAAATTAAAATTACCAGCTGAACTACCTTTACTTGAAACATTTCCTTTAGAATACAAATTACCGTATGGTGAATTGAATATGTATGCTAAAAATTTTGGAAAAATATATTCTTTAAATGGTTTTATCAAACCTACACTAACATAATAAGCAAATTCCATATCAATATCAATAACTGCGGCTTCACCAATTGCGCCAACTCTTGTAACTAATATGTCACCTCTTTCAGGTTTTCCACTTTTTATACATTCATGATATGCTTCTTCTGATACATATTTATATTTATCGGGAGAGAAACAAAATGGTTTGACATGTTGCGCCGATATAAATGGTCTCCCACTTTCTTTATAACTTGGTGTTTGATGAGTTCCGTCAGTAATGTTTGAGCATAATTCATCTAATTTACACCAAACCCAATTTTTTGGAATATCAAATATTAATTCAGATTGTAATTCTGCTTCTTGTAATTTGCCTTGTTTTATTTTTTTTTCCTTGATTAATTTTTCTTTCTTTTTTTTTATTTGGATTAAAATGTTATTAGCATTATCCTCTGATAAGAATTCATTTTGGTTTGTTGCCAATTTTGAAATTATATATTGGAAATAATAACCTTGTGCTTTTTGAAATATTTGTTCCCAAGTAGAAGGATAAATTGTGGTGATTGGTTTTCTTCCTCTACTCATATCAATGCATTTTTTAATTGTTCCAACATTGCATTGCTTTTGTCAAAAGAAGTATGTAATAGTTGGATTAGTTCAACACTGTCATATTCGTGAGCTTCTTCTTGTTTGGTTGGGTTTTTTATATCCAAATCATAATTGCGGTCTATAATGGTTTTTATATCCACTTTCCAAGCAATGGAACTTTCCTTGCGGTCTGTCCACCAAGTTTTTATTGGGTTGAATTCTTTGGCTTGAATAGGTCTAGTTTTGTTGTAGGCTTTTTGTCCTTCGGGCAATTTATGCTCGTAATACCAAACTTCTTTGGTAGGCGTCCCTTTTGTAAAAAACAATAAATTGGTAGCAACTGTAGCGTATGGTTGAAAAACAGAGTTAGGTAATCGTATAATAGTATGCAGGTTACAATCTTCGAGCAGTTTTTGTCGTACCCGTTGTTTTACACCATCACCAGTAAGTGAACCATCGGGCAAAACTATTCCAGCACGACCGCCTTGTTTTAATAAGTGTATCATCAAAATCAGGAACAAATCGGCACTTTCTTTGGTACGGAAATTTTGAGGGAAGTTTGTTTCATTATTATTGGCGACAATACCACCAAACGGGGGATTTGCCAAGATCGCATTTACTCTGTGTTTTTCTGTGAAATTGCTTAGAGGTTGATCTAATGCATCACCAAAACGGATGTTGGGTACTTCTATATCATGTAAAATCAAGTTGGTAGTAGCTAACAAATAGGGTAATGGTTTGTATTCCCAGCCTATTACATTTTCGGCTATGCTTTGATTCTCTTCTACACTATTAGCTTGTTTTTTTAAATGCTCTATAGCGCTGGTCAAGTAACCTGCTGTACCACAAGCTGGATCCAATATTTTTTCACCCAATTGAGGGTTAATCATTTCGGTAATAAATGAAGTAATGGCACGAGGTGTATAGAACTCACCACTTTTACCGGCACTTTGTAATCCTTTAAGAATGGTTTCATACAATTCGCCAAATGCATGACGATCTTTGGCTACATTGAAGTCCATTTCATTTAGTTTGTTTAAGACTTTACGAATATTAGTACCACTTTTCATGTAGTTATTGTTACCATCAAATACTTCACGCACAATTAAGGCACGACGGTTTCCTGTACTTACATCTATATCTCGAAGAGCAGGAAATAATTGCCTGTCAACAAATTCTAATAATTCATCACCAGTCATTCCTTCATTATCACCCGCCCAGTTTCCTTTTTCGTTCACCCAATGGAATAAATCTGGAATGGGAGAGGTATAGCGCTCATTAAGTAACTCCAATTCTTTGTCTTTATCTGAAAATATTTTAAGGAAAAGCATCCAACCCAATTGCTCGATTCTTTGGGCATCACCGTTTAATCCGGTATCTTGCCACATTATGGTTTGTATGCTTTTTAGTATGCTTGAAATGTTGGACATGTGTTATATTTGGTAATGATCTTTTAGTAATTGTACAACTCTTTTATGATTTGTATCTAATGTTGTTAAGTCCCAATGAGTATTCTGAATCATTTTTAATGAATTAGGAAAAACATCCATTGTTGTATTGAAATATTTTTTCTTTTTGTCTATATAATCTAGATTACTTAGTGAAGAATTTTTAGTGCGACTAATAAGAACTAAATTCCCTAGTTTGTTAATCCATTGATCATGTTTTTCACTAGTAAAATCTTTGTTCCATTGACTATTTGGAGCGGGTCTTTGTGGTAAAACATGCTCAATACTGATTTTGGATGGAGTGTTCCATTTTTGAGTATTTCCACTGTTTAAATAATCTAATTTCAGTAAAATATAACGAGCAAATTTTCTTTTATAAATTTGTCCTGTCTCAATTTCATTTAAAAAAGAAACAGAATTAAAATTAAATATTTTAGAGTTTAATAAGATTTTTATTTTTTCATCATCATTAATTTCTTCCTTATTTTTTACGATTTCAATCTCTTTAATAATATTATTCATGAATTCAATTCTTGCTGTTGGCGATTCTCCTGATATTAAATCTGCTGAAAACTTATTGTCAAGTTTTTTTAAAAAATTAAAAATTTGAGTATCTCCAAAACTTTCTCTAAAACTTAATAATGGTGGAATCCAGATGTCTGCAATGCTATTATCTTGCAATAAAGCTATTAAGTTTTCAAACTCAAAAGTACTTCCAAGGGATGCATTGGTATTGTTAAAAATGAAATCATAATGCTTTTTGTAGCTTTTTATGTATTCGAAAGTATCTTTTCCTTTATTCAGTAAAGGAGTTTTTGGAATTGATTGTTTACTTTCTCTAATATATTCTTTTGGGTTATATATGTTTTGCTCAAATTCTTTTAACAAACTTAATCGGGCTTTATCTTTTACCAAGATTGTTCTGATGTAAGATAAGAACTGATCAAAATCTTCTTGTAATTCGCCTTCTAATTCTTCCCAAAATATGGCATAATTTTTTCTCTTTGAGTCGTCTGTTACAAATTTAAGATTCTCTGCTTTTAAAATATCACTATTCCTTAATTTCACTCCTCTGTCATTAAGTACGGTAAATAATCGGAAGGCATCATCTAGCTCTTGACTTGAAACAAAAATTAATAAAACATTATTCATTAAATGAATAAAAAAATCTTCAACATCAATGGCCTCATTTTTTAAGAACCATTCTCTCATCGTTATAATGGCTTTCGCCATATTTTTTATATTGATATCTTGACCGTTAGAGATTATATATAGCAAGTCATCCTTTCTTTTGGAGCTATCATCAATTTTGATAAATTCTTCTGCAAAATCCTGAACTTCTTCACGTATATCAAAAGTTAAACGCATCCTTTCTGGAATTCCTTTAAATTTATTTTCTTTTTGAAAGATAGCATCTCTGCAAGTTTTCTTTAAATCCTCATTACTAGACAAATCTCTTATAACAGCCATTAACATATAAAGAGTTGTAAGTCGCTGTTGACCATCTAATAATTCATTGTCTCTATACTGTTCGTTTTTAGATAATTTACTATGAAAAACAATAGAACCTAAAAAATATTCAGAATCTTGAGTAAATTGTTGAGCACTCGAAATATCTTCTAATAAGGCTATAATTTGATCATCTTCCCAAACATATGGTCTTTGGTATTCGGGAATTTTATACCACATTTCATGGTTATTATAATTTCCAAACACGTTTTGGATAAACATTTTTCCACTTTCAATTTGCTTTAAAGGTGATATCATTTTTTAAACTTTTCTATATAATTCTGTTTCTAATTCTTTTACTGCATCCATGTAGCTATTTCTACCACCAAAGATTCCGTTTACAATCTCCATTGTAGAACCAAAATTATCAAAAGGCTTTACACGAAGCACTTCGATACTTTCAATATTTTCAACACCTTCATCTGCATATTTCTCTAATAAAGTTTCTAATACTTTACGAGCTTTTGTTTCATATTTAGTGAAGTAATTACGCTTTTTTACATTATTTGCACGTTCTTGTCGCGTTAATGGTGGTTGGTCATACGCAACATGACAAATCAAATCAAATAAATCAACTTCTTTGTCAACTGCTTCATATAAAGCTTCAACTAATATGCCTTGCTCTTGCAATTCTTTAATAATAGCTTCCTTTTTATCGGCTTGATTCCATGTTAAGAGAAAATCATCCAATGAAGCGTATTTACCTTTAATAATTCCCCGCGTGTGATCTTGTAAACTTACTGTGATTGGTTTTCCATCAGAATCAAAATACAATTCACGACTTATTAAAACTGATACATCAATTCCATTAATATATTGTTTTTCTCTTCTTTTATATTCTACACCAAGTTCATTTAGAGGATTTCGAACTTGTGGTTTTAAAATAATTTCTTCACCACTAATGTTATCTATTATTGGAGAATAATCATTTTCTTCCTCATCAATAATATTGGTTAAATCTGTATCCGCAGTAATTGGTTTTACTCTTAAAGGATCACCGTCAAAAGCTGGATCAGCAAAGTTATCTGTTGCATTTCTAAAATCTAAAATGGTAAAATAAAGTTTGTCAAATTCTTCATTAATTCTTGTGCCACGACCTACAATTTGCTTAAACTTAGTCATTGAATTAATATTGGCGTCTAATACAATCACTTTACAAGTTTGTGCATCAACGCCAGTGGTCATCAACTCGGATGTAGTTGCTATTACAGGGTAAATCTCCTCCGGATTTATAAAATTGTCAAGTTCACGCTTTCCTTCGTCATTATCGCCCGTAATTTGCATTACATATTTATAATTTTCAGAAACTAAGTCATAATTATGTTTGGCAATTGCTTTACGCATACGCTCAGCATGATCAATATCTACACAAAAAATAATAGTTTTAGCAAAACGATCCAAACCTTTTAAATATTCAGTTACTTTTTGTGCAACAATATCTGTACGTTCATCGATAACTAGCTTTTTATCAAAATCTTTTCGGTTATAAATTCGATCTTCAATTAAGTTTCCTTCTTTATCAGTCTTTCCTTGTTGTGGTCGATACCCTTCGGTATCGACGTTTAGTGCTATTCGAATTACTTTGTATGGCGCTAAAAAGCCATCATCAATTCCTTGTTTTAAAGAATAAGTATAAACGGGATCGCCAAAATATTCAGTATTACTCGTTTCTTTAGTCTCCCTTGGCGTAGCAGTTAAACCAACATGTGTAGCGGTCTTAAAATATCGTAATATTTCACGCCACGAACTATCTTCATTTGCACTTCCGCGATGGCACTCATCAATAATTATTAAGTCAAAAAAATCGGGCGAAAAATCTTTGTAAGCATCTTCAATACCTGGTTCATTGTTTGTCAAGCCTTGATATAAACCTAAAAAGACTTCATAAGCCTTATCAGAATTATCGATACCTCTCTTTTTATTACTTACTAATTCCTCTTTACCACTACCACCATCTAAGACTTTCTTTTTAATGATGGTCATTTTGTCTTTAAAGTGCTTAAAATCTCCTTTTCTAGTTTGATCAATTAAAGCAGTTCGGTCAGCAAGAAATAAAATTCTCTTTTTACTTCTGGATTTCCATAAACGATATATGATTTGGAATGCAGTATAGGTTTTCCCAGTACCGGTTGCCATAACTAGTAGAATTCTGTTTTGTCCATTTGCAATAGCTTCAACAGTTCTATTAATAGCATTTTGTTGATAATAACGTGGCTTTCTACCTGATCCGTCGGAGAAATATTTTTGTAATGCTATTTTCTCACCTTCGTCATTGACAATTCCTTTGTAAGCTTTGTATTTAGCCCACAAAACTTCTGGTGATGGAAATTCATCATTAGATAATTTGGTCTCAATTTGAGAATCATTTTTAGTTCTATCATGAAATAAAAAGCCATTACCATTACTGCTAAAGACACAAGGAATGTCTAATATTTTAGCATAACCTAAAGCTTGTTGTATTCCCGAACTTATAGAATGTTTATTGTCTTTTGCTTCAATTATAGCAATTGGATTATCTTGGTAATAAAGAATATAATCTGCTCTCTTTCTTTCGCCTCTAGCAGTAAGTTTACCTCTAACATAGATTTTACCATCCGTAAAAAATACTTCCTCTAATATTTGCTTGTGTAAATCCCAACCAGCTTTTACGAGGGAAGGAGTTATAAATTTTGTGCAGATGTCTCTTTCTGATAAATCCTTTTTACTCATTTGATTTAACTTTAGTTTTCAATGGCTAAGTGGTTCTAGTATTACTAAGTTTAATTTATATTGAAATGAAAGAAACATGGTATTCAAAAACGCTAAAAGTAAATATTTTTTGACGAATAACCTATTCAAATAATGAACAGGCTATTAAACTTAATACCACATTTTTTAGATCGCTGTTATTCTTAATGTTAATAGTTAGATTTATTAATAATACCAAACCTAGAAAAATTATTCAATTTCATCGTTTGTCTTTTGTTTCCCCATCAAAAGCAATTAAATTAAACATCTCTCTCATTCTTGAACGTACCCGATTTCCATAACAGTTTTCCAATTCGGAAGCCGAAAGATTTGTTGTGATATGTGTTATCGAATTGTTTTCGATAAACTGTTCGTAGCGGCTGATTAGAATTTCTGCCATCACATTGCAGTCGTTCCCGAAGTGCTTGATCTGCTGTTCGGCTCCTAAGTCGTCGAAGCAATAACCGGACAGGCGGTGCTGGTGACTGGATTTTTGGGTGTACGGCTGTAAAGCTTCAAAACCGTTTTTAGCAAATTCGAAGGAGACTTCGCGGGTTGTTTTGATTTTGTAATCGTATTTGGCGTATAGAAACGGTTTTATCAAATGCATGATGGCGGTTTTTCCACATCCGACAGGACCTGATAATAAAATTCCTTTGTTCAGGTCGAGGCCTAATGTTAGGGCATTTTCCTGATCCCTAATAGCGTAGATTAAGAGTTTGTAGATAGTGGGTTTGTCTTCGGGGTGGATTTTGAAGGATTGACCGTAGGTTTGTCTGCCCTGGAGTTCGAGATAGTTGAAGCATTTTTGGAGGTTATAGATTTTGGTTTTGTTTTTTATTTCGAAGGTATTGGTGATGTTAAAGTGGTGTTGCATATAAATTATGTATTTCAGTTGGAATATTTTTTATTTTGTCTTAACACAAAAGAATTGATGACATATTTTTTTCTTTTTTTCTTGATAAAAAAAGAAACAAAAAAATCAAGTCAGGGAATTTTCAGCGGTCAATTACACACTCAAATCCTAAAAGAAAAAAACTCGGCTAAAAAGCCTCAAACAGTTTTTCTTTTTACGGATTTTTCGCGTGATTGACGCTCGCTTCCAAATTCCTAGGACGGTAGGTTTTCTATACCTATCTGGGTGTAATTATGGTTTGATGTTCACGTTCATCGATTTCCCTTCGTTCAACTACTTTTCTTTTTACGGATTTTTCGTGTGATTGACGCTCGCCTCCAAATTCCTAGGACGGTAGGTTTTCTATACCTATTTAGGTTTTAAGTGTTATCATGCATTCACGAATTTCGGCTACCAACAGTTTTTCTTTTTACGGATTTGAGGTTGATTGACGCTCGCTTCCAATTCCTAGGACGGGTAGGTTTTCTACCTATTTAGGTTTTAAGTGTTATCAGGCATTCACGAATTTCGGCTACAAAAGCTTTTCTTTTTACGGATTTGAGGTTGATTAACGCTCGCTTCCAAATTCCTAGACGGTAGGTTTTCTATACCTATTTGGTTTAAGTGTGCAAATGATTTGAATTTCACTTTCAAATTACAGTATGACTTAGAGAGGTTCTGCATAGTTTTTTTGAGTTAAGTCCTTCGCTGCGCTCAGGATGACAAAGTTGTTTTGAATTTTTAAATGGTTCGGAATAGTTTTTATGTGGTGTGGTGTGTAAATGGTTTGGTTTAGGTCCTTCGCTACGTTCCCGATGACAAAGTAGCTTTGAATTGAATTTCTGACTGTTTAACAGCCAGTTGCGGGCGGCGGCTTTCCAGTCTTTCATTTTGGATTTTCCGCCTACGAGCCAGCCGTTGCTTTGGTAGTGGTTGTAGAATTTTTGTGCCTCGATTGGGTCTGCTTTTTTTTCCTGGAAATAGGCGAGGAGGTTTTCCCAGTCGGGAGGTCCTTCGACAGTGCTCTGGATGATAACTGTTTCGGAATTATCTTTTATTGTTTTTTGGTGTTCGTCCCCGTTTGAACTGTTTTTATTGTTTGTACTGTTTCTATTATTTATAGAAGATACCAGTGCCTGTTCATGAGATGTCTCCGTATTAGTCTGGTGGCGGTTTGGTTGCTGTTCAACTACCTGTCTGTTTATTGGACGGGTTGTTTGTTTTTTGGGGATGGGTTTTGGTTCCTGTGAAAGGTCAATCAGGTGTACCATACTGCCCCGAAAGGGGTTGTAGGAGGGTTCGTAAATTACATAGCCTTTGTTGTGCAGTTCCCGCATGCATTTGTGGTAGGTGGCTTTGGAGCCGATTTTGCTGATTCGCATGACTTCGTCCCGGGTGATGCTGATGGGGTTTTGGAAACGGTTCAGGTTCCAGAACTGGAACAGGGCGATGTAGAGGCTGATGTGAGTTGGGTTGAGGGTGTGGTCGGTTGTTATGAGATCGAAGTAGGCGGTGAGGTGTTTTATGTAGTTCATTTTTTTATTATTGAAAGATTGAAAGATTGGAAAATTGAAAGATTGAATAGATTGAAAGATTGAAAGATTGGAGGATTGAAGGATTGAAGGATTGAAGGATTGAAAGATTGGAGGATTGGAAGATTGAAAGGATTGGAAGATTGAAAGATTGAAAGGATTGAAAGATTGAAAGATTGAAAAAATGGTTTGGGTTTTGGGGTTATCGGATGAGCCATTGGGGATTGAATAGGGTGACTGTTGAATCTACTTTTTTGGATTGTATTAATTGGTTTAGATCATCGGTGGCGTAGTAGATGGTGTTACCGATTTTGGTGGTGGTGAGGGCCCTGCTGGTGCGGAGGGTTTTTAGGATGTGGGGAGAAATGTTTATGATCTGGCGAAGTTCGGTGGTATTTAACCATTGTTTTTGGTGTTGGGGATTTGGGCTGAGCAGAGCGGTTAGATCAGCGAGCAGGAGGGAGCGAAATTCGTTTAAATCTTCGCGGGTAATAAAATGAATTGCCATAGGGTTGTGGGTTTAAATATTTCAGGCAAAGGGAACTATTTAAGGCATACCAAAACAGTTACGGGGGTTGCGGAACCCCTATAGAATGGCAGTGAAATTGGGGTGTCGCGTGCAGATTTTTTTTTTTTTGGTTTAAAAGGATTGAAAGATTGAAAGATTGAAAAATTGGGGGATTGGAGGATTGAAAGATTGAAAGATTGAAAGATGAAAGATTGAAAGATTGAAGGGTTGAAAAATTAGCAGGACTCAGTTCGGCATAGCTTCGTGTGAAGGTGGACATTGGGTTTTGGTTGTGGGCGGGGTTTAGCTTTAGCTTTGGGGTTTTCGTTTTCGTAGTATTGAAAGGGGCGAAAGGATGTAATTCTTAGGATTTGGTGCGCCCGAGGAGTTCTATTATTTTTTCGCGAAGTGCGCTTTTGGTCGTGGTCTCGATGTTGTAGTATTTTGATTTTATGCTATGGACAGAAATGTTTTCGGCGCTGTTTGTTTTGAAATTTTCTGCTATAAACCGAAACAGATCCGCCTGATTTTTGTGCCTGATGATGCCTGTTTCCATTAACAGGGCAAAAAAGCAACTCAACTGGGCGACCGACAAGCCCGTCAGGAATTTTATCTTTTCCTCATTGGCTGAACCGTTTGTCAACTGACCGGAATCAAGTTTGATTTTACGGTTTAGATATTCGATTTCTTCTTCTATCCAGCTGATCAGCCGGTCTTTTAGTGATGGCAGGTCCGGCTTGTATTTGATGAAGTTTCTGGTTTGTTTCTGATTGTAATTTTTACGCCACTGGTATAAAACATCCATTTTATCGAGATTGTTTTCCTGAGCTTCCAGCTCCTGAACCATAACGGCAATCAGGTATTTGCAAAACTTTACTGAATTGTAGTTTAGATCGAAAAGGGCTTCGGTGATTGTCTCTTCCGAAATCTCTACAAAACTGATTTGTTTGTACAATGCCAAAATGAATTCGGAACAATACATGAATTCATAATAGGTGGGCTTTTCCTGAATGTTTATTGCTGTAATTCTGAGCAATGGTTCGCATACCAATTTCAATAACTTCTCATTGATACTGCTTTTCAATACTACTGCCCTGACTTCCCTGAGTTTGTCCGTCAGTTCCAGGTCTTTGACCAAACTGGAACGATAAGGAATTTCCGTGTTCAGATTGAGGTAGTTACGGTATTCTTTTTCAATGAAGCGAAGCAGTTTTTCCAGATAAATATGGGTAATTTTTAAACAATCTTTTTTATCATAGTTATCAGAAAACTGATAGAGTGCTGCGGTATTTTCGGGATTGATTTCCTTTATCAACCGCTGTGCCAGATTCCCCAGTGCATACTGCTTCCGATGGATGTGCTGCTCGATCTGCTCTTTTGATTTCAGCCTGTAAATCCGTTCCTTATTGGTTTTTCTGATTTTTTTATTTTCATTTCTGAGTTTGTGGCAGCAATATAAAAAGAAACGTTCTTCCTGTGGCAAATCCTCGATTTCGCATTGCTGCAAAATGTATATGGTGTTTTGATTTACTGAACAGCCCCGCAGCACAGCCTTATTTTCAGGAATGCCTAACTCCTGCAGGATTTTTGGAATCCACTGTTTGTATTCAGCAGGGAAATCCACTTCCCTGAAATTCAGTTTTGCGGCTTTTGGATGGAGGTTGTGGACCGGTTTTGCGGCTGTGTATTTTGTCTTCTTATTTTGCCTAAAGCAATCTATACGGTAAATAAGAAAACTTTCCGTATTTCCTTTTTTTAGCAAGGGCGTAATATCGCTGCTAAAAATAATCCCTGGATTTTTAATTTCTTTCAGGATCCTATCGTAGCTCTCCAGAATATATTTTTGCTTCATAAATAAGTTTGATTATCTAATAGCTTTTTTAAAATTAATACTACAAATATAATTTAATTTATATTGATTCTAAATAAAATATTGATTGGAGGTGAATGGGCGAAGGGCAATGGGCTGAGGGCTGAGGGCGAAGATGAGAGTAAAGAGGAAAGAGGAAAGAGGAAAGAGGAATGGGCGAAGGGCAATGGGCAAGGAGCAAAGATGAGAGTAAAGAGGAAAGAGGAAAGAGTAAAGAGCAATGGGCAAGGAGCAAAGATGAGAGTAAAGAGGAAAGAGTAAAGAGTAAAGAGCAATGGGCAAGGAGCAAAGATGAGAGGAAAGAGGAAAGAGGAAAGAATAAAGAGTCAAGAAAGGAGAGCAAGACTTAGGCGTGTATCTCTAGTTTATGCGGTGATACACTGCTGGTGTAGTGAAGCTGATATTAGAGTTGTGAGAGCGTTTCAGAAATCTTGACTATGGTTTGAATTTTTTAATATTCAGATTATCTAACAAAATAAATTGATTTGGCTTAAAAAACCGTTTCAGCTCAATTCAAAAAAAAATGCCCGGAAATGTTTATTGATTATACTTTGTCTATACAATCACTAGATAATGATGCGTATATTTGATGTAGTAAATAATAACTATCTATGAAAAAAATAGGATTTTTATCATTTGGACACTGGGCAAATCATCCTTCCTATACAACCCGTACTGCAGCTGATACATTACTTCAGTCTATTGATCTGGCCGTTGCTGCAGAGTAGATTGGCCTGGACGGAGCGTATTTCCGGGTGCATCATTTTGCAAGGCAGCTGGCATCGCCTTTTCCTTTACTTTCGGCTATTGGTGCTAAAACAAGCCAAATAGAGATTGGAACAGGGGTAATTGATATGCGATATGAGAACCCCCTGTATATGGTGGAAGATGCCGGTGCTGCGGACTTAATTTCGGGAGGACGCTTGCAATTAGGAATCAGCAGGGGATCGCCGGAACAGGTTGTTGATGGCTGGCGTGCTTTCGGATACGAACCTTTGGCGGGTGAAACCGATGCTGATATGGGACGTAAAAAAGCTCTGGAATTTCTGGATAAGCTTAGCGGTGAGGGTTTTGCCGATCCCAATCCTTACCCGATGTTTCCCAATCCGCCGGGCTTACTCCGCCTTGAGCCTCATTCTGAAGGATTGCGGGAGCGGATCTGGTGGGGTGCTGCATCTAATGCTACTGCCATTTGGGCAGCTGAAAACGGGATGCACCTGCAAAGCTCTACTTTGAAATATGACGAAAACGGCAAACCGTTTCATATTCAACAGGCGGAACAAATCCGATTGTATAAGGAAGCCTGGAAAAAAGCCGGACATGAACGCGAAGCGCGCGTTTCGGTAAGCCGCTCCATATTTGCACTGGTCAACGACCGCGACAGGTCTTACTTTGGAAATCAGGGGAAAGGGTCCGATAGTTTTGGTACTATAGAAAGAGATCAACGGGCTATCTTTGGAAAAAGTTATGCAGCTGAGCCCGATAAGCTGATTGCGGAACTAGCCCAAGATGAAGCTATACAGGAAGCCGATACCCTGTTACTAACTATACCCAACACCCTGGGTGTGGAGTATAACATACATATATTGTCGACTATACTACACTATATTGCCCCCGAACTCGGCTGGCGTTAATTTTTAAACACTATAAAAAAATCCCCTGTTCTTACCAGAAAGGGGATTTTCAATTTATTTTGAAAACATTTACAGTTATCATGCTATTTCCTGTTCCGACTGCTGAAAACTTTCCATTTGTGATTGTAAAAAGTCCTTGTATTTTGCAAGACCTATTCCGATTATTGGTACAGTCAATGATCCTATCATAGCAGCAGCCTGTTTATTTCCTCTTTTATTAAGGTAAGAAGATAATAATAAGGTTCCGATTGCACCAAAAAGTATTGCTTGTCCGGGAATATCAGCAATTTTATTTTCTATTAACTCCCTGATTTCTTCCAGATTTTCCTGATTGATTAAGTTTTCCATAAGTCAATTTATATTATGATTTATATACCATTTTATATTTTAAAATTACTCTTAATATCATCCTCTTTAGTTACAGAATTCACCAGTCAACATTATATAATTATCAGCTATGTGACAGTTATAGAGTATTTGATTTTTAAGATATGTGCTGTTTACTATTCTACAACTCTAAACTCCTGCTTCTTTAGTCTGGGTTATGATAGCTATAGTAAGAGGATCCAATTTTCCCTTAAAAAGTACCTCCAGCACTTCCTGAAATATGGGATGCGTATTTTCAATTAATGAAAAAAGAGTCATAGAAGAATGGAGTTTTTTCCTGTCCAAATCATTCATAACCGCTTCTTCAGGATTTCTTTTAAAAGCAGCAAGCAATGCCCCTGAAATTTCAATTAAATGTTTTCCCAAAATAGGATGTGTTAAAAAACCGGATGCTTCCTGTACATCTTCTATTCCATAATAATTGGCATTATCACTGGTCCCAAGCCCTCTTAGCTGTGGAAAGATGAACCACATCCAATGGGTTTCTTTTTTTCCGTTTTTAATTTCGGACAGTGCAGTCAGGTATAATTTGTTTTGTGCATCCAAGAAACGCATTAAGTCCGTATTTGAATATGTCATAGCTGCATTTTATTTTTGTAAAAATAGGGTTTATCCAATGGTATTTTTTTTCATAATTCCTTTATTTAATTATAGAATTATATTTTGCGGTTTACTCTCCGGAAAGTCAGGTTTATTCTTGGCAGTACATCGCGGGAAGTTTTCGGCACCTGATGCTGCCAAAAAGTATTAGTTGTACCCGCCATGAGCAAAAAGGAGCCGTGGTGCAAGGGAATTTCTACCTGTGCCAGGTCTTTCCTGAATTTATGACGCAATCGGAACATTCTTGTTTCTCCGAAAGTTACCGATGCAATAACAGGGTTTGGACCCGAATTGCCTTCCTGATCGCTATGCCAGGCGACACTGTCTTTTCCGTTCCTGTATAAATTGAGCAGTACACTATTAAAGCCGAGTTCCGTTTCCTTTTCTACCCTTTTTCGGATTGTAAGAAGTTCCGGTGTCCAATCCGGAACATTTTCATTTGCTCCCGGATTTTCCCTGTCTTCATACCAGGCAATCATCCGGGGAGCCTTAACGGTTTTCTCATACATTTCCATTTCATATTCCCTCCATTTTGTTTGCTGCAGCAAGAGGTTGTAATACTGATCTGATTCTTCCTTTGAAAAGAAGTTGTCAATCAGGATCAATTCAGTATCCGGCAAGTCATAAATAATTTTACCACTCTGCCCTGAATAAAATAGTTCGGTATCCTTAAATAATGTCATTGAAAAAGAATTTATTAATCGATGATTTTGTACGGGATAAAATTAGCATAGATTGTAACAAAAATCATTATATTTGCTGTTACAAATTGTAACAATATCATTATGTCCTTATTTTCAGATAATATCAGGGCCCTTCGGGTAAAGAATAAAATTTCTCAGGAGAAACTGGCTGCATGCCTGCAAATCACAAGAGGCAGGTATGTGAAATACGAAGACGGCACCTCTGAAGCGCCTTATGATATTTTGAAGAAAATTGCCTATTATTTTCATATCAGTATTGATTTACTGCTGTCTGTTGATGTCCGAAAAATTGATATCCAGGATTTACTGAAACTGGAAAACAACCGCCTGATCCTGCCTATACAAGTGGATCAGGCGGGGGAAAATTTCATTGAAGTGGTAACCCAAAAAGTAAAAGCAGGTTATCTGAATGGCTATGCCGATCCCGAATATATTGAGAGCCTGCAACAAATTTCCCTTCCTTTTTTAGGTTCCGGCAAGCACCGTGGTTTTCCTATTGAAGGGGATTCCATGCCTCCCCATGAAGACGGCAGCATC
The DNA here is from genome assembly GCA_040387175.1 of Bacteroidota bacterium. Taxonomy (GTDB): domain Bacteria; phylum Bacteroidota; class Bacteroidia; order Flavobacteriales; family Flavobacteriaceae; genus Flavobacterium. The sequence continues at coordinate 172,049 of JAZKED010000004.1, read as the reverse complement.
ATTATTGGGAGGTATGTAGAAAATTTGGGTGAGGTGCAGGACGGCAAAACGTATATACTGATTACCAAGAGCGAAGGTATGGTGTATAAACGCCTCAATAAAAATAAAAAGAATGCATTGGTACTGGAATCGGACAATACTTTTTATCCCAATTATGAAGTCAAAGTATCCGATATTCTGGAGATATGGGAATATGAATGCAATATCGGCAGGAGCGATAAGAAGTATGCCAGCAATGATACTGAAAGCATGAAGTCCATGTTTTTAGAATTAAAAAAAGATATTAATGCGATTAAGAATATGACTTAGCCTTATGCAGCTCTATAGAATGGGAATAATATAAAATTATAGCCATAAACTGTAAGTGATTGTATCTAAATATTTTAAAAATTTGTTGGAAGATTAAAAAGCATTTTTGCCCCAATTTTATTTATGCAATTATTAATTTAAAACTAACAATTATGAAAAATTTAGTGATGACCTTAGCAGCAGTTTTTGCTTTTGGATATGCAACGGCACAGGTAAGTCCCCAAACAACGACACCAGCTGATACCACAAGAGTACCAAAAGTGGATAAAACCAAAGTTAAAAAAACGGATACGATCCATACTGACAAATACCGTAAAACAAAAAAGACAACCATTATTAATGATACTGTTGTTAAGACACAGAAATCAAAAAAATAATCCGTTTGTGTAATAAAAAAAAGCCTACGTAGAGTAGGCTTTTTTGCTAAATAATTAAAGTATATTAACTCACACACAGCTATTATCTTCCTTCAATCTTTTGCCGCTCTACGAATTAATTTGTAAGATGTAGTTATACTATGGAGAGTCATTTATGTTTTCTATTTAGATTGCTATTAAGTTAAAATTGTGATATATAAACATTGTACCAACCAAACTTAGGATTTCTAAACTTGCCTGCAAAGAATATTTCTTTATCAGTCATTCTTATTTCTTTGTAAGGCCTGCGAAATACACTTGGATAATGTATCCTATCAAAATTACCCAGAATTATAATTCTGCATTCTTGTAAATCATCATCAAATGATAAGTTTACATCACTGATTATTGTCATACTTCTTTTTGATGTCTGAAAAGTGCATTTGAATTCAGAAATACTACTTGATTTAGTCTGGAAAAGCAGGCTGATTTTATCGGGCATAGCATATGTAAATTTATTCCTGCAATTATAAGAAAAATGATTGTAAGTATTTACATTAATAAAACAAAATTTTAATATAATAGCAATTCCCGGATTGTTAATTGAAAATCAACAATCATACACTAAAAAAAACACAGTGAATTTTGATGTAAAGTGAATATAATTAATAAAATAAATTTGATTTTACACTAAAAAAAAGCCTACTTAATGTAGGCTTTTGTGCTAAAATAATTAATTCACATCCTGTTAGTCCACTAAAGGCCTTTTTGGCTTTTCATCGGGATTGTACTGAAAATCTCCCGGATGATTTACCGGGTCTATTTCTTCGGGACCCTGATCGGTATCTTCGTAATCCTGTGAAGGTGCATTATCCTTCTCCTGCTCTGCTTCCGTGATCAGATGCTCTTCGGACGGTTCAGAAGGATTAGTAGTTTCTCTTTTCTTTTCATCGTTTTCATACGATTTTTTTCTTTCCAGATCTTTTTGAGCATCGGGATGCAGGATTGAGTTGTTCTCATCCTGACTGAAATTTTCATTATTTTGATTTTCCATGACTCAATTCTTTATTGGATTATTTATTAGTTGTTTTTTTTGTGTTAGTCCTATTTTTTGTATCGGACGCGGGTTTTGTACCTGATTTTGAACCCATTTTTTTTGCATCCATTTTTTTATCTGATGTGTTTTTTTTGGCTGACGGACTCATGATTTCTATATTTTAAAAGTTAATACATCCAAATTTATATTTTTGAACCGTATTCTATATTACATAATATTTATGTGCAATTGCATAATTTTCAGGTGTTTATATTACAATCTTATGCGGGAATATTATAAGTGGAATTTGAGGGATTAGGGGTATTTTTGGGTTTTTAGAAGGGAGTTTAGATTTTAGATGAGAGATGAGAGATGAAAAGATGCAAGATGGGAGATGAGAGATGGGAGAGGCAAGAAGCAAGATGCAAGAAGCAAGATGAGAGATGAGAGATGGGAGATGCAAGATGAAAGATGCAAGATGCAAGATGTGAGATGAGAGATGAGGAGATGAGAGTTGAAAGATGCAGGAGGAAGAAAGAATAAATAAAAGTGGAGAAAAGTAATCCATACTATTAAGAATAAAACTATTATGGAAAAGCACACCTATAATTCAGATAATCCAGAAATAAATACTTCCAATATAAAAGATAATGTACAATATGGTGCATTTAAAATTGGTGATATTGTTGAACAGGAATTTAATACAAAGCTTATGAAGGTGGTGGGTTTTGAGCCTGAACTGGTTGAGAATGTTATTACTGAGTGGATAGATGAAACGGGGAATAGCATCTTAGGGAAATTCATGGAATCCGAACTTAAAATAGCGGTCAAGTAATTAATTGTTTTTGTTGGTACAATCAATATATTATCATGAAAAAAATCATTTACAATAACAGCCTGTCTATTGTTTTTCTACTACTATTTATCGGAGCCCTGTATGGGCAAATCTATTTTGGGATTGAAGAATACAACAAGGAGTTAATAGAACAGGGTACAGAAAAAGTAAATCTTATGCAATATCTGGATTCCGGACATTTTATAGAGTCTACATTTGAAAACTGGGAAAGTGAATTTCTGCAAATGGGGCTGTTTGTGTGGCTTACCATATTCCTAAGACAAAAAGGCTCATCTGAATCTAAAAAATGTGATGGCAAGGAAGAAGTGGACAGGGAACCTGACCCTAAGCGCAAAGATGCTCCATGGCCTGTACAGCAAGGCGGCTTATGGCTAGAATTATATAAACATTCGCTTACCATAAGCCTTTTTATTTTATTCCTGCTGTCGTTCGGACTGCATATATATGGCAGCTTAAAAGACGAAAATTTTCAGAATCAACTGAAAGGAGAACCTTTAGAAAATTTGCCTGAGTATTTATGCAGTTCCCGTTTGTGGTTTGAATCTTTCCAGAACTGGCAGAGTGAATTTTTATCCGTTTTTGCTATTATCGGCTTATCTATTTACCTGCGTGAAAAAGGCTCCTCACAATCCAAACCTGTAGATGCACCGCATAGTGAAACAGGAGAGTAATTGGCTTACCTGTAAATGGCTCATAGTCCTTAAAAATTAAAAAGATTACTATTTAATTCTAAAATTCAATATCATGAGAGCAATATGGACCGGTTCAATTAGTTTTGGTTTAATCAATATTCCAATTAAAATATTTTCTGCTGTACAGGAAAGTACGCTTGATATGGATATGCTGGATGAAAAAGACCATGCCAACATCAAATTCATGCGTGTCAATGAGAACACAGGAAAAGAAGTTTCTTTTGCCAATATCGTTAAAGGGTATAAGGTGGATGATAAGTATATCATTCTGGAAGATGCTGATTTTGAAGCTGCAGATGCTGACAAAACCAAAACGATAGCCATTCAGAGTTTTGCCTTTGAAAAGGAGATTGATAGTATCTATTATGAACAGCCCTATTATTTAGAGCCCGATAAAGGAGCCCTGAATGCTTATGCGCTGTTGCGTGATGCCCTGCAAAAGTCGGGAAAGGTGGGGGTAACCAGTTTTGTGCTACGCAATAAGGAAAGCCTGGCGATATTAAAGCCTTATAAAAATCTTATTTTATTAAATAAAATTCGTTTTGCCCAGGAAATCAGAGATACTTCCGAATTGAAACTGCCTGCTATTGCCAAAGGCAAAACCAAAGAAATGGAGATGGCCAGCAAACTCATTGACCAGCTTACTGAAACGTTTGATATCAGCAGTTTTAAAGATGAATATACTGCCAAGCTATTGAAAATTATTAAAGACAAGGCCAAAGGAAAAAAACAGGCTGCACCCAAATTGAAAGTGGTGCATAAACAAAGCGATGATTTGATGAGTATGCTGAAAGCAAGCCTGGAAAACAAAAAGACCTCTTAGTCTTTCTTTCTGTTTTCCAGTTTTGTTAAGATACTTTTAATGTCAATGCCTGTTCCGAGCACTGGTGCCCATAAATCGCCTTTCTTTTCAAATCTTTGCAATACATTTTTAATAGTAAACCGTGAGGGGTGCAGCTTATCATTGACTTCATTCCACTCCAGTGGTGTAGATACTGTTGCGCCTGCTTTTGGGCGAACAGAGTAGGGGGCAGCCAGGGTTTGGCCCCGGCGGTTTTGCAGGTAATCCACATAAATTTTATGCTCTCTTTTTTTGATGCTTCTTTCCAAAGTAGTGATTTCCGGCAATCGCTGCTGAATTTCGATGGCTATTAATTCGGCTAATATTTTAACCTGATCGTAATTGTATTTTGCTCCCAGTGGAATATAAACGTGCAATCCTGTTGCACCTGAAGTTTTGCAAAAGCAGTCGGATTCGAGTTCATCCATCACTTCTTTTACGGTCAAAGCTGTTTTTATTACCTCTTCAAATTTGTCGTTTTCAGGATCGATATCCATCACCAGCCAGTCCGGATTCTCTATTTTTTTTATAGTGGAATTCCAGGGATTGATTTCGATACAGCCCAGGTTGGCCATATATAATAATGTCTGTTTGTCATTGCAGATAAGATAATCCAGGTGTTTGTCATTTGATTCGGAATATATTTTTTCTGTTTTGAGCCAGGATGGAATTTTATCCACATCGACATCTTTCTGATAAAATCCCGGAGCCGTAATTCCGTTAGGGAAGCGGTTCATCGACTGTGGACGGTTTTTCAGGTAAGGCAACATCAAGTCAGCCACTTCATTGTAATACTGCACAATATCGCCTTTGGTTATGCCATCATCCGGAAAATATATTTTGTTCTGATTGGTCAGGTGTAAGGTTGTTTTTCCAATTTTCAAGTCATAATCTTTCACACCAGCTGCTTCTTTTGTTTCTTCTGATTTGTCCATAACTTTTTTATTAGCTGTTGCCGGTTTTTTGTTTTTTACTCCCAAAAGCACTTCCGCAGGTTTTTTATCCATTCTTAAGCCTAAATATACGGGATGTCTCAAATGCCCATCATCCGTCCATTCCGAGAATTTTACCTGACAAACGAGTTTTGGTTCGACCCATTGGATTGTATCGCGTAATGCCAGTTTTTCGGAAACCGCAGGCTCAGTAGTGAAATAAGGCTGAAGCGTATTGTATAATTCTTTGAGGGTTTCATCATTGAAACCTGTACCGCATTTTCCAATAAACTGTAATTTTTTACCGTTGTATTGTCCGAGAAGCAATGCTCCAAAATGCTGCCTGGAGTTTTTGGGTTCTGTCAGTCCGATGATAATGGCTTCTTCCTGCTGTACGATCTTAATTTTGAGCCAGTCGGCAGTTCTTTTGTCAACGAGGTAATTACTCCCGGCTTTTTTGGCTATAATTCCTTCCGTTTGGTTTTTAATGGCTTTTTCAAATTGTTTCATTCCGTCACCAACTGTATGTTCTGAATATAATACACTGGATAATTTTTGCTTGTCGATCAGCATTTTTAAGAGTTCTTTGCGTTCCAATAGTGTCAGTTTCAGGGTGCTGTTTCCATCCAGATTCAAAATATCGAAAACGTAATATTTTAAATTACCTTTTCCTGTTTTGATGTAATTCTGCAGCAATTGAAAACTTGCTTTTCCATCGTTATCTTCTACTACGACTTCACCATCCAGCACAGCCGTATGGTTTATTTTTTTTAGTTCCGGTATAAGGGATTCAAAATTAGTATTGAAAGAAAGATGGTTTCTGCTCCATAATTCTACTTCATCCCCATTTATGACTGCAACAGTCCTGTAGCCATCGTATTTGTTTTCGAATATCCAGTCCGGATTATCAAATGGTTTTTCGGTACTGGCAGCTAACATCGGTTTAAGAAATACAGCCGATTCAACTTTGGATTTAGTTGTTTTTGGCGTCTTTTTTTTTTCGGTAGCAGGAGTTTTGCTTTCCGGTTTCTTTTCTAACTCTTCTAAGGTTGATTTCGAAATCACTGATTTATTTTTTAACAGGATATCGTCATCAGTAGCATATTTGTCTTTCTTTTTCATCAGCAGCCAGGCATTTTCCTGTTTGCCTTTGAGTTTCACCAATGCGAATTCGCCTTTTAATTTTTTGCCTTTTAAAACAAAACTCAACCGTCCTTTATCCAGCTGTTCTTTTAGTATTTTTTCCGGATAGGGCGTACTGTCTGCAGGCGTATAAGTCCCGTTGTCCCAAACAATGACATTTCCTGCTCCGTAGTTTCCTGCAGGGATGTTTCCTTCAAAATCTTTGTAGCTGTAGGGATGATCCTCGACCATCATTGCCAGTCGTTTTACTTCAGGATCCATAGAAGGCCCTTTTGGAACTGCCCAGCTCAGCAGTACCCCATTTAATTCTAATCTAAAATCGTAATGCAAATGCGAGGCAGCATGCTTTTGTACCACAAAAATCAGTTCGTTTTCTGATTTTCCGATTTTGCCTTTCGGTTCCTGTGTCTGTTCAAAATCCCTTTTTTGATTGTATTTAGATAGTGACATAGAATATTAAGTTTTAAAGATTTTTTTCTTAAGTGCCCGGGTAAGCTGCTATGATCAAATAGGTAATTATGATAATACACATAATAAAAATAACTACCGTCAGGACAGTTAATAATAAAGTGGAATACAGGTATTCTCCCTGCTGCAAGAGTTTATGAGTCTGCCTGTACTTCCAATACGATAATAAAATCATAATTGCCCCTGTTACCACTAAAGCGATTCCAATAAATATGGTAAGTCCATTTTGTGGTATAGCCGAATTGTGAAAGCTTGCCGGTAACTGATTGACGAATAATGAAAATTTTACTATAACAAAACCAAATACCATAATTCCTATACCAGTACGTATCCAGGACAGGAAGGTTCTTTCATTAGACATATGCTCATTGATCATGGAATTATTTTGCTTATTCATACTACTTGTAATTAATTTAATTTTTGTCTTCAATCCATTTTAAAGTTTCATTAGAGCTACTTTTATGCAGCCTCAAAATTCTCCAGTAGCGATATACCAACCCATTGATAAATAAATCAGCATTTAAATAAATATTAAATGAATTGTTGATGGGGACGCAACTGCAGCGTCACGATATCACATCGCCGGGGTTGTGATAGACAAAACAAAACACTCATCGCTACATCTTCCGCTTCCAGCATTTCCATTTTTTTAATTTTTTTGCGCTGTTCTGCTTTGGGATCTGTCTGCATATCACTCATCACTGCCCCTGGTTCTATAAGAGAGACCTTAATACCAAGTGGATTAACCTCTTTTCGCAATGAACTGCTGAAGCCTCTGATAGCCGCTTTGGTTGCCACATAAATAGTGCTGGTTCCTTTTTTGGTTTCGGCACTCATAGATCCAATGTTTATGATATGACCAGATTTCTGTTTTTTCATTCTTCTCACCGCTTCATAAGAAAAAGTGAGAGCGCCCATCACGTTGGTATTCAGTATATATTGCCAGTCATCCGGATTGCCATCCGTAACTCCGTCAGCAGCCAATGCCGCATTGTTAATGAGTATGTCAATTCCACCCAGACTTTTATCTATCGTTTTCCATATCATTTCCACGTCTTGTTTCTTAGTGATATCGATTGGTGTACCGTACAATTCTTCATCAGGAAAATTCTTTTTTATATCATCAAATGCTTTTTTAAAGTCATTAGCATCTCTACCAAAAATCAGGACCCGACCACCCAGTGAAATGAGTACATCAGCAATGGATTTTCCAATACCTGTTGTACCGCCTGTAATTACAATACGTTTGTCCTTTATATTCCTGTCGAAATAATCCGTCAAATTTTTCATAGCTAATTTTTTATATTGATTTTATGCAAGTCTGTTTTAGAAGGACCGTTGATGACCGTACCATCCGTAGCAAAACGAGAACCGTGGCAAGGACAGTCGAAGGATTTTTCGTCTTTGTTCCATTGTACGATACAGCCCAGATGAGGGCATACTGCAGAAAAGGCATTTAAGGTATTGTCATAATTGCGATAGACCGCAATTTTGTTTAATCCTGAAGAAAGAATATCGCCTTCGCCTGCTGGTAATTCAGCTGTATTTTTTAGATCGGATGCTGAAAACCAATCAAAGTATTGCGATGCCATATTGCCTGCTTCCTTTATAAAATCCCCTGTCGTTTTAAGCGTTATCCTTGAAGGACTGTATAAATCTTCCCATTTGTTTTTTATGCCCATAATACTATCGCAGATAATCATGGCACCAATAGTAGTATGCGTCATACCATTACCAGAATCCCCAGTAATAATATAAATGTTATCGTCTCCCGGATTTTTGCCCATAAATCCTAATGCATCTACTGGTTCTATTATCTGGCCAGACCATCTGTAGGCAACATCATCCATCATCGGGAAATAACTTCGAGTCCAGGCCTCAAGCCGGTCATATCGTGTTGACTGAGAAATTCCTTCCTCATCTGCCTGACCCGTTTTATGGTCTTCTCCTCCTGAAATCAATAAATCGTATTTGTCATCAAAATTTTCCAGACGTACATAATGATACGGTTGTGAAACCCATTTTGATTCCTGATCCCCGGTATCCCACCATAGGCAATAGGGTAATTGTCCTTTTGGCACTTTGGCTGCAATAACATAGCTTCTATATGCATGTTGCTTTGTGTGCATTGTCAGCGTATCATTTATTGGAGAATTGGTTGCCACTACAATATGTTCGGCATTAAAAGTATAGCCGTTAACCTTTGCACCTTCTTTTGTAATATCCTCCGCATGGGCTTCGGTATAAATAATTCCGCCCAAAGCAATAATCGCTTCGGCAAGTCCTTTGAGGTAATGCAGTACATGAAACTGAGCCTGATTCTTAAATGTCAGGCATCTTTTGTTTTCTCCGTTTACTATAGCGTGCGTTCCGTTTAATAAAGAAGTTTGCAATCCTGCTCTTTGGGTTGCCTCGTATTCCTTATCCAAATTTTCTTCTTTGTCGGTTTCGTGCAAGAACAAATATCCATTGACTCTCTTAAAGGAGCAATCAATATTTAAAGTGCTGATTGTATTTTCAATTTCATCTATAGCTGCGGTATGGCTTTCTGCAATCAGTTTTGTGGCTTCTTCGCCAAAAGTGTCTTCCAGAAAATAATAGCGGTCATCGAGAGCACTGGCTAAATGTGCTGTAGTCCGACCCGTTTCGCCACTCCCTATATAACCATCTTCTACCAGCACGACTTTTTTACCGGCCTTTACCAGTTTGTAAGCAGTAGTCAGGCCTGCGATTCCTCCACCAATAATCAGTACTTCAGTCCGGATATCCTGACTGGGTTTGGTATAGGATATAATAGGAGCAGAGTCAATCCAAAAGGGAACATTGTCACCTGCAGTGATGTCGCCTTCATTTGATTTATTATTTACATTATTCATGGTGTACATTTTTTTAGCGATTGCCATTTAAGTTAATAAAACTACTTATTAGTTATGCGCAATGGCTTATAACTTTGGTTGCTAATCTTATATAATTACCAGTAGGAATTTATAAGAATTTAGAGAAATATTATAAACGCAACCGTTTTAATAGCAGTTAATTAGCTTTTAATTAATCCTAAAATAATTTTTATGAAAGCAGCTGTTATACACGGTCCCGGTTCCGTGCAATACGACACGGTCGATGACCCAAAACTTAAAGAAAAGGATGACATCATCCTAAAGGTAACTTCTACCGCAATATGTGGATCAGATCTTCATATTTATTCCGGTGGATTCCCTCAGCCCAGACCTATGGTGCTCGGACATGAATTTATGGGGATTGTAGAAGAAACAGGTTCTGCTGTTACGCATCTGAAAAGAGGCGATAGGGTAGTTGTGCCTTTTCCTATTGCCTGCGGGAATTGTTTTTTCTGTAATCATGATGTACCTGGAAACTGTGAACATAGCAATCCTGAACATTATGGACCAGAAGGAGGGATTCTGACTGAAAAAGGAGGGGCACTTTTTGGCTATACTGACTTATATGGCGGATATGACGGTGGTCAGGCACAATATGTCCGTGTACCGTATGCTAATTACGGACCGAGAGTGGTTCCGGATGATCTGACCGATGAGCAATTGTTATTTCTAACCGATATTTTTCCTACCGGTTATACCGGAGTAGACTGGGGCGAAGTGAAAGGCGGAGAAACTGTTGCGATATTTGGTTCAGGCCCTGTTGGACTCATGGCGGCTAAAAGTGCCTGGCTTCGAGGGGCAAAACAGGTCATTGTTGTTGATACTGTCCAATACAGATTAGACAAGGCTAAAGCTACTACAGGCGCTACCACGATACTCTGGGAAGACGGCCCAAAAGATGTCGTAGAGCACATCCGCTCCCTAACCAACGGGAGAGGTGCAGATGTTTGTATTGATGCTGTAGGTTTTGAACCGGACAGGAGTTTTGCTGATCGGGTAAAGGCTACGATTAATTTCGAAAAAGGTTCGACGAAAGTACTGGAAGCCTGCATGAGTGCTGTTAGAAGAAGCGGTATCGTTTCGGTATTGGGTGTGTATCCTGTGAATTATGACAATTTTCCGATTGGACAGTTTTTTGATAAGGGGATTGTACTTAAAGGGGGACAGGCACCAGCCCACAAACATATTGATAAACTTCTGGAATATGTAGTGCAGGGCAAAGTAAAACTGGACGATATTATTACCCACAGATTGCCTTTATCTGAAATTTCACATGCCTATGATATTTTCAAAAAAAAGGAAGATGGCTGTGTGAAAGTAGTACTGGATCCGTGGCAGTAATTAATAAGCATATTTACCAATACCAACAGAAGATACTTTTTTCTTCATTTTTTAATTTTGTTTTTTTTTGATTCGGAAAAGCCTGTAATTTATTACAGGCTTTTTTATTTATGAATTGAAAATCAAACAGAACTACTATTTACAGTGTTGACCAAGTTATTCTCACCATCGTTCCGGCGGGAAACTCAAACTGGTTTGAAGACTTAGTTTTTATTGGGTTGTATGCTGATTTGTTTTTTACTTCTACTTTAATTTTAGATTGTACAGCTTTTGAAAGACCAAATAATATGAGCCTTGCCTTAAGTTCTATGTTTCCATCTATATGGAAAGTAGCCGACTTTTTCCCAAGGCGGAAACTGGTAACCGGATAATCAATAAATGCTATTGCATCCAGGCTTTTTAGTTTAAAATATTGCCTTGGAATAATTCCGAAAGGCAAACCCGCACCATACACTTCCTGACCTACCTGACCCGATTTTTCCCAGCCATCATGCATATCTTCCAGCGGAATCCACAAATCTTTTTGTACCTCACCAGTCTTAGTATCCTCTGCAATCATTTCGAGAGGGAGCAGGTTAGGATAATAGAAAGGCAGCCTGCTTACGGCATATTTTATGAATTCAGGAATTAAGATTTTAAGCGATGGCAAAATATCGATATCTTCAGCTACCAACAGGTAATGATGCAGCGCTGCATATACTTCAAATTCTTCATAAGCTGCTGTATAAGGTGCATCATTCAAAGGGAAAACCGAAAAGAAGTTCGGGAAGTTTTTCATATGCCCATAATTGCAATCCCAAATCTGAGTATTTTTGAATATACCCGCCAGACAGCAATAACTCAGGTCAAGATATTTTTTATCATTCGTTTCTTTATACAACTCAACGAGTGCTGTGGCAGCAAAAGCGGTATTATTTGCCTGATAGAAAATGTCGAAAGCCAGCCCTTCAAGGCTTTTTAGTGCTTTGACTGCTTCTTTTACAAATCGTTTTTGCTTAGTGAGTTTGTATGCCATCAGCATAATATGTGCATAGGATCCCGGTACATCTTTTTCACCGCCTTTACCAGGAGATGTTTCGGCCTTAAGTACTTCCAATGTAGTCATCTTATAGAAAACAGGCCATTCATAATTAAAATGATGTGCCACTTTTATGACATAATCAATTGAATTCAGAAAAAGTTTTTCCGCTTTTTTATTGCCTTTGAGTGCCAGTCGGGAGAGATTTAACAATGGATGGTGCAGGTACCAGGAATCCATAACCATATCACATTTTTGTTCTTCAGATTCATCCAATTCGTGTATAAGTGCCGGATGCCATCGTACAATACTATTAATCCTGTCATCATAAAAAGCTTCCAGTCCATTATTGAGGTCATCAAAAACAGGATGTTTTATGCCAGTCCATTCCAGATATTCCTGTAGTGGCAACAGGACAGCAAGCTGTACCATAATTTCTGTAGGCGTATCATAATCTCCAACATAGGCATTCAGGAAAGGTATTCCTTTTGTTTGTGTCCAGCATCCTTTACTGATGTGCAGATCATTCAAAACAGTATCCGCAATAGGCTGCCAGTCCTGGTATACGGGTTCAGGTTTAGGAATTAGCATATAAATCGCTGACAAATGATTGAGATACTGGGAGGTAATAGTGCAATCTTCTTCCGGAATCTGTTCATCGAGTAATACAAAGGCATCCGAAATAATAAATTCTTTATCAGCCGGTAATGGTTTCTCACTGTTAACAGGAAACCGGAATCCTATTTCAGGCCATTGCCCGCCAACAGTTTCTGACAGAGAAGTTTCTGTAGCATCACAGTAAGCAGACATCGCACTCAGGTTCTGAAAATAAAATACCGAACCTATTTTAGGTTTTGTCATGCTAAAAAACAATTGACCTGATCGTGTGCCAACCTGATGCGTGTGTATACTCCCAGCGGTGTTTTCTACTTTTCCGTCTTTGGTCAACGGGACGATGTCACGTGGCCAGAAGGGAATCAATATGGGAAAAGCAGCCTGAAATGTTGTAGTATATCGAAATATTGCAGACTGGCTTTCCGGAAATGATACATTTATCCGGTAATCGCCCAGCCTTGTGGATGAAGTTATCAAAATACTGCTTCCCAGATCGCTTACCGATACCTGCTCGAAATGACTATTTATACCAAAAGCAAGCCGAAAGGCAATACTACCACCGTCTGGCCAAGCAGAAGTCAACCAGATGGAATCCCCTGTATTATACAACTGGAGTTTGTATTGTGACAGTACGGTTTCAAATAATAATTCGCCACCATTTATATCTTCCTGTACTGTCGCTGTCCATGGTGTTACAGAATTTATCATATTTATAAATTTAATGTCGTTGGTTACCAGAGCCGTTCTATTTTAGCTACGAATTCACTCGTAAAGCTGACATCAAATTTCTACTATTATGCTATCTGGTGTTTATATAATATGAAAAAAAGATTATAAGATTTAGTACCTATAATTAAGAATAATATTTAATTGTTTTCAAATTTTTCTGGATATACTTTACCCGGATATTTGGCTGCATAATTATTGATTAATTGCATAATGTATTGGTTGCTTCTGTAGGGTATAACATAATCTTTAATCTCGGAAGGTCTAGTAAATTGAATATCGGATGTGATGTAACCCATTCCATAAAAATGCCCATTCTCGACCCAGATACAACTGCGTTCGTCAACTGATCTGCCTTTATCTATAATACCAAAACTTCGCCTGTTACTCAATAAAAAATCTATGGCATTATCAATATTTCCGTTGTGAGTCTGGATTTCAGGTAAAACGGATGTATCATTGTTTGGGATATTTGAGTCCACAGAAACACCATATTTGCAGAATCTGTAATCTATATCAAATTGTCCGGCAAGGCTTTGCAACAAATTGATTCCATCATATAAACTGCTGAAATGTTCAATACAAACCTGAAATTTAGCCAGTTTTCCAATTGCCAGGTATTTGTATCTGTTGCGTGCCTCGTATTGATACAATCCAAATTTGGGTTCAAAACGTTTTAAAGCCCGATTGTAAGTGGGCCAGAGTTGTTTTATTTCGGTACATTCTAATAGCAGTGCCATGAGTTCAGTCGCACAAACCTCAAAGGAAATGTTATAGATATCCCGAAGGAAATTTTGTCTTTGCGGATTTATTTTATGTCCGCTGAAATGAGAAGCTACCCGCTTTTTGAGATTGATTGCCTTTCCAACATAGATTACCTTTTTTAGCTGATTGTAAAAATAGTATACACCCGGTTTTTCCGGTAACTGATCAAAATCTTCCGGCGGTAGGTTGGGAGGGAGGCGTTGGTCCTGTGCTGTCTTCTTAATCATTTTTTCCATCTCGCCCTCTTCGTCCCATTCGAGTAAGCGGGAAAACAAAAGGGCTGTAGCATCAGCATCACCGCCGGCACGGTGTCTGTCCTTAATGTCTATATCTAATGAAGTACAAAGTTTTCCTAAACTGTACGAACCCAATCCAGGCCAGATTTTTCTGGAGGCGCGTACGGTGCATAGCTTTTTAGCTGTCCATTTGAAGCCTGCCTGTTCCAGTTGGTGGCGAACAAAAGAATAATCGAAGTTGACATTATGAGCAACGAAAACACGGCCGGTCAGCATTTCCAAAACCTTATCGGCAATGTCATCGAAGACAGGAGCATCACGCACCATTTCATTGGTAATACCTGTTAATGCAAAAATGGCCAGTGGTATTTCCTTTTGTGGATTGACCAGTGTTTCCCAGCGATCGATTATATCTGATCCGTCATGGATGATAATGGCAATTTCTGTAATACGGCTGCCACCGGCATTCCCACCTGTGGTCTCTATATCTACTATTGCGTATTCCTGCTTTTTCATCTCCTTCTGTAGATTGCAATTTTATGAAAGGCAAAATTAGTGCAGATAGTAACGTAATCATCTGAATACTATGTTATAAATTATAACAAAATGTCTTAAAATTAATTTTTAAGATATGGTTTAGATTAACTGCGTTGATTACAGAGGGGGGAACCTGTAAAAGAAACTTAAACCGATTATATGGAATATTGGTTATCTCTTTGTTTTTATCCGTTGTTAAATTACCGTTGTCGTCGTAGGTGTAATCGTCACCTGTCAGGTTTCCGTCTTTAAAACCGCTGACTAATGTTTATTGGAGCTGGTCTATATCATCACTAACTCTGGAACACCATGTTGTATTTTTATTTATTTTAGCTCATTTAAGGCAATATTGGAACAAAAAAGATGAGCATTACTGCCCATCTTTAAATTATTTTTGCTGATATCTATTCTATTTCAGTATGTTAGAAATCTAAAATTTCTTATCACTAACTTTGAAACACTACCGGTTTCTTTTTTATTCTCTTTGTGGATTATTGTTGCGGGTGCAAAGTCAGAGACATTTGCACAGCAGCTACACTTTGCGCAGCGGGGTTTATTCATTAAAATTAAACCTCTTTAAAACTTTTCGTTCCATATTGTCAGACTTCCACATCTCTATTCTATAATAATCATTATCAGTATCATTAGCTAAATCGTGTTCTTTTACACTTGCAAAATTAGAACCGTATATTCTTATTCTATATTTGCCGGGTGTTACTTTTAAAGATAACTCTAAATGACTATCAGGACAATTCAAAATTTGTAATTCTCCCGAATCAATATCTATTCCTCCTTCTACAATATGATCATACAAGTCGAAGTTAATACTTTCTTTGGGTTTATCTAAAATTTCAATCTCTCCTTTTATAACTCCATAACTCCTAGTACTGACTCCAATAACACCTTTTTCTAATGCTAAACCATCTAAAAAGGATTGGTCTGACCAAAAATCAGAAGCTCCTGTATTTGCTTTGGTTTCTTTGTTTTCTAAATAAAATTGATTATAACTAGTATAAAAGTTAAATTTATGTACCATCGTATTTGTTTTTTTATAATAATGACATTGGCATAAAAAAAGCGCGCTAAATAAGATTAAATATTTTCTCATATCTTATATTCCTACTGGAGCTAATATAATCATCCCAATAATAGTTAAAATTGTAGCAGTGGCAGTTGCGGCTGGAACAGCTTTTTTTACAGTATTAGGATTAACAAAAGGAACTGGGTCAGGAACTGAGTCGGGAACGGCATCAGGTTCTTTGTCCTTAGGCCTTGGGAACACTAAAAAAGATTCTCCATGTTTCATTGTTTTATATAAAGCTCCCAAACTTCCTCCTTGAGACAAATTTTCAGTAGCAGGAACATAAGCAACATCTGCATTTGCTCCTTCAAATGTTGAAGCATAAGGGAATTCATCCCTGTGATAACCTGTTTTAGTAGGAAGACCACTTTTAGCAAAATTATCTTTCCTTCTCTCGTTTCTTCTCACTAAATCAGAATCATAGTGTAAAATATCAGGCTTACCTTTTCGAAGTGAATTCACAGTATGGCGATAAATATTAGGCGTTACTGCTTCATCAACCAAATGTATCTTAACACCTCCAGTTTCTTTAATTTCTTGTTTGATTGCTGAGAATGCAAGTTTCGCATCATTTCCAGTAAATCTTACACCTCCCTCAATATTGATAATTTCTCTACCATCAGGATCAATGAACCTTACAGGATTATCAACGCAGTAATTATAAGGTGACCATCTTCTTGATTTTTCTGCTAACGGGTCAATAACAATCCATCTTCCAATTGCAGGGTCATAATCTCTAAAACCATAAGTATACATTCCAAGCTGTAACTCGTCTTGAAGTTCTTTTCCGTTGAACTTATACTTATTATTCGTCGGTGTATACGGATTATACCCATTATGCTTCAACCCAAAAGGATAATAATTACTCTCCTCAATTATCTCGGAATTAGTAATTGCTTCATCATTATTGGAATCGCCATAACTTAACCTAACATTTCCCAAATGGTCTTTGTATTGGTACACGTATTTAAAAGAACTTCCAGAAGGCTCCACATAGCCTTCAGGTTGGCTAAAGAATTTTAAAATTGATGGTCCGCCACCTACAAAGTCTTGTATGTACTGAAAACTGCCGGCATAACAGGTTTCTGTTTTGTTTCCGTTATCAAGTACAATTTTCTTTAGTTTTGTTCCTAAAGCATCGTAAATATACCTAATTGTATTGGAAATATCATTTCGAAAAGTTATTTCGGTAGGCAAATTGAAATAATTATATGTAATATTGGTTATTTCTTTTTTTTTGTCGGTCGTTAAATTACCGTTGTCGTCGTAGGTATAATCATCCGTTTTGTTTGCGTCTATAAAGCCTTGGGCATCGTTTCCGTTGGGGCTATCTGTTACCTTTAGGAGTTGATTAGGACTATTTGGCATATAAACATAGGTCAAATCATCAATTGGCATAGCACCAATTTGCGGGTCTCCATTTCCATTGCGTTGTAAACTTGTAATATTCCCGTTCTTATCATAAGTTATGTTTTCGTCATAAGCATTGGTAACTAAAGTTTGAGCAATAATAATACCTGGTTTTTGATAAATAGATTCTCGAAGTCGATTGACATTATCATATTTATAGCCATATTTCCTTTCTACATTATCGCTTGCGGTACGCCAATAGGTTTCGGATATATTGCCATTATAGAGTGCCGTACCTGTATAATTGAAACAATTTTCTACTGTGTTGTAATTGATTTGAAAGAGAATAAGTCTTTGGGACAATTTATATCATCACTAACTCTGGAACACCATGTTGCATTTTTATTCATTTTAGCTCATTTAAGGCAATATTAAATCAAAAAAGATGAGCATTACTGCCCATCTTTAAATTATTTTTTGCTGATATTTATTCTGTTTCAACATGTTAGAAATCTAAAATGTCTTATCACTAACTTTGAAACACTACCCGTTCTTATCATAAGTTATGTTTTCGTCATAAGCATTGGTAACTAAAGTTAGAGCAATAGTTGGACCTGGTTTTTGATATTTATTCTGTTTCAATATGTTAGAAATCTAAAATCTCATATCACTAACTTTGAAACACTACCAATTTAATGTGAAAAATTACAATTATCATTTGGTAACAAGTCAATTACTTCATATAATTCATTATCAATGTCAACATATTTTCCATAAGTACCTTTAAATTGATAATTTGTGTTCACTTTTTTTTCTGTAAATTTTGAACAATTAGAATCTGAAAAAGTGGCATTTGTTTTATAATAACTATTAAATTCTGACGGAATGTCTGATACACATATCTTTTTTAATGTAAAAGTATAGACTATATTATGTTTCAATTCGCAATTATAAAAAATACCTTGTTTTAAAATCTCTGGTTTTGTTGAATCGTAAGGAATCTTTATGTTGATAACCAGATTATCTTTATCTTTTAAAAATTGAAGCTCGTCGTTTAGAAAGCTGATGTTTTGTGTTTCCTTATATTTTTGTCCAACATAACGTGCAGTTATTTTGAGATTTTGAGATTTTTCTTGCTGTTGGGCTTTACAGTTAGATAATGAAACTAAAATTAAAATGTATAATGCTATTTTTCTCATGGTAGTTTTTTTACTGATTTTAATTCTCCTGTTGGATTTGTTGTTATTTCTGTTGATGGAATGGATATTCCTCCCATTTGGATTGTTGTAGCTTTTGAAACTGAAGTAGCTCCTTCCTTAAACTCAAATTTATTTGTAGAATTAAATTCATAAATCATTTTTTGGTATCCATTTACTGCACCACCAGTTGTATAACTTGTTCTGGTAGTAATTGAAGAGTCTCCTATTAATTCTCCATAAATTTTTCCTTCGACCTTTAAACTTGCATTGTGTGCTGAATTAAAAGTCCCTCCAGCTTGGATTTCATTTACAAAATGACCTATAGCAGCTCCTTGCAATGCTGTACTAGCTGCTCCAATTTTTTTCAAATCTGCAACATCAACTGTTTTAGTATTAAAATTATCAATAAAGACTGTTTTATCATCACCTTTACCACCTGTTAGATTTATGTCATATTTAGTAGTAGAATTTATAGCATTATCAACTGTATTTGCTAATTCTGTTGATTTTGTACCCGAAAAATTAGGGTCAGCACCATCATTTTTTAATTCGTTAGTTTTTGGGTCAACAGAGTAATTATTCCCTGTTGAATTATGCAACATTGTAGTATATTCTTTCTGTTCTTTTGCAGTACCATTTAAACCAACTGAGTACATTCCATCTGGGTCAATAAATCTAATAGGATTATTATAACAATAAGTATATAGAGACCATCTTCTTGATTTCTCTGCCAGCGGGTCAATATTCATCCATCTTCCTAATGCAGGGTCATAATTTCTTGCTCCATAGTCATACATATTCAGTCCCAACTCATTCTGTAATTCCTTACCATTGAAAAGTTTTTTTTGCCCAGGATTATAGGAAGTTTTCGTATTATTATATCCATTATGCTGCAACCCAAAAGGATAATAATTACTTTCCTCAATAATTTCTGAATTAGCAATTGTACCGTCATTATTGGCATCACTATAACTTAACCTCACATTACCTAAATGGTCTTTGTATTGGTACACATATTTAAAAGAACTTCCGTTAGGCTCTACATAGCCTTCGGGTTGTCCAAAGAATTTTAAAGCCAAAGGCAGCCCGCCTTCAAAAGATTGTACGTACTGGAAAGTCCCCGCATAATACGTATCTGTTGTATCTCCGTTACTAACTACAATTTTCTTTTGTTTTGTTCCTAAAGCATCGTAAATATATCGAATTGTATTGGAAATATCATTTCGAAAAGTTATTTCGGTAGGCAAATTGAAATAATTATATGTAATATTGGTTATTTCTTTTTTTTTGTCGGTCGTTAAATTACCGTTGTCGTCGTAGGTATAATCATCCGTTTTGTTTGCGTCTATAAAGCCTTGGGCATCGTTTCCGTTGGGGCTATCTGTTACCTTTAGGAGTTGATTAGGACTATTTGGCATATAAACATAGGTCAAATCATCAATTGGCATAGCACCAATTTGCGGGTCTCCATTTCCATTGCGTTGTAAACTTGTAATATTCCCGTTCTTATCATAAGTTATGTTTTCGTCATAAGCATTGGTAACTAAAGTTTGAGCAATAATAATACCTGGTTTTTGATAAATAGATTCTCGAAGTCGATTGACATTATCATATTTATAGCCATATTTCCTTTCTACATTATCGCTTGCGGTACGCCAATAGGTTTCGGATATATTGCCATTATAGAGTGCCGTACCTGTATAATTGAAACAATTTTCTACGGTGTTGTAATTGATTTTGAATCCAAATAAATCTTTTTCACTGGAATTCAATACCAAATTATTTGTTGGATCATTGTTAATTCCTGTGAGCCATCCCCGAATGTTATAGGCATAATCTAAGGTCTGTAGCTGGGTAGTTTTTCCACCTACTTTTTTGCTGATTAACTGTCCTAACTCATCATAGGTATTGGCTGCGATTACTTCCGGGGGGGTCGCTCCGTTAATGGATTGGGTTTGTTTGGTAAGTCTTCCGGCATGATCGTAGATAAAATTATCTTCTATAACAATTTGGTTGTTAGACCCTCTTTTGTGTTTTGTAATGGTTTTATCGACTTTGCCAGCAAAATCTAATTTGCTTTCCGTAATGTCCAGCGTGGATAAATATTTATTGTTTTTTACAGTATATATAGGACGTCCTTTTGCATCATAGCCTATAGCATCCGTTATCCAGTAATTAGTGGTCGTAAAACTATCCAGTACCCGAATTTTGGTTCCTGTCAGCAATCCTTTGGTCAACATTTGTGTGCCAGCTGCATTGTTGTAATTGACAATGTTATCTCCTGAACTCGTTGTTGCCGGCAGGGTTATACCGTCTTTATTAAACGTATAGAAATCATAGTTGTCATAATAATTAATAGTGTAAAGGATTAAACTTGTCTTCGGGAAATTATCACTGGTATACGATATATTGCTATACCCTCCACCCACAGCCATGGGTACTCTGGACTCATACATTTTAGTGCCGGTGCTGTTTTGGGTATTAAAATAATTTTGCATGGCAACTCTTGCGTTTTTAGTGGCATCCGCATTGGGATATATTCCTGTATAGGCTACACGGCCAAAAACGTCATATTTTGTAAATTGCCAGTTATTGGTTGTTTTTCTCAGGTTGGCATCCTGCGTCAAAACCGGTCTGTCGAGTTTGTCGTACACGATGAATTCCCAGTCCTTGCCCGGGAGTTTTTTTTCTACCAAGCGGTTGCGGTAGTCGTATTTGTATTGGTAACACAAACCCTCTAAAATGGTTTGCGTAATGGTACTGGCAGCGTTGACCAAAGGCGGCACAACAAATGTCAGATTCCCGTATTGATCATACACATAGTAGGTGTCATATCTTTCATTTGTCGTTCCAAATCCTACAGTTCCGTATGTTCTTTTTAAAACAACCTGCCCTTGTTTGTTTTTGAATTCTACTGTCGAACCATTCGATTCTGTTGGCGTTGCTGCTGTGTTTTCATCAAATGTTATGGTTTTGTACAATTGATAGTCCAGATAATCCGCAGGAATCAAGGAAGTAGGGATGTCATACAGTCCTTTAGCGGCATCCCAGCTGGCAGTTACAGTGAATAGTTTTACGGCATCTGAAGCAGTATTGGTCTGGTATTTCAATTTTATTTCATGTCCGGAACCCAAAGCCCAGTCTGTTCCGGGAGCGGCTTGTTTTAAGACGCGGTTGAGTGGTGAGGCTTCTAATTCTTTTTCGGAAAACGGATTTTGCCCCGTGTATTGCGGAAAGTTTAAAACATCCGTCAATGCGGTGGCTTTATAGTCTAATGAGGCAGGCACATTGGGTACATAAGGCAAATAGTCTTTTGCCTGACGGCCTAAAACATCGTATTCTATAGGCGTAACAATGTCTTTACCTGATCCTGACTGCTGATGGGCTATTTGCTGAATAGGACGGCCCAATCCATCAAAATATGTAATGTTTTGATTGGCTTGTATGGCTGTAGGGTTTGTAATACTAATAGCTGATGCTACTTTATAAGTTGTGTTTTTGATGTAATTTTCCGTTTGGGTTTGGCTGAATGCTACAACAGAAAACAGGGCGAATACCAATAAGATTATATTTTTCATATTACTCATGATTAGTTTTTGTAATGGTATTCGTTTTCAGATAGGATGTTGCCGTCTTTGTCTTTTACATTTTGTAAACGCCCGAAGCTATCATAGTTATAGGTTATGGTATTGCCTTTAGGGTCGGTCATGGTACTTATGCCTATAAGGGGCTTGTAGGTGTAGGTAGAAACCATAGCGTTAGGCAGTCCTGCTCTTATTTTTTGCAGTTCAGTCTGCATGGCAGTATCGGTTGTGGCACTGTTGTTTATCAATGTCATATTAAGGCTGAGTGCTGTTATTTGTGCCTGCGTGGCATTTTCTATTTTGGCTACCGGCTGAGTTTGGTTATAGCCCCATATATAAGCTATGGTTGTGCCATTGGCCATCTGTAGTTCAGCAGGATTACCTTTATTGTCATAATTGTTATATAAAATTATAGCTTCTTCAGTGTTACTACCTTTCTTATAATACTCTTTTGACGGACGAATTATATTTGGATAGGGCTCAGAATAATCCGTTCTTTTACTTTGTAAAAAAACACTATTGGTCCCATTAATGGTATATTGTGATTTCGACACTGCTGGAGAAAGTATATTCATATTGACCATTTTATTATAGACATTCGGCAAAGACAATGACGTTTTGTCGAATGGATATTCATATTCTAAGCGAATTTGATTTCCATCACTGTTTGTAGTTTCTTCTTTTCTCAATTGATCGTATTGAGGGTCATAAAAATAGTGTGTTACAGCAGTAATTCCAGCCCCATCAAAATGCTCGATAGTTTTATTGGCTAATTTCTCTGAACCGGAAACGTATTTTCTATAGCCATACCCATAAACAGAACAAATGTTATTATGGTAATATTTTTCCGCATTGTACTGAAAACTCATATTATTATTAGCATGCTCTGACCGGTCTACGGAAAAATTCACATGGCGATAGGTAGGCATATCCCATACTTCTTCAAAGTTCAAATCATAATAATTATAACTTTCTTTTAATGCAGGTATAAAAACTCCATTTTCTTTTTTATATACATTTTTTGAAAGAAGTTTTCCTCCGAGCCATAGATTATAAGGATCTGCAAATACTTTTGGATAATCAATATAATATTCATTGTCGATAATTACAAATTGTTTGGTGTCAAAATATTTAGGGGAATACACATATATAATTTTTCCGTTTTTACCCTCATTATAATATTCTCCACTATAACTACTATCTTCTTCTGAATATTCCGTTACCATATCGTACCAAATTGTATTTCCTCCAAAATCTCCTGGACTAATTAAAGGTTCAGATGAAAAGTTTCTGATTCGATAACCTACTTGTTCTTGATGGGGCATATGTAAGCAATTTATGAAGTCATAGTATACCATCATACTGGATTCCTGAACGGTATGTTGTCCGGGTTTTAAAGCGGGGTTAATATCTCCTGTTTTATCTTCATTATTGCCATATTTATAGTTCTTAATCATTTCTGCCCCTATAATTGGTTTGTTGGTTACTTTCTTGATTCTTAATCCCGGACCATACTTAAGCGTCTGTTCTTTATAATAATTATTTTCATATTCAAATACTGTATTTCCCCCTGTTGGATAGGTAATCGATTTTATCATTCCCAACTTCATCGATTCCAAATCTGGATCTCTATTGGCATTACCACCTATATCCCTAAATACGTAATGAAAATTACTGCCATCATTTCGGTAAAAATCAACAGATCTCTGAGGTAATAAATTATCCGCGTTTCCGTCGTAATAACCCCACCAATCTTTAAGGTATGCTGAACCATTTGAAAGGGGAATGTTACCGCTAGCAAGTTTATAATAATCAAAACTGTATTTTTCTTCTACTTTTTCTAAACCATTTGAAATACTTAAAATTTCTAAACTATTTAGGTAGCGAAGTTCAGTTTCAGTAGCATTTAATTCCTGATTAAATTTGAATTTTTTATTGTCAGCTCCAGTTAAGGTAATATATTGCAATGCCGTTTTGTTTATAATGGATTGTCCAGTATAGCTAAAGTTAAGTTCTCCATCTTTAAATATAATTGACTTTAAGGCAGGTACAGTCATTGGAGAAATTGATCCATTTTGATGTTCTCTGGGGAGTTCAAATAAGTATTCGTTAATTAAATAAGGTCCATAGGTGTCACAAGAGTCATAAACATCATGCACTGAATAATTCCGAATTCTGTCGCAAGTTGTTATGGATTCTCTAGCTTCAATTTTGGTTACAGACATATTTTGATAATCAAATTCTATGATGTCCTTGCTGTCTGCTGAAACTATTTTTTTTATATACCAACCTGTGGGAATAGAACCAGGTAGAGAATAATTATCCTGATTAAATTCACAATATTTGGAATTATATACTGTACTGCCATTTCCATAATAATAAATAGTTCCATCCACGTCAGTTATATTGATGCCTCCATAATAACCGTAATAGGAGTTATCTTGAATCAATTCAATTTTTAACGCTTCGTATGGTATTTGTACAGCTTTTTTTACCCCATTCTCTGTCTTCAGTACAAATTGACCTCTCTTTCCTGATGGTAATACGTATCTAAAAACATCTAATTCGCTGTCAGTTTTGTTATAATTTGGTCCACCGTTTTCCATTGCTAAAAAGTTCTCTGTACATGTCCGACGCAGTTCATCGTAATCCGGTGTATGGTTTGGATTTACCGTATACGATGTTAAATAATCCCACTCATCAGGATATCCATGAACTGTTCTTGTTACTACACCTCCAGCGTTTAACACCCATCGCATTCCTAAAACGCCATTGGTTTCATTGGCCATTCGTCCAGAAGCGTGAAAACTTATATCCATTGGCAAACTCAAATTCCCTGATTTTATATTGTATAAGGGAATTTTCATATCTACTAATCCTGTGTTGTAATTCACAGGATAATCTCCATATCTTGTAATTGACGCTGCTTGAGGAGAAGGTGTAATGTAGGATTGAAGCTTGGGATAAAGTTCAAGATCTTGTGCAAATAAAGAATATGTTCCAACTTGTTCTGTAAATAAAAAACAAAAAAACAAATTTGGAACTAACAAGCATAAAGTAAATAATCGTTTCATCATTTTATTTTTTATTTTAATCCTCCCTTAATAACCTTAACTCCATCACTTTGTACATTTGTCCTGATGTTCACCACATATACCCCATTAGGATATCGGCTTAAATCTACCGGAACGGTTCTGCTGTTGATACTAAATTGCTGTAAAACCCTGCCTGCCATATCCACCACTGTTGCTGTGCCGGTTTCAAACTCATAGCCAATAATGATATTAGTAAAAGCTACCGCAGGATTAGGAATAGCCTCAACACTTACTCTTATGACTTCGGGCTTGATTTTGTCTTTGAGTTTTACTACCCAAAAATCATTACTACCCAAATTGTTTTGTTTGTCTCTGGAAGCGGGCAGTTTTTTTTCGTTTTGTTCCCTGGCAGATTTCGATCCGCCAGACTGCCCACCCGACCCCACCGAAGGCAGATTCAAAGCTCCGGCAGGCGAGTTGATACCAAATTTAAAACGGGAATCTGTCTGATTGCTAAGGGCATCATTAATTTTTTGAGTGCTGTCTTTTAGGGCATTATTCGCCTCGTTTTCGATATCGGTTACGGTATTGTTCACCCCATTGGCCGCATTTTGCAGTTGGGCGTTCGGTGTGTCATTATCCAATAGTTTAGAGGCTTTATTGAAAGTATCCGAAACGGCCTGAGCGTTAGAAGTTCCTGCCATCAAATAACCTCCATCACGGGTTTCTATCAATTTTCGCAGGATATCTTCGCCTTCGCTTCCTACGGTTTTGTCCCACAGCTTTTCGCCCTTCCCATCTATTTTTAAGGCGATATAATCATTGATGCCTGTTTCGGTTTTAGTTGCTTTGCCCCCTTTTTTTTCGGAAGGGCCGGGGGAGGAGTAACCGCCTATCAAATAGGTATGGTCTTTGTTTTCAACCAATGAAGTCAAAATATCTACTTTGCCAAAATCGTAGGTTTCGGTCCATACAACTTCGCCTTTTTCATCCATTTTCAATACCCAAAAATCTGTTCCTGAACGCACGTTACCGCCAATGGAGCAAAGTGATGATGTGCTGTTGGAATTTCCTCCTGCAATATAACCACCATCTTCTGTTTGATGAATTACATACAATTGGTTGTCTCCGTTACCACCATAGGTTTTTTGCCATTCGATGTTCCCTGTATCGTCAATTTTTACAATCCAATAATCGCCAATTCCATTCGTAGCATCTGCTTTTTCTCCCGATTGTGAAGAATTGGAATAACCGCCTAAAATATAGCCGCCATCTTTTGTTTGTTCCATACTGCGAAGCAAATCGGCATATTCACCGCCATAGGTTTTTTGCCATTGTACTTCTCCATTTTTGTTTAATTTTACGATCCAATAATCCATATTACCGCGGCTTTTTTCCGATTTGGCATATAGGTCCGGCTTACTATTTACTATTTTTTTTTCATTAGAATTATCATTTTTGATAATTTCCGGACTTGAACTAGAGGAACCTCCCAACATATAACCGCCATCTCTAGTTTGGAAAACACATAATAAATCGTCTTGACTACTACCTCCAATGGTTTTCTGCCATTGTTCTTCTCCATTGGCATCAAGTTTAATGAGCCAAAAATCCGTATTTCCTTTGCAATTTTCTTTTTTCTGAAAACCAATATTGGAACCGGATGTTCCAGCCAGTATAAATCCGCCATCTTTGGTATTTTTGATACTCTGAAGTAAATCAAAACCACTACCTCCAAAGCTTTTTTGCCAATCCAGTTCTCCGCTTTCATTCATTTTCCAAACCCAATAGTCCAGGTCACCATTGTTTTCTCCGGTTTTATTTCCGGTTTTATCTGATAATGAACTTCCAACCAGAATAAATCCATAATCAGCTGTGGGCTGTGCATCAAAAAGATATTCTGCATGTTTGCCGCCATATGATTTCTCCCAGAGAATATCCTGAGAATGAATAGTTAAACAATTGCAACATAGTAATCCCATAATGTAAAACATTTTGAAATTAAAGTAATTGTACTTCATATTGTAAATTTTTACTTATTTTAATATATACTCCCTGGATTCAGCAACTGAAAGGTTGTACAAATAAACATATAAAATTTTGTAATGAATATTATTTTTCTTAATAATTAAAAGCAAAAGCTACAAAGTCCATGTAATAAATGAAAATAAAGGGTTTGATAACTGGCATTTAAATAAAAAGATTGTGTGTAAAGAATAGCTAAAATTTTGGTTTTGTTTTTCAACACTGTTCCCAAAAGCCAGTTTTTGTCCTAGTTGTGTATAAATAGGATTAACTGCGTTGATCCCAGAGGGGGAGACCTACAAAAGAAACCTAATCCAAAATAAATTTTGGCTTGGTTTTTTGTTTTCATACTGCTTACAAAAGCGAGATTTTGACACAATTGTGTATAAATAGGATTAACTGCGTTGATCCCAGAGAGGGGGACCTACAAAAGAAACCTAATCCAAAATAAATTTTGGCTTGTTTTTTTGTTTTCATACTGCTTACAAAAGCGAGCTTTTGACACAGTTGTGTATAAACAGGATTAACTGCGTTGATCCCAGAGAGGGAACCTACAAAAGAAACCTAATCCAAAATAAATTTTGGCTTGGTTTTTTGTTTTCATACTGCTTACAAAAGCGAGATTTTGACACAATTGTGTATAAATAGGATTAACTGCGTTGATCCCAGAGAGGGGGACCTACAAAAGAAACCTAATCCAAAATAAATTTTGGCTTGTTTTTTTGTTTTCATACTGCTTACAAAAGCGAGCTTTTGACACAGTTGTGTATAAACAGGATTAACTGCGTTGATCCCAGAGAGGGGAACCTACAAAAGAAACCTAAACCAAAATAAATTTTGGCTTGGTTTTTTGTTTTCATACTGCTTACAAAAGCGAGCTTTTGACACAGTATGAAAACAAAAAACCCGAAACTTTCGTTTCGGGTTTCCTTTGCGGAGAAAGAGGGATTCGAACCCCCGGACCTGTTACAGTCAACAGTTTTCAAGACTGCCGCATTCGACCGCTCTGCCATTTCTCCAGTTTGAGCGTGCACAATTTGTTATTGCGAGTGCAAATATAAGAACCTTTTTTGGTTATGCAAGTGTATTTTTAGAAAAAACACAGCTAATTTTCAAGGAACTTTTTAATCGTTTCATTTTCTTTGATTTAGTTCAGAATAGTTTTGAAAAAAAATAAAGGAATTGGTTTAATACGCTACATATTCATCAATTTCCAGACCATATCCAATCATTCCCACACGCTTGATCTGTTCATTATTGGTCAGTAAACGAATTCTTGAAATGTCGATATCGTGTAAAATCTGAGCACCAATTCCAAAATCACGATTGTCCATTCTGATTTGCGGTGCTTTGAATTCCCCTTTGGCCTGTAATTCTTTTAATTCTACAATACGATTCAATAAATCCCCTGATTGCGATTCCTGATTGATAAACAATACAGCTCCTTTTCCTTCGGCATTGATCAGTTCGAAAAGATCGCATAATTTTTTATTGGCATCGTTTGTCAATGTACCCAGAATATCATTATTGATTAAGGTAGCATTAATTCGGGTTAAAACGGATTCGCCAATTTTCCAGGTTCCTTTGGTTAAGGCAACGTGAACGCGATTGTTTGTCGTCTGCAAATAAGCTCTAAGCCTGAAAGTACCAAAACGGGTTTCAATGTCAAAATCTTCTTTCTTTACAATTAGACTATCGTGCTGCATTCTATAGGCCACCAAATCTTCAATAGAAACTAATTTCAGATTGAACTTTTTAGCTACTTCCACTAATTCCGGCAGACGCGCCATAGTTCCATCCTCGTTCATGATTTCGACAATAACCCCAGCCGGTTTGAAGCCTGCCAGACGGGCAAAATCGATAGCTGCTTCGGTATGTCCGGTTCTTCTTAAAACGCCTCCCTGTTTGGCAATTAAAGGGAATATATGGCCGGGTCTGTCTAAGTCGTGTGGTTTTATATTGGGGTCTGTCAATGAAAAAACAGTAAGAGCCCTGTCGGCTGCAGAAATTCCTGTGGTTACTCCATTTCCTCTTAAATCTACAGATACCGTAAAGGCCGTTTCCATTGGGTCTGTATTATTACTGACCATCGCATTTAATCCTAACTCTTTACAACGGCTTTCCGTCAATGGAGCACAAATCAATCCACGACCGTGAGTGGCCATAAAATTGATCATTTCCGGAGTTACTTTTTCGGCTGCAGCAAGAAAATCACCTTCATTTTCCCTATCGGCATCATCCACAACAATTATTATTTCCCCTTGACGAATCGCTTCAATCGCTTCTTCAATGGTGTCGAGTTGTATGTTTGTTGTAGTCATAATTCTATGTATTTATTTTTGAGATGGAACTATTTTTTGAAATGCTTTTTGAAATGCTTTTTGAACAGGAGTTATAATAACATCCATATTGATTAACCCAATATCATTGGTAGCCCTGTAGGTCAGTAAAATTGCCAAAGGAGTAAGGATAATAGAGGAAAGCCAGGCCCCTAAAAAGGAAGAAAGCTGGTCTTCCTGAGAAACCCTTTTGCCAAAAGTATTGATAAAATGAAAGGTTATAAAAATCAAAACAGCAAAAACAATAGGTAAACCCAGACCTCCTTTTCTAATAATAGCACCCAGAGGAGCTCCTATAAAAAACATCAGGAAGCAGGCAAATGCAATTACAAATTTTTCATAAAAGGCCAATAGGTGCCCGTTGATGTCTTTTTGTTTTTCCAGTAATTCGGCAGTTGTTCCGTCAATTGAAAACAGGTTACTTTCAACTGTACTCAAAGCAAAATTTAATACTTCTAATTTTTTATCGTTTTTGTATATTGATAATAAATCCGGTGGGAATGATTTGGTTTTTGGCCGGGGCTGAATTATGCCTGGAGTATTTGCCGGAATTCCAATGCTTTGATTGATATTTTCCGAAAAAGACAAAATTTCATTATCCCGGTTGGTATGTAAAGAATCCAGAGTATAGCTAAGTTCATTTACATTCAGCATTGAATTTGTATTGCTAATGTTGGAATTATTCTCCTCAACAGGATTTAATTTTGATAAATCGATATTGATGACATATTTTTGGAAAGAACTTTTTGCAAAAGGAATTTTATTTCTGTCTTCATATTTTTTAGGCGTGATATCTTCATAATAATATCCGTTTTTTAAAACTAATTGCAGCGTACTGGATTTTTCACTACTGATTAATTCTCCATTTTTTGCCTTGATAACCGTTTTATTGCCGTCCCCATTAACGGATTTTTTGTGAATGGTAATACCTGTCAGTATATTTCCGTTTTCCCCGGTTTTTTTATTCACTTTAATATTAAACAAGCCTACATCACTAAACTGACCTTCGGCAATAGCCATAGCCGGTTTTAATTGTGCAATGCTTTTTCTGAAATTGACGAACTTGTATTCAGCATAAGGAATGACGTTGTTGGCAAACAAGAAGGCTATAATACTTAATATGGATATGAAAATGATCAGGCTTTTCATAGCTCTCTGCAAAGAGATCCCGGCAGATTTCATAGCAGCAAACTCATAGTTTTCGGCCAGATTTCCAAAGCTCATTATCGAAGCCAATAAAACAGATAAAGGCAGAACCAAAGGAATGATACGTGGCATTGCAAATAACAGGAATTTGATCACCATCAGGAAATCTAAATCTTTACCTGCCAATTCTGCAATGAACAGCCAAACGGATTGTAGTATGAATATAAAAAACAGGATTACAAATACGGTGGTAAATGTAGTCAGGAATGTTTTTAATAAATATTTGTCGAGAATCTTCACCTAAGCGTTTAATCTAATTTATTGATGTAGTAATTTGGATATTTACTGGCTACAAAGGTAAATTGATTTTTTGACAAAGGTTGGTTGGTTTTAAAAGAATTTACAGTTAATGTGGTTACTGTTCCCTTTTTTCCTGTTTCAATAAGATTATAGATGTGTTTGGTCTGCACATCAATGCCTAATAGTATTTGTTTTCTTGGATCTTTGCCATTCTGCGGCACCAATTTGATGTATTGAATCTTTCTTCCTTTGACATCCTGTACAATATCCATCGTACATTTGTATCCGGAATTAAAGAACGTCAGCATTTTGGAAGGAGTGATAGCACTGTCATCATTTTCATTGACTGTAGATACCGTAACTTCTTCATCTTCGGGAACAATGGTGTAGCTTTTCTTTCCGTCAAAAATTTTGGTTACTCCCATAAAATTTAAAACGTACTGATTGCCTTTCATCGTCACATTTCCCTTGCTGTTCTGATTGATGTTTTCTTTTAGATTGCTCAAAGAATATTTGAAATCAATAACAATATTATCGTAACTTTTTACAATGGAAGTTACCTGATTTAAAAGGTCTTTTGCCTTTTTATCTTGTGCCTGAATGGAAATGCTGAAAAGGAATAGGGTAATAATTTGAAAAAATTTCATCTTGTTCTAATTAATTTTGTTCATTTTTGAAAAATTCATCAAGAGAACTTATATCCGAAATGTTCACGCTTCTTGCTTTACTGCCTTCAAACGGACCTACAATTCCTGCAGCTTCCAGCTGATCGATTAATCTTCCGGCTCTGTTGTAGCCTAATTTTAATTTTCTCTGCAGTAAAGAAGCCGATCCTTGCTGTGCATTTACAATCACTTCTGCAGCCTCTCTGAATAAAGTATCTCTATCTGAAATATCCATATCAAGATTAATGCCACTTTCTTCTCCAATGAACTCAGGAAGCAAATAGGCTGTGGCATAGGCTTTTTGTGAACCTATAAAATCAACAATTTTTTCGACTTCGGGTGTGTCAACAAATGCACATTGTACCCGTACCACATCATTTCCATTGGAGTATAATAAATCTCCACGACCAATTAACTGATCGGCTCCCTGTGAATCCAAAATGGTGCGTGAATCAATTTTTGAAGATACCCTAAAAGCAATCCTAGCCGGGAAATTGGCTTTGATTAAACCCGTAATTACATTTACGGAAGGTCTTTGAGTAGCTATAATCAGGTGAATTCCAATCGCTCTCGCCAACTGTGCCAATCGTGCAATAGGCATTTCGACTTCTTTTCCGGCAGTCATAATCAAATCGGCAAACTCATCGACTACTAATATAATATAAGGTAAAAACCGGTGTCCGTTTTCCGGATTCAATTTTCGGGACTTGAATTTTTCGTTGTATTCCTTAATATTTCGAACCATCGCATCTTTCAGCAGATTGTAACGGTTGTCCATTTCCACACATAATGAATTCAAAGTATTGACTACTTTGGCATTATCTGTAATAATAGCATCGTCAGAATCGGGCAGCATGGCTAAATAATGTCTTTCGATTTTATTAAACAGTGTCAGTTCGACTTTTTTAGGATCGACCATCACAAATTTAATTTCGGCAGGATGTTTTTTGTAAAGCAAGGACGTGATTACGGCATTCAATCCAACCGATTTTCCCTGTCCTGTTGCACCCGCCATTAGCAGGTGAGGCATTTTGGCTAAATCCACTACAAAAGTTTCATTCGAAATGGTTTTTCCTAAAGCGATAGGCAGTTCCATTTCAGCTTCCTGAAATTTGGCTGAGCCAATAACACTTTTCATAGAAACCATTGTTGGATTCTTATTAGGAACCTCGATACCAATGGTTCCTTTTCCCGGAATAGGAGCAATGATACGAATACCCAATGCTGCAAGCGATAAGGCAATATCATCTTCCAGACTTTTGATTTTTGAAATACGGATTCCCGCTTCCGGGACGATTTCATATAAGGTAACCGATGGACCAACGGTAGCTTTTATTTGAGCTATTTCAATTTTGTAATTGCGAAGGGTCTCCACAATTTTGTTTTTATTTTCTTCTAATTCTTCCTGATTGATAGTAATTCCTCCGGTAGAATATTCTTTTAATAAATCGATTGTCGGGTATTTGTAATTGGATAAATCCAAAGTTGGATCGAATAATCCAAAATCAGCCACCAGTTTTGAAGCCAGATTTTCTTCGATAATATCTTCTTCGGGTGCTTTTTCGATTACAAAATGCTCATCGTTTGTCTGAATGATTTCGGGTGAATGAAATGGAGGAGGGGTTACTACTTCTGTTGGAGGAATTGGGCTAATTTCTGAAGCATTATTAATTGTAGGCTTTAAGGCTTCTTTGTTGATTTCAAATTGAGAACCTGAAACTGTTTTTAAATGAATACCATCCAGCTCTTCATCTTCTGTCTCTTCTTCTTTTTCTGCAACCGCAAATTCTTCCAGATTATAAGCAGGAATATTAGATGGTGCTACTGAAGATAAGTCCGTTTTGATTTCTTTTTGTGTCTTTTCGAAAAAGGACTTGATTTTTTCAGGAGATACTTTGATTTTGAATATCAGATAAATGACAATTCCAAAGAGCAACACCAATAAAGTTCCGGTTTTTCCGATATAATCCTGCGAGAATAAATTCAATTCATATCCAATGGTCCCGCCCAATTCGGGTAGGGAAACGGCAAAAAAACCAAATAAAACAGACAGAATAATAATAACGAATAAATCCCAAAACCAAATATTTTTCAATTTTCGCAACGAAACATCCAACACCAAAAATAATCCGGTAAGGAAGAACAATCGAACAAATAAGAAGGACGCAATTCCGAAACCCTGAAAAACGATTAAATCAGCCAGATAAGCACCAAATTTACCCAGCCAATTCTGAACTGTTTCTGTCCGGTCAGCCAATTGATTTACGGCACTTTGATCTTCCTGTCCGTAGATATAAAAAGAAACAAAGGCCAGGAACAAGGCAATTGAAAACAATACCAGTAAACAGCCCAAAACGATTTTGTGCTGTTTACTGATTTCCCAAGATTTTTTTTCTACAGATTTAGAATCGGTTTTCTTATCCGGAGTTGTAGGTTTTGTTGTTTTTGCCATTCTTTAGCTGAACTATTTTCTATAAAAAATAGGGTACATAAATAATTAATCCAATTGCGATTGCGGTACCTGCAGCAAATAATACTGCGCCGGCAGCAATATCTTTTATAAAACCAATTCTTTCGTGGTAATTGGGATGTATAAAGTCGGCTACTTTTTCAACTGCAGTATTCAATCCTTCGATGCTCAGCACCAATCCAATTGCCAAAGTCTGAAAAAGCCATTCCGTTTTGGTAATATTACAATAAAATCCCAGAATAGTCATTATAATTCCAAGCGAAAACTGAACCATTACACTGTGTTCGGTAGTAATCAATTTTACAGCACCCTTTACAGCAAATGTAATGCTCTTTAATCGTCCGCTAAAAAAAGTATTGTCTTTTTGAAATTCCATAAATTAAAGTGCAGCTAAAGCAGCTTCATAGTTTGGTTCATCAGCAATTTCCGAAACCTGTTCCGTATACACTACAGTTCCATTTTCATCCACTACAATAACGGCTCTTGAATTCAATCCTGCCAATACTCCGTCAACAATATTCAAACCATTCGCTTTCCCAAAACTTCCTTCCTGAAAATCAGATAAATTAATTACATTTTCCAATCCTTCAGCACCACAAAAACGTTTTTGAGCAAAAGGCAAATCTCTTGAAATACACAATACTTTTGTGTTTTCCAACTGGCCAGCACTTTCGTTAAATTTACGAACAGAAGCTGCACAAGTTCCTGTATCTACACTTGGAAAAATATTTAATACTAATTTAGATCCTGCAAAATCAGCCAATGTAGCGACAGAAAGGTCGTTTTTTACTAATTTAAAATCTGCTAATTTAGAACCCACTTTTGGTAATTCTCCTGATGTATTTACCGGATTTCCTCCTAATGTTATTGAAGCCATTGTTTTGTTTTTTAAATGAGGCTCAAAAGTATGAAAATTTATTTACGATTTGTATTTTTTTGATTTACGATTTTAACAATTTTAATAAAAAAAACGCCCTCATTTCTGAAGGCGTTTTCTAATTTATTCAAACAAAAGTTATTTATCAATAGAGCCGAGTACTCTTTTCATAAACGTATTCAAAGCTTCTTTTTTATCCATTCCGTCTTTAGTCATTTTATGAACTTCAAGAGCGCCGTACATATTCGAAATTAATTCGCCTATAACGTCTAATTCTTCGTCTTTCAAAGAAGAAACCTCCGTTAAAGCTTCCAGCACTTCGATAGTTTCCACAAGATAATCCTCGTCATTTTCTTCAATAAACTGAGATAAATGTTTGATTATGGGTAGTTTCATTTATTTAGGTTTTACCTTAGTACCTTTGCCAAAGTTTAGAACTTTGACAAAGGTTAAAGGTTATTTAAACAATTTCGTTTACCAATTCGATTAAAACTTCTGCTTTGTTCGTCTGGCTTTCGTTCACCAGTTTCCCATTTACGAAAGTAGCAAAAGTAGGCAGGTTGCTTACATTGGCTAACTTTCTGGATTCCGGAGAGTTTTCTGCATCTACCAAAACAAAAGTAATTGCTTCGTTTTCAGTTGCCAGTTTTTTGAATTTTGGTTTCATAATACGACAATTTCCACACCATGAGGCTGAATACTGAACGACTACTTTTTCGTTATTAGCCACTAAATCCTGTAATGTATCTTCAGTTAAATCGATTAACATAGCTTTTAGTTTTTTAAAGTCAATTATAAAAACAATGGTGGCTTAAAAATTGAAAACCACCATTGCTATTGTATTGATGTGCGTTATTAGTTTGCGCTTAAGTATTCAGCAGTACTGATTCTGTCAGCAGTCATTGCTTCTTTTCCTTTTTCCCAGTTCGCCGGACAAACTTCCCCATTAGTCTGAACGTGAGCATACGCATCCACCAATCGCAAATATTCGTTTACGTTACGACCTAATGGCATATCGTTTACGCTTTCGTGGAAAATTTTTCCAGTTTCGTCAATTAAGTAAGTTGCTCTGTACGTTACGTTAGAACCTTCAACTAAATACGTTTCAGCATCTTCGTTGTATGCACCAGCTTCAGCATCTAAAATTCCTAATGCAGCCGATAAATTTCTGGTAGTATCAGCCAAAAGCGGGTACGTAACGCCTTCGATTCCACCATTGTTTTTTGCTGTATTCAACCAAGCAAAATGTACTTCGTTAGTGTCGCAAGAAGCTCCAATTATAACTGTATTTCTTTTTTCGAATTCCGGCAAAGCAGCCTGAAAAGCGTGTAATTCTGTTGGACAAACAAATGTGAAATCTTTTGGATACCAAAAAAGTAATACTTTCTTGTTGTTGTTTACTGCTTCATCAAGAATGTTGATTCTCAAATTATCGCCCATTTCTGAAATAGCGTCAACTGTAATGTTTGGGAATTTTTTACCTACTAAAGACATAATTTTATTTTTAAAGTTATTGTTTTTATTTGCTGGCAAAGATATAGTAAAACGAATGTTGGAGTTTATAAGATTTAATTATAAATATTTATATAGCAATAGTGTTTGATGATGGTATTATGGTAAATGTTTTTAAGTACTTGATTACTATTTGTTTGTAAATATTAAAAGGCTTATGAAAAGCTTATAGCGTTTTTTATTAAATAATAAATACCTACAAAGTCAAAAAAAGACCTTGCAGGAAAATCTATGATTAATTTTATAAATTATTTACCGTTACTGGCAAACTGCCTTTGCATTTCGTATTTTCAATTAATTGCTGGGCTGCAGCTTCCTGAAATTCAGGAAAGTCCTGATACACCTGAGTAATTCCGAAAGCAGATTCTAAATTTGGAATAACCTGCAATGCATAAGGATTTCCAAACACGTACAACACACATTTTTTGGATGAAAATAATTTTCCTAAAAATTCCAAAACAGCATTTTCTATATCAAAATTATTTAATGGTTTTGCTTTGGGAACAAAAAGGGAAATGAGAACAAAATCAAAATCAGCGAGGTTTTTCTCTAATTCAGCAATGGTATTTTCATCGGCTGTTTGTAACGCAAATTCAGGAGATGGAAGTACAGCAGATAAGGTTTTAAAAAAGACATTGTCCGTATTTTTATAAAGGCTGAGTTTCGCTAATTTATAATCGTTTTTAGCTTCAAAAAGATTTACGCTATTCTGATTGTCTTTTATTTTGGTGATACTGTTGCGTGCTATTTTTTGGTTTAAAACAGCAGCGTTTTCAAAATCTAAATTGCCTTCAGGAGCAAAATTCCCATCAATAATTCCGGCTTTTTGTTTGCATTTCCAAAGTCGATTAAAGCTAGCCTCAATGCGTTCTGGACTTGCATTTTTCAGGATTTCCTGAATTCCTTCGGCTACGTTTTCAGCAAAACATAATATGTCATTTCCAGCGTTGAAAGCTTCCCATTCCAATTGTCCTTTGGTATCGTATAATTTTGAAACGCTGTGCATATTCAAGGCATCCGAAATTACCAAGCCATCATAACCCAATTGCTTTCGCAAAAGAGCTTCAATAATAGGTTTTGATAGGGTAGCGGATGTGTTTTTTCCGCCATTCAGAGCCGGAACTGCCAAATGCCCAATCATAATCGAATCGACATCATTTTCAATTCCTTTGATGAAAGGATACAATTCATTTTCCAGTAATTCTTCCAGCGTTTCTTCCAGAACGGGTAATCCCAAATGTGAATCGACACTGGTATTTCCGTGACCCGGAAAGTGTTTCAGACAGCCTAAAACCCCAACCTCATTCATACCGCGTAAATATTCCAAAGCAAAACCGGCTACTTTTTCTTTGTTCTGACCAAAGGAACGATACCCAATTACAGGATTATTCGGGTTATTATTGATGTCTGCCAAAGGTGCCAGATTGTAATGAATTCCTGCTGATTTTAAGTCCAGGCCAATTTGCTTACCCACTTCGTAAATCAATTCTTTACAGTTGTCCGGCAAAGCACCAAGTGTAATAGCATAGGGATATTGAGGAGTTTTTTCGACACGCATGGCCAATCCCCATTCCGCATCAATACTCATCAAAAGTGGGGTAGTGGCACATTTTTGGAATCGGATTACCAATTCTTTTAAACGCTCGTAACTATCATCATTGAATTCTACTTTTTTCTTGGTCTCGTAGTTGGTAGCCGCACTCGCTCTACTGTGAAAAAAGGTTAATCCACCAATATTGTGTTCTTTGATTAAACGCTCTGTTTCCTGAATGTTTTCTTCGGTATCGTTGATGAAAACAGCCGGGAAAAAGAATTGTCCTATTTTTTGTTCTAATGTCATTGTTTAGAAAGTTAAGCTTCTGTTTTCTTTCCATAATCTTTTGGAAAGATTAAAAAACGAGATAAAATTAAGCCTGGAATAGTGGCTATAAGCACCCAAATAAAGAAATTCCCATAACCTAAATATTGCTGAATGTAACCGCTCAACATTCCGGGAAGCATCATACCTAAAGCCATAAAGCCTGTAGCGATGGCATAATGAGCTGTTTTTGATTCTCCTTCGGCGACATAAATTAAGTACATCATGAAAGCTGTAAATCCAAAACCATAACCAAATTGTTCAAGAACCACTGTAATACAAGTGTATAGGTTTAGATAATGATCTATTTTTATTTCAAAAAAATATTTATTGAAATCTAAATAGAAGTGAAAAGACTCTTGAGGATGAAAATGAGCTAATCCAATAAAACCAATTATAGGAAGATGCATAGCTAAAAACATCGGAAACATACATTTGGTAAGACCATATTTAGAAATCGCAATCCCTCCTAAAATTCCTCCAATTGTCAAGGCTAAAATTCCCAGAGTTCCATAAATAATTCCAACATCTTCGGTGTCTAATCCTAAACCGCCTTTATAAATTGTATTTTGTGTTCCTTTAGCCGCAACTAATTGATTAATAAAATCAATCCGGGCTTTATTTGCATTTTTATATTCTTCCTCATTCTTATTTTCGACTTCTAATAATGGTTTTTTTGAATTGGCCATTTCTGTTACTATGGGCAGTTTAGAATAGAGTAATTTTAGTTCTGATGAGGAGGTTTTTTCTCCTGCCTTCACTTTCGAATTATACAATGCTAATGCTTTTGTCTGATCGGCATCTGAAGGGGATTCTACTAATTCGTATCTAATAGGATCTACTAAAAAAGGAGTCAGCATTTTCAATAATTGGGATTCTCCCAAACGAAATAAAAGAATAAAAGCCAGTATCAATCCAATTTGTTTCTTTTTGAAAAAACTGGCAAAAACAGTGGCAAAATTTTTATCTTCAGTTTCCTTTTTCGTAATTGGTAATTCTGTTTTAGGCGTAGCAAAATAATTGTAAACCGTTAAAAAAGTCATTACTAATCCAACGAAAATCATGGTGTAAGACCAGGCTTTCTGATTATCGCCGTATTGATGTTCCAAATAGCCCGCTAATAGAATTATCAATCCGTTACCCGTTAGCATGGATGCTCTGTAAAAAGTACTTCTGATACCCAGAAAAAGAGATTGCTGTTCTTTTTCCAATGCCAATAAATAAAATCCGTCTGTAGCCACATCATTAGAAGCAGAAGCAAAAGCAGCTACCCAAAAGATAGCTAAACTCAAAATAAAAAAGTTACTGGCAGGAATGATAAGACCAACTATTAAAAAGGCAATAGAAATGAATAACTGCATACTCAAAAACCAATTTCTTTTGGTTCCGTGTAAATCAATGAACGGACTCCATAATGGTTTAATGACCCAAGGCAGATACAAAAGGCTGGTATATAAACCAATATCTTCATTGCTGATTCCAAGGTTTTTGTACATCAATACCGAAACTGAAATGATGATAACATACGGAAAACCCGATGCAAAATTTAATAATGGAATCCAAAACCAAGGGGTATTGTCTGTTTTCATTGCACTAAATTTTTAGTTTGGTTAGTTTACTATTGTTGGTGTACTTTCATTTCCATAAAAATCAATGAAAGTAAAAGCATAAGAATGATTGTCGTTTTCTTTGTTTAATGGAATAGGCACAGAAATTAATGGAGTTTCTGTTCCTAAGGTTATTTTGCTAACGATTTGGCTTGGATCGTTAATATCAATTTTTGAAACTCTTTTGGCACGATACACCATAATGTATCGAATTTTGCTGTTCAATGGATATTTGATGCAAAAAATGGAATTTGCAGCATCTTTTTGAATAGTATCGAGTACCGGGCTGTCAATTACAATCATTTTCAATTGAGGAACTGGAAGCGGCAGTGCCGGATATTTGTATTGTTTTTCCATCAATAACTGTGTCACATTCTGATGTTTATTGATGAACCATTTGGCACTAAAATAAGCATTTCCCTGTATGTTTTTATAACTTCGGGTCAGATCAACCTGATTTGGAATTTCAAGTGGATTATTCCATCTTTTATCGGAATCGTTATTGATTTTATAGGTACTGTTTCCGATGTAAATCGCAGTATTTTTGGAATTTTCCGACCACCATTTCAACAGTTTAGAATAAGAAGCTTTAGGATGTCCCATGCTCCAATAGAGCTGAGGAACCAGATAGTCAATCCATTTATGTTCCATCCAGTTCATTGGATCGGCATATAAATCGTCATAATTGGTTTGTCCCGCTTCGGTGTCAGAACCTTTAGGGTCTACGGATTTATTACGCCAAACACCAAATGGACTAATACCAAATTGCACCCAAGGCTTGCAGTCTTTAATAGTATGAGAAACGCGTTTTACCAAGGTATCTACATTGGCACGCCTCCAGTCTTCCAACTTTAATCCGTTACCATATTTTGCGTAAGATGCCCTGTCGTTAAAGGTTTCTCCCGGCACTCTATACGGATAAAAATAATCATCAAAATGAATGGCATCAATATCATAATTTTCAACTACTTCTTCTACGATTTTAGTCAAATGGTTTTGGACTTCAGGTAAACCCGGATCGTAATAAAATTTTTCCTTACCCGGTTCACCATGTTTAATCATCCAGTTTGGAAACTTATTATAATCGTGTTTAGGACTCAGGTTTTCAATTTTGGTATCCATCGTCGCACGATACGGATTCAGCCAGGCGTGAAATTCAAAACCTCTGGCGTGTGCTTCAGTAATCATCCATTCCAATGGATCATAATAAGGTGTAGGAGCCATTCCTTCTTTTCCTGTTAAATAACGCGACCAAGGTGCTAATTCAGTAGGGTAAAAGGCTTCGCCAGAACTACGAATCTGTACGATTACGGCATTATAATTCAGTTTTTTATAGGTGTCCAAAATTTCAAGATAATCGGATTTTTGTTTTTCAACAGCATCGGTGTTGCTCTTTGGCCAATCAATATTGGCAACGGTAGCAATCCAGACAGCTCTGAATTCATTTTTAGGGTGGTTTATTTTTTCTTGTGCATTTGCATTCCAAAACGGAAGTAAAATAAGAGAAAACAGCACTATAAAAGACTTATATTTATTCATTATTATTCTTAATTTTCAAAAATCAAAAGTAGTTTTTTTAGTGAAGTTTATCGTATAAAATTTGGATAAAATTCTACTTTTTAAAATCAAGCAATTTCTTTGCCAAATGTATTTTGATTTTTTTACTTCAATTATTTCAGTTTTGTAAATCTGTATATTTCTTCAAAATTTGTAAAAAAATAATAGCACGCAGATTTTGCAGATTTCCACAGATTTTTAAATGTTATTTTTTAATAACATAATAAGATGTTCACTATAAAAAATCCAATTGGCTGTGATTTTTAAATAAGTTTTATATTTTAAGAAAACTTAAAGTATATTTGTTTTAAACGATAAAATCTAAAATATGGCGTTTTCCCAATTGTTTAGAAAAAAGACTGTTCACGATATTTTAAAGCAGGTTGAAAAGAATGAAAGTGAGGGTCATAATGCTTTAGGAAAACACCTTACAGCCCGTGATCTGACTGCCTTTGGTATTGCTGCGATTGTTGGTGCCGGAATTTTCAGTACTATCGGTAAAGCCAGTGCCGATGGTGGACCAGCCGTTATTTTCCTTTTTTTATTTACCGCCCTGGCATGCAGTTTTGCTGCATTTGCTTATGCTGAATTTGCTTCGATGGTTCCGGTTTCGGGAAGTGCTTATACGTATTCTTATGTGGCTTTTGGTGAAATAATTGCCTGGATTATCGGCTGGGCTTTGATTATGGAATATGCCATTGGCAATATAACGGTGGCTATTTCGTGGAGTGATTATTTTACAGGATTGCTCGAAAGCGGGGGAGTTTATCTGCCTCAATGGATTCAAATGGATTATCTGACGGCTTCGAATGGTTTTCGGGATGCCACAGCATTGATGCAGGGTGGGAAATCTTTCGAAAATTTAAGTTCAGGTTTGCAAACCGCTTATACTGCCTGGACCACTTCACCAACTATTGGTTCGTTTCATTTTGTTGCTGATTTACCTGCTTTGCTGATTATCGTTTTGATAACTGCCCTGGTTTATCGTGGAATGAAAGAATCCCGAAACGCCAGTAATC
The DNA here is from genome assembly GCA_040387175.1 of Bacteroidota bacterium. Classification (GTDB taxonomy): domain Bacteria; phylum Bacteroidota; class Bacteroidia; order Flavobacteriales; family Flavobacteriaceae; genus Flavobacterium. The sequence continues at coordinate 129,657 of JAZKED010000004.1, read as the reverse complement.
TGATGGTTGTTGTCAAAATATGTATTGTTCTTTTGGTTATTGCTGTTGGTGCTTTTTATGTAGACATGAACAATTGGCATCCGTTTGCACCTAATGGAGCGAGTGGCGTTTTGAAAGGAGTTTCGGCAGTGTTTTTTGCTTATATTGGATTTGATGCTATTTCCACTACGGCTGAAGAATGCAAAAATCCACAACGTGATTTACCCCGCGGTATGATGTGCGCTATAATTATTTGTACCATTTTATATATTGCCATTGCTTTGGTTTTGACAGGAATGGTGAGTTATAGCGAATTAAATGTAGGTGATCCTCTGGCTTTTGTATTCGAAAAACTGAATCTCAAATGGATGTCGGGAATTATTGCTGTGAGTGCTGTTGTAGCTATGGCCAGTGTTTTATTAGTTTTTCAAATGGGACAACCCCGAATCTGGATGAGCATGAGCCGTGACGGATTGCTACCTAAACGTTTTTCTAAAATACATCCTAAATTCAAAACACCATCTTACGCTACTATTGTAACCGGTTTTGTAGTGGCGATTCCTGCCTTGTTTCTGAACCTGACCATGGTTACTGATTTGTGCAGTATTGGAACCTTATTTGCTTTTGTTCTGGTTTGTGCCGGAGTTTTGGTATTGCAGAATAAAAAGGATGTACCCCGCGGAAAATTCAAAACACCTTATGTCAATTCTAAGTTTATTCTGCCCGTTTTGATTATTACAGGTCTCGTTTATGCCTTTGCTTTCAACCAAAAAAGCACAATGGATTTTGTTACCAATGCAACCCAGATTAACAATCCGGAAACCATTGTGACTTCGTTGAATAAAGAACAGTCAAAAGAGGTTTATGATTTTATTGCAGCTAATTATGCCGATAAAAAAGTGGATTCGGAGGATTTGGAAGCCGTTTTGAGTGCTTTTGAAGCCAATGCTATTCAATATAAAACAGTTGTAGATTCCCTGCCTATTGATACTTCACTAAAATACGAAAGCGGTTTGAGCCTTTTTAAACACAAAATTCCAATGTGGATATTTCTATTTGTTTTGCTTGGATTAACCGTTTGGTCTTATAGACAAAATTTGTCGCTGATTCCATTATTGGGTCTGATTTGCTGTCTGTATATGATGGCAGAACTGAGCGTCTGGAACTGGATTTATTTTACGATTTGGCTGTTCATTGGCCTTCTAATTTACTTTGGGTTTAGCCGTAAAAACAGTAAATTGAATATTCAGGAAGCTTAAAATTCATAGTGATTTATTAATAACAGAACAATAAAATCCACTTTTGCAGAATAGTATTTTAACTATATTTGGGACCAAATTAAAAAACTTAAAGATGAAACCATTAGAAAAAGGAAGTAAGAAATTGTTAAACGCCTGGGCTTTTTATGACTGGGCGAATTCGGTTTATCCGTTAGTGATTTCATCGGCAGTATTTCCAAATTTTTATTTGGCTTTGTTTAGTAAAGATAATCCGTATATTCATGTTTTTGGTTGTGAAATTAAGAACTCGGCTTTAATTTATTTTGTTACCGCAGCAGCTTTTTTAGTCGTTGCTTTTATCTCTCCTTTATTGTCTGGAATTGCGGATTATGTGGGCAATAAAAAATCGTTTATGAAGTTTTTCTGTTATTTGGGTGCGCTGTCCTGTATGGGATTGTATTTCTTTGATTTAAAAAACATTTACGTCGGTTTACTTTTTTACTCTTTGGGATTGATTGGTTTTTGGGGAAGTTTAGTATTCTATAATTCGTATTTGCCCGATATTGCTTTTCCGGAACAACAAGATAAAATTAGTGCCAAAGGCTATTCTTTAGGATACATTGGAAGTGTTGTACTTCTTGTTGTCAATTTATTTTTGATTATGTCAGCTTCATCCGATGCAGAGCGAGTTCTTCAAATGAAGTATTCCTTTATTATGGTTGGAATCTGGTGGATTATTTTTAGCCAGTATTCGTATTATTATTTACCAAAAGGGAATAATAATAATACTAAAATTTCAAAAGATGTTATTTTTAACGGCTTCAAGGAATTGAAGAAAGTATGGGGATTGTTAGAAGAAAACATTCCTTTGAAACGTTATTTGGGTAGCTTTTTTGTTTACAGTATGGCAGTTCAGACTGTTATGCTGGTTGCGACTTATTTTGGTGAGCAATCTATTAAATGGAGTTCAAAAAGTGAAAGTACAACCGGTTTGATAATCTGTATTTTATTAATTCAGCTAGTGGCTGTTTTAGGTGCTTTCTTAACTTCCAGAGCATCTGCTAAATATGGAAATATACCAACTTTGATTGTAATTAATTGCTTTTGGGTACTACTTTGTGCTGTGGCTTATTTTATTACACTTCCGTTACATTTTTATATTATGGCTTCATTAGTGGGATTGGTAATGGGAGGAATTCAGGCTTTATCGCGTTCTACTTATTCTAAATTATTACCGGAAACCAATGATACAGCTTCCTTTTTTAGCTTTTATGATGTTGCTGAAAAAATCGGAATCGTAATCGGAATGTGTGTCTATGGAGTCATCGATCAAATTACGGGTCCAAGATTTGCTATTGTATTTTTAGGAGTCTTTTTTGTTATAGGTGTACTATTGCTGAGAAGAGTGCCTCGTGAAAAGATTTAAAGCCATTATTATTAAATTATTTTGTGTTTCAGATTTCTAAAGTTTTTATTGTATTATAGTATAAAATCTTAGTTTTTTTAAATAATTAAGGCGATGTGAATAATACTGTTAAATTATTTTTTATAAAAAACACACAATTAAATCATTAAAAATATATATTTGTCAAAAAATATCAAATATGAAAAAAATTAGAATTTTATTTTCTGCATTTACAATAATTGCAACGTTTTCTTTGAATTCTTGTGGGCCAGATGAAGCTTTAGATGGATTTGTAACTGATGAAACACCTACAACTCCAACTACCCCTACGACTCCAACAACACCCACAACTCCAACGACTCCAGGTGGTGGAACAACTACAGGAGATTATTGGCCAATGGCTATTGGTAATCAATGGGTTTTAGAATATGAAGGAGTAGAACAAAGTCCTATGAAAATTGTTTCTAAAGATAAAGTAGGAGCCAATACTTATTATACGCTTAATCAGCAAAGTGACATGACCAGTACTGTTACTGCCACTCAACGATTGAGAAAAGCAGGTGGAGATTATTATCTGAAGATAGAAAATATAGTTTATCCAGCACAAGATGGAATGCCAGGCTCTACAACAGGAGGATATGAGACAATAATTTTAAAAGATAATTTAGCAGTTGGAAAAACGTGGACGGATAGTTTTAATCAAACAACCACTTTTACAGATCCGATGTTTCCAACAATGACCTTAAATTTTAAAACAACAGGTACTATTCTGGAAAAAAATAGTTCAGTTACTGTTGGTGCTAAAACTTATACTGATGTAATCAAAATCAAATATGTTCAAGCTGTTTCATCTTTTGGACAAACTTCGAAGAGTACAAGCTATTATTGGTATGCAAAAGATATTGGACCAGTAAAAATTATAATAGATAATGGCACAGGCCAAACCGTTACTCAGGAATTGGTTTCTTATATTATAAAGTAAGCTATATATTTACTGTTTGTTAAATAATTTTATATTTGTTTTAAGACTTAAACACAAAATAAATATAAAAAAATAACTTTATGACGAGGCCACCAAAACAATTTCGGCCGGTACTTTTAGTGTAGATTTGCCATAAATTTAAAAGATTTAAAAAAATATCTAAATCCGCTCCATGAGCGGATTTTTTTTGGCATAGTGATTGTCACTTTTTAATGCCAAGCGAATATTAGGCGTATTGGATTAATTTTAGTGAAATTTATAGCCTGATACTTTATATTTGCTAATCAATGAATATTATTAATGACAAAAAGACTTAAAATATAATATGTCAAATCATAAAATACGTACTCTTGACAATCTGTCACTTCAAGAATTTGATACCGAAACTGAATTAATTCCTTTATTGACTCCCGAAGATGAGGAGGAAATGAATAATGAGGAATTACCAGAATCACTATCTATTTTGCCTTTACGCAATATGGTTTTGTTTCCGGGAGTTGTTATTCCAATTACAGCCGGCAGGGATAAATCCATAAAATTGATTAATGATGCTTATGCCGGAGGAAAAATTATTGGAGTTGTTGCCCAAAAAAATGAAGAAATTGAAGATCCTACCAAAAATGATATTCATAAAATAGGAACTGTTGCCCGAATTTTGCGCGTGCTGAAAATGCCTGATGGCAATGTAACTGTTATTCTTCAAGGGAAAAAACGTTTTGAAATTGCTGAAGTAGTTACTGAAGAGCCTTATATTACAGCAACTATTAAAGAAGTTGAAGAAAAACGACCTGGAAATAAGGATACAGAATTTTTAGCCATTCTTGATTCTGTAAAAGAATTAGCGATTCAGATTATAAAGGAAAGTCCCAATATTCCAACCGAAGCTACATTTGCCATTAAAAATATTGAAAGTCAGTCGTTTTTAATCAATTTTGTTACTTCCAACATGACTTTGTCAGTTGATGAAAAACAGGAGTTATTGTCAATTAATTCATTAAAAGAACGGGCACTTGAAACGCTTCGTTATATGAATACGGAGCTGCAAAAGCTGGAATTGAAAAACGATATTCAATCTAAAGTCCGCTTTGATTTAGATCAGCAGCAACGTGAATATTTTCTTCATCAGCAAATGAAAACCATTCAGGAAGAATTGGGAGGTGTTTCGCAGGAAGAGGAAATGGACGAAATGAGTCTTAAAGCCAAGACTAAAAAATGGGATGAAAAAACGCAAAAACATTTCGATAAAGAACTGTCAAAAATGCGTCGAATGAATCCACAAGCCCCAGATTTTGGTATTCAGAGAAATTATTTGGAGTTGTTTTTAGACTTACCCTGGGGTGAATATTCCAAAGATAATTTTGATTTAAAACGTGCACAAAAAATCCTTGATAAAGATCATTTTGGATTAGATGATGTAAAGAAAAGAATGATAGAGCATTTGGCAGTTTTGAAATTGCGAAATGATATGAAGTCCCCAATTATTTGTTTGACAGGACCTCCAGGTGTTGGTAAAACGTCTATTGGAAGATCGGTAGCTGAAGCGTTAGGAAGAGAATATGTGAGAATATCACTTGGTGGTTTGCGTGATGAAGCAGAAATTCGCGGACACAGAAAAACCTATATTGGTGCCTTGCCAGGAAGAATAATTCAAAGTTTGAAAAAGGCAGGAACATCCAATCCGGTTTTTGTTTTGGATGAAATAGATAAATTATCCAACAGCCATAGTGGAGATCCTTCTTCGGCATTGCTGGAGGTCTTGGACCCGGAACAAAATAGTACTTTCTATGATAATTTTCTGGAAATGGGCTACGATTTATCGAAAGTAATGTTTATTGCTACATCCAATAATATGGGTGCCATTCAACCAGCTTTGCAAGACCGAATGGAAATCATAAAAATGTCGGGTTATACAATTGAAGAAAAAATTGAAATTGCCCGTCAGCATTTGTTTCCAAAGCAATTGAAAGAGCATGGTCTAAAAACCAAGGATTTATCTATTGGAAAAAAACAATTAGAAAAAATTGTGGAAGGCTATACCCGTGAATCCGGTGTTCGCGGACTAGAAGCAAAAATTGCACAAGTGATTCGAAATGCTGCCAAATCCATTGCAATGGAGGAGGAGTATAATAAGAAAGTAACTGATGAAGATATTGTAAAAGTTCTTGGAATTCCGAGATTAGAGCGTGATAAATACGAAAGTAACGATGTTGCCGGTGTTGTTACCGGATTAGCCTGGACTAGTGTTGGCGGAGATATTCTGTTTATAGAATCTTTGATTTCTCAGGGAAAAGGAGGGATGACCATTACCGGAAACTTAGGAAATGTTATGAAAGAATCGGCAACGATAGCTTTAGAATATATCAAAGCCAATACGGAATTGTTGGGATTAAGCACAGAGGTACTAACCAAGTACAATATCCATTTACACGTTCCGGAAGGAGCGACGCCAAAAGACGGACCAAGTGCAGGGATTGCCATGTTGACTTCTTTGGTTTCGGTACTTACCCAAAAGAAAGTAAAGAAAGGACTGGCGATGACAGGAGAAATTACTTTGAGAGGAAAAGTATTACCTGTGGGCGGAATAAAAGAAAAGATTTTAGCGGCAAAAAGAGCTAATATCAAAGAAATTATTTTGTGTCACGAAAATAAAAGTGATATTGATGAAATAAAACCAGAATATATTGAAGGATTAAAGTTTCATTATGTTAAAGAGATGAGTGATGTTTTGAAAATAGCTATTACTGATCAAAAGGTAAAAAACGCAAAAGTATTATAAATACCGCTTTTTAATTCTATTTAGTTCCATCCTGAATACTTGGGATGGAACTTTTATTTTATTTAAAACTCATTTAGAAACTTCGTAAATAAAATAAGATTTTATGCCATTATAATTTTATCTTCGCATTTGCGTTTTACAATACCGAATAGCTTTTTAATATGCATAAAAAACTTTTATTATTTCTCTTATTTTCGTTTTGCACCTTATCGTCTTACGGTCAAATAGGGGGTAAGTATACATATCAGTTTTTAAATTTGGTTACTTCGCCAAGACAAGCAGCATTAGGAGGTAAAACAATTACTATTTATGATAATGATGTGAATCAGGCTCATTTTAATCCTGCTACAATAAATCCAGAAATGGACAATCATCTGGCTTTAAATTATGGAAGTTATTTTGGAGAAGTAACCTACGGAACGGCTTCTTATGCTTATACTTATGACCGTCATTTGCAAACTTTTCAGGTTGGAGTTAATTATGTAAATTATGGAAAGTTTGATGGATATGATGAAAATGGACAGGCTACATCTCAATTTACAGGAAGCGAAATTGCTCTTTCTTTTGGGTACGCTTATAACGTTCCATATACTGATTTATATTTAGGAGCCAGTGGAAAGCTGATTTCTTCAACATTGGAAAGTTACAATTCTTTTGGAGGTGCTGTAGATATAGGTGCTATTTTTATAGACGAACCAAATGATGTCAATTGGGCTTTGGTAGTTCGGAATATTGGAACACAGTTTACAACTTATTCCGGTACAAATGAAAAATTACCACTAGAAATTATAGCAGGGGTATCACAAGAACTAGAAAATGTTCCTCTTCGTTGGCATGTTACTTTAGAAAATTTACAGCAATGGAATATTTCATTTTCCAATCCAAATCAAGCAGAAAATTCAATTGATGGAGGTTCGAAAGATAAAAAACCATCTGTATTTGGAAATGCTTTACGTCATGTAATTTTAGGAGCTGAACTTTTCCCCAAAAAATCATTTAATATTAGAGTTGGATATAATTTCAGAAGATCTGCAGAATTATTAGTTTTGGATCAAAGAAATTTCTCAGGAATATCGGTAGGTTTTGGATTAAAAGTCAATAAACTGAAATTTAACTATTCCTATTCGAGATATACATTGGCAGCCAATACCAGTTTGTTTGGTTTAACCGTAAATTTACAATAATACTATTTTGGACAAAAAAATTATCATAGCAATAGACGGATTTTCTTCTACAGGGAAAAGTACTTTAGCCAAAGAATTAGCCAGACACTTAGGCTATGTTTATGTTGACACGGGAGCGATGTATCGTGCAGTATCTTTATTTGCTATGCGTCAAGGTTATATTAACAAGGATTTTTTTGATATTGAATCTCTTATTAATAGTCTGCCTTATATAAAATTAGCTTTCAAATTTAATCCTGAATTGGGATTTGCAGAAATGTATCTGAATGAAGAAAATGTAGAAAAAGAAATTCGTACCCTTGAAGTTTCTTCTTATGTAAGCAAAGTAGCCGAAATACATGAAGTTCGTGTAAAATTAGTCGAACAGCAGCAGGAAATGGGGGAAAATAAAGGTATTGTGATGGATGGAAGAGATATTGGGACGGTTGTTTTTCCTGATGCTGAACTCAAAATATTTATGAATGCCGGACCACACACCCGTGCTGAAAGACGTTTTAAAGAATTAAAACGAAATGGCGCAGATGTAACATTTGAAGAGGTTTTGAAGAATGTTCAAGAGCGTGATTATATTGATACTCATCGGGAAGATTCCCCTCTTATAAAAGCAAAAGACGCTTTGGAATTTGATAATTCCAATATTACAAAACAGGAGCAATTTGAAAAGGTTTTAAAACTGATTCAATTATAGGATTGTAGTATTGATGCCATAAAGGTTAAATAATTTTATACTCGCTTTTTTCTCTTTTGTTTTTTATATTTTATTATTTAACATTATTTCCCTCTTATTCAGGTCATTATCTATAGTAAAACTATAGCTACAAATTTTTAATTAAAATTATTTTCTGCGTAAGAAAAATATATTTTAAATGAAAATTTTGTGTAGTTCATCGATTATATTCGTTTATTAAATAGCGTTTATTGTATGTTTATCAGCCAATTAACAAATTTTAATTTATTAATATCTAAGGAGCTTGCCCCCCAATCTACTTTAAACTTGATTTACTTTTATGACAGCAAATTTTTTTCGTTTTTTATTCGTTCCCCTTATATTTATAATGAATTCCTGCTCGTCTGAGGATAACTTAGATGATTCTACACCTTCTCCACAAGCAATGTCTTATACATACAATACAACTGAACTGGAAACAATGAAGTTGATTAATGAATACAGAGTTAGTTTAGGTTTAAATGAACTGAAAGAAATTAATCATATTTCTTATAAATCTGAAGAACATGATCACTATATGATTGCTAATAATGTGGTCAATCATAATAATTTTGTAGCGCGTTCTGAAAATATTATGAAAGTCATAGGAGCTAAGACTGTGAGTGAAAATATTGCTTATAATTATAATACTCCAAAAGCTGCTTTGGATGCCTGGTTAAGAAGTCCAAGTCACAAAGAAAATATTGAAGGTAATTTTACTCATTTTGGACTTTCTATACGAGTTGATGGAAATGGAAAAAAATACTATACGAATATTTTTGCAAAATTATAAGTTTTTTTGGTTTTTATTCGCGAACTGCCTCCTAAAAAGGCAGTTTTTTATTACTTTTTTGTAAGATTAATTATCTTGATGTAAGATAATTATCTTTAAAAATTAAAAAATTGTGTAGTTTATCGATGAAATTTGGTGAATTATTAGTGGATAAATTAGTTTTGCGTACCCCTCAATCAGAACACAATAAGCCAATTATCAATTTTTTAAGTAGTTTACCTGCAACTACTTTCAGGTTCATTTTTATTTGTATGAAGATCAAAATTTCGAGGTTATTATTACTATTTTTTGTTGTTTATTTTTTAAATTCTTGTTCTTCAGACAGCCCAACTTCAGAGAGTGTTTCCACTCCGCCTCCGGTCACAATTTATCATTATGCCTATAATTCATTTGAGGATGAAACACTGATACTAGTAAATTCGCATAGAGTTAGTATTGGTTTAAATGCATTGGAAAAGAATAATTATATTTCAATACAATCAGAAGAACATGATGAATATATGATAGCTAATAATACAGTTAGTCATGATAATTTTAGCAGTAGGTATAATAGCATTGTAGAAACTTTAGGTGCAATAAGAGTAGGTGAAAATATTGCCTACAATTATAATACTCCAAAAGCTGTTATGGATGCCTGGTTGAAAAGCCCGTCACATAAGGAATGCATTGAAGGAGATTATTCTCATTTTGGAATTTCTATAAGAGTTAGTTCACAAGGAAAAATATATTGCACTAATATTTTTGCCAAAATAGACAAAAACAAAGCCCTTTAATATCATAATTAATTGAAACCAAATAATTGATTGCGTTTTTTTATTATTTCACCAGCCTTGTCTTTTTCACCAATTACTTTTAAAGAATAGGCATATCGGTCATAGTATTCAGAATCCAGGTTAGTTGTCATTGCAAATAATTCCCCATACCATTTTGCTGCTTTTGTGTACTGTTCATCATAGAAATAAGTATCTCCTAATTTTTGGAATATTTCAATTGATTTATATCCTTTTGCTGCAATTCTTTCGTAGGTTTTTATAAGGTGTATATAAACATATTTTTTACTTTTTTGGGTACTATCAATTACTTTGTCTGCTTCATAAGGCTTTGATGATTCTTTGATAGTTGTTTTCAATTGGTATTCTATGGGAAATTTTGCTTCTTTAAAGTTGAGATTTATTGGTTCTATTGTATTTTTCGCAACTATTTTTTTATCTGCCTGATTAGTATCAGATTGTCCAATGTCTTTGTAGCGAGGGGTTATAACTCTGGTGTTATTTGGACCTAAATCAGATTGATTGACTAAATTCAGGTCTGTTACTTCATAAGTCATTGTTGAACCACCAAATTTCATATTGATATTTTCTTCTACGCGATAAGATTTTATAGTTACCGTAGAAACTGATTTTCCTTCAATAAGTGTATCAGGATCTTTTTGAGTATTTCCTAATTGTTTATCAATTCCGGACTCCTTTGTTTTTTGTGCAAATGAATGGAATGAAAATATAATTATGTAAATGAATATATTTTTCATGATACTTGTTTTTTATGAAGGGAAAATTATGGTTAAAGAGAAAACTCTAAAAATGATACTCCCGAGGTCTTTTTATTGATGAATTTTGGTTCATTATAATGCAGTGATAATAAATTCACTACGTCTGTTGGCCTGATGTTCTTCTTCGGTACATGGAACATTGTCAGCACATTTGTTTACCAGTTGTATTTCTCCATATCCTTTTCCGGTTAATCGGGTTTTATCAATTCCATTTTTGATTAACCAGTTAATAGTCGATTTGGCTCTGTTATTTGATAAAACCTCATTGTATTTAAACGAAGCACGACTATCTGTATGAGAGCGAATATCTAGTTTCATAGTTGGATTTTCGTTCATAACATCCAATATTTTTTCCAGATCCAGTTCCGCTTCGTGTCGAATGTTGAATTTATCCAGATCGAAGTAAATCATTTTGATTCCAAAACATCTGCCTAAATCATCTCCAATAGTTACCTCGCATTTTTCTTTTTCCAAAGCAACATCCAACCTGGTTCTTCCATTGTCTTCTTTTCCAATGGTTACTTTTAGCTCTTTGGTGGTGTATTCCAATTTTGCAGCTCTGACATTATAGATTTTGCCACATTCTACTATGGCAAAAGAATAGTTCCCTTTTGTATCTGTAATAGTGGTATTGATTAAATTAAACATATTATCGAACAAACTAACTTTAGTATCCGGAAGTACCTTAGCAGTTGCTAAGTCAGTTACCGTTCCATATAATTCCTGTTCACATTTTAATCTTTTGGTTTCGATAAATTTGTAAATATCATCAGAACCTTGTCCGCCAGTACGATTAGAAGAAATAAAGCCTCTTCGTGATTTAGTATCAATGAGGTAGGCAAAATCATCTTTAGGAGAATTCACTCCGTCGCCTACGTTTTGAACTTCACCAAAAGTTCCATCAGGATTCATTTTAGATATAAAAACATCTAAACCACCTAATCCCGGATGTCCATCGGAAGCAAAATAAAGATCATCTTCATTAGTGGCAAGCGGGAAAGTTTCTTTTCCTTCAGTATTGATTGCTGCACCTAAGTTTTCCGGACTTCCAAAACTGCCATCGTCATTTATTTTCACTTTAAATATATCTGATTGTCCTATTGTTCCAGGCATATCAGAAACAAAATACATTGTTTTTTCATCCGGACTAAGTGCGGGATGGGCCACACTATAAAAATCACTGTCAAAAGGTACCTCAGTTATTTTATCCCAATCGTCATTTTCAAAACTGGCTTTGTATATTTTTAATAAAGTAATGTTTTTTCCATCTTTCCCTTTTTTCCCATCCAGATAATTATTTCGGGTAAAATACATTGTTTTTCCGTCTTTTGTAAAAACAGCACTGGACTCATGAAATCTTGTTTTTATTTTTTTAGAAAATTTATCCACTTTTCCCGGAGTCAATTCTTCTCCTAATTCCGAAGAATAGAGATTGGTAAAATACTGATTTGTCCATTTATGCTTTTTTTGCATAAAGTTTCCAGTGTCTCTTGCCGATGTAAAAACAAGTTTACTGTTGTAAAAAGCACTTCCATAATCTGAATACTTTGAATTGATTCCGGCATCTTCTATTTTGTATCTGCCGGAATTAGCTTTAATAACATCCAGATAATTTTTATTTTTTTCGAAGAGACTGGCCCGGTTATCATTTCCTGCTTTTTGATAGAATTTTTCCATCATTTGATTGGCCTTGTCAGTTTGTCCAACAGCTTTCAGAGATTGTGCATAGCGATAAATATATTCAGATTCCTGATCAGGAGCCATAGCAAACAGTTCATCATACCATTTAGCAGCCTTTTCTAATTCTGCATTGAAGTAATATGCATTACCGAGTTTTTGGAACATATCAGCCGATTTGTATCCCTTTTCAGCGACTCTTTCATAAGTTTTAATGGCATCAATGTAGGCATAGCTATCATATTTTTTATCAGCCGAAGCAATCTTTGCTTTTTGAGCATAACTATTAAATGAAAAAACACTTAGTATAGTTATGTATAGGAGTGTAAAATTTTTCATATATGTAAAATTTATTTGTTAGTAGTCATATATGGTATCGCCTTTTATTTTCTGGTGTTTGCATATGCAAACTTTTTATTAGTGGCGATTTCATAATACTTAATTTTTAGAAGAATCTTGGAGTCGTAATTTTATTGAGATTGCTGAATAACTCATAACGCAGGAATATCTCGTGCGAACCTGAATTATAGTTGTTTAAATTGGTTGTTTCTCTATCGTATCCGTAACCAATGTATAAACTATCTGAGACCTGAAAACCTCCCATGGCACTTACAGAAGCACTCCATCGGTATGAAGCTCCCAACATTAATTTGTCGAAAAACATAAAATTTCCTGAAACATCCACCTGTAGGGGAGCACCTTCGACCATCTTGGTAAGCAAGGCGGGTTTGAATTTTATGGTCTCACCAACATCGAACACATATCCAGCAATGAGATAGTAACTTATTTTTTCCTTGAAAATAGCTACTTGGTTATCATCATAACGCTTGGTTTCAATAAAGTTAGGAACAGAAAACCCTATATAAGCTTTATCTGAATGGAAATAAACACCGGCGCCAATGTTTGGAGAGAATTTACTATAATTTTGTAAAGTTGGGTCTGAAGCATCAACGGGATTTAATTTAGAAGGATCCAAATCAAATAAGTTGGCTGTTGCCTTAATACCAAAAGCTATGTTCCATGTTTCTGAAGTCTGAATTGTATAAGATATATCAGCTGAAACAGCATTTTCAGTTGTAGGTCCAATTTTATCATTTACAAGTGAAATTCCCAACCCCAGACCACTTTCATTTATTGGTGTATTCACAGATACAGTGTTAGTAACAGGTGCTCCTTCTAATCCAACCCATTGGGTACGATGCAAAGCAAATATACTTAAGGCTCCTCTCGATCCTGCATAAGCAGGATTGACATTGATTGTGTTGTACATGTATTGAGTGAATTGTGCATCTTGTTGCGCATAACTTAATACTCCTGTAAACATCAAAACGAATAATAGTATTCTTGTCTCCATTTAGTTTGTTGTTTATACCCAGGGCTTTTTTAAGACCCCAGGAGTTAGATTTTGAGTTAGATTTATCTGGCAAGGTACAGGAACCCGTCTTTTTTATTGATTTGAATATTTCCACTTTCATCAAATGACTCGTAATTCACGATGTAAAAATAAGTTCCGGCTGGCAGACCATCGGACTTATTTATGGTTGTTCTTCCTTTTGAATAACCTTCAAATGCATTGGTTTCGTTATTGTATTTATTAGTTTCAAAAACTAATACTCCCCAACGGTTGTATATTTCTACAGCAATACCAGACGGATAACAAAGATTGTCTTCCACACCATCGATAACAAGTTTATCATTGACACCATCCCAGTTTGGGGATAGCGCATTATGAACAACGACAGCTTCACAGCCCAACACCTGACAGTCAAAATTGATATTCATATTTATTTGGATACTTGTTGGGCAATCTCCATTGATGATTCTATATTCGAAAATATAATCACCTGTGGGAGCATTCAAAGGATTGAATATACTGCCTTCTAATGTTCCAATATTACTGGCGTTTATCCAAATACCATTTACAGGACTTCCCTGAGGTAACAAAGAAGAAAGGTCAATAGGGGTAGAGTCTGCATTACAAGCGGTACTTCTAACTGAAACTCCGCCATTTTGAATGTTGACATTGATAATCTGAACAAATTTTGAATTATTTCCACAGGTATCAGCAACGTTCCATTCTCTTGTAATAGTGTAATTATTAAGGGTTTGATTAGAGATAATTTCTGTATAAGCAGGATTGCCAACAGCCGAACAATTATCGACAAATACCAATTCAGGTTTTGCAGGAACTGCATCACAACTTACATCAATATTAGCTATGAGTTCAGTCGTAGTGGTTGGACCAACTTTATCTTCAACAATTATAGTTTGTGATGCTGTAGCTGTATTTCCAGAACTATCAGTAGCAGTCCAGGTTCTTGTAATTGTATAAGAACCAACACAATTTCCAGCTATAATTTCATCACTAGAAGACAATATAACTTCACCACAACTATCAGAGCCTACAGCTTGTTCAAAATCAAGAGGGGCAGTACAGGATATTGTTTTTGTATGTGGTAGTTCTGCAATTGTTGGAGCCGTAATATCCTGAACAGTTATGTTTACAAAACCAACAGTACAATTGTCAGGATTTATTTTGTCACATACAGAAAAAACGAATTTATATTCTCCTACAGGAATACCATTATCTACATTTAACGAGCCTAAATCAATTAATACTATGTTCGGATAATTTCCAGAAGTCAATGAGATATTCACCATATTTATGGTAACAGGAATTTCATTCATTGTTACATTTTCTAAAAGATTAATGGCTAAACTCGTTGCATCACAATTAACTGTTCTGTTAATGATAGGTGCTGAAATTGACATTGCAGGTAATGCTACTGTAATTGTAACTACTGCCTGATCGCAGTTGCCTTCATTTGCATTTTCACAAATTTGATAGGTTAGCGTATATATTCCTGCTTGAGTTCCAGGAATAAGATCAACAGAACCATCAGCATTAAGATTTAGATTGTTGCTGGGAGTTATTGTTGTTAAAGTAACATCCGCAGGATTAACAGCAACATTGTTTAACATATCATTTATAAACACATTAACAATGTTTGGAACACCATTTGCACCATCATTTGTACCTGCAGCATCATCAACAGCATCAATAACAAAAGTTGGTCTTGAAGTACAGAATGGATCTGCCGGCGGATAATTGACAACAATAGTTTCAGATGGATTTAAAGTGAAAGTTAAAGTTGCTGTTGGGCGAAGGTTTTCAAAACCATCCGCTTTTTCAATCCACATATTATTTTCAAAAACCCAACCAGGCCAATCCATTCCATTTCCATTTGGATCTACTATGGCACCAGGCCATAAAACCTGACCGCTTAAAGGCAAATTAGTCATGGTTGCTATTATATTATTATTGCTATCTGCCCAAGTGATGGTTAAGCCGTCAACAGGATTGAAATTACCTGGAGTAGCAGTGTAACTGATGTAAGGTACATCTTTGATACATATCGCATTGGCAATAATTTCCATTGTTGGTCTTTCAATTATAACAGTCACAATAGCCGAGTCGCAATTTTCCGGATTCACTACTTCACAAATTTGATAGGTTACCGTTTGTGGACCTTCTGGTGCATTCGGTAAAACATCAACTGATCCATCAGGATTGATGTGTAAAAATGGATTGTCATTAGGTGTTGTTAATGTCACCTCGGAAGGGATTACAGGAAAACCATTTAAAGTATCGTTAGTGAATACGTTAATCACATTAGGAATCGTTTGATTTACCCCAACAATTGGCCCAGCGTTGTCATCTATTGCATTGATGGCAGGAGTATTAACTGTTAAGGTAACTGTTGCAGTATCACAATTTTCCGGATTTGCAATTTCACAAATTTGATATACTAAAGAATAAGGACCTGCAGGAGTTCCAGGAGCAATTACAACATCGGTTCCAGAAAGCGTAATTCCAGAATGTGTTGAAGATATAAATGATATAGTCACATTTTGAGTAGTAGCTTGTCCACAGTTCAATAAGTCATTTGATAAAACATTGGTGTAGGCTGTACCGCCAGTATAACCATTTACAGCACTTCCCACATCATCATTGGCAACAATAAAGTTGGTTATGATTAATTGTGCTTCACAGCTTGTTTGGTTGCCACAAGCGTCTTTTGCTGTTACAATTATGCTTGTTGTTCCAGATTGAACCACATTTCCTGCAACTGGAGATTGTGTAACGGTTATTGATTCGGGTGAAGAACAATTATCAGTTACAACAATACTGGTAAAATCAGGAACTATAGCCTGACAATTTGAATCAGTTGCTATGCTTTGGTTAGTAGTACAACTTACAATAACCGGAGGTGTTTTGTCTTCGATAGTAATTATCTGAGTAAATTCAGCAGATAGGTTTCCACAAGCATCGGTTACTGTCCAGGTATTGGTATACCTTCCTGAATTGGCACAACCTTCATTGGCTACAAACTGACCAGTTGTTTTGATGATATTAGTTACATCTAAATCACAATTATCAGTAGCTACCGGGAATTTAGCCTGAGCTGTTTCCAAGGCAGTTGTATCGCTACATTCAACAGTAGTGTTTAGAAAATCAATTTCAGTAGTCCAGGTTGGTGCTGTTTTATCAGAAATTGTGATTATTTGAATTTGATTCTCTGCCTGGTTACCGCATTTGTCAACCAAACTCCAGGTTCTGGTAATGATTTTTGAACCTTCGCAATTTGCAGCAACCATTGAATCAGAGAAAGTAGCATTTAAGCCAGTTGAACAATTATCGGCTTCGTCAGTTACATCTCCAGTGAATTCAACAGAAACATCATAAGTACAGCTTGCTGTGGTAAATATTTCTGTATTGGCAGGAGCAGTGAATGTTGGCACTATTTTATCAGAAACTGTGATAGTTTGTACTTGATTTTCGGCTTTGTTACCGCATTTGTCAATCAAACTCCAGGTTCTGGTAATAATTTTTGAAACTTTACAAGTTTCAGTAATAGCATCTGAGAATGTCGCATTTAATTCTGATGAGCAATTATCCGCTTCGTTAATCACATCTCCGGTTAATTCAACAGAAGCATCGTAAGTACAGCTTGCACTTGTAAATATTTCTGTATCGGCAGGAGCGGTGAATGTTGGTACTGTATCATCTTCCACGGTAATAGTTTGAACCAAATCAGTGCTATTTCCGGAACAATCAGTTAAAGTATAGGTTCTTGTTATAATATATGGATTTCCTTTGCAACCAGAACCTTGGTTGTTTGAGTCTGCCACACTTACGTTTACAGTTCCACTACAATTATCAGCTTCATCAGTTACAACTAGAATGTTAGTAACAGGAATGTCAGCCATACATTGTAAACCACTAATATTTTGAGGAGTTGTAGCTGTTGGAGCAATTGTATCATCAATAGTATAAGTGTAAATCCAATCGTGAGTATTTCCTTTGCAATCAGTGAAAGTATAAGTGTAGGTTATATCGCCTTCACAATTTGGAGTAGAGGAAATTATAGGGTTTGAAGGATTTAATAAGTTTCCGCAATTGTCTCTTACTTCTGGAACTGAAGGTGTGGTGATTAAAGCTGCACAAGTTACTGTTGTACCTGTATTTTCAGGCATTGTGAAATCCGCTGTTTCGATGATGTAGGTGTAAACCCAATCATGAGTGTTTCCTTCACAATCAGTAAAAGTGTAAGTGTAGTTTATATTTCCTTCACAACTTGGAGAATTAGAAACTACTGGTGCAGAAGCAGTTAATGTGTTTCCACAATTATCAGTTACCTCAGGTACTGAAGGAGTACTTACTGAAGCATTACAAGCTACGGTTGAACTAGCGTTTTGTGGCATTGTAAAGTCTGCTCTTTCGATAATGTAAGTGTAAACCCAATCATGAGTATTTCCTTCACAATCGTTGAAAGTATAAGTATATGTTACATCACCTTCACAAATTGGAGTTTGAGAAATGACAGGAACCGAAGCTGTTAATATGTTTCCACAATTATCAGTTACTTCTGGAACTAAAGGAGCAGTTATTGCCGCAGCACAAGCTACGGTTGAACTAGCGTTTTGTGGCATTGTAAAGTCTGCTCTTTCGATAGTGTAAGTGTACACCCAGTCGTGTGTGTTTCCTTCACAATCGGTGAATGTATAAGTATAAGTCACATTTCCTTCACAAACAGGAGTTGCAGAAATTACCGGAGCCGAAGCTGTTAATGTATTTCCACAATTGTCTATTACTATTGGTACTGAAGGTGCAGTGATTGCTGTATTACAAGCTACCATAGAACCAGCATTTTGTGGCATTGTGAAATCTGCTCTTTCGATGGTATAAGTGTAAACCCAGTCATGAGTATTCCCTTCACAATCGGTGAAAGTGTATGTATAAGTTACATTCCCTTCACAACTTGGAGTTTGAGAAATCACAGGAGCTGATGCGGTTAATGTGTTTCCGCAATTGTCAGTTACTATCGGTACTGAAGGAGTACTTACTGAAGCATTACAAACTACTGTAGAACCAGCATTTTGTGGCATTGTGAAATCTGCTCTTTCGATGGTATAAGTGTAAACCCAGTCATGAGTATTTCCTTCACAATCGGTAAAGGTGTACGTATAAGTTACATTTCCTTCACAAGATGGAGAATTTGAAATCACAGGAGCTGATGCAGTTAATGTATTACCGCAATCGTCTGTTACTATTGGCACTGAAGGAGCACTGATTGCTGTAGTACAGGCTACAGTTGAACCCGCATTTTGCGGCATTGTAAAATCTCCTTTTTCTATGGTATAGATGTAAGCCCAGTTTGATACCAAACCAGAACAATCAGTATATGTATAATTATAAGTTCTGGTTCCTTCGCAAGTTAATGAAAGTGGCGCATCAACAGTCGAAGCAAAAACAGCAGCTACGTTGGTTCCGCAAATATCAACTACAGTAGGCGGTGTTGGAGTAGTGGCACTAGCCAAACATTGTATAGTGCTGGCTCCATTGGCAGGAACTACCGCTACAGTTGTATGGTCAATAGTGTAAGTATACTTCCAATCACTACTATTTCCACAAGTATCAGTATATCTATAAGTATAGATTCTGGTTCCTTCACAGGTTATCGAGCTTGGAGTGTCAACAGTAGATAGCAATACTCCTGTGAGTATTCCTGCGCAATTATCAGTAGCAGTCGGAACGCTTGGAGGTATTGCCAAAGTAAGACATTGAACAGTACTTGACCCATTAACTGCATTTACTACAGGAGGAGTACTATCATTTATAATTATATGCTGAGTACAGGTTTTATAAACAACATTATCATAAAGTAATGTATAAGTTCTGAAAAAGTCGGCTCCATCACCATCTTGACAAATAAGTATATCTCCAACATCATTATATTGTACTGATACTGCATCACCACATGCTTCATAAATGAAAACATCCGATGGATTTGTTAAAGCTGCGGGGATAGAACAACCTTGCAGGTTTATATCAGACAATTTGCAAGTAGCTGATTTTACACAACAAGAAGCTACATTTATATTCGTAGATTTTGAACTAGTAGTTGCTGGACTATTGCTGTCAATTACAGTTAGTGTAACAGTATATGTTCCTGAACCAGCTCCTGCTTGAGAAAAATCATAAGTAATACTAGAACCGGATAAGTTTGCAATTAAAGTAGCATTTTTAACGATTGTCCAATTATAAGAAATATACGGCTGAACACCACCTGTTGTACCGTTTAATGCATCCAGAGCGTTAAAAGAATATGTTTCTGCTGTTTTTTCAATAGGACAGCTACTAGAATATCCAAAGTTTACACTTAAAGGTGTTATTACAACAAAAGAAAAATTGGCATTAGGTTTATTACAGTGAGGTCCAATACCACAAATGTCATTACATGCATTATGGCCAGAAGAGTTTCCCCAACCTACAAATGTCTTTTTTAATTCTAATTTAGTTCCACATGTCCACGATATTAGATTGGAAGCACCATCCAGATAGAATTTATCTCTGGTACCACTGACAAATAAACTGGAGTCACAGTTAGCAAATGATCCGCTTGAAATTGCATCTACATATATATCACCTTCAACCTGAAGACCATAACGTGTAGTGGCATTTTGACTTATATTTACTTTTAAATAACCTGTAATGATTTGACCATCATTACAAGAAGCAGGCAAAGGCAAATATTTATCTACATTTGGATTTGTAACCGAATTGTAGGCAGGATTTGGTGTTGTTGATAATAATTCTACACTAGTTATACTTACGTCATTAGCAGAACAATTATTACAATCATATGCTGATTGGGCACATATCGAAACGCTAAAGAAGTATAATAGAAATAGTGAAAGTAATTTTGTCGGATAAGTAAAATTTGATTTCATAATTGATTTTTTTAATCGTTAGAAAATAATTCGACTATAAAAATGTCAAAAAAAAATATTTTAAGAATTATAAGAGAATATGATTCTAAATCCAGTAAGGCTAAAAGATTTGCCCATACTAAATGTTGATTGGAAAAGAGTAATAATAGAATTAATGGCTTATACTGTAGAATTTTTAGGAGTACTTCTACTTAATATAAATAATAGAAAGTTGTTTTAAAATTTATATAATAAATTTTCTATATAAATGATTAATTACAATTTTTGAATAACAATTTTTATTTATTCAAAACTTAACATCTACCGTTTCTTTACATTTTTGGAATGATCGAAAAAAACGTTCTTTTTTTGGGGTTTCAAGAAGTTTTTTTTGTGGTAGGAATATCTCCATGTCAATGTAAAAAACTAAAAATCAGTATCTTGATATTTTGTATTATAAATTTATAAAGATTTTGTTAAAAGATTTTATATATTCTATAAATGACTCAAAAATCCGTTTAAATGACAATTTTCCTTTATTTAATTATGTTTTTTTATTATTTTCTGCTGAATTGCAGTTATTTTCTATAAGGAAATCTTTTAAAAATAGTAATTAACTGAAATGTATTTGATTCAATTAATCTTATAGCTAATGAACAAATATTTATTTCAAAAGAAAACCCTCGAAAGTAAATCTTTCGAGGGTTTAATAATCAGTTGTTTTTAATATTTGAACTATCTAATCAAATTTTATAATGCAGTAATAATAAATTCACTGCGTCTGTTGGCCTGATGTTCCTCTTCTGTACATTGTACATTGTCAGCACATTTGTTTACGAGTTGTGTTTCACCATATCCTTTTCCAGTTAGACGGGTTTTGTCAACCCCATTCTTAACTAACCAGCTAATGGTAGATTTTGCTCTGTTATCTGATAAAACCTGATTGTATTTAGAAGTAGCACGACTATCAGTATGTGAGCGAATATCCAGCTTCATTGTTGGATTCTGCTTCAATACATCTAATATTTTTTCTAAGTCCAAAGCTGCTTCTTGTCGGATGTCATATTTGTCCAAATCGAAATAAATCATTTTTATTCCAAAACTTTTTCCTAAATCATCTCCTATAACTACCTGGCTTATTTCTTTTTCTAAAGGAATATCTAACTTGGTTTTCCCAATATTTTCCTTTCCAATAATAACTTTAAGTTCGTTAGTTTTATATTCAGGTTTAATAGCCCTAACGTTATAAGTTTTGTCACATTCTACGGGAAACTTATAATTTCCAGTTGTATCAGTACTAGTAGTATTGATTAAATTGAAAGCACTATCAAACAAACTAACTTTGCTTTCAGCCAATGGCTGACCTGTAGTTAAATCTGTTACAGTTCCATATAACTCCTGTTCACACTTTAATGTTTTATTTTCAGTAAATTTATAAATATCGTCATATCCTTTTCCGCCATCACGATTAGAGGACACAAAACCTTTTCTGGATTTGGTATCAATCAGGTAAGCAAAATCGTCTTTAGGGGAATTCACTCCATCACCTACGTTTTGGACTTGAGTAAAAGTTCCGTCAGAGTTTATTTTGGATACAAAAACATCTAAACCACCTAATCCAGGATGTCCGTCTGAAGCAAAATAGAGTTCATTTTCATCAGTAAAAATTGGAAAAGTTTCTTTTCCTTCAGTATTGATTGCTTTTCCTAAATTTTCAGGAACTCCAAAACTACCATCATCATTTATTTTGGTTTTGAAGATATCCGATTGTCCGAATGTTCCCGGCATATCAGATACAAAATACAAGGTTTTTTCGTCAGGGCTAAGAGCAGGATGTGCTACACTATAAGTATTACTATCAAATGGCAATTCTGTTACATTAGTCCAATTATCGTTTTCAAAATTAGCTTTATATATTTTTATCAAAGTAATGTTGTTTCCGTCTTTTCCTTTTTTACCATCCAAATAGTTGTTTCGGGTAAAATACATTGTTTTTCCATCTTTGGTAAAAACTGCACTGGATTCATGAAATTTAGATTTTACATTTTTAGAAAACTTATCTACTTTCCCAGGAGTCAATTCTTCTCCTAATTCCGAAGAATAGAGATTGGTAAAATGCTGATTTGTCCACTTATGTTTTCTTTGCATAAAATTTCCAGTATCTCTTGCCGAGGTAAAAACCAGTTTATTCAGGTAGAATGCACTTCCATAATCAGAATATACAGAGTTAATTCCTGCATCTTCAATTTTGTATCTCCCGGAATTGGCTTTGATGACATCCAGATAATTTTTGTTTTTATCGTAGATATTTGCTCTGTTGTCATTACCAGCTTTTTGGTTGAATTTTTCCATCATCTGGTTAGCTTTGTCCATTTCACCCAAAGCTTTCAAAGATTGTGCGTATCTGTATAAATATTCAGATTCCTGATCAGGAGCTATAGCGAACAATTCTCCATACCATTTGGCAGCTTTGTCAAATTCACTATTAAAATAATAGGAGTTACCTAATTTTTGGAACATATCAGCCGATTTATATCCTTTTTCAGCTACTCTTTCATAAGTTTTAATGGCATCGATATAGGCATAGCCATTATATTGTTTATCAGCCGTACTGATTTGTGAATTTTGAGCATAAGAGCTAAATGAAAAAACACTTATTATTGTTATGTATAGGAGTGTAAAATTTTTCATATATGTAAAATTTATTTGTTAGTGGGCAAATATGTACTTGTTTTTATTTTAAAAACGAGTTCATAATAATAGCTTTTTAGAAGAATCTTGGAGTTGTAATTTTATTGATGTTACTGAATAATTCATAGCGAAGGAATATCTCATGTGAGCCAGAATTATAGTTGTTTAAATCGCTCGTTTCTCTGTCGTATCCGTAACCAATATATAAGCTATCTGAGACCTGAAAACCTGCCATAGCACTTATAGCAGCACTCCATCTATAGGATGCTCCAAGCATTAATTTATCGAAAAACATAAAATTTCCTGAAATATCTACTTGTAAAGGGGCACCTTGAACTAATTTGGCAAGTACGGCAGGTTTAAATTTCACAGTATCATTAAAATCAAATACATATCCTGTAATTAGATAATAATTTATTTTTTCTTTGAAAATAGCTACTTCTTTGTCATTATAACGATTTGTTTCAATAAAGTTAGGAACAGAAAACCCTATATAAGCTTTATCTGAATGGAAATAAATACCAGCACCAATATTTGGAGAAAATTTATTATAGTTTTGTAAACTCGGGTCAGAGGCATCTTCAGGATTTAATTTAGAAGAATCTAAATTAAATAAATCAGCAGTTCCTTTAACTCCAAAAGAGAGTTTCCATATATCTGATGTATGAATGGTATAGGATATATCGGCTGAAATGGCATTTTCGGTAGTAGGTCCGATTTTGTCATTAACAATTGAGAATCCTAATCCTAAATTACTATTATTAATTGGAGTATTTACAGATGCAGTACTGGTAACTGGCGCACCATCTAATCCAACCCATTGGGTACGATATAATCCAAAAATACTCAGCGCTCCTCTCGATCCAGCATATGCAGGATTAATATTAATTGTGTTATACATATATTGAGTAAATTGTGCATCTTGTTGCGCATAACTTAACACTCCGGTAAACATCAAAACGAATAATAGTAGTTTTGTCTTCATTTAATTTGTTGTTTTTCCTGAGGAATATTGACTCTCAGGAGCAGTTAGATTTGAGTTAAATTTGTTTAGAAGGGTATTTAAACAGTCTTTTTTATGGATTGAAATATTTTTATTTCTACCAAAGTTTTTGTAATTCAGGTTATAAAAATAGGTTTCAGCAGTTTTACCATCAAATAGGCTAATAGATGTTTTTTCTTTTGAAAAATTTTCAAAAAAACTAATTGTGATTACGAAAAAAATTATAGAATTATTTAGGCTTAAAACAACAGATTGAGTATTTCCATTGATTGAGCCGCAAATTAGACCAATGTGAGAATTGGAATTTGCTGCTTTAACAGTTCTGCCTTTGTTTATTGTATTTAAACTTGAAATTATAATTGACAAATTATTTAGATTAGGGCTGTTAATGTTGCTAAACTAACTAGTTTGGTTTAAGTTATTGTTTTTTTTCTGCCAATTACCAAAAAACTCGTTGAAATACCTTTTTCTTAACATACAAACCATTTTACCTACTAATTTTATTCATAAAATATATAAATTAACTATTTAAAAGTGGACTAAATATAACCTAATGTGTTTAAATGCAGTTTTTTAATTTATTCCAAAACTGTGCTACTATGAAAATAAGCAAAGGATATTCTTGTCAACATTGAATTAAAATTAAAATATTAGAATGAATGGATTTCTTTATAAAGAGTTTTTTAAATTAATTCCTCAATTTTAATTTATATTTTGTAAATTGGAATTCTGTAATCACTTCATTAATCAACGGCAATACAATTGCCAAATAAATTTCCTGAATATGAAGAATCTAATATTAATTCGGCATGCTAAATCTAGTTGGGAAGCACCATTAAGGGATATTGACAGACCATTAGAGCAAAGAGGTATAAAAGATGCACATTTGGTTGCTACAAATTGTCTCAAACATATTCCGTCCATGTTTGTAGTATGGTCCAGTACTGCAAAAAGAGCATCAGAAACGGCACTTATTTTTGCACAAAATATTTTATATCCTATTGAAAGCATCATTTTTAAAGATGAACTTTACACTTTTGATGAAAAACAATTAGAAAATGTTATCAAATCGTGTAGTAATATTTTCGAAAACGTTATTCTTTTTGGACATAATGATGCCATTACAAATTTTGTTAATAAATTTGGAGATGTTTATATTGGTCATGTTCCGACAGCGGGATTCGTATCACTAGAATTTCAAACGGATGATTGGAACGAAATAAATAAAGGTAAAATCCAAAAAACCATATTCCCTAAAAAAATAAAATAAATTAATACAGTGTTCAAATATAAATATATAGACAGAGAGAAAAGTTGGTTAACCTTTAATGCCAGAGTATTACAAGAAGCATCAGATGAATCCGTTCCACTTTTAGACAGATTGCGATTTCTGGGTATTTTTTCCAATAATTTAGATGAGTTTTTTAGAGTTCGTTTTGCCGCTATAAGAAGATTGAGTTTATCTGGAATTTCCGGCGAAAAAATATTAGGAGGTATTTCGGCCCAGCAATTAGTAAAAGATATTACTGAAATTGTAATCCAGCAACAATCCGAAAGTTTAAGAATATTAAATAACATTGAAACTAAACTCGAAACGGAAAATATTTTCATTATCAATGAGAGTGAGATATTAAAAGAGCAGGAAGTTTTTCTGAAAGATTTTTTTATTCAAAAATTAAGTCCGGAATTAGTTACTATCATATTAAATGATCTGGCTGAATTTCCAGTGCTGAAAGATTCTATTGGTTATTTGGCTGTAAAATTAGTAATGAAACAAGATTCCGAAGTTCGATATGCAATTATCGAAATTCCTAAAACAATCAATCGTTTCGTAGTTTTGCCATCAAGTGATGAAAAGCAATATGTCATTCTTACGGATGATGTTATTAGACATAACCTGAGTACTATTTTCAATATTTTCGATTATCAAAGCGTTTCGGCACATATGATAAAAATCACCCGCGATGCCCAGTTGGATATCGATAGTGATTTGAGTAAAAGTATGCTCGAAAAAATTGCTACCAGTGTAAAAGACAGGAGAATGGGAGAACCTGTTCGTTTTATTTATGACCAGTTAATTGAAGAAGATACACTCCGATTCTTTCTGGATAAAATGAAAATTGTTTCTACCGATAGTATTATTCCTGGTGGGAGATACCATAACAGACGTGATTATATTAATTTTCCAAACCTTGGAAGATTTGATTTGTTATACCAAACGAATGTTCCGTTACCCATTCCTGAATTGAGTCTTCAGGGAAGTATTTTGGAAAAAATCAGTAAAAAGGATTATTTATTACATGCTCCATACCAATCATTTTCGTATTTGACTAAATTTTTGAGGGAAGCTGCATTGGATCCAAAAGTAACTTCTATCAAAATTACTTTATACCGATTAGCTAAAAATTCTCAAATTATAAGTTCACTTGTGAATGCAGCCAAGAATGGAAAAAAAGTAACTGTACAAATAGAACTACAGGCTCGTTTTGATGAAGCTTCTAATATTTCTTATGCAGAGCAAATGCAGACAGAAGGAATCAATCTTATTTTTGGTATAAAAGGTCTTAAAGTACACAGTAAAATATGTGTTATTGAAAGAGTTGAAGACGATAAAATAAAACGATATGGTTTTATTTCGACCGGAAATTTTAATGAACAAACGGCTAAAATTTATACTGATGTAACTCTTTTTACCAGTCACCAACAGATACTAAAAGATATTTCTAAAATTTTCGAATTTTTTGACATTAATTATAGATTGTACCGTTATAAGCATCTCATCGTTTCGCCACATTATACGCGTTCCCGATTCTATAAAATGATTGAAAGAGAAATTACGAATGCCCAGGCAGGTAAAACTGCATATATGAAATTGAAAATGAATAGTTTGTCTGATTTTGAAGTAATAGATAAATTATATGAAGCCAGCAATGCGGGTGTAAAAATCCAATTGGAAGTGAGAGGAATATCTTCTTTAATTCCTGGCGTTCCCGGAATGAGTGAAAATATTCAGGCGATAAGTATTGTAGATAATTACCTGGAACATTCCAGAATTTACATTTTTGGTAATGCCGGAGATCCTGAAGTTTATATTTCATCAGCTGATTTTATGACCAGAAATCTTGACGGAAGAGTAGAAGTAACTTGTCCAATTTATGATACTGAAATTAAAAAAGAATTGATTAACATTTTTGATATAGGGTGGAAAGGGAATGTAAAAGCACGTTACCATTCTGAAAAACTGGATAATAAATATCGGATCCGTAAAGAAAAAGAGCCTGTTTTTAGAGCTCAATTAGAAACGTATAAGTTTTATCAAAATAAAGTAGAGGTATTTGCCGATATTATTTAGTCTTTTGTATTAGCCTAGTTAAAAATATATTACCCCAATTAATGAATAATCTATTCCATCCAGAAATTCTCAAAATAAAAAAATACGCTGCAATTGATATTGGTTCAAATGCGATGCGTTTATTAATTACGAACATTGTTGAGCAGGAGGGAAAAGAATCTCAATTTAATAAGAGCTCTTTAGTACGTGTACCTATTCGTTTGGGACAGGATTCCTTTACTGTTGGTGAAATTTCTCTGGATAATATCGATAGAATGGTCGATGCAATGACGGCATTTCGCCTTTTGATGAAAGTACACAAAGTCGAAAAGTATTTGGCTTTTGCTACTTCGGCCATGAGAGAAGCCTACAACGGCAAAGAAGTTGTAGAAGTTATCAAAGAAAAGTCAGGCATTAATATTGAAATTATTGATGGAAAAAAAGAAGCAGTTATCATTGCATCAACAGATTTGCATCATCTTTTAAAATCAGATAAGACGTATTTATATGTCGATGTTGGTGGAGGAAGTACTGAATTTTCTCTTTTTTCTAATGGAAAAATTATCATTTCAAAATCGTTCAAGGCAGGAACAGTTCGTTTGTTAAATGAAATGGTACGTGAGGTTTTATGGCAGGAAATGGAAAAATGGATTAGAACAAATACTCAGGATTATGATGAAGTCATCCTTATAGGATCAGGCGGAAACATCAATAAATTATTTAAAATGTCGGGTAAAATTCAGGATAAACCATTGTCTTTCATATTTTTGAACTCACAACATTCTTTGTTGACATCGATGACTTACGAACAAAGAATATCCGAATTAGGATTGAATCCTGATCGTGCAGACGTAATTATCCCAGCGATTCAAATCTACCTAAATGCTATGAAATGGAGTGGTGCAAGAAACATTTATGTTCCTAAAATAGGACTTGCCGATGGTATTGTTAAGGCAATGTATTATGGGAAGATTTAAGTAAACTAGTAAGCTAAATATCCAAATCAAAAGTCTTTCTCAATAACTCTAAATTAGGGTTTAATTCATTTAGTCTGTTGAATTTATCCAAGGCTGTAAACGCAAATTTTTTCTCGATAGTTTCATTTACAATAATTTTAATGTTGATATCGTGATTATGCAAATGTCCTCTTAAATAGCCTAAAAGTCCATTTAATTCTGTTTCAAAATCTATTTTAGAACCAGCGTTCGGCAATTCATGGATAATGGTCGTGCCTTCTAATTTTGGATCGCTTATTAATAAAAGAGATTCCATTATTTTATAACCTTTATCACCTAAACGTTCTGCATATTTGTTCCAATACAACAACATATCAGTTTCGTTGAAAGACTCTGTCGGAAGATGAACTGTTTCTTTTACAATTCCTTTGCTATTTTCCTGCAATTCTTTTTTTGCCCGAATACTGGAAAGTGATAATGCAGAAACTTTTGGACCTTCCGGAAAGTCTGGAGTTGGTGGTTTAGGGTTTAGGGTCTCAGATGAAACAACTCCCTCAGGATTTTTAATTTCAAGTTCTGGATCAGAAACAATTTCGACCTGAACTTTGTTTACGGTACCTTCAACTTTCGACTTTGGACTTTCGACAATTGAGTAATCCGTTTTTCTAAAATAAGTAGGTGGAATTATAAATTTGTCAGCTTTTTTTTTTCTCCATCAAAGGTGATGGAGGCTAATTGCATCAGGCAAAGTTCAACGAGTAATCGCTGGTTTTGACTTACTTTGTATTTCAAATCGCAGTCGTTGGCAATTTCAATTCCTTTCAATAAAAACTCCTGAGAAGCTTTTTGACATTGAATGGCATATAGTTTTTGAGCTTGTTCCCCAACTTCTAATAAAGATAAAGTAGCAGGCGTTTTAGAAACCAATAAATCCCTGAAATGGGAAGCCAAACCGGATACAAAATGATGCGCATCAAATCCTTTGGCAAGAATATCATTAAAAGCAACTAATAATTCAGGAATTTTGTTTTCCAAAATCAAATCCGTTACTGTAATATAGGTTTCATAATCCAGTACATTCAGATTTTCAGTAACGGCCTGACGTGTTAAATTATTGCCGCAATACGAAACTACACGGTCAAAAATAGACAAAGCATCTCGCATCGCTCCATCCGCTTTCTGAGCGATAATATGCAAAGCATCATCTTCGCAAATTACACCCTGACTGGCAGCAACTTCGGCAAGATGTTCTTTAGCATCTTTTACGGTAATTCTTTTGAAATCAAATATTTGACAACGAGAAAGTATCGTTGGAATAATTTTATGTTTTTCGGTAGTTGCCAATATAAAAATGGCGTGTTTTGGCGGTTCTTCTAAGGTTTTTAAAAAAGCATTAAAAGCTGCTGATGACAACATATGCACCTCATCAATGATATAAACCTTGTATTGTCCAGTTTGTGGTGGAATTCGAACCTGATCAATCAGATTTCGGATATCATCTACCGAATTGTTCGAAGCGGCATCCAATTCGAAAACATTAAAAGCAAAATCTTCATTCGGGTCATCATAACCAGGCTGGTTGATTTTTCTAGCCAGAATTCGGGCACATGTAGTTTTTCCCACACCACGAGGCCCAGTAAACAATAGGGCAGAAGCCAAGTGATTACTTTCTATGGCATGTAATAAAGTGCTGGTAATCGCTTTTTGACCCACAACATCATTAAATGTTTGTGGACGATATTTACGAGCCGATACTACAAATTGTTCCATAGAAATTTATTGGTGTACAAATATAGTTTTTTTGTTGATTTTTTGGATTGCTAAGAATGATATTTAAACAAAACTTTTCCACAATTATTCTTGAAACAAAGCCTTTTTTTAATCCCTCAATTGATTAACAAAAAACTTCAGATATAGTTTCATTTTGCAGTAATTCTATCAGCGCACTTTCTTCAGGACGCAACTCGGAATTTTTAGGATTTGGTTTATATTTCCATACTGATCCTTTTTCAAACGCAGCAATTACAGTTGGATGCACATAATATTTTTTACAAACAGTACGTGTATTTCCCAATTTCGATGCTACTTCATCCAGTACTTCAATAACTTTACGTTTGCAGTCTGTTTGATTTTCAGCAGCGGTTTTATTTTGAAAAGCAGCCAGAGCATTTACTGTTCCTGCCCAGGCACGAAAGTCTTTTGCCGTAAAATCTTGTTCTGTTATTTCTTTGAGATAATTATTGATATCAGCAGAACCAATAGTATGATGGTTTCCATTATCATCATAATATTGAAATAAATCCTGACCTGGTATGTCTTTGCATTTTTTTACAAGATTTGCCAGTTTTTTACTTTCCAGGCTCATTTTATGTTTGACACCTTTTTTTCCTATGAAATCAAAATAGACTTTCGAATTCTGAAAACTAACGTGTTTATCTTGTAGTGTTGTTAAGCCAAATGAGCCATAGAGTTTTTTATAGGCTTCATTTCCAATTCGAATATTAGTTAATTCTATAAGTTTGATTACCAATGCCACTACTTTTTCATAAGGAAGTCCATTTCTGTTTAAATCTTTATCGACTTGTTTTCGTATGGCTGGTAAAGCATTGGCAAAACTACGGAGTTTATAAAACTTAGACTGGTTTCTTATTTTATTCCATTGGCTATGATAACGATATTGTTTTCTTCCTTTAGTGTCAATTCCTGTAGCCTGAAGATGCCCATTTTCATAAGGGGATATCCACACAGTTTCCCAAGCGGGAGGTATGACTAATTTTTTGATTCGCTCTAATACTTGTTTATCACGAACTATTTTTTTGCTTTGGTCGACAAAAATAAAACTTTCATTTTTTCTTTGTCGGAGGTAACCTGTGTTAGTATTTATAGTATAGCGAAGACCTACAGCTTTTGCGGTAATTTTAGGATCTCTTCCAATTTTTTCCAGTTTAGATTTTAGACGTTCCATAACTAGAAAAAATTAGTCAGTTTTGGTTTCTTCTGATTTTCCCTGAGTGCTTAAATCGTTTAGAACCATTGCGGCACTTTTATCTGCAAAAGCAGCTAAACCTGCAACAAACACTCCTTTTTCTCCAGTTTTGGACGCAATTCCAAATACTGTAGCCTCATCTGCAGGATCAGTTTCTCCTTCATAGCGATATACATGTACAATTTCAAAATCATTCGGATTATCAATAATTCTGTTTTCCTGAATATTAAAATCTACAGTAAATCCTTTTTCATTTAGTTCTTCTAATGCTTTTGATACTGTTGCATAATGATACATTCGCTTTTCCATGATATTTGATTTTATGTTATCCATGTAAAAGTACTACCACAATATCATTTTTAATTTACACAATTAGAGATAAGTATTGTAAAATTTGTACATTAATTTAAATCCTAATTTCTATATTTTTGATAATTGCCATCCATACATAATTTGGCCAGAACTGTAGCGGCTTCGCTTTCTGAATTTGCCGAAAATCCTGCAACATAAACTCCTCTTTCACCGGAATTACAGGTAATTCCGTAAACTATCGCTTCATCATCGGGATTAGAATCACCTTCATAGCGATATACATGTTCAATTTCATAGCATTGTGGATTCTCTTTAATAGTTTCATCCTGAAGATTAAAATCATGAATAAAACCTTTTTTATCCAATTGTTCTAAAGCATCCGAAACGGTGGCATAATGGTAGATAGGTTTCATAATTAAGAGATTTATAGTTTCCTTAAAGATAACCATTTTATTATTAAGCTGTTATTAAATCGATGTTAAAGTGAGGTTATTAAATAATTAGGAAACCTTGTTAATTATAGTAAATTTGCAATGCAGACCGCCTTATCGTCGTTCCGATTTATTGGGAGGGAGGAAAGTCCGGACACCACAGAGAAGTATAGCGGGTAACACCCGTCGGTTCGAGCAATCGGATTAGGACAAGTGCAACAGAAAGTATGTACAGGTAATGCTGTAGTGAAACCAGGTAAACTCTATGCGGTGAAATTTCAAGTATATCGGCATTTAAGGGTTTCTCGCCCGTTGCCGAAGGGTAGAAAGATAGAGTACGTGAGTAATTACGCGCCTAGATAAATGATAAGGCATCAATTTATTGGTGACAGAATCCGGCTTATAGGTCTGCATTTTTTAGTTTATTTTTTTTATTTTCAAATTTATTCCTTAAAAATGATGAAATTGAATTTAGTTGAAATTCCAAGAGTTAAAACCATTTCTAAAGAAGATTTTTATACTATTTATGTAAAAAATCAAAAACCAGTAGTAATTGAGGAACTTACATGCGATTGGCCTGCTTATCAGAAATGGAATTTAGAATATATTAAACAAGTTGCGGGAGACAAAATAGTACCATTGTATGATGATAGGCCTGTATCACATAAAGATGGTTTCAATGAAGCCCATGCCAAAATGAAAATGAGCGACTACATCGATTTGATGTTAAAACACCCTACTAATTACCGTATTTTTCTTTACAATTTAATGAATGAAGTTGCAGTGCTTCAAAATGATTTTAAGTGGCCTAAATTAGGACTTCGCTTAGTTAAACAGTTACCCATGTTGTTTTTTGGAGGAGAAAATTCAAAAGTATTTATGCATTTTGATATTGATTATTCTAATATCCTACACTTTCATTTTCATGGTAAAAAACAATGCATTTTGTTTCCGCCATCTGAAACCCGCTATTTATATAAAGTACCTTATGCGTTGATTTCCAGAGAAGATATTGATTTTGACAGTCCTGATTTTGAAAAATGGCCAGCTTTGAAAAATGCCAAAGGAATGATTTGTAATTTAAGTCATGGTGAAATGCTGTATATGCCTGAAGGATATTGGCATTATATGAAATATTTGACCCCAGGATTTTCAATGAGTTTAAGAGCTTTTCCAAGAAAAATAGCCAATTTAGGTAAAGCTGCATATAATGTTCTTGTAATGAGGCATTATGATGTTCTGATGCGTAAATGGAAAGGTCAGGATTGGATTGATTATAAAAACAAGCAGGCAGTAATTAATACCCATAAAGATTTGAAAATTAATTCAGAAATGTAGTTTAAAGTTATTATTTATTAGATTTGTTAAGATTATTTTGTTTTGAAATTTATTCTATATTTGTTTCTTAACAAATATAATTTAATGCCTGATTTCACTTCAAATAATTCTTTTAAAAAGAATAAAAGCCTACTACATAAAATCTTTCATAATATTACATTTTGGGTACTGACAGCTATAATTGCCGGTGTTTTATTAGGACATTTTTTTCCGGAACAAGGAGTTCAAATGGAAATCCTCGGGAAAACATTCGTTGATATCATCAAACTTTTTATTACTCCAATTATCTTTCTTACTATTGTTTTGGGAATCTCCGGAATGGGAGATTTAAAGAAAGTGGGACGCATCGGTATCAAAGCCTTATTTTATTTTGAAATAGTTTCTACTTTGGCTCTGGCAATAGGAATTGCAGTAGCTTATATTTTTCAACCTGGAAAAATTGATAAATCGGGATTATCTTTACAAGATGCAAGCAAATATACAGAAGGTGCATCTGAAAATTTCTCGTGGTTGAATTTCTTTTTGGCAAATCTTACTTTACAGGTTTTATTGGTTGCCATTGTTGTTGGAATCGCTCTTAATTTTTACAAACACCGTGAGCAAACTGTTTTGATTTTAGAACGAATTTCCAAAGTAGTTTTTCTTGGTTTAAAATATGTGATGTATCTGGCTCCTATTGGTGCTTTTGGAGGAATGGCCTTTACGATTGGAAAATTTGGATTAGCTACACTTATTCCTTTAGGTAAATTGATGATTTCGGTTTATCTGACGATGTTTCTGTTCATTTTTATAGTCCTTGGAGGTATTCTTCGTTACTATAACATCAAAATAATGGATATGTTACGTTACATCCGTGAAGAAATATTGTTGGTTCTTGGAACTTCTTCTTCTGAAACAGCTTTACCTTCGATTATGCTAAAACTCGAGAATATGGGTTGCAGTAAATCCGTTGTAGGCTTGGTTATACCAACAGGTTATTCCTTTAATCTAGACGGAACTTCAATTTATTTGTCGATGTCAGTCATTTTTCTGGCGCAATTGTATAATGTAGAATTGAGTTTTTGGGAAATTATGGGGATCATCGGAATTCTTATGATTACTTCAAAAGGAGCCGCTGGAGTTACCGGAAGTGGCTTTATTGTTCTCGCATCAACCTTAACGGCCATTCATAAAATTCCAGTTGAAGGATTGGCTTTTTTATTGGGTGTAGATAAATTTATGAGCGAAGCCAGAGCCATCACAAACCTCATAGGAAACAGTGTTTCTACAATTGTAATTGCCAAAAGCGAAAATGATTTTACAGAACCAAATTTAGAAAATACCTTAGAAGAATTTTAGAATTATTCTTCTTCTGAATCGTCTAAATCTTCTTCATCATCACTTTCTTCTTCGTTGGATTTTTCAAATTCGAAGAAACTAAAAATAGAACCACCATAACTTTTTTGGAAAGAAAAGTGAGCCAAATGATTTAGTTTGGTGTATTTAGAATGTTCAATTATCATCATTCCTTCTTCTTGAAGAATATCTTTTTCGAAAACAGTCAAGACTACTTTTTCAAATATTTTTTGGTCTAATCCATAAGGCGGATCGGCAAAAATGATATCATAAGTCGCTTTGTTTCTTTCCAAAAATTGAAAAACATCACTCTTGGTTGCAGCAATATTAAAGTCATATTCTGCTGCTACTTGCTTGATGAATTTCACACAACCAAAATCTGCATCAACAGAAGTAATGGGCGTACTGCCACGAGAAGCAAATTCGAAACTAATGTTTCCGGTTCCGGAAAATAAATCCAGTATTTTCAAGCCTTCAAAACTGAAATGATTGTTCAAAACATTGAATAATGCTTCTTTGGACATGTCGGTTGTAGGGCGAACGGGAAGTCCTTTGGGTGGAAAAATACGTCTTCCTTTATATTTACCTGAAATGATTCTCACGATTGGAATAAAATAAAATGTTTCTGATTTTGGGCAGTTGAAAATGAATTGTTTTTCTGCAGATTAGATAAATCAAATAAAGATACATTTCGAATATATTTGAAAGCCAATTGATAAAAATCGTCTTCTTCGGCAATGGTTCCCATTAATTCCAATTTGAAATTCTCAGGATTCATATTCAATTGTTCAGCAGTGAAAAGCAAATAATACAGAAAATCTTCCGGCGTTTGATAATCGAAAGAATTGAACAACAATAACTTTTGATTTTGAACTACAGCAATTTCAAAATGACCGGGATTGAAATTCACAATCATTTTTTTATCGTCATTATTTTTGGAAACATCCAATAGTTTGGTAACCAAAATGCTATTGGCATGCTTGTAATTGAAAGAACCAAACTGGTCAATAAAAAAATTATTGATATTCACATATGGAATGTAAACGGTGTTGATATGATAATTCTGAATTTCGTCGAAAGCAAAAAAATCCGTTTCAAAAACCTTTGTATTGTATTGAAGGTAACTTCCTAAAAAGTTTTCGTCAAAAAGAGGTTCCGGAACAAATGTTGAAAGATTGTTGTTGTGAATTACCAATATTTCATCATAAGAGTCCTTTAATTCTGGATTTTCTCTGAATGCATCACCAAATAATTCTTCAATTTTTGTGGCTTTGTGAAAGGTATCAAAATGAATTTCTTTTACAGAAAGAATAGTGTTATTTAAAGTGTCAAAAACACAAAAAGAAAGTCCCGTCAAGGAAACCTGAAGCGAGAGTTTTTTGTATTTTTTATCGGTAATAGTAGTGTTAATCGACATAGTTGCAAACTTACAAATTAAATTTTTAGTTTAGAAAGTTTAGACTTTTAAACTTTCTAAACTCCTAAACTTTTTCCTTACTTTGCAGTCAAATAACACCAAATGGAATCCTCCTTGTTTTACAGCCTTTTACAGAAAAAATTTCCTTTTACACCAACGTATAAACAGGATATTTTTTTTCAAAAAATCGCTATTTTCCTGACTGAAAAAGACAACAACACGATTTTTGTTTTGAAAGGATATGCAGGAACAGGAAAAACGACTGTGATTTCGACAATTGTCAATAACCTAATTGACATCAATAAAAAATATGTTTTGCTGGCGCCAACAGGTCGTGCAGCTAAGGTAATTGCTAATTATTCCAATAAACCCGCTTTTACGATTCATAAGAAAATCTACTTTCCAAAGAAATCTTCTGCCGGAGGAGTTTCCTTCACTTTACAACCGAATAAACATAAGAATACCATTTTTATCGTCGATGAAGCTTCGATGATATCTGATACCAATTCCGATTCTAAATTGTATGAAAACGGTTCTTTGCTGGATGATTTGATTTCCTATGTTTATTCGGGAGCCAATTGTAAGATGATTTTATTGGGAGATACAGCCCAATTGCCGCCCGTGAATTTGGATATTAGTCCCGCTTTGGATGTCCAGACTTTAGGTATGAATTACAACAAAGAAATCGAACATATCGAATTGGACGAAGTGATGCGTCAGGAAGAAAACTCCGGAATTTTGCACAATGCGACTGAACTTCGGGAGTTATTGAAAGATTCTTTTATTGACGAATTCAAATTTGATCTTCAAAAATTCAAAGATATTGTTCGCTTGACCGATGGTTATGATATTCAGGATGCTATCAACTCAGCTTATAGTAATTATAGTATTGAGGACACGGCTTTTATCGTTCGATCCAATAAAAGAGCAAATCAATATAATGAGCAAATCCGAACCAAAATCCTTGATAAAGAAAGTGAATTATCTACAGGTGATTTTTTGATGGTGGTGAAAAACAATTATTTTTGGCTGAAAGATTCGGATCATGCCGGTTTTATTGCCAATGGTGATATTATTGAAGTGTTGGAGATATTCAATATCAAGGAATTATACAGTTTTAAATTCGCCAATGTGAAAATACGAATGGTCGATTATCCCGATCAAAAACCATTTGAAACGGTTCTTTTATTAGATACAATAAAAAGTGAATCTCCGTCCTTAACTTACGAAGAATCCAACAGATTGTATCAGGAAGTTTTAAAGGATTACGAAGGTGAAACGAAGTTCAAACAATTTCAAAAAGTGAAAGCCAACGAATATTTCAATGGTTTGCAAGTCAAGTTTTCGTATGCTATTACCTGTCATAAATCGCAAGGAGGACAGTGGAATACGGTTTTCATCGAACAGCCTTATTTGCCTGACGGCATCAACAGAGATTATATCCGTTGGTTGTACACGGCTATGACGAGAGCCAAAAATAAGTTATATTTGATAGGATTTAAGGATGAGAGTTTCGTGGAGTAATTAATACTATTTATTATGAACACTTTAAACGATTTACATAAAATTTCAGGTGCTTTTTCTAATACCGAAAAAATGCCTGTTTTGTTTCTTGGACACGGCAGTCCGATGAATGCTATTGAGGAAAATCAGTTTGTGACTGGTTTTCGAAACTTGGCTAAAACTTTACCGCAACCCAACGCTATTTTGTGTATTTCGGCACATTGGTTTACCAATGGAACCAAAGTTACTGCGATGGAAATGCCACGAACGATTCACGATTTTGGTGGTTTTCCGAAAGAGTTGTTTGAAGTACAGTATAATGCCAAAGGAAATCCGAAATTAGCTGTAGAAACGGCAGCATTATTGCAGCCAGTTGAAGTAGAATTAGACGAACATTGGGGTTTGGATCACGGTGCCTGGAGTGTAATTAAACATTTATATCCCGAAGCCAATGTTCCTGTAATTCAGCTAAGTATTGATTATACTAAATCCCCACAATATCATTTTGAACTGGCTCAAAAATTAAGTGATTTACGCCGAAAAGGAATCCTCATAATTGGCAGTGGTAATATTGTTCATAACCTGAGATTAGTCGATTTCCCTAATTTTAATATAGACAATTATGGTTTTGATTGGGCGATTGAAGCTCGAGAAACCATCAATAATTATTTGCTGGATGGGAATTTCCAGCCGCTTATTGATTATGAAAAACAAAGCAAAGCTTTTCAATTGGCGATTCCAACACCAGACCATTATTTGCCTTTGATTTACACTCTAGGATTAAAAGACAATAACGAAGAATTGAGTCTGTTTAATGACAAATTAGTAGCAGGTTCGCTGAGTATGACTTCGGTGAAGATTATATAGGATGGTTTTGCAGGAAAATCTTATATTTGAAATTATTTCTCAACAATTAATAAAGCCTACATCGTATGAAAACCAAATTATCCCTACTAATCCTAACATTATTTCTACTATTCTCTTGCGCTACATCTAAAACAGCCGAAGACGAAAAATTAAAAACGAAACTAATCGGAACATGGAGCGGTTCAGAAGCTAACAATCAAAAGGTAGGTATAACAAAACATTGGATTCAAATCCGAAATAAAAGCGGAACTTATATCTTATTATATACTGCAATTGAAAATTGTGAAGTAAGTACTTTTGTTGAAAAAGGAAAATGGTGGGTAAAAGATGGTTTGTTTTATGAAGTGTACGAAGGTAAAGGAAAAGCGGATGTTTATGCAGTAGAAGTTTTGGATGGTGACAATTTGAAATTCAAAGCAAAAGAAATTAGCGTAGATATGGACAATAAAGAATATGAGTTTTTTGAAACAAGAGAAGAATAAACAAGAGTATAAATGAAAATAATAGCAGTCATTCCCGCACGTTACGCCTCAACCCGCTTTCACGCCAAATTAATGGAAGATTTGGGAGGAAAAACAGTGATTTTAAGAACGTATCTAGCAGCGCAACAATCCAATCTTTTTGATGATGTTTTTGTGGTTACTGATTCTGATTTGATATACAATGAAATTGCTTCGAATGGAGGAAAAGCCATTATGAGTATCAAAGAACACGAATCAGGAAGCGACAGAATTGCTGAAGCGGTTGAAAATATGGATGTTGATATTGTAGTGAATGTACAAGGCGACGAACCTTTTATTGATACGGCAGCTTTAGAAAAACTGATTGAAGTCTATAAAAATGACACGTATAAGAAAGTGGATTTAGCTTCCTTAATGTGTGAAATAAAAGAAGAACAGGAAATCAATAATCCTAATAATGTGAAAGTTGTTGTAAATCAAAATGGCTTTGCTTTATACTTTTCGCGCTCAGTAATTCCTTATCCAAGAGAAATGAATGTGGGTGTTCGCTATATGAAACACATTGGGATTTACGCTTTCCGTAAACAAGCTTTGATGGATTTCTACAATCTGCCGATGAAATCATTG
This sequence comes from Bacteroidota bacterium, assembly GCA_040387175.1. Classification (GTDB taxonomy): domain Bacteria; phylum Bacteroidota; class Bacteroidia; order Flavobacteriales; family Flavobacteriaceae; genus Flavobacterium. Next base: position 89,854 of record JAZKED010000004.1, on the reverse strand, counting down.
GAAGCATCCGAAAAACTGGAGCAATTACGCTATTTAGAATTTGGAAAAAGCATCAAAATGGTGGAAACAACCCATATTGGAATTGGAATAGATACTAAAGAAGACTTGGAAAAGGCGAGGAAAATGGTGTAAATTAAAGTTTACTTTCAATTACAATCAACTCATTTAGTTCTTCTACTTTATGCAGTTTCATTACAGAGTATTTTGTAGTATCAAAAGCATTGAAAAAATCTAAATTGAGTTGTTTTTGCTTATCGTTTAACATCATTGTATTGAAAAGAATAAAGCCTTTCTGATCTAAAAGAAAGCAAAGTCTATCGGTGAAATATTTTTCAAATAAAAAGTTAGGCATTGTCGTATCCTGAAAAATGTCAATAATGATTAAATCGTATTTGTCTTTGGTTTTTAAAACAAATTCAAAAGCATCATCGATTATAATTTTCAGGTTTTGAATTTTGTCCAAATGAAAATATTCGTTGGCAATGTCAATTACAGCTTTGTCAATTTCCACACCCGTAATTTTTCCTTTAAAATGAATTTCATTTGCCAAAGTTTTTATAACGCTACCTCCAGCCACACCTAAAACTAGAATACTATTCATTGTTTTGATTCTTTCGTATCCAATAAATCTCAAGCCTTTTCTTAAAATGCGTTGCAGGCTTCCATACGAATAGTTGGTATTTTGACTATCCAAAACCAATTCGCCATTTGCCCAGGTGACTTCTAGTGTTTTACTAAAATTGGATTTTTGCTTTAAGATATTGAGAGGAAGAATATAACTAAAGAGTTTTTTGAGCATGGGAATACTTTTTATCAAAAATAAACCTTTATGTGTAAATTCCTAAAATGTTTTTTATAAATAATTATTCAGGAGAATAGGTTTTAAAAGTTCCATTTTTGTAAAAAATGACAATTCGGTCAATTTCGGAACTATTTTTATCAATCGCTGAGATTGGCGTATTTGTAAAATTATTTATTTTTTTTTCTTCTATGGAATTTTTTGAAATTGGTATTTCTTCAGAAAATAAATCAACAGTTTTTTCAATTTTAGTTTCTACAATTTGATTGTTGTTAATTGGAGTAGGAGAAATAACAAAATTGCCATTATCAAATTCCGATTTTGGAAAAGTTCCCTTTCCGTTTAAAATCCAATACAAATCTACATCGGGAAAAATATCTAAAATTTTAAGTATAAAATCAAGACTTGGTTTGTTTCTGCCCGAAAGCAGGTGAGACAAGCTAGAACGTTGCACACCTATTTTATCTGCAAATGTAGAGGCATTTAAACTATAATATTCCAATATAATTTCCAGTCTTTTTATAAAATCTTCCGTGTTTATCATTGTAAACTAATTTAAAAAGCAAGTTGGTTACAAATGTAATTAAAAATAATGGATACACCAAAATTACATCTGTAAATAATAATTATGAGACTATAAAGATTAAATAAAAGATTTAAATAATTAATATTAATTAATTGATAAATATTACATTGACAACATTTAATTTTTAATTAAACAATTGTCAACTATTGGTTTTACTTAAACTGATTAAGGGACTATAAATATGTTTACATATATAAATAAAGCTTAATTTTAATTGTTTACAAATGTAAAAATAAAGATGTTTACTTTTGTAAAACAAATTAAAGATATGAATTTAGAACAATTATTTGACCAAAATAAAGAGCAGTCGTTGCATGGTCGTTATATTACTTTGGACTCAATCGAGTCATTGCTGGATAAATTAAATACAAATAATCAACTAAAGGTTATTGGAAAATCTGTGTTGGATAAACCTATATATAAGTATCAAATTGGTACTGGAAGAATTAAGGTTTTGCTTTGGTCTCAAATGCATGGAAATGAAGGTACGACTACTAAAGGGCTTTTCGATTTTATAAATGTATTGCATAATGGTTCGGAATTAGCGAATAAATTGCTTAATGCTTTTACTTTTTGCTGTATTCCGATGCTAAATCCTGATGGAGCAAAGTTATATACTCGTGCAAATGCTAATAATATTGACCTGAATAGGGATTCTCAGGATCTTACTCAGCCAGAAAGTAGAATCCTAAGAGAGACTTTTGAGGATTTTAAACCTGATTTCTGTTTTAATCTTCATGATCAGCGCACTATTTTTGGTGTTTCAGATACAGGAAAGCCTGCGACGGTGTCGTTTTTAGCCCCAGCATATAATAATGAAAGAGAGATAAATGAATCCAGGCTGAAAGCTATAAATTTAATTGCTGGTATAAATGATGTTCTGCAACAGTATATTCCTGGGCAGGTAGGGCGATTTGATGATTCTTTTAATATTAATTGTATTGGGGATACTTTTCAGTATTTAGGAGTTCCTACCGTTTTGTTTGAAGCAGGACATTATCCTAAGGATTATCTTAGGGAAGAGACTCGAAAATATATTTTTATCGCTTTAATTTCTAGTTTTCAAATATTGAACGAAAACGATATAGTTGTTAGTAAATTAGACGATTATTTGATTATTCCTCAAAATAAAGTCGTTTTTTATGATTTTATATATAAAAATATCAAAATAAATTATGATGGTATTGAAATAATCACGAATTTTGCTGCACAATACAAGGAAGAATTAATTGAAAATCAAATTTGTTTTAATGCTTACATCAGTAAAATAGGCGAATTGGATGATTATTTTGGACATATTGAATATGATGCGAAAGGCGATTCATACAGAGATGACTACAATAATATTCCTAAATTAGAACAAAAAGCAGATTTTTATTTAGAAAACAACTTGAAATTTGTTAATGGTTTGAGTATTTCGTAAAGAAAATATTATTACCTTTATTAATAATGTAAATTTTGCAATTGCAATAAATAATATTAAATTTAAGAATATATGAGTAAGTTCCGTTTAGACGAAGTAGATCACCAGATACTAGACATGTTGATCGACAACACAAGAATTCCATTTACAGATATAGCAAAAAAACTTTTAATTTCTGCAGGAACTGTGCATGTTAGGGTAAAAAAGATGGAAGATGCAGGAATAATAATGGGTTCTTCATTAGTTCTTGATTATGATAAATTAGGGTACTCTTTTATAGCTTATGTAGGTGTATTTCTTAACAATACATCACAAACTAAATTTGTTTTGCAACGAATCAACGAAATTCCTTTTGTAACTGTAGCTTCTGTGACAACAGGGAAATTTAATATTTTCTGTAAAATCAGAGCAAAAGATACTAAGCATGCGAAAGATGTAATCTTTATGATTGATGATATTGAAGGAGTTTACAGAACAGAAACTATGATTTCATTAGAAGAAAGTATAAATGATAAAAAGCGTTTGATGCATACTATTTTCAAAAATATGTAATTCATTTGAAAGCTATTACCAAATACGGCCTCAAGTGAATTCTTGGGGTTTTTTTTTAAACGAAACCAATTACCAACCATAAACAATTCTATACTATATGTATACACACCCTAAAATTGAACGATTTAACGAAGAAGTACTCTCTAAATACCACATTTACAATAGCGTTTTTATAACGTTGCCTTTTGATTCTATCGATAATACAGGAGTTTTGCTGCCTTTGTTTACTGATGTATGTGATACTGGTTTTAAAAAAGACGAAACTCCTAAGGAAATTGTTAATTTTTTTACAAACAAGTACTTGAATAATGTTTCAGAAACAGAAAAAATTGATTTGATGTTTCGTTTTATTCAATACATCGAACGTCAAATTGTTCTTTTTGATGCTATTGAAGATGCTGCTTTTCCGGTAGTTAATAATATGGAAGGAAGGGGTTCTTTGCGTGATATTAAAGAAAAATCAGATGCTAAGGAGAGAAAAGCAGAATTGATTGAATTTTTAGAAAATTTTAATGTCAGAACTGTTTTGACAGCTCATCCAACACAATTTTACCCAGGTTCTGTACTTGGAATTATCAATGATTTGACTGATGCTATTCGTGAAAATAATTTACTTGAAATTAAGCAATTATTGGCTCAGTTAGGAAAAACTCCTTTTATTCAAAATGAAAAACCAAATCCTTTTGACGAGGCGGTAAGTTTGATTTGGTATCTTGAAAACGTATTTTATGAAACTTCAGGTGAGATTGTACATTATCTTCAAAAGAACGTTAATAATGGAGATTCTATTCAAAATCAATTGATAAAATTAGGATTTTGGCCAGGTGGTGATCGTGATGGAAATCCATTTGTAACGACCGAAATCACACTGAAAGTAGCTGAAAGATTAAGAACTTCGATATTGAAATGTTACTACATCGAAATGAGACGTTTGAAAAGAAAGCTGACTTTTCCTGGTGTAGATATTTTGGTTTCTGAATTGGAACAAAAATTATACCGTTCAGTTTTTTATTCCAAAGGTGAGATATTCATTACTTTGGAGGAATTCAAAGCCCAATTAAATAAAATTAGAACTATTGTTGTCGAACAGCACCAGTCTCTGTATTTAGAAGAATTGGAATCATTGCTTATTAAGGTAAATTTATTTGGATTCCATTTTGCATCTTTAGATATTCGTCAAAATAGCAAAATACACGATGCGGTTGTTAAAGATGTGCTGGGTTACTACCTAAATTCAGGGTCAACAGTTTTTCCTGCTAATTATTATGAATTGTCGGAAGATGAAAAAATTGAGGTTTTGTCTAATGTCAAAGGAGATATTAATCCTAATGTTTTTGATAGTGAAATAACAAGGTCAACTTTAGAATCGATACAGGCTATAAAGAAAATCCAGGAATCAAATGGAGAATCAGGAGCTGACAGATATATCATTAGTAATAATGAAAGTGCGCTAAATGTTATGGAAACTTTTGCTCTTTTTCATCTAAACGGATGGGGAGATGATTTGTCAGTAGATATTATTCCTTTGTTTGAATCAGTAGATGATTTGCAGAGTGCTCATATTATTATGGAAAAACTCTATACAAATCCTGCTTATGCCAAACATTTACAAAATAGGAATCAAAAACAAACCATAATGCTTGGTTTCTCTGATGGAACAAAAGATGGTGGGTATTTGATGGCCAACTGGAGTATTTATAAAGCTAAAAAGAATTTGACGGAAATGTCCAGAAAGTATGGAATTCACGCCATTTTCTTTGACGGTCGTGGTGGACCTCCGGCTAGAGGTGGAGGAAAAACACATAAATTCTACGCTTCATTAGGACCTAAAATTGAAAATAGTGAAATTCAGGTTACGGTACAAGGACAAACTATTAGTTCTAATTTTGGAACATTGGATTCTTGTCGTTATAATTTAGAAAACTTATTGAGTGCAGGGGTTACCAACCATTTTGGTAAAAACAAAAATGAATTGTCTGATGATGAAATTGCTATTTTAGATCAATTGGCAGGTTTAGGGTATGATAAATATTTGAGTTTTAAAAATCACGAGAAGTTTATTCCGTATTTGGAGAAAATGAGTACTTTAAAATATTATGCCAAAACCAATATTGGTAGCCGTCCATCTAAAAGAAGTAAATCAGAACATTTGGATTTTGCTGATTTAAGAGCAATTCCATTTGTGGGTTCTTGGAGTCAATTAAAACAAAACGTACCGGGTTTCTTTGGAGTAGGAACTGCTTTAAAACATTTTGAAGATAATGGACAATGGGATAAAGTTCAGGATTTGTATGACAACTCTTTGTTCTTTAAAACCTTGTTGGAAAATAGTATGATGTCGTTAGCAAAATCATTTTTTCCTTTGACAGCTTACATGAGAAAAGATCCTGAATTTGGAGATTTTTGGCAAATTATTTATGACGAATTTTTATTAACAAAAAGTATGTTGCTAAAAATTGCAGGTCATAAAGGTTTGATGGAAAACTATCCTGACGGTAAAGCATCAATTGATATTAGAGAGCGTATAGTGCTGCCATTGTTGACAATACAACAATATGCTTTGTTGAGAATAAACGAATTAAACAAGGATAAAAATCCTGATTTGGAGTTGATCAACACCTACGAGAAGATTGTAACTCGTTCGCTTTTTGGAAACACTAATGCAAGTAGAAACTCAGCTTAATTCTTAAAATTCTAATTTTAAAATTGTTTTATGAATTCCAATCAATTGCCCGTAAATGAATATTCTGTATTCAATTCGACTTATATCAAAGCGATTGAAAATGTAGAATTATTGGAAGAATTAGAAATCAGTTTACATGAATTTATCAAATTTGTCCAGAATATTCCAATGGACAAATTTGATTATCGTTATGCGGAAGGTAAATGGACAATCAAAGAAATTATTCAGCATATTATTGATACGGAAAGAATTTTTGCTTACCGTGCCTTGCGAATTTCCAGAAATGACAAAACACCATTGCCAGGATTTGAAGAAAATGATTACGCATTGAATACAGATGCAAATCGTAGAAGTATTCAGGAATTGCTAACGGAATTTTCTGCTGTAAGACATTCTAATTTATTGTTGTTCAAAAGTTTTTCAGCAGAACAATTAACTAGAATTGGAATTGCATCTGAACATCCAATTTCAGTAAGAGCCATAGGATTTATAATTCTTGGACATTTGAAACATCACCAAAAAGTTTTTCAGGAAAGGTATTTGTAGAATTTACCGAAATAAGATAAAGATTTAAAAAGGCATTACATAAGCGTAATGCCTTTTTTGTTTTTAGGAATCTTTGTCAAAGTTCAAAACTTTGACAAAGCTGTATTAAAATTTTATTGTCTCTTTCTCAATAACAGTCAAACCAATTCTAATTTTATCGTAAGCGATTTGTTCTTCAAAATAATCGAAGTAAGGCTTTAAAGTATTTGGTGATTCTAATTTAATTTTGGCTTCTGCAATTTTAGAAATTTCTTCGGGTGTGATATAAGTACTAAAATCTATTGGATGACCATCACTGTATAATTTAGCTAAATGTGAAGTAATGGTACTCAAACCTAAATTTCTTTTTAGAGCAATTTCTTCAACGGTTAATCCGGATTGTAATAATTCTAAAGTTTCTTTATAGGTGCTTCCTTCTTTTTTGGCTCGAACGGTTTTGTTTTTTTGAAATTCAATAATTGCTTTTATAAATGCGTCACCATATTTTTCTAATTTTGCCTTACCAACTCCGTCAATGTTTAGGAATTCTTCATCACTCATTGGTCTTTCGGCTTCGAGTTGTCTTAAAGTAGCATCGTTGAAAATAATGTAAGCAGGAATTTCTTCTTCTTTGGCAATTTCGGCACGCAATTTTCTTAGGGTTTCAAAAAGGGAGTTTGCAACTGCTTTCTTAGCTCTCTCTGTTGTTTCCGGTTTTTCTTTACTTATTTTTTGAACAGTTGTGAGTTGTACTTTCTCGCCTTCAAACAAAACTCTTTTGGCAAATGGCGTTAATTTTATTTTATTCTGCTGATGAAAAGCAATTTCACAATAGCCTAAATTAATCAGCTGAATAAGATATTGGTTCCAGTCATACCAGGAAATATCCGCTCCAACAGCATAGGTTTTTAAATTTTGATAGCCTTTATCAAAAATAGAAGCATTTTTGGAACCTCTTAAAAAGTCAACAATTACAGGTAATGCTTCCGATTCCTGTAAACGGATTACAGCCGATAATGCTTTTTGAGCAATTATGGTTCCGTCGAAAAAAGCAGGTGGATTTTTGCAAATGTCACAATTGCCACAATTTTCGGTAACCAATTCTCCAAAATAGGAAAGTAAAATTTTTCTGCGACAACTCAAAGCATCTGCATATTGTTTCATTCGTTCCAGTTTGGCCAGCTGTACTTCGGCATTCAAACCTTCGGAAGCAAATTTTTGCAGCTGAATCATATCGCCATAACTTTCGAACAAAACGGTTTCTGATGGTAAACCATCCCGACCCGCACGTCCGATTTCCTGATAATAGCCTTCAATATTTTTGGGTAAATTGTAGTGAATCACCCAGCGTACATTGGATTTATCGATTCCCATTCCAAAAGCAATCGTAGCACAAACTACCTGACATTCATCATTTATAAATTCATCCTGAGTATTCGATCGAAGTTTACTATCCAAACCTGCGTGATACGCTTTGGCAGTAATTCCTATTTTTTGTAATTTTTCGGCAAGCTCTTCTGTAGTTTTTCGGCTCAAGCAATATATAATTCCACATTCGTTAGGCTTGTCTTTTATAAAATCAATAATTTGTTTTACACGATCTAAAGCGGGACGAACTTCTAAACTTAAATTTTTTCTATCGAATGAAGCAACGAATGTTTTTGGGTTGATTAAATTCAATTGTTGAGTAATATCAGTTCGGGTTGCTTTGTCGGCAGTTGCGGTCAATGCCAGGATTGGAGTAGAAGGGAAGCGGTTTTTCAAATAACCCAAATTGGTATAAGCCGGTCGAAAGTCATGACCCCAAGCTGAAATACAATGCGCTTCGTCAATAGCAATTAAACTTACAGTAATCTGACTGAAAACATTTTCGAGATAAGATAAACTTTCCGGAGCAACATAGACTAATTTGACTTTATTGTCTCTTAAATTCTGAATATGCAATTGTTGTTCTTCATTGGATTGACTGCTGTTGATGTAGCAAGCAGGAATTCCATTGGCTTTCAGACTATCTACCTGATCTTTCATCAAGGCGATTAATGGAGAAATAACAATCGTAATTCCGGGCAGGACCAAAGCGGGTAGTTGAAAACAAATGGATTTTCCTCCGCCAGTTGGCATGATGGCTAAAGTGTCTTGTCCGGTAAGAATGCAATTGATAACCTCTTCCTGATTAGGCCTGAATTTTTCGAACCCGAAATTTTCTTTTAGTGTGGCGTGTAAAATTGCTGTTGTCATTTTGGCGTATATTTTTTAGAATCTAAAAATAATAAAAAAAGGAACTCGATTAAGAGTTCCCTTACAATATTTTGATAAAAATTAATTATTCTTCATCCTCATCTTCTTCATCGTCAGCAATATCACCTTCTTCTTTGTCTTCATCTTCCTCATCATCTTCTCCAGAGACTTCATCGTCTTTGTATTCTGGTTTGTCATCATCATCATCTGCAGCGTCATCGTCGTCTATAGCAATGTCTGCGATTGGTTCGATTTCAATTTCATCATCTTCATCATAATTTTCGATTCTGTCAGCCAATTTAGTACTGATTTTTACTAAATAAATAGTGTCTTCAGTACGAACTTCAACAGCTTCGATTAATTCATTTTTAGCATTTCTAAAACGGATTACATCAGAATCGTCGTATCCGTCAGGAAATTTTTCTACTAAAAGGTTTAAAATTTCATTAGTTAGTTTGGCGTAGTCTACTATAACTCTCTTCATAAATTGTATTATAAATCTAATAAATAAGCAAAAATTAATGGAGCAACAATTGTCGCATCCGACTCGATAATGAACTTAGGGGTTTTGATATCCAATTTTCCCCAAGTAATTTTTTCATTTGGCACAGCTCCAGAATAAGAACCATAACTGGTTGTTGAATCTGAAATCTGGCAAAAATAACTCCAGAAAGGAATATCATGCATTTCCATATCCTGATACAGCATTGGAACAACGCAAATTGGAAAATCTCCTGCAATTCCTCCACCAATCTGGAAGAAACCGATTCCCTTTGAACTATTCTTTGGATACCAATCAGCTAAGAAAGTCATGTATTCAATACCTGATTTCATAGTTGATGCTTTCAATTCACCTTTGATAACATAAGAGGCAAATATATTCCCCATAGTGCTATCTTCCCAACCTGGTACAATAATAGGTAAATTTTTCTCTGCGGCAGCATACATCCAGCTGTCTTTTAAGTCAATTTCGTAATATTCTTCCAAAACTCCTGAAAGTAACATTTTATACATGAATTCATGTGGAAAATATCTTTCGCCTTTATCATCGGCATCTTTCCAAATTTTGTAAATGTGTTTTTGCAAACGACGGAACGCTTCGTGCTCTGGGATACAAGTATCTGTAACACGATTTAATCCTCTTTCTAATAATGCCCATTCATCTTCCGGAGTCAAATCACGATAATTTGGAACTCTTTCGTAGTGTGAATGTGCTACAAGATTCATAATGTCTTCTTCAAGATTGGCTCCGGTACAAGAAATGATCTGTACTTTATCCTGACGAATTATTTCGGCAAAAATCTTCCCAATTTCGGCGGTACTCATTGCACCAGCCATACTTACCATCATTTTTGCCCCATTGGCTAATTGTTGTTCGTATGCTTTTGCAGCATCAACTAAAGATGCAGAGTTGAAATGCAAGTAATGCTTTTCGATAAACTGACTGATTGGTCCTTTACTCATTTTTTAAAATTTAAAGATTTAAATATCGAAAAATATTTTCAAACTTAACGAATTTTTAAATCGACTAATTGTGTGAATTAATATTTATTTTTTGCTGTAACCTAATATTTTTAAAACGTCGTCGGCAGTTTGCTGTTCCGAAAAGACTTCAGTTGCTAAAATACCATTTTCATCTTTATCAATCAAAATATGTTTTGGCTGTGGAATCAAACAGTGGTGCAATCCGCCGTAGCCTCCAATAGTTTCCTGATACGCTCCAGTATTGAAAAAACCAATGTATAACGGTTTTTCCTTATTGTATTTCGGCAAATAAATGGCATTCATATTCTGCTCAGAATTGTAATAATCATCACTATCACAGGTCATTCCGCCTAGTAAAACTCTTTCGTAAGTATCATTCCAGCGATTCACCGCCAACATAATAAAACGTTTGTTAATTGCCCAGGTATCTGGTAAAGTTGTGATAAAAGAGGAATCAATCATATTCCATTTCTCTCTATCATTTTGTTGTTTTTGATACAAAACCTGATAAATTGCTCCACCACTTTCTCCGACAGTAAAAGATCCAAATTCAGTAAAAATATTTGGTACATCTACTTCAGCTTCGTCACAGGCAATCTTAATTTGATTGATGATTTCGTCAATCATATATTGGTAATCGTATTCAAATGCCAATGAGTTTTTTATTGGAAAACCACCGCCAATGTTCAATCCGTCCAGTGTTGGGCATTCCTTTTTCAAAGCCACATACACTTTGATACACTTTACTAATTCGTTCCAATAATAGGCATTATCGTTAATTCCTGTATTGATAAAAAAATGTAACATTTTAAGTTCCAGCTTTTTATTGTCCTGAATTTGTTTTTTATAAAACTGAACAATATTTTTATAACCAATACCCAAACGAGAGGTATAGAATTCAAATTTTGGTTCTTCCTCGGCCGCAATACGAATTCCGATTTTGAATTTTCGCTTGATTTGCTCTTGTAAAATGTCCAATTCCTCATAATTATCAATGATTGGAATCGTATTTTTATGTCCGTTATTAATCAATCGGGCAATATTTTCAATGTATTGATCTCTTTTGAAACCGTTACAAATTACATAAGTGCTTTTGTTGATTTTTCCTGATTCTAATAGATTTTCAACGATATTAATGTCAAAAGCAGAAGAGGTTTCGATATGGATATTGTTCTTAAAAGCCTCATTCATAATGTATTTGAAGTGAGAACTTTTGGTGCAATAACAGTAATAGTATTTCGCCTCATAATTGTTTTTTTCCATCGATTTACGAAACCAGTTTTTGGCTTTGTTAATGTTGTTGGAAATTTGAGGCAAATAAGTAAATTTTAATGGAGTACCGTATTTTTCCACCAATTTCATCAAATCGATATTGTGAAATTCAAGGTTGTCTTTGTTTAAAGAGAACTCTTCCTGAGGGAAATAATAAGTTTGATTTATTAAATCGAAATATTTTGTATTCATTTGATTTTGTGTATTTTAGATTAATTGTATTGCATCAATAAATTAAGCTAAAATTCAAACTCTAATATTGGCATAAACAATTTGAAGCTTCTCGTTATCCGCTTTCAAATATTGAAAAATATCAAAACTGAAACTGCCTTTAATACCATAAAAACGCTTCAATATTCTTTGGAAAGAGCTATTGTTTTCGGTTTTTATAGAACTGTAATTTCTTTGTTTTTGATTTTTTTTCATTGTCAGCAAATGTAAAAAATATAATAGACGCAATGCAACCCTTTTTTATAAAAAAAACTTAAGATTTGTAATCGTGGAAAGCCTTTAGAATCAATTCGTTTTCAACAGATTGATTGATTTTTATTTTCCCGATAGCCTGAATCAAAGCAAACTGTATGTTGCCATATTCGTTTTTCTTGTCATGAATCAACAATTCTATGATGGGATCGATGTCGCTTTCTTCAAAAACAACATCGTCATAGATTGATTTAATATTAGTTTTTATCTGATTGTACTCGTCATTGGTAATTAAATCCATTTTCCAGGAAATATAACTTTCCAAAATCATCCCAACAGCTATGGCTTCTCCGTGTAACAAGGTTTTTTTGTCTTCGCTTTCCAGAAAGTAACTTTCGATGGCGTGACCTAAAGTATGACCAAAATTCAATGCTTTTCGGATGCCTTTTTCAGTTGGATCCTGCATTACAATTTCATTCTTAATTTCAACAGAACGGTAGATTAATTCATCAAAATCGGCAAAATCAACCGCTTTTAAGTCAAGGAATTTCTCCCAATATGGTTTATCGTAAATCAATCCGTGTTTCAGCATTTCAGCCAAACCAGAACGCATTTCATCTTTAGAAAGTGTTTCTAAATATTTAGTATCAATAAGTACCATTTTTGGCACATTGATAACACCAATCTGATTTTTCAAATTTCCTAAATCAACACCGGTTTTTCCACCAACAGAAGCATCAACCATAGAAAGCAAAGTAGTTGGAATGTGAATAAAATCCATTCCTCTTTTGAATGTAGAAGCCACAAAACCTCCCAAATCAGTAACAACTCCACCACCTAAATTGATAACAAGACTTTTTCTGTCAGCTCCCAATTCAGTTAAAACATTCCAAATTTCAACACAAGTTTCTATGTTTTTATTCGGTTCGCCAGCTTCAAATTCAATAATCTCTATCTTTAAATCCGTTTCTAAATAAGGCAGGAATTTATTCAGACAAAATTCTTCTGTGTGATTATCTACAATGATAAATAAAGTAGAATATTTGCTTTCTTTTAGAAATAAATTAAGAGCTTCATATCCGTTTTCATTGAAATGTATAGGATAATTGTTGGCTTGAATTGATTGCATAGTGTTGGATTAAATGAAAGCGCAAAATAAAGGATTTTTTGTCGAATACTATTCAAAACTCTATTTATATTTGTGTTAAAACATCACAAAAAATGGGAAATATATTCAATAATACAGAGGTTGCTTTCTCTTTGAAAAGCGATACTGAGCTTCACAGAGCTTATTTTCTTTTTAAAATGATTGCCAATGAACCATTGGTTCGAATAGGAACTACGGTCACGAATTTTGCTTTAAAAGCAAATCTTCCTGTTGAAGGTTTGATTCGGGCAACTGTTTTTGATCATTTTTGTGGAGGAGTGAATGAAGATGATTGTCTGAAGGTGGTGGACAAAATGTTTACCAAAGGCGTTTCTTCTGTTTTGGATTATTCTGTGGAAGGCAGGGAAGAGGAAGAGCAATTTGACGCAGTTTTGGAAAAAACCTTAAAATTGATTGCTTTTGCCAAAGAAAAAAAAGCCATTCCGTTTGCTGTTTTTAAACCAACGGGTTTTGGACGTTTGGAGTTGTACCAAAAAATAGGTGAAGGAAAAGAATTAAATTCTGCTGAAACAGAAGAATGGAATAGAGTAGAGGGGCGTTTTGATAAAGTATGTAAGGCTGCTTACGATAATGATGTGGCTTTATTGATTGATGCAGAGGAAAGTTGGATGCAGGATGCAGCTGATGATTTGATTGAAAAAATGATGCAGCAATACAATAAATCGAAAGCAATTGTTTTCAATACGTTGCAGATGTACCGCTGGGACCGATTGGATTATTTGAAAAAACTACACAAAAAGGCAAAAACAGAAGGATTTTGTGTTGGAATAAAATTGGTTCGTGGCGCATATATGGAAAAAGAAAACGAGCACGCTGAGGAAAATGGCTATTCATCTCCAATACATAATTCCAAAGAAGCTACGGATCAAAATTATGATTCAGCCCTGAAATATATAGTTGATAACATTGGTAATATATCCATTTTTGCAGGAACACATAATGAATCCAGCGTATATTTATTGATGGATTTGATGGAAGAAAAAGGAATAAAACCAAATGATTCCAGAATTTGGTTTGGTCAATTATATGGAATGAGTGATACTATCAGTTTTAATTTAGCCGAAAAAGGATATAATGTGGCTAAATATTTGCCTTTTGGTCCCGTAAAAGATGTGATGCCTTATTTGATTCGCCGTGCGGAAGAAAACACTTCGGTGGCAGGACAAACCAGTCGGGAATTAACAATGATAAAAGCGGAACGAAATAGGAGGAATGGGAAGTAAGTATTCAGGGGTCAGTTTTTAGTAATCAGTTTACCAAGCAAAAAAATCTGTAAAATCTGCGTGAAAATTTTGTGACGCAGATTTTACAGATTTATGAAGATTCTAAAAATTTAAATCTTTATGAATGACTAAACTGTAAATTGCTCAGGTTCTTATAAATTCCATTTTCTAAAGCAATCAATTCCTGATGCGTTCCCTGTTCGGTGATTACACCTTTGTCGAGAACTAAAATCTGATCTGCACTGCGAATAGTAGAAAGACGGTGAGCTATAATAATACTAGTTCTTCCTTGCATTAAAATTTCCAAGGCTTCCTGGACTAGTTTTTCACTTTCGCTGTCTAATGATGAAGTTGCTTCGTCTAATATCAGAATACTTGGATTTTTCAATAACGCCCTAGCAATAGCAATACGTTGTCTTTGTCCTCCCGAAAGTTTAATTCCTCTTTCTCCAACGATAGTTTCAAATTTTTCAGGGAAACTTTCAATAAAACTTAACGCATTGGCTTGTTTCGAAGCTATAAGAATTTCTTCTTCAGTAGCATTTGGTTTTCCGTACGCAATATTTTCTCTGATTGTCCCTCCAAATAAAATAACGTCCTGAGGAACGATGCTCATATTTCCACGAAGATTCTCTAAATCATATTCATGAATATCTTTATTATCTATTAGAATTTCTCCGCCTTCAATATCATAAAAACGCAATAGAAGGGAAGCGATAGTAGATTTTCCGGCCCCACTTGGTCCAACAATGGCAATCTTTTGTCCAAAATTTGCCGTGAAACTCACATTTTTCAGGACTTTCATTTCTTTTCTGGAAGGATAGCTAAAAGCTACATTTTTGAAGCTTACATTTCCTTGTATCTTTTGAATAGAGGCAGAATTTGGCGTAGCATTGATTTTTTCGGGAGTTTCATCCAATAATTCAAAAACACGTTCTGTTGCACCAACCGCTTTCTGAATCTGAGCATACATTTCGGCAATTCCGCCAAAAGAAGCTCCAATAAAAGTCGTGTATAAAACGAAAGAAATTAAATCACCAACACCTTCAACTTCTCCTTTGATGGTCAATGTAATTCCGTACCAAACCACAGCAACAACACATCCAAAAAGGCACAAAATAATAAACGAAGCAAAATAACCACGATATTGACCACCTTTGATAGCAATTTTTACAATTTCTTTGATTTTATTTTTGTAACGTTCTAATTCATACCATTCGTTGGCAAAAGCTTTTACATTGCTGATTCCCTGTAATGTTTCTTCAACGATAACCTGGCTTTCGGCAACTTTATCCTGCGTTTTTTTTCCGTATTTACGAATGAATCTGCCGAAAACAACTGCAGCAACCGCTACTACTGGAACAATAGAAAGCATCATCAGCGTCAGTTTAGGACTGATGCTTGCCAAAATGATGAAGCCGCCAATAATCAAAATAAGCTGTCGTAAAAATTCAGCAATTGTGGTTGTAAAAGTATCTTGCAATTGCGAAATATCGGCACTAATACGGCTGTTCAGTTCACCAACGCGCTTTTGAGAGAAAAATGTCATTGGTAATTTGATTAAATTCTCATATAATGCAAAGCGAATATTAGACAATGAATTCTCAGTAAAGTTGACGAAAAGTGAGATTCTGAAAAAAGAAAAAATAGCCTGAAGAAACAAAATACCCATAAGTCCTAATGCAATTTCATTGGCTTTGCCTAAATCTTTATTGGTTACACAATCTACTAACATTCCCATTAATTTTGGAAAGGCTAAGGCTGTTGCACTAGTTAACAATAAAAAAAGAAGACCAACATAAAATTTCCATTTATGGTTCTTGGCGTATTTGAATATTCGTAAAGCCTTATTAAGAGAATTAGAGTCTAATTTAGCTTTAGGTAAGTCGTTTTCTTGGAATCTGGCCATTTGTATTATTTTTTGTTTGCAAATATAAGGCTATACCCAATTATACTCTATAAAAACTAAGTTGTATTTTTAATTTGATTTTATGATAGTTAGAAGAAAATTAAAATAAAATTTAATTTATTTTTGAATTTTACTTGTAAATACGAGTTCTAGTTGTATATTTGCACTCGCAATAACGCAAGACATTGCAACCCGAAAGGGCGATTAGCTCAGCTGGTTCAGAGCACCTCGTTTACACCGAGGGGGTCGGGGGTTCGAACCCCTCATCGCCCACAGAAAACTCCATTATTTATAATGGAGTTTTTTTTATTTTTAAATTGTCTAAAACCGGATATAGATATATAAAAAAACTCATCAATTATTTGATGAGTTTTTTTATATTACTCGTTGTAAAATGTATAGCTCTACTTTTTTAATTAAACGCCAATTGCATTTACTATTTCAAAACCAAATTCAATATATCCTTTGGGTGGATAAATTTTTAATGATATTGTGTGATTGGTATGCGGTTTATAATTTTGATTAAGTACATAATCTTTACTGCCAATTTTTTTTTGAGCAGCAGAATAAAAATTTACCCGAAATACTACATTCTTAAAATTAGCTAAATCAGCATTGTTTTTAATGTTTCCTTCAATCAAATAGCCATCATTTTTATATACTGCATCATTAAAAACGGATTCTTTTTTAATCAATACAAGATTAGCTTTGACCATTACATCTGATGTTAAATATTGTAGAGGATGGTTTAATTCCTGCAATTGTAATTTAATGTCAGTTTTGCTGGTGGTTTCTATTGATTTACTATTTTGAATGGTAAATCCCGTAAGAAGCACAAATGGAATTAGGGTTAATGCAAAGAGTAATTTTTTCACAATAATTCGGGGTTTATCAAATTAATTACCCGAAAATTAAGGCCTTGTTAACTAATTAAAAAACATTGATATCAACCTTTAACAAAATAGGAAGTTTAACTGTAAACTATGTTAAAATTTTATAGCCCACTATTTATAAAAATAACTGAATGTTTATTTTTAGTTAAAAAATGGTGTATAATTCCAGAAAGCAGAATTTTTAATAGGGGGAGAAATAAACTAAATCTAAAATGAATATAAGTATATTATCGATTTAAAATTATAATTAAATAAATCCTTGCTTTATAGCTTCCTTTACAAGACCGGTATCATCATTTACATCAAAGGCTTTTTTCATTCGGATAATACGTTTTTGAATAGCACTTGTGGTAAGATATATAACAGATTCCAACTCTTTTATTTTAAATCCTTTAGATAAATACAATAGTATTTGACGATTGGAATCTTCAATCATTAATTCCTTTTTCCATATTTCGTTAATGCAACTTTTTACCATAGGACTATGGTATAATCCACCTTCTATGACTTCTGTTACTATTTCCTGTAAGTTATCAGGTGTAATATCATTTTTGATAACCAGTCCATCAGGTCTAACTTTTTTTGCAATGTCATATATTATAATAACTTCTGTATGGGCTGTGACCATTATGATTTTGCAGTCAGGCATGTGTTTTTTAATCAAAAGGGCTAAATCACTTCCTGATTCAATAGATTGTTCAGGATAGTTTGGTAATCCTTGATCCAAAATAGCTAACTCAAATAAATTTTGGATATTAATAGCTTTCTCAATAATATTATAAGCTCCTTCGCAAGTATGTATTTTGGTAAAAACAGGTTCGTCCTTTAAAAAATTTGACTTTAAAAGAGCATTCATAAACCCTTCTACCGTCATAGGATGGTCATCTACTAAGAGTATATTCATTATAAATTATATTATTTAAATTTTAACAAAATAGGCAGTTTTTCTGCACCAAAAGAAATTTGTTCTTGTTTAGATTGCAGTCTCCTTATTTTAGTATGAATTTATGCGTTTTTCATTCCTTATTATTGATAATAACGACAGCACAGTAAAGGAAATTTTAGATGTATTCGAAAATTTTCCAAATTATTTTTGCGCTGGAATTGTCAAAGATAGTCAAACTGCCATAAAAGAAATCATAAAACTAAAGCCACAATTGGTAATTGTTCAAATTCCAGCTAAATCGAAAGATACTAATTTTATTTTTGAAATTATAAAAGAATCCTTTCAATATTTAGATGCAATTCCATATTTTATGGCATTATCTATAACTCCGGATTATGCTTTTACAGCTATACAATCGGGATTTTCAGATTATGTCTTAATGCCATTACAGATACATCAATTGGGAAAAAGCTTATTCCAATTTGAAAAAAGAAATCCAGTACCAAATGTTTCAACTATTTGTATTAAATCCTATAGTGATTATCATTTTGTTGCTTTGCAAGATATTCTTTATCTGAAGTCTGATAACAATACTACCGACATTCAATTATACAATGGCAATACCGTAAATGCTTTTAAAACTTTAAAGCATTTTGAAACCACTTTGCCTTTCTATTTTTTAAGAATTCACAAAAGTTATATTGTGAATATCAATCAGGTTTCAAGAATTCATTTTAGCAAATCAAAGTGTTATCTGAATTATGATATAATCTTGCCTTTTTCTCTTAACTATAGAGATAATGTTGAAGCTATAATTAGAAAAATTAATATTTAGTTTTTTTTTCTATTTCTTCTATTCATATTAAATTTTTAATGTGTAATTATTTTATAGCAAAATTTGCATTAACACTTTAAATTTAACACGTTAATTCCTTGTATTTCAAAGAGTAGTCTTAATGATAGTTTATTGCTATTTTCAAAACTTAGGGTTTCACCATTTCGATATACCCTTATGCTAGTGTAATGAACACACTCACAAGATGGATCTGAAATTAGATAAAATAATGATTTTTAACCTGTTAATTTGCCCTGAGTTTGATTCACAAATCAATCTCTTTTTTGAAAAATCATTATCGAGAATGGGGAAAAATTCGCTGGTAAAGTGATGTCATTCTTGGTAGTCTAGAATAAACTAATTCCCAGTTTTTCTTAAAAATAGGTATTCCAGAATGGAACGCCATACTAAATTATTATCTAATTTTTTAAATTATATTTTTATGAAAAAGCTATTAATTATTGCCGTTTGTTTTACTGCTATTGTTTCAATGTCTTCTTGTACTGAAGATAGCCCTATAGAAACTCAAAATGAAAATTCAGTCACTCCAAGTAAAGCTACTATTGTAAAACCTATTGATATTTCAGCAGACGGGGGAGATGTTATTATTCCTCCTATTAAAAAATAATTATTTTAAATACTAAAACCAGGTAATAAAAACATTATCTGGTTTTAAATATATATTTTTGATACTAATTCAAATAGTCATTCAAAAATTGAAAACAAAAAGTAAAGTAATTGGGTTATTAATTCTCTTTTTTTTGATAGTATCCTGTCAGAAAAGTAAAGATTCAGCTGAGTATAAAAGTGAAGTTGTTACTATTTTAAAAAAACTAGAAACTTCTGAATCAGATGATAATACCAAAGAAATAACTTTAGATACCCTGAGTCAATTTCTTTTGGCACATAATAATGATTCTATTAATAGGAATTTGATTTTAGAAGTCGCTAATAATTATTATAATATAATCAGATTTGAAAAATATTATAAATTAACCAATAAGCTATATCACTTGTCTATTGAAAAAAAGGATACTATTCTTATGGCGAGGACATTATACTATCTAGGCGATTATTATAATAATAAATCAGTTTATGATAGTGCTTTCAGCTATTATAACAAATCAGAAAAGTTATATAAAATAAAAAAAGATACCTTAATGTTAGGTACTATTTCTTTTTTAAAAGGAGGAGTTATTTATAATACTGGAAATTTTGCAGAAAGTGAGACAGAGGCTGTAAAAGCGATGCAATTACTATCTAAAACCGAAAATACTAATTTGATTTATCATTGCTATAATTTAATAGCTCTATCATTAAAAGGATTAAACGATTATAAAAAATCTCTGGACTATTTTAATCTGGCTTTAAGAGAATTAAATAAAGAAAACTTTTCAAAAGAAGAAATAATCGTATACAAAGCAACCAATTTTAATAATATAGGCAGGGTGTATGAAAAAATGGGAAATTATTCAGAAGCTGTACTTTTTTATAATAAAGGACTGCAGGTAAAAGATTTAAAAAAACAATCTCCTAGAGAATATACTATGCTTTTAGATAATCTTGCTTATTCAAAAATGAAATCAGAAGATTTTAAAGACGTTCTCAATCTTTTAAATGAATCATCAAAACTTAGTGACAGTCTTGATAGAAAACAAACAATTGCTTCCAACAAAATAAATTATGGTGAATATTTTTTTTTAAAAAAAGATACTTTAAAAGGTCTTGCTTATACTAAAGAAGGATTAGCATTGGCTAGAAAAATAAAAAATAATGATTTAACACTTCAGTCTTTAAAATTATTATCAGATAATGATATTAAAAATAGAAAATTCTACACAGATTTATATATCAAAGTTAGCGATAGTATGCAGACTGTAGAACGGATTACCAGAAATAAATTTGCCCGTATTGCTTATGAAACAGATCAGGTAGAAGAAAAAAATGAAGTTTTATCCAAAAGAAACACCTATATTATCATTGGATCCGCAATTATTCTTTTTCTTTTAGGAGGTTTTTTTGTTATATACCGTCTAAAAGCTAGAAACAAAGAATTACTTTTTATAAAGGAACAACAAGAGGCTAATGAAAAGATTTATCAATTGATGCTGCGTCAGCAATCAGAGACAGAACATGCTCGTAACGAAGAAAGAAATCGAATAGCAATGGAATTACATGATGGTATCGTAAATAGTATTTTCACGACCCGTTTTAATTTAATTCAATTAGAACCGGGTGCTTTAGATAAAAAACAACAATTGGTTAAAGAATTGGAAAGAGCAGAGAATGAAATCAGAAGAGTTTCTCACGATTTAAAACAAAATCTTCTTTTTGAAGACCAAACCGTTCCGGAGATGATAACTAATTTGGTGACATCTCAACAAAATCAATACAACACAAAATTTGATGTATCTATAGATAAATATATTGATTGGACATCTGTCTCAAGTAATGCTAAAATACAGGTTTATAGAATAATTCAAGAAGCCTTACAAAACAGTAATAAGTATTCAAAAGCCGAAAATTGTTGTGTATTTCTTCTGAAAACTGGCGATAAAATAACTATCCGAATTTGGGACAATGGAATTGGTTTTAATCCTGAAAAATCCAAACCAGGCATTGGATTAAAAAACATAAAAGAAAGAGCTAAAGCAATAAATGGAATTATGAATATTACTTCTGCTATTGGAAATGGAACAACCATAGAAATTGTTTTCTAGTAATTTAATATGTATGAAATCTAACTGATGTTTAAGTCTTATAAATAAACCTCAAAAATCATATTCTCTATAAATTTGAAAGGGAATTTTAAATTTAACATTGGCAAAATCTAATTTTTTTGCTAAACATATACTTCTTAAAACTACATTAAAATCTACCTTTTATAGCAATATGCTGGTGTTTTTTTAACACGTTTTGCAGTTAAACTGCCTATTTTGTTAAAGTTGATTGCTAAACAACTCCTTCTATTTTTCATATCCTTATTTTTATTCCTATAAACTAAGAAATATCCAAACTTAAGTTATCTAAAAACTGAAAAAATGGATTATTAATTCAACTTTAAAAAAATAAGGACATGCAAAAAACAACCGCAGATTTAAGAGATTTTTCAAGATTGGGAGAATGGTTAAATATAGACGCTTCAACCAAGACAACTTCAGAGTTGAAAAATATTGTATCTATATTAAATTCTCATAATGCAACTTTTATAATCAGAAATGCAGATTCTAAACCAACTGCTGATTTAAAAGAAATTGCAAGGCTGGCTTCAGGTAAAGTGATTTTTGAAATATAAATTTAATACTTTTTGATATGTATCTTTTCTTTAACACTGAAACAACAAATTTGCCAAGAGATTGGAAAGCTCCAGTGACAGATTTAAATAATTGGCCAAGATTGGTGCAATTAGCTTATTTATATTATGATGATGATGGTAATAAAATTTCAGAAGGTAATTTTATTATTAAACCAGATGGTTTTACGATTCCTTCAGAATCTTCAAGAATTCATGGGATTTCTACAGTAAAAGCAATGAATGAAGGTATAGAATTAGAAAACGTTCTTGATCATTTCCAAAATTTGGTTAGTAAATCTCAAGTATTAGTAGCCCATAATATGAGTTTTGATGAAAAAGTGGTTGGTTCTGAGCTATTAAGAAATGGTTTTCAAAATATAGTTTCAGCTAAAGATAAAATTTGCACGATGAAAACTGCTACAAATTTTTGTAAAATTCCTGGAATTTTTGGCTTTAAATGGCCTAAACTTTCTGATTTACATGATAAACTTTTTAATACCAGATTTGAAGAAGCACATAATGCATTTGTTGATATTAATGCAACAGCAAAGTGTTTTTGGGAAATGAAAAGACTAGGAGTTGTTTAAATAAATCTAACTATGAATGCTTAAATGAAGTTATTTTGCTAAAAATCAAATAATTAATTTGTAGGTATAATTGACGTAAAAAAAAGTAAATTAATAATATTTTTTATGTAAATTTAAGGGAGATTAATTAGATAAAAGTAAGGAGGGGTCATTTTAAGATTACAATTTAGAGTTCATAGTTTAGTATTTAAAAATTAAATAAAAATTGATTATGAAAAAAAAAATACTTAGTTTATTAGTTTTAATTTCGGTTACAACTTATGCTCAAGTTGGAATTGGAACTACTTCTCCCACTGCGCAATTAGATGTTAAAGGAGATTTAAAAGTTAGGACTACTATTTTGAACAATACTTTAGTATCTGCAAAAGATTCAGTTCTTGTAGTGAACTCTGGAGTCATTAATAGGGTAACTTCTAAACAAATATATGATAGCCATATAAAATCTTTTGTAAAAGGAACAGGAGGTACAACCACATCTCTTGGTGCAACAATTGGGAGTACAGCATATAAAAAAATTGCTTTTAATACAGAGGCATTTGATGAAAATCTTGATTTTGATACCACAACATATGAATTTACTGCCCCTAAAACAGGAATTTATAGTGTTTATGTGCAATTTGAATTGACTTCATTAGTATCATTAGTAAATGTAGGAGTTGCTATTTTCACGACTAAGGGCGCTACAACTACTCTTGAAGCTGAGGAAGAATATACTAGTATTAATGCTGTAGTTGTTAAAGTATCTCCGCCAACAAGAAAAGTACAAACTTTATTGAAGCTTAATACTGGTGATAAGGTATTTTTTGGAGCAACGCCTGATTCAGGTATTACTTTAGTTGGTGGATCTAAATCATTTTTCACTATTATGCAGGTGGAGTAATTTTTCAAGAAAATCAAATTTACACAAAAAACTCCTCAAATAATTGAGGAGTTTTTTTATGTAATTGTCAGAACTTTATTTTTTGATAATATTTTGTAAAACTGCTTTTTCGGAATAATTAAGTACTTCTAGCGTTACTTCTTGGTCTTTAGTCGTTTTTCCTTCTATGATGTATAGTTTTCCGGTTCCCACTTTTACATTACTCTTATCAAAATCTACATCACCAAATTTTAAACAGTTTTTAATATCAGTAGTATCAATCCATTTTTCAGCCAATATTTGTGATGCCTTATCAGAATAATGGAAAGGTTTATTTCTTAAATCATTTAAAACTCTCGCATTTGGAAAATAATTACAACGAGTATCTTTTCCACTAAATACAGCGGCTACAAAGAAGCAGCCCATTACTAATCCTAATAAATAATAAGCAAAACGATGTGTAAACTTCATAAAATTAAATTTTCGGCAAAGATAACGGAAAGTTTATTTAAAATACGATTAAATTGATATCACTGTTAGGTAAATCAAACCAATCCCCAATGGCTTTGTTGGTTACTATACCATGATATAAGTAAACGCCATTTTTTAAACCATGATTACATCTTAAGGCACTTTCAATTCCTCCGTCTTCTGCAATTTGTAATAAGTAAGGGGTGAGGATATTACTAATAGACAGTGATGCTGTTTTGGAATATCGTGATGGAATATTAGGTACACAATAATGGAGGACATCATTCTTTACAAAAGTTGGTTTTTCGTGAGTTGTCACTTCTGAGGTTTCAAAACAGCCTCCGGTATCAATACTTACATCAACAATAACAGCTCCTTTTTTCATATGTTCGACCATTGTTTCGGTAACTATAACCGGGCAACGTTCTTTGCCACGCATCGCCCCAATAGCTACATCACAACGTCTAAGCGCTTTTAGTAAAGATTTAGGCTGTATGGTAGAAGTGAAAATACGTTGAGGCAAATGGTTTTGTAATCGTCTAAGTTTTGTAATCGAATTATCAAAAATTTTCACATTGGCACCCAGGCCAATAGCTGTTTTTGCAGCAAATTCTCCAACAGTTCCAGCACCAAGAATAACCACGTCAGTAGGAGGAACTCCGGTAATGTTACCAAATAATAATCCTTTTCCAAATTCATTGGTAATCATCAATTCAGCAGCAATTAATATGGATGCTGTTCCAGCAATTTCACTCAGGGATTTTACTGCGGGGTAGGAGCCGTCTTCATCTTTTATGTATTCAAAAGCGAGAGCGGTTATTTTCTTTTTGGCTAAAGCCGTAAAGTAAGATTTCTTTCTGGTTTTCAATTGAATAGCTGAAATTAGAATAGACTCAGGGTTTATCATTTCTATTTCTGCCAAAGTAGCCGGCTCCACTTTTAGGATAATTGGACAACCAAATACTTTCTTAGTATCGTTTGTGATTTCTGCACCTGCATTACTGTATTCTTTATCCGAATAACTAGAACTTTCTCCAGCACCAGCTTCAATCATTACACGATGTCCTTGATATGTCAATGAATTTACAGCATCTGGCGTTAGGCAAATACGACGCTCTTGAAAACTAGTTTCTTTGGGTACACCAATGAAAAGTTCGCTTTTGTGTCTTGCAATTTCAAGTTTTTCTTCTTGAGGTAGTAATTGTTGCTTTGTAAATGGAGTGATTGACATTGTTCTGTGCAAATTTGTGGTACAATTTACGTAAAAAGTTTAGAATTGGACTGTTTTTCCAGGATAAATTAAGTTTATGGTTTTGTTAAAAACTATAAAATATATCTCAAAAACACTGCTATTGAGTTACTTTTATTTAGATATAAAATCTTTATTTATGTTAATAATAAAGAACGTTTCCCGTCAGGAAGCAAACTAATGGAAATAACTGAATGAAGCTCAGGAATTAAATTTTCAACTTTGTCTGCCCATTCTATAAAACACCAATTTCCTGAATAGAAATATTCATCAGCTCCCATATCTAAAGCTTCAATTTCATTTTTAATTCTATAAAAATCAAAATGATAAACTTTTTGATTGCCAGTTATTTGATATTCATTAACTAAAGAAAAAGTTGGACTACTGGTAACATCTTTTACACCCAATTTTTTTGCTAAAACTTTGATTAAAGTTGTTTTTCCGACACCCATTTCTCCGTGAAAAAGAATCACTTTATTTAGGTTTTGTTCTAATATTTGCTTAGCAACTTCTTCGAGTTGATCTAATGAAAAACTAATTTCCATAAAATTTAATGTTCAGTATTCAGTAATCAGTGTTCAAATTTTTCTGTAAACTGATCACTGAATACTAATAACTATTATTTTGGGTTAAAAATCAAGAACGGAATAATCATTTCTTCCAACGAAATTCCACCGTGTTGATAGGTGTTTTTATAATAACTCACATAATGATTGTAGTTGTTGACATAAGCCAGAAACAAATCATTTTTTGCAAAAATATAAGAACTACTCATATTTATTGTAGGTAAACCAATATTTTTTGGTTCTTTCACTGCATAAACATCTTTTTGTTCATAAGTCAGACTACGTCCTGTTTTGTATCTTAAATTAAGACTCGTGTTTTTATCGCCAACAACTTTAGAAGGATTTTTTACGTTTATGGTTCCGTGATCTGTAGTTAAAATCAATTTAAAACCTAATTTTTGAGCCTGTTGAATAATTTCCAGAAGAGGAGAGTTCTTAAACCAGCTTAATGTCAATGAGCGATATGCTTTATCGTCTGAAGCTAATTCTTTAACTACATCCATTTCGGTTTTGGCGTGTGAAAGCATATCTACAAAATTGTAAACCACCGTAACCAAATCATTAGATTTTAAGGCTTTGAAATTTTCTGCTAGTTTTTTCCCACCAGCAAGATTGGTAATTTTAAAATAATCTTCCTTAATATTTAAACCCAATCTTTTTAATTGAGCGGTTAAAAATTCAGCTTCAAATAAATTTTTGCCTCCTTCTTCGGGATCATTTTTCCAATATTGGGGAAACTGTTTTTCCATTTCAAGAGGTGTTAGACCTGAGAAAATAGCATTTCGGGCATATTGAGTAGCTGTTGGTAAAATGGAGTAATAAGGAACTTCTTTTTCCAATTTATAGTGATTTCCAACTACACTTTCAAAAACTTTCCATTGATCGTAGCGTAAATTATCAATCACGACAAATAAGATTGGTTTATCTTTTTTCTTCAACTCTGGAACAACTAATTCTTTGAATAATGTATAAGACTGAACAGGTTTATCTGCTTTTGGAGCAAACCAATCTTCGTAATTACGTTCAATAAATTTTCCAAATTGAGAATTTGCTTCTGTTTTTTGGGATTCAAGAATTTCAATCATAGCCTGATCATCAATGTTTTCGAGTTCTAATTCCCAGAAAATCAATTTTTTGTATAGTTCCACCCAGTCTTCATACGAATTGACCATTGCCATTTCCATTGAAATTTTGCGGAATTCTTTCTGATAATCAAGCGTAGTTTTTTGTGAAACCAATCTCGAATGATCCAGATTTTTCTTCAAACTCAATAAAATCTGATTTGGATTTACTGGTTTTATCAGATAATCAGCAATTTTAGAACCAATGGCTTCTTCCATAATATATTCTTCTTCGCTCTTGGTAATCATAATCATCGGAATAGACGATTTTTTTTCTTTCATTTCCGAAAGTGTTTCCAATCCACTCATTCCTGGCATATTTTCGTCTAAAAAAACAATATCAAAATTAGTTTCTTCAAAAATATCAATCGCATCACGTCCGTTATTACAAGTTGTAACGCTATAGTTTTTCTTTTCCAGAAATAAAATGTGTGGTTTCAAGTAGTCGATTTCGTCATCGACCCAAAGTATATTTATCTTATCCATAATTTTTGTAGTATATGTTCAAAAGTAATAATCATTACGCCAAGTTACTTTTTTTATTATGTGAAGTTACCAATTGTATGCATAATTTAATATTATTTTAAGGTATTGGATATAAAATAGAATTTGTCTTAAAATTTTCATTACACTCCAATTTCCTTATATTTGTTACCCAAAAGAAAATTATAGTGAACGAAATTAATAAGCTAAAAATATTCAATGATCCCATTTATGGATTTATTACCATTCCAAATCCCTTAATTTACGATTTAGTCCAACATCCTTATTTTCAGCGATTGAGGCGTATTTCCCAAATGGGATTATCTTATTTGGTTTACCCAGGGGCTAATCACACTCGTTTTCATCACGCTCTGGGTTGTATGCACATTATGCAAAAAGCTGTTGATGTTCTTCGTTTTAAAGGAGTTTCTATTTCGTCTGAAGAAGAAAATGCATTATATATTGCTATTTTGTTGCATGACATTGGTCATGGTCCATTTTCACATGCTATGGAAAGTAGTATTGTTGAAGACGTACATCACGAAGCCATTTCACTTTTATTTATGAATCAATTGAATGTGGAATTTAAAGGTCAGTTGAGTTTAGCTATTCAGGTTTTTAAAGGCCAATACCACCGAAAATTCATGTTACAACTTATTTCCAGTCAATTGGACATGGATCGAATGGATTATTTGAAACGAGATAGTTTCTATTCCGGAGTGGCAGAAGGAAACATCAATTCGGAACGTTTAATTCAGATGATGAATGTGGTTGATGATGATTTGGTCATTGAAGAAAAAGGGATATATTCAGTAGAAAAGTTTTTGATGTCCAGACGATTGATGTATTGGCAGGTATATTTACATAAAACAAGTTTAGTAGCGGAATTGATTTTGACTAAAGTCTTAAAACGTGCCAAAGAATTGGTTCAGAAAGGAATCATTTTGCCTTGTAGCGAACCGTTACTTTTCTTTATGCAAAATAAAATTACAATTGAAACTTTCGATAGCGAAAATTTAGATTTGTTTTCACAATTAGATGATTTTGATATTATCAGCGCTTTAAAATCCTGGCAAAAACAAGATGATTTTATCCTATCGTCATTGAGTAAAATGATTATTAACAGAGATTTATTAAAAATAAAGCTAACCGATGAAAAGCCTTCATCTGATGAATTACTAGTATTAAAAGAACGTTTAGCATTAGAAAACAATATAAATTTAGCAGATACTAATTATTTTATTTTTAAAGGTAAAATTAAAAATCAGGCATATAGCAAAGAAGCTGAATCTATACGAATTTTGAAAAAAAATAAAACAATTGAAGACGTTGTTGAAGTTTCTGATCAATTGAATTTGAAGTCTTTATCTAAGTCGGTAACCAAGTATTACATATGTTTTCCAAAACAACTTGTATAAAAATGAATATTTAAAATCTATTTTTTATATTTTTGTCGAGATGAAACGAACCAACACCTTTTTTTTGAATACTAGCAGAACATTTTGTAGAGAGTTCCATCTTATTCCTATGAAAAGTATAATCAAATAAGATGAAATTTACAGCAGAGCAAATAGCGGGTGTTTTAGGAGGAGAAATCGTTGGAAATCCAAATGCCCAAGTATATAAATTATCTAAAATAGAAGAAGGCTCCGAAGGTTCTATAAGTTTTCTGGCTAATCCAAAATACCTGCATTATATATATACAACAAAAGCTACTATAACTATTGTCAATACTACCTTTATCCCTGAAGGAGAATTAACTACAACCTTAATAAAAGTAGAAGATGCTTATTTGTCTTTTACTAAATTGCTGGAATTTTATGATCAAGCTAAAAAGGGAAATAAAGTTGGAATTGAACAGCCTTCATTTATATCTCAAAGTGTAAAATATGGAGAAAATTTATATTTGGGAAGTTTTTCATACGTTGGAGAAAATGTAGTTTTAGGTGATGATGTTAAGATTTATCCAAATAGTTTCGTTGGAGACAATGTAGTAATAGGTAATAATGTTACTATTTTTGCAGGAGCAAAAGTTCATTCAGATACTATTATTGGAAATAATTGTGCCATTTATTCTGGAGCTGTAATTGGTGCTGATGGTTTTGGTTTTGCACCTAATCCTGACGGAACATATACAAAAATCCCCCAAATAGGAAATGTTGTTATAGAAGATAATGTAGATATTGGAGCCAATACTACTATCGATAAAGCAACAATGGGTTCGACTATTATAAGAAAAGGAGTGAAATTGGACAATCAAATTCAGATTGGTCATAATGTGGAAATAGGTGAGAATACGGTAATAGCTGCCCAAACAGGAATTGCAGGTTCTACAAAAATTGGATATAACGGAATGATTGGTGGTCAGGTAGGTATTGTAGGTCATTTGACAATAGGCAATAATGTTAGGATTCAAGCGCAATCCGGTGTTGCCCGAAATGTTAAAGATGATGAGATTTTGCAGGGAAGTCCAACAATGGGATATAATGACTTTAGTAAATCATATGTTCATTTCAGAAATTTACCAAAGATTGTTACAGAAATAGAAGAATTAAAAAAAGAAATATTAAACCAAAAAAATGAGAACAATGGTTAAACAGAAGACCATCACTACAGAAATTTCACTAACTGGAGTTGGATTACATACTGGAAAAGAAGTTACTATGACTTTTAAACCAGCACCAATCAATAATGGTTTTACTTTTGTCAGATTAGATCTAGAAGGGCATCCGGTTATTGAAGCAGATGCAAATTATGTTGTAAATACCCAAAGAGGAACTAATTTAGAAAAACTGGGTGTAAAAATTCAAACACCAGAACACGTTTTAGCTGCTTTAGTTGGTTGTGATTTAGACAATGTTATCATTGAATTGAACGCTTCAGAACTTCCTATTATGGACGGTTCTTCAAAATATTTTGTTGAAGCTATCGAAAAAGCTGGTGTTTTAGAACAAGAAGCAAAAAGAAAAATATACGTAGTAAAAGAAGTAATTTCATTTACTGATGAAGAAACAGGTAGCGAAATTATTGTTATGCCTAGTGATGGCTTTAGTGTAACTGCTATGGTCGATTTTGGTACAAAAGTGCTTGGAACCCAAAATGCAACGATGAAAAACATCGATGAGTTTAAAACTGAAATTGCAGATTCCAGAACTTTTAGTTTTCTCCACGAATTAGAATCGCTTTTAGACAATGGATTGATAAAAGGTGGTGATTTAAACAATGCTATTGTATATGTTGATAAGGAAATTTCCGAAAAAACAATGAATAGTTTGAAAACTGCTTTTGGCAAAGATGAAATATCAGTAAAACCAAATGGTATTTTAGATAACCTGACTTTGCATTATCCAAATGAAGCTGCAAGGCATAAATTGTTAGATGTTATTGGAGATTTATCCCTGATCGGAACAAGAATACAAGGCAAAATTATTGCTAATAAACCAGGACATTTTGTAAATACACAGTTTGCAAAAAAGATGGCAAAAATCATTAAAATTGAGCAAAGAAATTATGTACCAGTTTATGATTTAAATCAGGAGCCTTTGATGGATATTCATAAAATCATGTCGGTTCTTCCTCACAGACCTCCATTTTTATTTCTAGACAGAATCATAGAAATGTCAGATAGCCATATTGTAGGGATGAAAAATGTTACTATGAATGAAAGTTTCTTTGTAGGTCATTTCCCAGGTGCTCCAGTAATGCCGGGTGTTATCATTGTAGAAGCAATGGCACAAACTGGCGGAATCTTAGTATTGAGTACTGTTCCGGATCCGGAAAATTATTTGACCTATTTCATGAAAATTGATAATGTCAAATTTAAACATAAAGTATTACCAGGCGATACATTGACTTTCAAATGTGATTTAATTACTCCTATCAGAAGAGGAATTTGTCACATGCAAGCCAATGCATATGCTAATGGTAAACTTGTTGCTGAAGCTGAATTGATGGCTCAAATAGCAAAAAAATAATAATTTTTTTGTTGATTTGATTAATCGGTTATCCGATTAATCGATTAAACAGTTAAACGATTAAACAAAAAAAAATGAATCAACCTTTAGCATACGTTCATCCTGGTGCAAAAATCGCAAAAAATGTGGTTATAGAGCCTTTCACGACTATTCATAATAATGTAATTATAGGGGACGGAACCTGGATAGGTTCAAATGTAACTATAATGGAAGGTGCGAGAATTGGTAAAAATTGCAATATTTTCCCAGGTGCAGTAATTTCAGCTGTTCCACAAGATTTGAAGTTTGGTGGAGAAGATTCATTGGCAATTATTGGTGATAATTGTACCATTCGTGAATGTGTAACTATTAATAGAGGAACAATTGCTTCAGGACAAACCGTAATAGGTAATAATTGTCTAATTATGGCAGCAGCACACGTAGCACACGATTGTCATATTGGAGATAATGCAATAATTGTTAATGGAGTACTTTTAGGAGGACACGTCACAGTTGGAAATTATGCGGTTATTGGTGGATTATCTGCTATTCATCAATTTATTAGTATTGGGGATCATGCTATGATTTCAGGAGGCTCATTATTAAGAAAAGATGTTCCTCCATATACTAAGGCAGCAAAAGAACCTTTATCTTATGTGGGAATAAATTCTGTTGGATTAAGAAGAAGAGGATTTACACCTGAAAAAATAAGAGAAATTCAGGATATTTATAGAATTCTATATCAAAAAAATTACAACACTACTCAGGCAATTGGTATAATTGAAGGTGAAATGGAAGCAACTCCAGAACGTGATGAGATATTGGATTTTATCAGAAATTCATCAAGAGGTATTATGAAAGGATATTCTGGAAACTCTTAAAATAATTTTCCTTATTCATTAAATATAAGCAAACGAATTAACAAATAAACATAAATGGCATCAACATCAGACATTAAGAACGGATTGTGTATCAAATACAATAACGATATTTATAAAATAATAGAATTTCTTCACGTTAAACCCGGTAAAGGACCTGCTTTTGTTAGAACAAAATTGAAAAGTTTATCTAATGGAAAAGTATTAGATAATACCTTTTCAGCTGGTCACAAAATAGAAGAAGTGCGTGTAGAAAATCATAAATTTCAATTTTTATATCCAGAAGGTGATTTATTTCACTTTATGAATGTAGAATCTTTCGAACAAATATCATTAAACAAAAATGTATTGGATTCTCCAGATTTATTGAAAGAGGGTGAAAACGTTATGATTGCTATCAATACAGAAACTGATTTACCACTTTCTGTAGATATGCCAGCTTCTGTAGTTCTTGAAGTAACCTATGCTGAACCAGGAATTAAAGGAAATACAGCTACAAACGCAACAAAATCAGCTACTGTTGAAACTGGAGCAACGGTAAATGTACCTTTGTTTATCAATGAAGGAGATAAAATTAAAATTGAGACAGCTTCTGGAAATTACATGGAGCGTGTAAAAGAGTAAATATTTTTAGTTGAAAAGGTTATATGTTTATTGAACGTATAACCTTTTTAATTTACATCAAAAATCAAATGAAATTCAACAATAAACAAACATTAAAAGAAATTGCCGGAATTATCAACTGCGAATATGTTGGTGATGCTGCTTTTCAAGTTTCCGGAATGAACGAGATACACGTTGTAGAACCTGGTGATATTGTTTTTGTTGATCATCCAAAATATTACGATAAGGCACTAAATTCAGCGGCAACAATCATTTTGATAAATAAAAATGTAGATTGTCCAGAAGGAAAAGCATTGTTGATTTCAGATGATCCTTTCAGGGATTTTAATATTTTAACCAAACACTTCAAGCCTTTTCAGTCTTCAAACACTGCTATTGCAGCTTCAGCTAAAATAGGAGAAGGAACCATAATTCAGCCAAATTCTTTCGTTGGGAACAATGTTATTATTGGTAAAAATTGTGTAATTCATTCAAATGTTTCTATTTATGATCATACTGTAATTGGTGATAACGTGATTATTCACGCTGGAACTATTCTTGGTGCCGATGCTTTTTATTACAAAAAACGTCCAGAAGGTTATGATCAATTAATTTCAGGAGGAAGGGTAGTGATTAAAGACAATGTTGGAATTGGTGCTCTTTGTACTATTGACAGGGGTGTAACAGGTGACACAACCATCGGAGAAGGAACTAAATTGGACAATCAGATACACATTGGTCATGACACAGTAATTGGGAAAAGATGTCTAATTGCTTCACAAACTGGAATTGCCGGTTGTGTAATTATAGAAGATGAAGTAATACTTTGGGGACAGGTTGGGGTAACAAGTGGTATTACAATTGGATCAAAAGCTGTGTTTTTGGCTCAAGCTGGAGTATCCAAATCCTTGCCAGGAGGTAAAGTTTATAATGGAAATCCGGCACAAGAATCAAGAGATTTTTTGAAACAGCTTGCTAATCTTAAAAAGATACCTGAAATTCTTAACAAATTAAAATAATATGTCTGCCAAAGAAATTGTTCAAAAATTTTATAAATCAGAAGCACTGATTGATAGTGAAATATTGAAAGAATTCCTGCATACTGAAATAGTATTAGATTGGAACAGCAGTAAAGGATTTATTCAAATGGATTATAATTCATTGTTGGATTTGTCTATAGAATTATCAAAAGCTTATGTTCGGTCGAAGGTTAGGATAAGTCATATTATAGCTGAAAAAGATATGGTTTCTGTTAGATATTCACATTTTGTAAAAACAATTGAAAATCCAAGAGAAGAAATGTTTTTAGCACATTTTTCGACAATATGGCAAATAAAGGACGATAAACTATTCAGAGGGTATCAAATAAGTCAATTATAACAATTTAGTTCTAAAATACTAAAAAATCAATACAGATTACTGTTTACAATTTTATACTTTTGCAAGACAAATTTAAAAAACCACATAAAAAAATATATCATGAGTGTTTTAGTTAATAAAGATTCCAAAATTATTGTTCAAGGATTCACAGGAAGTGAAGGTACTTTTCATGCTTCTCAAATGATTGAGTACGGTACAAACGTTGTTGGTGGAGTTACTCCAGGAAAAGGTGGGTCAACTCACTTAGACCGTCCAGTTTTTAATACTGTTAAAGATGCAGTAGAACAAGCAGGAGCAGATACAACAATCATTTTCGTACCACCAGCTTTTGCTGCTGATGCTATTATGGAAGCTGCTGATGCAGGTATAAAAGTTATTATTGCGATTACAGAAGGAATTCCAGTTGCTGATATGATTAAAGCTAATAATTATGTTAAAGCTAGAAATTCAAGATTAATAGGGCCAAACTGTCCAGGAGTTATTACTCCAGGTGAAGCTAAAGTTGGTATTATGCCAGGTTTCGTTTTCAAAAAAGGAACTGTTGGTATCGTTTCTAAATCAGGAACATTAACTTATGAAGCTGCTGACCAGGTAGTAAAACAAGGATTGGGAATCACAACTGCAATCGGAATAGGTGGAGATCCAATTATTGGAACTACAACAAAAGAAGCTGTAGAATTGTTGATGAACGACCCGGAAACAGAATGTATCATTATGATTGGTGAAATCGGTGGTCAATTAGAAGCGGATGCTGCTAAATGGGTAAAAGCTGATGGGAACAGAAAACCAGTTATCGGATTCATTGCAGGTGAAACTGCTCCAAAAGGAAGAACAATGGGGCATGCAGGTGCAATTGTTGGTGGTGCTGATGATACAGCTGAAGCTAAAAAACGTATCATGAGAGAATGTGGAATTCACGTTGTTGACTCTCCTGCTGAAATTGGTAAAAAAGTTAGTGAAGTAATGAGCATAAAAGCATAAGCTAATTTTTTTTAAAATAAATTTTAAAAGCCTCACAATTTGTGGGGCTTTTTTATTATTAAATAGAATTAAAGAAATACCTTTGCACTTTATTAAAAATAAGCGATTATGCTATTTTTATAAATATAAATAGATACGAATGGTTTTGATAGTCCTCACTGTTTTGTGGGGTATTTTTTTATCAAAAATCAATTCAATTAAATAAATTAGTATGTATAAAGAATTAAAAAAAATTAAAGTTCAAAATCAATTCAGTTTTTCTGTTGATGATAGTTTAGAAGAAGTTTGTAATGCCTCAGAAGCCGGTAGCGGAATCTTTTTGGTTTATGCAGTTGAAGGGGAAGAGAAAGAATTAATTATGGTAGGTTCTACTGGGACTATCCAGAACGATGGAACTTTGAAAAGCAAAAATGGTGGTTTGTTTGACAAAATCGTAAACGGTCACCAATTTGCAAAAACAGGAAGAAAATATTCCTGGCCAGCTCAAATGAAATTAGAAAACATCTCAAGATTAGAAGTATCTTGGTATGAAACTTTCAATGAAAAAAATAAAGTAATTCCAACTTTCTTAGAAGGACAAATTTTACAAAATTTCCTAGATGAAAATGCAAAATTGCCAAGATGGAATGTGGCTTTTTAAATTTAAAAACCTAAAATAATTCAAATGCCCACATAATTCGTTGGGCATTTTTTTTGGCACGAACTACATTATACCTATATTTGAAACTCAATTTAATAAATTAAACTTATACCATAATATGAAATTACTTGAAGGGAAAGTAGCCATCATCACTGGCGCAAGTCGTGGAATCGGACGAGGAATTGCAGAAGTTTTTGCTAAACATGGCGCTAATGTTGCGTTTACCTATAGTTCATCTGTAGAATCTGCCTTGGCATTAGAAAATGAACTGAATGCATTAGGCGTAAAAGCAAAAGGATATCAATCTAATGCAGCTGATTTTAACGAAGCACAAACTTTTGTTGATGCTGTTTTATCTGAATTTGGAACTGTTGATATCTTAATTAATAATGCTGGAATTACCAAAGACAACTTGCTGATGCGTATGTCTGAAGCTGATTTTGATCAGGTAATCGATGTGAATTTGAAATCGGTTTTTAATATGACGAAAGCAATTCAAAAAACTTTCCTAAAACAACGTGCGGGTTCAATCATCAATATTAGTTCTGTAGTAGGTGTGTCTGGAAATGCAGGACAAACTAACTATGCAGCTTCTAAAGCAGGTGCTATTGGATTTACTAAATCAGTAGCATTGGAATTAGGTTCTCGCAATATTCGTTGCAACGCGATTGCTCCGGGATTTATTGAAACAGAGATGACAGCAAAATTAAGTGAAGATGTGGTAAAAGGATGGAGAGAAGGAATTCCTTTGAAACGTGGCGGAACTACAGAAGATGTTGCGAATGCTTGTCTTTTCTTAGCTTCAGATATGAGTGCTTATGTTACAGGACAAGTCTTGAATGTTTGCGGAGGAATGCTTACTTAAAAATTGTATTCAAAGATTTAATGATTTAAGAATTTAAAGATTTTTATATTCGTAAATATTTAGAATTTTTAAATTATTTAATTTTTCAATCTTTAAATTAAAAATAAATGACAACAAATACGATTCTATTACTATTACTTTCTTTACTAATAGCAGGAGGTTTGTCGTTTTTTCAATATTTTTATAAAGCCAAAACTAAGTCGAAAGCGAACTTGGTTTTGGCTTTTTTGCGTTTTATGTCCATTTTTGGAATATTAGTATTACTGATTAATCCAATAATTAGCCGAAAAACACTCGAAACTATAAAAACACCTTTGCCAGTTGTAGTAGATAATTCGAGTTCTATTGTCGATTTGAAGTCCAAAGAAACTGCTTTGGAATTGTATAAAAAACTTTCTCAAAACAAAGAGTTACAGGATAAATTTGATGTGCAATCCTATCAATTTGACAGTGAATTTCAACAGGCAGAGGAATTTGATTTCAAAGGAACTCAGACTAATTTAGATGAAGTTGCCAAAAGTCTGAAAAGTATCTATAAAAACACCACTTTTCCAACTGTTTTGATTACGGATGGAAATCAAACTTCGGGTAATGATTATGTGTATTCTTTTGATGCTAATAATAAAGTTTATCCGTTAGTTGTTGGAGATACAACTACATTTCTGGATTTAAAAGTAAATCAGTTAAATGTCAATAAATATGCCTTTCAGAAGAATAAATTTCCTGTGGAAGTATTTTTGAATTATTCCGGAAACAAAAATGTAACGGCTTATTTTCGTATTTCTCAGGGAAATTCGGTTTTGAGCAAGCAAAGTGTTTCTTTTTCTCCTTCAAAAAAATCGGTAATTTTAAGCGTTTTACTTCCTGCTGATAAAGTAGGATTGCAAGTTTTTAAAGCCACTATTTCTTCTAACCAAAAAGAAAAAAACACTTATAATAATACTAAAAATTTTGCGGTTGAAGTCATTGATCAAAAGACTAATATAGCGATTGTTTCGTCAATAAATCATCCTGATCTTGGCGCTTTAAAGCGAGCAATTGAAACTAATGCACAACGAAAAGTAGTCATAGTTAAACCTAATTCAATCAATTCATTACAAGATTATAATATTTTAATTTTGTATCAGCCAACAGCTGAATTCAAATCAGTTTTTGAGAAGAATAAAGTAGCTGGAATTAATACTTTTATTGTTACTGGAAACAACACGGATTTTAATTTTTTGAATCAACAACAAAGTAATTTGGTTTTCAAAATGAGTGGTCAAAAAGAAGATTATTTAGCCGAGTTTAATTCTCAGTTTAATCTTTTTGCCATTGATAATATAGGCTTCGAAAATTTTCCTCCTTTGCAAAATGCTTTTGGAACAGTAACTGCCAACGGAACTGTTTCGACCTTACTTTCGTCTAAAATCAGAAATATAGCAACCAATGCTCCTTTATTGGCTTTTGCCGAAAACCAAGGAAAACGTTCGGCTTTTCTTTTAGGAGAGAATATTTGGAAATGGCGTTTGCAAAGTCATATTGATAATCAATCGTTCGAAAAATTTGATATTTTCACAGATAAAATCATTCAATTTTTGGCATCTAATGATTCTAAAAAATCATTGGTAGTGAATCACGAAAGTTTTTACAATTCTGGAGAAGCCATAGAAATTTTAGCGTCTTATTTCAACAAAAACTACGAATTTGATGAAAAGGCACGTTTGACGATTTCGGTGACGAATACCAAAACGAAACAAACTAAAAACTACGATTTATTAAAAGGAAATAATTCTTTTAAAGTCAATTTGGACGGGCTTATAGCTGGTGGGTATAATTTCTCTGTAAAAGAATTAAATTCAAAAACAAGCCATTCAGGTCATTTTGAAATTCTGGATTTTGACATCGAAAAACAATTCGTCAATCCCGATGTAGAGAAACTAAACCAATTAGCAGCACAAACTCAGGCAAAAGCTTTTTATCCAAATCAAGTGGATGCTTTGATGAAATCACTTTTGGAAAATGAAGATTATAAAGCCATCCAAAAAGAAATTACAACCAAAACTCCTCTAATTGATTGGGTTTGGCTGTTAATTTTACTTGCAATTACTTTAGCTTCAGAATGGTTTGTCAGAAAACACAATGGGATGTTGTAACTAGTTTAACCTCTTTAAACTATTCTTTTTTACTAATTTTTTGATTATTACATTCAGGTCTTTTCCTTTAACGGTATGCGATTTGAATACAATAATTGGAAATGCCACTCCAAATGCCAAAGCAAAAAGGATAAAAACAGTAGTAATTCCATAAGAAAAAGTTTGAAGAATCTCTTCTACATTCGGTTTTTGACCATTATTACCGCTAATCCAATCAATCATTCCCATCATAAATTCATAACTAATTAAGCCGGGAATCATATTGATAACAGCTGGAATCACAAAGATAATA
Source organism: Bacteroidota bacterium (assembly GCA_040387175.1). Taxonomy (GTDB): domain Bacteria; phylum Bacteroidota; class Bacteroidia; order Flavobacteriales; family Flavobacteriaceae; genus Flavobacterium. The sequence continues at coordinate 50,596 of JAZKED010000004.1, read as the reverse complement.
GGAGGTGTGTGAGTTAAATGTGCAAAATACATTCCTGAAATTCCTACAAAAGAAGAGGCTATGAAAATGGATAGAATAAGATTCATTTCCAATTCCTGAAACAAAAGATATTTGATCAAATAACCAACAGATCCTAGTAAAAAAACAGTCCACAAGGCTCTTTTAGGTGTGTTAAACATAAATGCAAAACCTAAAGAAGTAATTCCTCCAAAAATTAGTTTTGATGTTTCAATTCCCAACCCTTGAGGGTTAAATCCTGTTTTTATTTGTGTTTGAATATTGGATAAATCAAAAAGATTCAATTTATTTATAAAATTAAGATCAAAAATCATTGCAGAAGTAAAAAAACCAAAGGCAATCATCAAAATAGCCATTAAACTATAAATTAAACGGGCAGTTCCAGATTCGAAATACCCTTCCAGATAATCAATAAAAGAATTAATCATTACCGCGCCAGGAATAAGATATAAAACTGAAACTATTAAAGCCTGCTCAACCTGAACATTTAAAACAATACCGAGAATATGTATGATTAAAGTAGAGAATGTCGACGAAATGAAAAAAGCCAGTAAATGATTGTGTTCCTTTAATATCAGATTTCTTCTAATATAATAACCGCAAAAAGTAGAAATATAAACGATAAATGCCTGCATCCAATCTCCATCAAATAGCATACAAAGTGCAACACTTGCGAATGGTACTAAAGCGTATAATTGAAAATTGGAATAAACTTTTTTGGCTTTTATTCGTTCCAGAGTTGATTTTATTTCAGATATTGGAATCTTTTTTTCTAAAACATCCCAGGACAATATGCTGATTTCAGAAATGGTTTCAAAATTCAATCCTTTGACAGTTACAGTTCTGGCAAGTGTGTGTGTTTTAAATTTATTTTCCTTGTAAATTGATATTACAATTCCGGTATAGGTTAAAACTAATTCACAATTATAGCCTAAACCTTTGGCAAAACGCTCTAAATTACGAATAATACGTGCTGTATGTGCTCCATTGGTAAGTAACATTTCTCCGATTTCAGTAAGTAAATTTAATACAGTCTGTGCTCTTGTTTCCTCAACGTTTCTTTCTGGAATAATTATTTCTTCTACCATTACTTCTTTAATCATTTAATGAAATTTTATTTCGATATTACAATTATACAACAAGATGATGTATAATTAACATAACAAATGATAGTTTTATTTTTTAGTATTAAAATTAGTAAATTAATTACCAGTATATTATGGTGATAATTACATGTAAATCCTTGTAACCCTTATAAATAAAGAAAACGTTTGCGTAGATTTCTTTAAAATATGATAAATGTCTGACCATTTAGATTTGAATTGCGTAAATTTGAGTAGAATAAATACAAACAAGATTTTTAAATAAATGTCTTATGAAGAATATCAAAATTATCCAGGAATTACATGATTTGGGAATAACTGGTTATCACGAAGTGCTTTATAATCCTTCTTATGAAGAATTATATCAGGAAGAGGTATCACATAAGAGAAAAGGCTATGAAAAAGGAGCATTGACAGACACTGGAGCTGTAGCGGTTAAAACGGGTGTTTTTACCGGACGTTCTCCAAAAGATCGATATATTGTTGAAGACGACATTAGCAGAGATACTATTTATTGGGATAAAAAAGTAAACTTCCCAACAACAATCGAAATTTGGAATGATTTGAAATCATTGGTGTTAAACCAGCTTTCAAGTTCTCCAAAGTTATACGTTGTAGATGCATTTTGCGGAACAAATGCCGACACCAGATTGAAGGTCCGTTTTGTGATGGAAGTTGCCTGGCAGGCCCATTTTGTAACTAATATGTTTATCAGACCTTCAACTTATGAATTGGAAAACTTCGGAGAACCAGATTTTATTGTAATGAACGGTTCCAAAGCCACGAATCCGGATTGGAAAGAAATGGGTTTAAATTCGGAAAACTTTGTGTTATTCAACCTTACAGAGAAAGTCCAAATCATTGGCGGAACCTGGTATGGAGGTGAAATGAAGAAAGGAATGTTCTCGATGATGAATTATTATTTACCGTTAAAAGGAATGGCATCGATGCATTGTTCGGCCAATGTCGGCGAAAAAGGCGATGTTGCAGTTTTCTTCGGACTTTCGGGAACAGGAAAAACTACTTTATCAGCGGATCCAAAACGTTATTTGATTGGCGATGACGAACACGGATGGGATAATAATGGTGTTTTTAATTATGAAGGAGGCTGTTACGCCAAAGTAATTGACCTGAGTGAAAACAATGAACCGGATATCTGGAGAGCTATTAAAAGAGATGCTTTATTAGAAAATGTGATTGTGGATGAATATGGAGAAATCAATTACTACGACCATTCGATTACTGAAAACTCTCGAGTTTCTTATCCAATTTATCATATCAATAAAATTGTATTGCCTTCAAAAGCAGGACATGCCAGTAAAATAATCTATCTTTCTGCCGATGCTTTTGGCGTATTGCCACCTGTTTCTATTTTGAATGAAGATCAGGCACAATACCATTTCCTTTGCGGATATACCTCTAAATTAGCCGGAACCGAAAGAGGAATTACTGAACCACAACCTTCATTTTCCCCGGCTTTTGGCGAAGCTTTCCTGACTTTGCATCCAACGATGTATTCCAAAACGTTAATTGGAAAAATGAAAGAACACGGAGCCAAAGCCTATTTGGTAAATACAGGTTGGAACGGAACAGGAAAAAGAATTTCACTAAAAAATACCAGAGCCATTATTGATGCTATTATCAGCAGTGAGATTGATCAAGTGGAAACCAAAACGATTCCATTCCTGAATTTAACAATTCCAACCGCTTTGCCAGAAGTTAGTGAAGGTATTTTGGATCCAAGAGATACGTATAAAAACAAAGAAGAGTGGGCAAATAAAGCCAAAGATTTAGCTTCGCGTTATATCAAAAACTTTGAGCAATACACCAATATAGATGAAGGAAAACGTTTGGTTAGTGCAGGACCTTCATTAGAACTTAATTCTGTTGAGGCTTAATTTTATAATGATTAATTGACATTAAATACAATAAAATTTGTGTTAGAATAAAATAATCTTGTATATTTGCGCTCGAATCGAAGGATTATAGAATTTAAAAATTTATGTTATCAACTCAATTGCATCATCATCATTTTCATTATTGCTCTCAGGCGATGTGTTAATGGTATGCGTGTAAATCATCATATTTAAAAACCCGTTTGAGTATATCAAGCGGGTTTTTTATTTTACATCCGTTTATACTCAGACAAAACAGTATAAAACTAAAACAAACAAAAAATGAGTACTTTAAAAATTGCAATTCAAAAATCAGGACGCTTAAACGAAGAAAGCATCCAAATTCTAAAAGATTGTGGAATCTCTATCAACAATGGAAATGACCAATTGAAAGCCGAAGCAACCAATTTTCCTTTGGAAGTTTTGTACTTAAGAAATTCAGATATTCCTCAATATTTAATTGACGGAGTGGTTGATATTGCTATCGTTGGCGATAATCTTTTGGTTGAAAAAGGAAAGGATATTAAAGTAATTCAGAAATTAGGTTTTTCTAAATGTAAAGTTTCTGTAGCTGTTCCAAAAACATTCGATTACAAATCAATCAAAGATTTGGAAGGAATGCGAATTGCGACTTCTTATCCAAATACTGTTATCGATTATTTCGCAAAATTCGGAATGACGGTTGATATTCACCAAATTTCAGGTTCGGTTGAAATTGCACCAAATATTGGTCTTGCCGATGGAATTGTAGATATCGTTTCTAGTGGAAGTACTTTATTCAAAAACAATTTGAAAGAAGTAGAAGTAATTTTCAAAAGCGAAGCTGTTTTAGCGGTTTCACCAAGAGTTACTCCAGAAGTTCAATCTATTATTGATACACTTCAATTCAGAATCGAATCGGTTTTAAGAGCGAGAAAATCAAAATACATTTTGATGAATGTTCCTAACGACAAAATTGAAGCTGTAAGCAATATTTTGCCAGTACTAAAAAGTGCAACTGTTATGCCATTGGCACAAGAAGGCTGGAGCAGTGTTCATACCGTAATCGATAAAGACACTTTTTGGGATGTTATCGACCAATTGAAAGAAGCCGGAGCCGAAGGAATTTTGGTTTGCCCAATCGAAAAAATGGTACTATAATTAAGTTTTAGATTCTAAGATTGAAGTAATAATTGATGAGTTAATTTTTAAATCTTTCAATTATTCAATCTTTAAATTTTATAAAATATGAACAAAATATTCAATCCAAAACCAGAAACCTGGTCTTCCATTTTAAAAAGACCAACCCAGACTATCGGCGATATTGAAACGACTGTAAAAGAAATTTTTGCAGAAATTCAAGCCAATGGAGATGAGGCTGTGGCAAAATACACTTCGCAGTTTGATGGTATTCTATTTGAAAATATAGAAGTTTCTTTAGCAGAAATTGAGCAGGCTATTGCAACTATTCCTGAAGATTTGAAAAACGCTATTCAGTTAGCAAAATCGAATATCGAGAAATTTCATTTGGCTCAAAAAACGGCTAAAGTAGAAGTAGTAACGACTGAAGGTGTAAATTGTTGGCAGGAAAAAAGACCAATTCAGAAAATTGGGTTATACATTCCAGGTGGAACAGCACCATTGTTTTCAACTGTTTTGATGTTGGTAGTTCCAGCTAATATTGCGGGTTGCAACGAAATTGTTTTGTGCTCACCTCCAGATAAAACTGGAAAAATAAATCCTGCTATTTTGTATACTGCCAATTTATGTGGTGTGACAAAAATTTTGAAAGTAGGAGGAATTCAGGCGATTGCAGGAATGACTTTCGGAACAAAATCAATTCCAAAGGTGTACAAGATTTTCGGACCAGGAAATCAGTTTGTGACTGTCGCCAAACAATTAGCAATTCAATTTGGTGTGGCAATCGATATGCCGGCTGGACCTTCTGAATTGTTGATTGTAGCGGATGATACTGCGGTTCCAGCTTTCATAGCTTCTGATTTGTTGTCACAGGCGGAACACGGAACAGACAGTCAGGTAATTTTGGTTTCGACTTCACTAGAATTGATTGATGAAGTAGAAGAAGAAGTTCAAAAGCAATTAGACGTTTTACCGAGAAAAGCCATTGCTGAAAAAGCCATTGCTAATTCAAAATTGATTTTTGTCGAAAATGATGAAACAGCTTTACAATTAATCGACGAATACGGTCCGGAACACTTTATTATTTGTACTAAAGATGAAGATTTTTATGTACGTAATATCGGAAATGCAGGTTCAGTTTTCATTGGAAATTATACGCCGGAAAGTGCCGGGGATTATGCTTCAGGCACCAATCATACCTTGCCAACTAACGGATATGCCAAGAATTACAGCGGTGTAAATCTGGATAGTTTTACCAAATCAATGACTTTTCAAAAAATATCTGAAAAAGGAATTAAAAACATTGGTAAAGCGATAGAAATTATGGCAGAAGCCGAAGGATTGCAAGCGCACAAGAATGCAGTTACCTTGAGATTGAAAGATTTAAAAATTTAAAGATTGAACGAAATGAATTTCGATATAAATAATTTAGTCCGTGAAAACGTTAAGTCGATGAAACCTTATTCTTCGGCACGTGACGAATTTGAAGATTTTGATACAGCGGATATGATTTTCCTGGATGCCAATGAAAATCCATTTCAGAATGGTGTGAATCGTTATCCTGATCCACAACAAAGCAGTGTGAAAGTAGTTTTGGCAAAGCAAAAAAATGTAAATCCAAATCAAATTTTATTAGGAAACGGAAGTGATGAAGTATTGGATTTGATTTTTAGAGCTTTTTGTGAACCAAAGATTGACAACATTATTTCATTACCACCAACTTACGGAATGTACAGTGTTTTGGCTAATATCAATGCCGTAGAAAACAGAGAAGTTTTACTTTCGACAGATTTTCAACCGCAAGTAGAAGAGATTTTAAAAACTGTTGATGCCAATACAAAAATCATCTTTTTATGTTCACCAAATAATCCAACAGGGAATTCTTTTTCGGATGAAAGAGTGACTCAATTGCTTGAAAATTTTAATGGTTTAGTTGTGATTGATGAAGCCTACATTGACTTTTCAGAAAAGGAAAGCTGGTTGGCAAAAATAGACCAATATCCAAACTTGGTTATTACGCAAACACTTTCAAAAGCGTATGGTTTGGCAGGAATCAGATTGGGAATTTGTTATGGTTCAGCTCCAGTAATTTCGGTTTTAAATAAAATAAAACCACCTTACAATGTGAATGAATTAACACAAGTAAGAGCCTTGGAAAGATTGAGTGATCCTGAAAAAATAAAATCTGAAATAGCTTCTATTATTGAACAAAGAGAGGAATTACTTAAAGTATTACTTGATATTAAATTTGTCGAAAAAATCTATTCAACAGAAGCCAATTTCATCTTAATAAAAGTGGATAATGCCAATAAAAGATACGATGAATTAATTGCCAAAGGAATTGTAATTCGCAACAGAACCACACAACCTTTATGTGAAAATACTTTGCGTTTGACTATTGGAACTAAAGAAGAAAATCAGAAATTAATTCAAGCACTAAAAGCTTAAAAAATGAAAAAAGTACTTTTTATAGATCGTGACGGAACGATTGTTTTAGAACCGGAAGGATTGCAGTTAGACAGTTTAGATAAATTAGAATTTTTCCCAAAAGCATTTCAATATTTGGCTAAAATCGCCAACGAATTGGATTTCGAATTGGTGATGGTAACCAATCAGGATGGATTAGGAACAGATAGTTTTCCAGAAGATACTTTTTGGCCGACACAAAATTTTATTTTAAGAGCTTTTGAAAATGAAGGAGTTCTTTTTGATGACATTTGCGTGGATCGTTCTTTTCCGGAAGACAATGCGCCAACTCGTAAGCCTCGAACAGGAATGTTGACCAAATATATTGACAATCCAAATTATGATTTGGCAAACTCTTTTGTATTAGGAGATCGTTTGACGGATGTTGAATTAGCTAAAAACCTAGGAGCGAAAGCCATCTTTATGAACACAACTGATGGAGCGGGAAGTCAAGAAATCAGTGCAAAAAGAGAAGAATTAGACGCTACAATTATTTTACAAACTACCGATTGGAAAACGATTTATGAGTTTCTAAAATTAGACGAACGTACAGCTTCTATAACCAGAAAAACGCACGAAACAGATATTTACATCAATTTAAACTTAGACGGGACAGGAAAAAGCAAAATCGAAACTGGAATTGCTTTTTTCAATCATATGTTAGACCAAATAGCGCGCCACGGACAAATGGACTTGGAAATCTTGGTAAAAGGTGATTTAGAAGTTGATGAACACCACACGATTGAAGATACTGCAATTGCTTTGGGTGAAGTTTTTGCCAAAGCATTAGGAAATAAATTAGGAATTGAAAGATACGGTTTTTGTTTGCCAATGGATGATTGCTTATCTCAAGTAGCCATTGATTTTGGAGGAAGAAACTGGTTGGTTTGGGAAACTGAATTCAAACGCGAAATGGTAGGTAAAATGCCAACAGAAATGTTCTATCATTTCTTCAAATCATTCTCTGACGGAGCAAAAGCCAACATCAATATCAAAGCAGAAGGCACAAACGAGCACCACAAAATCGAAGCTATTTTCAAAGCTTTTGCGAAAGCGATAAAAGTTGCCGTAAAACGTGACACGGAGAAAATGATTTTGCCAAGCACGAAAGGTATGCTTTAATTAAGTCGAAAGACGAAAGTCTTAAAGTCTAAAGTGCATCGGCATCGACTTTAAGACTTTTGACTTTACAACTTTAAGACTAAAAAAATGAAAATAGTAATCATAAATTACGGAGCAGGAAACATTCAAAGCATTATGTTTGCCATCGAAAGATTGGGATACAAAGCGGTTTTGAGCAATAATCCTGACGAAATAAAATCAGCGGATAAAGTAATTTTTCCGGGAGTGGGAGAGGCAAGTTATGCAATGAAAATGCTTCAGGAAAGTGGTTTGGATACTTTGATCCCAACACTAAAACAACCCGTTTTTGGAATTTGTTTGGGAATGCAATTGATGTGTAATTCTTCGGAAGAAGGAAATACAAAAGGTTTGGGGATTTTTGATGTGGATGTGGTAAAATTCACTCCAAAAGTAAAAGTGCCACAAATGGGTTGGAATACGATTTACAATCTAAAATCAGATCTTTTCAAAGGAATTGCCGAGAACGAATATATGTATTTGGTACATAGTTTTTACGCTCCAATTTGCGCTGAAACGATTTCAACAACCAATTACGAATTGGAATATTCATCAGCCTTAGAAAACGATAATTTTTATGGAACTCAATTTCACCCTGAAAAAAGTGGTGATGTGGGGGAGAAAATTTTAGGAAATTTTCTCCAATTGAATGATTGAAAAATTTAAAGATTGAATGATTAAATTCTGCAAATCTTTAAATTATTTAATTTTTAAATCTTTAAATTAAAAAAAATGAGAATAATACCTGCAATAGACATCATCGAAGGGAAATGTGTTCGCTTATCGAAAGGCGATTACAATACCAAAATTATATATAATGAAAATCCGCTTGAAGTAGCGAAATCATTCGAAGCTCACGGAATCGAATATTTGCATTTGGTGGATTTAGATGGAGCAAAATCAAGTAAGATTGTCAATTATAAAATATTGGAACAAATTGCTTTACAAACCAAACTGAAAATTGATTTTGGTGGTGGGTTAAAAGCGGATTCTGATTTAAAAATTGCTTTTGAATCGGGTGCAAACCAAATCACAGGCGGAAGTATTGCTGTCAAAAACAGAGCGATTTTCGAGAAATGGATTGCTGAATATGGTTCTGATAAAATTATTTTGGGAGCGGATGCCAATAACGAAAAAGTAGCCGTTTCAGGGTGGTTAGAAGATTCGGATGAAGATTTAGTTCCGTTTATCCAAGACTATCAAAAGAAAGGAATTGAGTACGTTATTTGTACTGATATTGCCAAAGATGGAATGTTAGAAGGACCAAGTTTTGATCTGTATGCTAAGATTTTAAAACAAGCGCAAGGATTAAAATTAATCGCTTCAGGAGGAATTTCTACTTTTGACGAATTGCCTAAATTAGCCGAGTTAGGCTGTGAAGGAACGATTATTGGGAAAGCGATTTACGAAGGAAGAATTAGTTTAAAGCAATTAGAAAACTATATCATATCATAAACAAACGTGACAGGTTTTCAAAACCTGTCACGTTTAATTAATAAATTATGCTTACAAAAAGAATAATCCCTTGCCTCGACATTAAAAACGGAAGAACTGTTAAAGGTGTTAATTTCGTAGATTTGCGTGACGCAGGCGATCCTGTGGAATTAGCCAAAATCTATTCGGATGAAGGTGCGGATGAATTGGTTTTCCTTGATATTTCGGCAACGGAAGAAAGAAGAAGAACTTTAGTCGATTTGGTTCGTAAAGTAGCTTCAACGATCAATATTCCGTTTACTGTTGGTGGTGGAATTTCGGCAGTTGAAGATGTGGAAGTATTATTGCAAAACGGTGCTGATAAAGTTTCTATCAATTCATCTGCGGTGAAAAATCCGCAATTGATTAATGATTTGGCACAGAAATTTGGAAGTCAATGTATAGTACTTGCAATTGATGCCAAGCAAATTGATGGTGAATGGATTGTACATTTGGTAGGAGGAAAGGTTCCAACCGAAATTAGATTATTTGATTGGGCACAAGAAGTAGAACAGCGTGGAGCAGGAGAAATCCTTTTTACTTCAATGAATCACGATGGAACTAAAAATGGTTTTGCCAACGAAGCTTTGGCAAAATTGTCTGAATTAGTAAATATTCCGATTATTGCTTCAGGCGGAGCGGGAAATATCCAACATTTTGTTGATACCTTTGTCGAAGGAAAATCGGATGCGGCATTAGCAGCAAGCGTATTTCATTTCAAAGAAATCGAAATCAAAACACTGAAAAAAGAATTAAAAAACAATAATATAGAAGTCAGAATCTAAAATCTGAATTCTAAAATCTAAAATAAAATGGAAATAGATTTTTCAAGATTGGCACACGGATTAATTCCAGCAATAATTCAGGATAGCGAAACCAAAAGTGTTTTGATGCTAGGCTATATGAACAAAGAAGCTTACCAAAAAACAGTTGAAACAGGAAAAGTAACTTTTTACAGCCGTTCCAAACAAAGGCTTTGGACTAAAGGCGAAGAGAGCGGTAACTTTTTGAATTTGGTTGATATCAAGAATGACTGTGATGAAGATTCTCTTTTGATTCAGGCAAAACCCGTTGGACCTACTTGTCACACAGGTGCTGATACATGTTGGCAAACGGAAAATAAAGCAGATTTTGGATTTATTTCAACATTGGAAAATACCATCAAAACGCGTAGGGAAAATGCAGATTCTGAAAAAAGTTATGTAGCTTCTTTATTCGAAAAAGGAATCAATAAAATCGCTCAAAAAGTAGGAGAGGAAGCTGTTGAAGTGGTTATTGAAGCCAAAGACAACAACGATCATTTGTTCCTGGATGAAAGCGCAGATTTGCTTTTTCATTATTTAATTTTATTACAAGCTAAAGGTTTTGAACTGAATGATGTAGTAAATGTTTTGAAAGCACGTCAGAAGTAAAATACAAATTCAATTTTAGACAATAAAAACCCAATAGTAATGCAATTTACTGTTGGGTTTCTCTTTTATATCCAAGCCTAATCGACTATATTTACAATTACAATATAAAAACTGAAATAATGAAAACCACTACTATTAAAAGCCTCGATACTTTTTCCGGAACTATTTTAATTCCTGTTTTTGAAACCTATTCAAAAAGTCTGGTACCAATTGAATTTCACGGAGTTTCAGTGCCTCCAAAAGTATTTTACGGAAAGAAAGACTCTCATTATTTAGTTGAAAAATACGATTGTACTCATATATTCATTGGTTTAGGAAAAGATTCGGATTACAAATCTTTCAAAACTATTTTCAGACGAATTGCTGCTCAGCAAAAAGAATTGTTGAATACGAATGTAGCATTGGTTTTACCGGAACAATTTACAGATAATCAAGTAGAAGCTGCTATTTCGGGGCTAATTTTAGGAACGTATGATTTAGGGCATTTCAAAAAAACAGAGAAACATCCGTTTTTGAATGACGATTTTGAATTATCATTATTAACCAAAAAAGATTTTTCGGAACCAATAAAAAGAGCCAGAAAAATCGCCAATGCTTAATTGGAAGTATTGGGTTTGGTAGATTTGCCACCGAATAAAGTTACACCGAAATATTTGTCTAACTGGGCAACTGAAACAGGAAATAAATACGGATTTGATGTAGAAGTTTTAGGTTTAGAAGAATCTAAAAAAGCAGGTTTAGGAGCATTCTTAGCCGTTGGAAAAGGAAGTAAAAACGAACCACAGTTTGTGATTATGAATTATACTCCCGCAAATTCGAATGAAAAAACCAAACACGTTGGTTTAGTGGGGAAAGGAATCACTTTTGATACAGGCGGACTGAATATCAAAACTTCGGGAATGCTGGATATGAAATGTGATATGGCAGGCGGAGCGGCAGTTTTTGGAACTATGCAATTGATTGCCGATTTAAAATTGCCTGTAAAAGTAACTGCAATTGTACCTTGCGCAGAAAATGCAGTAGATGCCAAATCATTTGTAGCGAGCGATGTCATTCATTCCTATAGTGGAAATTCGATAGAGATTATAGATACTGATGCAGAAGGGCGATTGGTTTTAGCAGACGGTTTGTCTTATTTAATCAAGAATTTTAAACCCGAATATATTGTCGATATCGCTACGTTGACGGGAAGCGCTATGGGAACTTTTGGTCACGAATGTGCCGCTTTGTTTACCAATAACGAAGCTGTTTCAAAGAAACTACAAGAATCTGGTGATGCTGTTGGCGAGCGTTTGTGGCAATTACCGCTTTGGGATTGTTATAAACCTGACATTGAAAGCGAAATTGCAGATGTTAAAAATTATAGTGGAAAACCTCTTGCAGGAGCTATCACAGCAGCTAAGTTTTTGGAATATTTCACTGAAGAACACAAAGCCTGGGCACATTTGGATATTGCCGGAGTGGCTTTTGGAAATGATGAATTTGCAAAATCTAAACATGCCACAGCGTATGGTGTTCATTTATTGACTAAGTTTATTGAGAATTTGTAAAACATTCTTTCTATGAAAAAATATTTATCCCTTATTTGTTTCTCCTTACTGATTTTCAACAATACCAATGCACAAGGACTTCTTGGAGATAAGGAAGAAAAATTTACCCGACAAGATACTATTCGAGGAAGCATAACTACTGAAAGAGCTTGGTGGGATGTTAAATATTATCATCTCAATATTAAGGTAAATCCTGCCGATAGTACGATTTCGGGTTCGAATACGATTCGTTATCAGGTTTTGAAATCGTATAATAAAATGCAAATTGACCTGCAAAAACCTATGGAAATTTCTAAAGTCACTCAGGATGGCAAGGAGTTAAAATATCAAAGAGATGGGAATGCTTTTTACATTCAATTGGAAGAAGTACACAATGAAGGAGCGATAAAAGAAGTTGTGGTGTTTTATGGAGGAAAGCCTAAAGTTGCTGTTCGTCCGCCTTGGGATGGCGGAATTACCTGGACTAAAGACAAAAATGGCAAACCTTTCATAGCTTCAACTTGCCAGGGATTAGGAGCCAGTGTGTGGTGGCCAAACAAAGATCATATGTATGACGAAGTAGACGATATGCTTATTAGCGTGAATGTTCCTAAAAACCTGATGGATGTTTCCAATGGTCGTTTGCAGGGTGTAACCGATTTGAAAGACGGAACAAGAACCTTTTCCTGGTATGTTTCGAACCCAATCAATAATTATGGTGTAAATATAAACATTGGGGATTATGTCACTTTTTCGGAAGTTTATAAAGGAGAAAAAGGTGATTTGGATTGCGAATATTATGTTTTGAAAGACAATTTAGAGAAAGCCAAAACACATTTCAAAGAAGTTCCAAAAATGCTAAAAGCATTCGAACATTGGTTTGGACCTTATCCTTTTTATGGAGACAGTTACAAACTCGTAGAAGCACCATATTTAGGAATGGAGCATCAAAGTTGTATTACGTATGGTAATGGTTATCAAAATGGTTATTTAGGAAGCGATAGAAGTGGTTCAGGCTGGGGAATGAAATTCGATTATATCATTGTTCACGAATCGGGTCACGAATGGTTTGCCAATAATATTACCTACAAAGACATCGCCGATATGTGGATCCATGAAAGCTTTACCACATATTCAGAAGGATTGTTTGTTGAATTTTATAACGGAAAACCAGCAGGTGCTGAATATATAAGAGGGTTGCGAGATCAGATTGAAAATGCAAAACCTATTATTGGCAAATACGATGTAAACAATGAAGGTTCTGGTGACATGTATGATAAGGGTGCGAATATGTTACACACCTTACGCCAAATTGTGAATGACGATGAAAAATGGAGAAGTATTTTAAGAGGATTAAATAGTACTTTTTACCATCAAACCGTTACCACTAAACAAATTGAAGATTATTTGAGTAAATCAGTTGGATTGGATTTGAAACCATTTTTTGATCAATATTTGAGAGATGTCAGAATTCCAACTTTAGAATATAAATTCATAAATAATGTGTTATCGTATCGCTGGACAAATTGCGTTTCAGGTTTTAATATCCCAGTAAAAGTAACTTTGCATGGAAAAGTACAATGGCTGAAACCTCAGTCAGAATGGACAAATTTGCCACAAACTGCTAAAAATTTGAAACTGGAAGTAGACAAGGATTTTTATGTGAATGTGTTGAAGGTAAAATAGAATATTATATGACCTGACAGGTTTTGAAACCTGTCAGGTCTATTTTTTTAAGAATAAAATTATACCAATTCAAACAACTGAACCTGTTCTTTCAGTCTTTCTATCAGCATTCCCATCATTCTTTTGTTGAGATCCGAAGAATTTTTGATGTAAAAAGTATACTCATCTACGGTAAAAAGCGCAATTATCATTCCTTTCAAAGCATTTCGGAATTTGATGTCTTTTTGAATTGAATTTTCTATTGTTGCTAATTTCTTTTCAACCGAAAAAGCAGAGAAATCAATTCGGTTTTTGCCTAAATGATTTATGAAAGAAGCAATGAATAAATCATTCTGTAGTTTCAAAATAGGGCGTAAGACTTCATTTTGAAATATTTCGTCTGAAGAAGATTGTGGGGTTACAGTGCCAATAGTTTCGCCTCTAAACTCTTTTAAAAATGCATCTCTCTGGTCCATAATTTTTCTTTTAAATTTAAGAAAATTTGAGATAGGAAAGGCTATTTTTGTAAATAGAAATTAACAAAGTTATGAGATTTCACACTAGAAAATGGGTAAAACCAGAAGACTTAAATCCTAATGGAACTTTATTCGGCGGAAAACTATTGGCTTGGTTAGACGAAGAGTTAGCTTTATACACCATTATTCAGTTGGAAAACGCAAGAGTTGTTACCAAACACATGTCGGAAATCAATTTTAGAAGTTCAGCCCGACAAGGTGATATTATCGAAATTGGAATTGATGTGGTGAAGTTTGGACATACATCGCTTACACTAAAATGTGAAGCCCGAAATATGATGACCCGCGAAACCATTATTACAATCGACGAAACAATAATGGTAAATTTAGGATCCGATGGAAAACCTAAAGCCCACGGAAAAACTGAAATTGAATTTATAAAAGACCGTCTACAGGAATAATAATAACCGCAAATTCAAAAATATAATTTCCAAATTTGCGGTTAATTATACTATTTGTTTACTGGAATCTGTACATATTTCTTTTCCACATAAAATGTTGCAAAAGGCAGGAGGGAAGCAATCAGTACAATTGAAAGCGTTCCAAAACTCCATTTTTGGGATTTAGTAATTAAAAGTGCCAATACAACATAACCAATAAATAAAACTCCGTGAGTCATTCCTATTGGATACAATAAAGATTTATAAAGAGGAAGATTGTTGGGTTTAACCAAAAGCATATTGGCGAATAAAACCAAATATGAAATTCCTTCAAGAATTGCGGTAATTTTAAAAATTTTGACCATTAAGAAGAGAGTTGTTTGTTAATTATAAATACAAAACTAAGGATTAACATTGATTTTTAAAGTATTCATTCCTAAACTAATTTACATTTGTATTCATAAACTTTTATAATGAGCAAACGCGATTTAAAAAAATACCTAACCGAACTCAACAAACAACAACTCGAAGAGCAAATTCTGGAGTTGTATGAAAAATTTCCTGCGGTCAAAACCTATTATAATTTTGTTTTTAATCCAAAAGAAGACACGTTGCTAAAGGAAAGCAAAATCAAAATTTCGAACGAATATTATCCTCAAAAAACTTCAGGAAAACCACGTCGACCTAAGATGCGACGCTCTGTTGCTCAAAAATACATCAAGCATTTTATACTTTTAGGCGTAGATCCGTTTGTAATTAGCGATGTGATGCTCTATTCCATCGAAATTGCCCAAACCTTCTCCGGAGAACGTCACGTGTATCAGGAAGCATTTTTTAAAAGCATGCTCACTTCTTTTGAACAAGCCATTAAATTTATGATTGCCAATGGAATATCGGAAGAATTCAAATCCAGAATCATTGCTATAAGTGAT
Organism: Bacteroidota bacterium; assembly: GCA_040387175.1. Classification (GTDB taxonomy): domain Bacteria; phylum Bacteroidota; class Bacteroidia; order Flavobacteriales; family Flavobacteriaceae; genus Flavobacterium. Next base: position 34,928 of record JAZKED010000004.1, on the reverse strand, counting down.
GAAGCCAGAAGACAAAAATGGTTCAATAAGGAAGAATTCAACGCAATTATTGAGCGATTTGAATACTAAATCTCACTCTCATAATCTATTTTATTTAATCCTTACTATTTAATTTCTGATATAATTTGGTGGAATAACTCTTTTTTAGGTGTATTTTTGCAAAAATCCAATAAATTAGAATGTCTCAAAACACCGTAGAAACAGAATTAGAAGAGAGAAAAGAGCTGTATTCCTATCAGAAAGGAGATATAGAAAATATTTTTGAGCGTATAGACAATGCTTCAAACAACTATCACTTGCTATACCAGCTGCCAACTGGTGGAGGAAAAACGGTAGTCTTCTCAGAAATTGTAAGACGCTATTTGTCCAAACACGATAAGAAAGTTGTGGTTTTGACGCACAGAATTGAGCTTTGTAAGCAGACTTCAAAAATGCTGAAAGGTTTTGATGTGAAAAATAAAATCATCAACAGTAAAGTAAAAGAATTGCCCGATCAAAACGATTATTCTTGTTTTGTGGCGATGGTTGAAACACTGAAAAACCGTATCAATGACGAGAAATTACATCTTGACAACATTGGTTTGGTAATTATCGATGAGGCACATTACAACTCATTTAGAAAATTATTGAGTTCTTTCAAAAATGCCTTCATTCTTGGGGTTACAGCAACACCTTTGAGTTCGAATATCAAGTTGCCAATGCACGAAAGTTACAACGAATTAATAGTAGGAGACACTATTGGTTCTTTGATAGATAAAGGATTTTTGGCAAAAGCAATTACGTATAGTTATGATGTGGGTCTGACTTCTTTAAAAGTCGGAATCAACGGAGATTATACCGTAAAATCATCTGATGATTTGTACACCAATTTGGTGATGCAGGAAAAATTATTGCATGCTTACACAGAAAAATCATTAGGCAAAAAAACCCTGATTTTCAATAACGGAATCAATACTTCTTTATACGTTTATGAAACTTTTAGAGAAGCAGGCTACGGAATCCGTCATTTGGATAACACCAGCAGCAACGAAGAACGTAAAGAGATTTTGCATTGGTTCAAGCATACTCCGGATGCAATTTTGACTTCTGTTGGAATCCTGACTACAGGTTTTGACGAACCAACAGTAGAAACTATTATATTGAACAGAGCTACAAAATCATTGACTTTATATTTTCAGATGATTGGTCGTGGTTCCCGAAAATTACCCGGAAAAGATGATTTTACAGTAATCGATTTAGGAAACAACGCGGCTCGTTTCGGATTGTGGAATGAGCCTGTAAATTGGCAGCACATCTTCAAATCGCCAGAATTCTATTTAGAAAACCTGCGTGACGATACTGAAATCGAATTGTATTTCAAATACACCATGCCGCCAGAATTACGCGCTAAATTCGCCAAAACCGAAGTCGTAACTTTTGATGTTGATGAAGAACACAAACTGATTATCAAACAAAATTTACGTTCGAAAGTAGTTTTGGATAAATCATTGGAACAACACGCCGCAATGTGTGTTGATAATACCGAAGAATTACGTGATGCCAAAGAATTATTCAAGGAATTAGACGCGGATATCGAATGCCGATTGAAACGATACGCCAAATGCCTGAGCCAATGCAGTAAAAACTACCGCGAGTGGCTTGTGGACGACTACAAACAGAAATTACTTTTGTTAATAGGGAAGAAGTATCGTGAAAAAATAATGAACGAAGCAGATTAATTTTCAAGAGCTAATCCCGCTATCATTCCAATCTTTTCTTTTTTAAAGAAAAAAAGAAAAGGATTTTCCCTTCCATCGGGGCTAGGAATTTCATTTTCAAAACAACAATTTTATAAATAATTAAATCTTAAAAATGTCAAAACAATTCTCTGATTTAGGAATCCAGGAATCCATTATAAAAGCACTTTATGATTTAAAAATTGCTGTACCAACAGAAATTCAGCAAAAGACCATTCCGTTACTTTTATCAACCCAAACCGACCTGGTTGGATTGGCTAAAACAGGAACAGGAAAGACTGCAGCTTTTGGTTTACCACTGCTTCAATTAATCGATACTAAAACAACTACTATTCAGGCTGTTATTCTGGCTCCAACAAGAGAATTAGGGCATCAGATTTTTAGTAATTTAGAATCGTTCACCAAATACAATCCAGAAATTTCTATTGCAGAAACCTGCGGTGGAATTCCAATAAAACCACAAATCGAACGACTGACTTCGACAACACATATTGTTGTAGCAACACCGGGAAGATTGATTGATTTGATTCAGCGTAAAGCCATCAGTTTAAAAGAAACTAAATTCCTTGTTCTCGATGAAGCTGACGAAATGGTTACTATCCTAAAAGAAGGTTTAGACGAAATCATCGCTGAATTACCTAAAAATCATAGAACATTTCTTTTCTCGGCAACCATGCCCGGAACGATAAAGCAACTGATTCAAAACTATTTGAACAAAAATGTAGTTCAGATTAGTGCTAATATGGAAACGGTAGGAAATCAGGGAATTGATCATCAATATATTGTAGTTGATCCAATTGAAAAACTGGATGTTTTGATGCATTTTTTAACTTCAAAGGATGGAGAACGCGGTATTATCTTTTGTAAAACCAAAGCTGCGGTTAATAAACTAGCCAAAAATCTAGCGATCAACAGATTTTCTTCCGGAGCTTTACACGGTAGTTTATCACAAGGAATCCGTGACCGAATCATGGAGCAATTCCGTGAAGGACATATCAATATTTTGGTGGCAACCGATTTGGCAGCGAGAGGAATTGACGTCAAGGAAATCTCTTATGTAGTCAATTATCATTTGCCAGACGTTTACGAAGTCTATGTTCACCGTAGTGGAAGAACCGCCAGAGCAGGAGCAAAGGGACTTTCATTAACTGTATTGCAACAAGAAGAAGTTACTGAAATTGCTGATTTCGAAAAGGAATTAGGAATTCAATTCTCTAAGTACAAAAAACCATCTACAGCCAGTATTGAAGAAAATAACACCCTTTTGTGGGCAAAGCAAATCTTCAAAACCAAACCCAATCACGAAGTAGATGCCGAATTAAAAACAAAAATTAAAACTATTTTTCATCATCTGACCAAAGATGAATTAATCGAAAAATTGTTGGCCAGTCATTTGTTACAGAACAAATCTGAGATTGCCGAAAAACCTGTTAAAAAATTCAAAAAGGAATAAACTTTTACTTTATGCTCCTAAATTAATATTGTACTTTTATGGAATAGAATTTTAATAATCTTTCATAAAAATCTCGATATGCAAATAGTAATAATAGGAGGTGGTTTTGCCGGAATCAATTTAGCCAAAGAACTAGCCAATCATAAAGATATTCAGGTAACACTTGTCGACAAAAACAATTACAATTTCTTTCCGCCACTCATTTATCAGGTCGCCACTGCCTTTTTAGAACCATCAAGTATAAGTTACCCTTACCGTAAGTTTTTTGCCGGTAAAAAGAACCTTCAGTTTCGTTTGGGGGAATTAGAAAAAGTTATTCCAGCCGAAAATAAAATTATCCTTAATAATGGCGAATTGCATTACGACCATCTGGTATTTGCCACAGGAGCCGAAACGAGTTATTTCGGGATGGAAAATGTAAAGAAAAATGCCATTCCAATGAAAACGCTCAATGATGCCATTGAAATGCGCAATACCTTATTGAAAAATCTCGAAAAAGCATCTATTACTAAAGACATTCGTAAAAGAAGAACACTCTTAACCATTGTAGTAGCCGGAGGTGGACCAACAGGAGTGGAGGTTTCCGGAATGTTTGCCGAAATGCGAAAAAACATTCTGCTCAAGGAATATCCTGAATTAGAAACATCAGTAAGCAATATTTATTTGGTCGATGGAGGAGATGCCTTATTATCACCAATGAGCAAGGAATCACAGCAGGATACCTATAATGATTTGACCAAATTAGGCGTTATTGTAAAATTAAACACACGTGTAGTCGATTATAAAGACGATACCGTTTTCTTCGCCGACGGAAAAACCATTCAAACCAAAAACTTAATTTGGGCAGCAGGAGTTTCCGCAAAAGCATTTGAAGGAATTCCGGAAGAAAGCTACGGACGTGGCAAACGAATGGCTACTGATGCTTTCAATAAAGTAAATGGAACAGATAACATCTATGCAATCGGAGATACTTGTATACAATTGAACGATACTGCTTTCCCTGAAGGACATCCACAAGTAGCTCAGGTGGCAATACAACAAGGAGTGAATTTAGCCGAAAACTTAAAACTAATACTAAAAAACAAACCTTTAAAAGCTTTTAAATACAATGACAAAGGCTCTATGGCCATCATCGGAAAAAACAAAGCCGTTGTGGATTTGCCAAAACCAAAAATGCACTTCAAAGGCTTTTTTGCATGGATAATCTGGTTGTTTATTCACCTTATTTCTTTGATAACCTATCGCAACAGAATAATTACTTTTTACAACTGGACAGTGGCTTATTTTTCAAAAGATCAGTCACTAAGAATGATTATCAGACCGGATAAAAGAGTATAAAAATGTTGAAAAACGTATTATTAAAAAATAGACAATAGTTTAACTTTGTTACTTAATGAACATTGTAATTTTCTCATCTCGAGAATTTACAATGTTTTTTTTTAATTTTCCTTTTACCAATGTTCAAAATAATAAAAGCTATAATTGAAGTGCAAGTCATAATTGCTACCATTGGAGTTATCGAATTTTGAACAAAAAATCCAATCGCAAATGAAGCTATTGCACCTATACCAAGCTGAATAGCGCCCATTAATGCCGAAGCACTTCCGGCATTTTTAGCGAAAGGAGCAAGGGTAAGCCCGGCAGTATTTGGGTTGGAGATTCCTAAACAAGCTAAAAACAGGAATAACATTCCGATAGTTTCATACAGTTCTAAAAGATCTTTTACAGCAAGTACTAAAAAAACTATGCTAATAAGCGATTGAGAAACTAAAGCACCATAAATCATTTGTTCGCTGGAAAATCGCTTTAATAACAACGAATTAAGCTGACTGGCACCAATAAAACTAAGTGACATGAAAGCAAATATCCATCCATAAGTTTTTGCATCAACCAGAAAAATATCCATAAAAATAATAGGAGAGGCCGCTACATAAGAAAAAAGTCCTGAAAAGGCTATGGAACCAGTAAAAGCATACGTATAAAACTGAGGTTCCCCGAGTACTTTTAAAAAGTTTTTGATAATAGGTTTAGGTTTTAATGAAATTGAAGTATCTGGTTTATAACTATTTGGCAATCCAATTTGTGCAGCAATCAAAATGACAATTCCCATACACATCAAAATGAAAAATACGGTATGCCAGCCAAAATATTCGGTAACATAACCTCCAATAGTTGGAGCTAACATTGGCGAAAGCCCAACAACCAGCATCAGTAAAGAAAATACTTTTGGAATATCTTTTACAGGAAATAAATCCCGAACCATCGCTACAGAAGCCACCGTAGCCGCACAACTACCAATAGCCTGAATAAAACGTAATAAAATAAATCCATCAATATTTGTAACATAAATACAGCCTAATGAAGCTAAAATATAAACCAGCATTCCAATAAATAAAGGTTTTTTGCGTCCAAAACGGTCTAATAATGGTCCGTAAAGTAATTGACCAGCAGAAATTCCAATAAAATAACTTGACAAACTCATAGAAACTTTTGCAACAGTTGTATTCAAATCTGTAGCAATTCCAGAAAATCCTGGTAAATACATATCAATTGAAAATGGACCAAGCGCTGTTAATGAACCTAAAATTAGAATCAATTGAAAGTATTTTGTTTTTGTCATTTTAGAAGAATTCTATTTTTTTGCAAAGATAGTATTCAATACCCGGTTCGTATATTAATAAACGTATAATCTTTGGCTATTTTACAGCAATATAAAATGAACTATAATTTATATTATGTAAAATAGAATTTATTGATTTTAATAGTTCCTAATTAATTATACATAATCAAATTAATAATAAACCTCCTCTAATTAGTTATAAGGCAAATAAAAAAGACGTTACCAAGATAACTTGATAACGTCTTTAATTTTTGTTTAGATGGATTTTATTTTACTGAAAATGGAATATTCCATTTTTCCCAACTTAAAACAATTGAATTATCCTGTATGCTATAAGTCAGACTTTCAGTATTTGTTGCAGTAGCTTTTTGTTTTACAGCTACTCTTAACTGATCTTCATTTTCATTATAATTACTAGTTCCTGATTGCTTGGCTACTTTATTAAAAATTAATATCGATTCTTTTTCATTTGGTATCACAAAGAAAGAATATTTTCCTGCAGACAATTTTGAACCTTCAATTATTAGATCTTTATCAGATTCTATAGTTGTTGCGGCATTAGCTCCTGCTCTCCAAATTTTATTGAATGGCACTAATTCTCCCCAAATAACTCTTCCTCTTACTGATGGACTACTATAATTAATTGTAATGGTAGCACCATTAATTTTACCTGTAGCTGTTGCTGGAGGACTTTTTGGTTTATCCTGTGCATTGACGAAAGCTACCGTTAACAAGACAATAAATAATAGATGTATTTTATTTTGTAATCTCATGATTTAAAATGTTTTATATTAAGTTATAAATTTAAAATATCCACATCAAATTTGTTATTATTCTTGATATTTTTAAGAAAATATTAAGAAATACACAAATTAATTGTTTTACTCCATTTATGGTCTGATTATGATTTATTAATTTGTTATTTTTACATCCTACTATACTTTACATCTATGAACACAATTGCAGAACATATTGCTGATTTTCTGAAACAATATCCGCCATTTGATAATTTATCTTTTGAAGAATTATCTGAAATTGCTACGAGTATTCGCGTAATAAATCTGGAAAAGCATAAAGTTTTGTTTCAAATAAATGACGTTTTACACGATTCATTTTATGTTGTGGCTTCTGGAGTTGTTAATCTATCTGTTATTGCTGATGCTGAAGAAACTTTATTAAACAAGTGCGTTGAAGGAGACATTTTCGGCTTACGTCCGTTTTTTGCCAAAAATAATTATATGATGACAGCAAAAGCACGTGAAGAAAGTATTATTTATGCTATTCCAATTACAATTTTCCGTCCATTTGTCGCACAAAATCCTGATGTTTTGGATTTTCTTTTACAAAGTTTTGCTACTAATACAAGTAATCCAAGTGATAAAGAGAATTTAAGTGGTAAACTAATTACGGATAATGTATACTATTCGAATCAACAATCTGAAATGCAATATTTTCAGTTATTAAACTATAATAATTCTCCACTGAAAGTTGTAGCAACAGCGATTGTTCAGGAAGTAGCAAAAAAAATGACCGATGCTATGACCACAGGAGCAATTATTGTTGAAAACAAAACTCCCATCGGAATTGTTACAGATACGGATATGAGTTCCAAAATTGCAACAGGCCGCTTCCCTATCACAGCCACTATAGATAAAATTATGTCATCTCCTGTAGTGACAGTGGTGGAAAATATTTCTTTGGCCGAGGCACAATTGATAATGTTAAAAAACAATGTAACTCATTTGTGTGTAACCAAAGACGGATCGGACAAATCAGATATAAAAGGAATTATTTCTGAGCATGATTTGATTGTTGCTCAGGCCAATAATCCCGGGGTTTTGATAAAAGAAATCAAGCGTGCCCAATCACCAAAAGATTTAAAACTGATTCGGGATCGAATGACAAATCTGATTCAAAAATCAATTCAGAAAAACATATCGCTTCCTAATATTAACAACATTGCAAGTGAAATTAATTTAGCGCTTATCAAACGTTCTGTAGAATTGTCTATTTTGGATTTAGGCTCCCCTCCTGTTCGTTTTGCCTGGTTAAGTATTGGAAGTCAAGGGCGAAAAGAGCAATTATTGACAACTGATCAAGACAGTATTTTAATTTTTGAAGACGTTACAGCCGATAAATACAGAGATGTAAAAGACTATTTCCTGAAATTAGGAAAAAGAACTACTGCTACACTTGAAAAAGTAGGTTATGAATTGTGCCCAAACGGGCATATGGGAAGTAATATGCTTTGGTGTAAATCATTGACAGACTGGACTAAACAATACAGTAACTGGATTAATACTCCAGGTGAAAACAGTAATGAAATAAGTAGCATTTTCTTTGATTTTGAAATAGCTTTTGGTGAACAAAAAATTGAAGAAGCCATTGAAAATGTCATTTATAATAATGTAAAAAACAATGCTTTATTTTTTGATTTTCTTGGAAATGATGCCCTGAGAAAAAATTCACCTTTAAGCTTCTTTAAGAAATTTAATGTAGAAGAAGAAGGTGAAAATAAAGATAAATTCGACATTAAAACACGTGCATTAATGCCGCTTATTGATTGTGCCCGTTTGTTTATTTTAAGCCATGACATAAGAGGAGTTAATAATACCTATTTACGATTCAAACAATTAGCAATTGTAGATCCAAGAAACTCGGAAATTTATCTTAATTGTGCAGAAGCTTTTTTGACTTTATCAAAATTCAGAACATTAGAAGGTTTAAAAAATGACAATTCAGGTCAATTTATAAATCTGCATGAATTATCAAAAGCGGACAGAGAAAATTTAAAAAATGCTTTGGCTCCAATGAGAGAATTAGAAGAATTAATCAAAACAAAATTTAAACTTACCCAATTTTCATAACAATGCTAGACTGGATCAAAAATATCAATAAAGAGTATCCTGAATTTTGGAAAATATATCTTTCTAAATTTGATAAAAAATCAGATCGCTTTGTTGTGTTATCAACTGAAACATCTGGTTTAAGCCTTCAAAAGGATGTTATATTATCCATTAGTGCTTTTGGTGTAATCGATAACAGCATCCATATTACAGATAGTTTTGAAACTGTAATATCCCAATACAAATTTTTTCATGATAATGGAATTTCAAATGAATTTACAGTAGAAAGTAAGATGAAAAAAATGGGAGAACCTGAAGCAATTCAGGCTTTGGTTGAATTTATAGGGAATGCTGTATTAGTTGGGCACCATATTGATTTTGATGTAGAAATGATAAATGAGGCCTTGGAAAAATTAGATTGCGGAAGACTAAAAAATGAAGCTTTGGATATTGATATTATGTATCGAAAATTGACTGATATCAATAATAAACAATTTTCACTCGAAGAATTATGTGAAATTTATAAAATTCCTGTAAGTGACCGAAATTCTTCTTCAGAAGATGCTTATAAAATAGCTTTGCTTTTCCTTAAATTAAAGTCAAGATTAAAAATAAATTAGATAGTAATGATTTGTTCAAATCTGCCATGATGACTTATTGAAACTGGTTTTATAGCTAGACTAGCTTTATCGAAATAATCAGGAATTCCATTATTTTTGAGAATATTTCTTCTATTTTCCAATGTTTTTATGAATTCAAAATCTTGAGGATTTTCAACTGCTATTGTATGTATAAATTGTTTTGTAACTTCTGTTTTTGTAAAACAAACAGAATCTTTTATCTGAACTTTTCCAAAACTAATTCCATCAATAATTTCCAAATCAAAACATTCTAATTGCAGTGGAAAATAACCTCTAATTTGAGTTTTTCGATTATAAATTTTATAAACTGCTTCTTTCCTGCTCCATAAATTCCAGACCATAACTTCTGGGTTTTGAGCATATAAGATCTGTAATTGTTCATTTTTGGTAAAGATTTTATCCAAAAAACCTTTGCGTTTCCAATTGCTTTCTTTTCGGGCTGAAGCCAAATCTACAATGTCGTTTCCAATCATTTTTCGGATAATTTGGTTTCAATAATTTGTATAGCCGACTTTACATCCAACATTCGTTCCATCGATTGATTGTCAATAACAATGTCGTAAACTTCTTCAATATCCAAAATTACATCAACCAAATTGGCAGAGTTGATTTTCAAATCATTAATAAAATCAGTGTCTTCTGTAAGATTATCAAAAGCTTCTTCATTTTGAACGTATGGCTTCACGATAGTCTTCAATTTTTCTATTGTCTCTTCTTTGCTCATAGGTTTTTGTATTTTTTAAAAATTACACATCCATTTACATCACCAAAACCAAAACTGGCTTTTGCTATAATATTCAATTCTTTTTCAATTAATTGTTGAGGAATTCGAGAAGCATCAATTGAGTCAGTTATTTCAGTATGCAAATCTTCACAATTGATATTTGGAAAAATAAATCCGTGATGCAATTGTAATACTGAAGCAACACTTTCAACAATACCTGCAGCTGATAAACAATGCCCTACCATGGATTTCAAGGAATTGATATAAGGAAAATCTGCTCCACTCCTATTTAATGCCTGAAGCCAATTTTGAATTTCTAAACTATCTTTTGAAGTAGCTGTTAAATGTCCGTTGATAGCATCAATCTCATTTGAATGTATTCCTGCATTTTTTAATGCATTTTTAATGCATTTTTGCACAGCAATAGGATTTGGAGCTGTCATACTCCCTTGTCCTCTCTGACCACCTGAATTCAAATTACCACCCAGAACTTCAGCATAAATTCTTACTCCACGAGCTAAAGCAGTTTCTAAATCTTCCAATACTAAGGCTCCTGCTCCACTTCCCGGAACAAAACCCGAAGCACTTGCCGACATTGGTCTTGAGCCTTGCTCTGGTGTATCATTGTGTTTAAAAGTACACACTTTCATGGCATCAAAACCTCCCCAAATATAAGGTCCGGAATCACTTGTACTCCCAGCTATAATACGTTTCGCCTGCCCTGACTTAATACGCTCAAAAGCCATCAAAATACTTTCTGTTCCAGTTGTACAGGCAGAGGAATTTGTTGTTACCTGGTTGCCCAATCCTAATTTTCCACCCAAATATGCACTCACACCGCTGTTCATCGTTTGAGCAACAGCTGTACTTCCTAATCTTCGGGTCTGAAAATCATCAATTTTATATATACTTTCCCGGAATTTATCAATTCCTGAAGTTCCTGTTCCAAAGATAGTTCCGCTATCCCAATCAGGTTCATCATTGTTTTCTAGTGGTAATCCAGCATCTTTCCAGGCGTCAATTCCTGCAATTACACCATACAAAATCCCTGATGAATTGAAATTTCGTAATTCTAATTCTGTAAAATACTGTAAAGCTAATTCAGTAGAAACTTCTGGCTTTCCAGCAATTTGACAGGAGAATTTCAATCGTTCCAATTCGGCATCATGTTTTATGCCTGAAATTCCATTTTTTATGGCATTGGTAAACGCATCAAGCCCTACTCCGTTTGGAGCAACAACACCAAGACCAGTAATAACAATACGTTTATTCATACAAATTATTTAAACAATCATTCCGGCAATTGTGCCTGAGCAAACCACTTCATCTTTTTCATTTTTCATCTGTACTTTACACTTTAATTTGCCAAATCTAAAATATATTTTTTCTGAAACAACCACTACTTTTTCACTAGGGAAAACAGGTTTTAAAAATTCAACTTCTGTTGATGTTAAAGCGATTAAAATGTTTTTATTAAATGTATTATTTAATAAATAAATACCCAGACAAACCAATCCTATTTGCGCCATAACTTCTGTTAAAATAACCCCTGGTGTAATTGGATTATCTTTGAAATGGCCTTTATAAAAATCCAAATTTTCATCAAAAGTATAGCTTCCTTCCACCCTATTTTCATCTATATGAATCAATTCATCTACAAACAAAAATGGTTTTGAATATGGTAATTTTAATATGATTTCCTCTTTAGTCATTTACTATTTATTAAAACTGTAATAGAACTTTTTGTGCTGAAAATCCTGGACCAAAACTCAGCATCAACCCTTTTGATCCTTTTTGGGGTTTAGCATCCATAATTCGTTCTAAAACATATAAAACTGTTGCGCTTGACATATTCCCATATAATCTTAATACTTCTTTAGTATCGTCTATGTTTTTTCCTAAATGTAAAAATAAATCTTCAACTGTTTGTACAATTTTTTTACCTCCAGGATGAAAAATCAAATGTTCCAAATTTTCTATTTCTAAATTATTTTTATCCAAAAATGGATGTATAATATCCGAAAAGTGGGAAGCAATAGTTTCAGGAACTTCAATATCTAAAATCATTTGCAAACCTGAATTAGTGAGCTTAAAGCCCATTAAATGCTCAGCATCAAAAAAATGATACATTTCTTCGTCCAGAATTTCAGGACCTTCATCGTTTTCATCTGATGAAAGTAAAACACAGGCAGCCCCATCGCCAAATATGGCTGCACTGACAATATTTACCATCGAAAAATCATTCAATTGAAAAGTGGCTGTTGGACTTTCAACTGCGATAACAGCAGCTCGTTTTCCTGGATTGTATTTTAGGAAATTTTTAGCATAAATAATTCCTGAAATTCCTGCTGCACAACCCATTTCTGTTACTGGAAGCCGAACAATATCCTGACGTAATCCTAATCTATTAATCAAATAAGCATCCAAAGAAGGAATCATAATTCCAGTACAGCTTACTGTAATTATATAATCTAAATCTTCGGGTTTCCAATTCGCTTTAACCAATGATTTTTCTAATACTTTTACACCTAATTCAGTAACTTCACGAACATAAATATCGTTTCTTTCTTCAAATGAAGTATTAGTAAAAACTTCAATGGGATCCATAATAGAATAACGTTTATCAACAGCTGCACCTTCAAAAATCTTTTTTACTTTTTTGATAAAACGAACATCATGTCCAACCAGCCAGGCATCTAAAAATGGAATAATTTCCTCGGTGGTCCGGGAATATTTAGGTAATTGCTTGGAAACACATTTAATTATTACACTCATATTTTTTTCAAGACTTTTAGATGATAGAAAAATAGATGATAGAAAATTAGATTAAAAATGATAAACACAAATCAAAACATCTTTCATGTTTTCTCTATTATCTTTTAATCTTTTCTGATTATCCATTGATAACGGAAAGCCCATTTCCATTGAATTTTATAATTGACTAAATTTAATTTGTCTGAAAAACGAACTAATTCCCTTTTCTTAAATCCTCTTAATATGGAAATTAATCCATCTTCTCTAGACATTGAATTTAATCTGAAAACAAAACATACAATCTGAAATAATCGATACGAAATGATACTCCTGTGTAAGTCATTAATGACAATCCCAATTTTGGAATTGATATTAAAAACATTCATCAATGAAATAATATTTTCATTTTTAAAATGATGTAACGTTAACGTACATAGGACAATATCATATTTTAATTCTGAAAAAGCTTTACTAAAAATATCTTCACATTGAAAACTGATATTAGAATAATTCTCTGATAATTTCCTAGCGTAATTAATGGTAAAATCATTAGCATCAATTCCAATTAATTTAAAATTAAAATTATTTTTTAATCCATAATCTGCTAAAGTTCTCAACATATCTCCATTGCCACAGCCTACGTCGACAATTTTAATTTCAGAAGATTTTGAAATACCTGCAATTAATTCCTGAACTCCTTGTAAAGTTAGCTGGTTTCCTCCCAAGAGCTGGTTTATTTTGGCAATTTTATCCAAAGCATCTCGTAATATTTCGCCTTCTAAAGCAAAATCATCCATTATTTCAAGTTCTTCAGATCTATATTTTGTGTTTATAAACATCTTAGAATTTTAAAATTATGGGTTTGCCGTGAGTTCTTTTTATAATTTTAGGTAATATAAAAGGTAAGATAGCTAATAAATACATCAGGAAAGTAGTTAATTTTTCTATTTGTAAAATTTTTGACAAAAATCGCCCAGCAGTTAATCTGCTTTTAAAATTTCTATTCCATTCTTGTTTGTATTTTTCTTCCAATTCATTTCTGGAACTGATTTTATTATTTAAAAAATCTATTGTTAATTCAGAAACAATTTTAGCACTATGAACTGCCATCGCCATTCCGTTCCCACACAAAGGATGGATTAATCCAGCAGTGTCTCCAATCATTAAAATATGATTTTCTACGACATATTTTTTCTCGAAAGAAATTTGACTTATTGTCAGAGGCTTTTCAAAAAGTAATTCACAATTTTCAAAAATGGTTTTTAAATATGGATTTTTATAGATTACATTAAATTGAAAATCTTCTATACTCTTGTATCCTTTGAAGGATTTATAATCAACTAAATAACAGATATTTATTATGTTATTTTCCACTTTTGAAACACCACAATAACCACCTTCAAAATTATGCAATCCAACTAAATCATTTGGAAAATTTCCTGAATAATGACCTTTTACAGCCAGCCAGGGTGATTTTTTCTGAATGAAATTACGATTTAATTTCTGATCAATATTAGAACGTTTTCCAAAAGCTCCAATAGCAATTTTTGATTTTATTTCTAAATTATTGGAAGTTAAAATATGGAATTCGTTTTCAATAAATTGAATATTGGTTACGGTATCCTTAATAATTTCACAACCATTTTCTATTGCCTTTTTAAATAAATAATTATCTAAAATATAACGGCTAATGCCAAATCCGCCAAGAGGCAAATTTCCTGAAATCATTTTCCCTTTTGCAGTTGAAAATTTTATTTTTGAGATAGCTGAAGGTTTTAAATCTGAAATTTCTAACCCCAACCATTTGAAATAAGGTAAAACCTCATTCGAAATATATTCTCCACAAACCTTATGCATTGGAAATTCATTTTTTTCAATCAAAATTACTTTCAATCCAGACTTTGACAAATGAATAGCACACGTAAGTCCGGCTAATCCTCCACCAATTATTATGATATCCGGTTTTTTATTCATTTGAGATATATTTGAATTTTCAAGGCCATTAAAAATTAAAAAAAGGAAACAGTTTAATATAGTACTGCCTCCTTTTATTCAAATTATACTATTTTAGAATAGTTATTTATTGTTTTTAAGTACCATATCTATAGTTATAGCACAAGAAACAATCGCTATTTTATTAGTGTCTTCAGCATAATCTGGATTTATGGCTACATAATATTTATCTGCTCTTGTAAATACTTCTTTCATAATACCACCCCATTTTTTATTGATAGTACCAATAGAATTTTCATTCGCATCATTAATTTTAAAATCCCAGGCTTTCCAATCTCCTGTAATTTTAGCGATTACATCTCCAGAAGCATTTTCTATAATAAATGTTGGTTTAAAAAACTTAAATTTTTGCTTAATAATACCAATAGTTTTATCATTCGGATCTACGATAACAATTTTACTCATCCAAAATGTCCAACCTCTTTTTATACTTACTTGTAAATCGCTGTCCATATTATGAACTTCCAGTAAAAATGGAAATAATGCTTTATTAAGAAAGAAACGCAAAACTTTATGCCAGCCCGTTATTTTTTGATTGATAACACCAACTTGTTCTCCCTCTTTATTAAATACATTATACGTATTTCCAAATTTAAAATAATTTACTTTTTCATCGATAAAATAATCATCACTTTCGAAAAATTTTGGAATCATCAACGACTCTTCTGACATAATTTATATTTTTTAGTTGTTACAATAGTACGAAATTAGAGTAAGAAATTTAATGTATTTATATAACATTCCATAAAAAAAAAGCGAGATAGAATTTCTACCTCGCTTTTAAAAACTATTTTCGGGATTACTTCACTTAACTTTCAACAGAATCTCGAGTTAAGTGAATGTAAAATGACTATTTCAATTGATTCTCAATATTTGCTTACTAATTCAAAATATTTAAAAAAACTAAGAAAGTACAAAATCCCTTCACACCTAGGTGTGTATTATTATCCAACGATTTTTTTCATTGCAGTCATTGACTCTCTCAACCAAGCTCCAACTTCTTCAACCGGGTGGTTTCTGATAATTGAATTTACTTCGATTAATTCTTTGTTATCAACACCGTTGTTTCCGTTGTTGAATGGACGACCTACTAAGTTAGATGGTGCATTTTTCACGTACTCAGCGATTAATGGCTTACAAGCGTGATCAAATAAATAACATCCGTACTCAGCAGTATCAGAAATTACACGGTTCATTTCGAACAATTTCTTTCTTGCAATTGTGTTAGCAATAAGTGGAGTTTCGTGTAATGATTCATAGTAAGCTGATTCTTCGATAATTCCTGAATCTGTCATAGCTTCGAAAGCCAATTCAACACCAGCTCTTACCATAGCAACCATCAATACACCATTATCAAAGTATTCTTGCTCAGAAATTTCAACATTTCCAGCAGGAGTTTTTTCGAAATTAGTTTCTCCAGTTGCAGCTCTCCAAGTTAACAAGTTTTTATCATCGTTAGCCCAGTCAGCCATCATTGTTCTTGAGAATTCTCCAGAAATGATATCATCCATATGCTTTCTGAATAATGGACGCATAATGTCTTTCAATTCTTCAGAAACTTTAAATGCTTCTAATTTAGCAGGATTAGACAATCTATCCATCATATTAGTGATACCACCGTATTTCAAAGCTTCAGTGATAGTTTCCCATCCGTATTGGATTAATTTAGAAGCATATCCAGCATCAATACCTTCAGCAACCATTTTGTCAAAACACAAGATAGAACCTGTTTGCAACAAACCACAAAGGATTGTTTGCTCACCCATTAAATCTGATTTTACTTCAGCTACGAAAGAAGAACGCAATACTCCTGCTCTGTTTCCTCCTGTTGCTACAGCGTATGCTTTTGCCTGGGCCAAACCAAATCCGTTTGGATCATTTTCAGGGTGAACAGCGATAAGAGTTGGTACACCAAATCCTCTTTTGTATTCTTCACGAACTTCAGATCCCGGGCATTTTGGAGCACACATAATTACAGTGATGTCTTTACGAATTTGCATTCCTTCCTCAACGATGTTGAAACCGTGAGAATAAGCCAAAGTTGCTCCTTGTTTCATCAAAGGCATGATAGCTCCTACTACTGCAGTATGTTGTTTGTCTGGCGTAAGGTTACAAACCAAATCAGCCGTTGGGATTAATTCTTCATAAGTTCCCACTTTGAAACCATTATCAGTAGCATTTTTAAAAGAATCTCTTTTTTGTGCAATTGCTTCAGCACGCAAAGTATAAGAAATATCAAGACCTGAATCTCTCATATTCAAACCTTGGTTTAAACCTTGAGCTCCGCAACCTACGATAACTACTTTTTTCCCTTTAAGAGCTTCGATTCCATCTGCAAATTCGGATTGATCCATAAATTCGCAAACGCCTAATTGTTCTAATTGTGATCTAAGTGGTAATGAATTGAAATAATTTGCCATTTTTTAATTGTTGTTTAATATTTAATAATTTTTTAGACTTTAGTCTATTTCTCTATTTTAAATCTGATACTAATAAAGATGAAATGTCCATCTTTTCTTTTGAAATCGATATTCTTCCTGAACGTGCAAACTGCATAATTCCGAAAGGTTTTAGTTTGTTATATAATTCTACAATTTCAGCACGTTTTCCTGTTTTTGAAATCACGAAAAAGTCTCTTGATACCGTTACGATTTCAGAATGACTTTCTTTGATAATGTTCTGAATTTGTCTTTCGTCGAATAATAAAGCTGAGTTAATTTTGAATATAGCGCTATCCAAAAAGATAGTTTCTTCATCCGTGTGATAGAATGCCTTGATAACTTCGATTTGTTTTTCAATCTGACCTACAATGTTCTGAACCCATTTTTCAGTAGTTTTCACTACAATAATGAAACGGGAAACACCTTCAATTTCCGATTCGGATACATTCAAACTCAATATATTGATGTGGCGTTTCAGGAAAATTCCTGAAATTCGATTCAATAAGCCAACATTGTTTTCTGAATAAACAGAAATGGTGAATATTTTATTTTCCATAATTTTTTAACTTAATCGGATATCAGAAACCGAAGCTCCTGTTGGAATCATTGGGAATACATTGTTTTCTTTTTCTACCATAACTTCCAGGAAGTAAGAGTCTTTAGAAGCCATCATTTCAGCTACTGCTTCATCTAGTTCTTCTCTTTTAGTTACTTTTCTGGATTTGATATAATACCCTTCGGCAATAGCACAGAAGTTAGGATTTACCATGACTGTAGAAGCATATCTGTAGTCGAAAAACAATTCCTGCCATTGGCGTACCATTCCTAAAAATTCATTATTCAAAACTACAATCTTCACAGGAACTTTTGTTTGATGAATTGTTCCTAATTCCTGAATGTTCATTTGAAAACCTCCGTCTCCAATAATAGCTACAACTTCACGATCTGGTCTACCCATTTTTGCACCAATAGCAGCCGGTAAAGCAAATCCCATTGTTCCTAAACCACCTGAAGTAACATTACTTTTAGTGGTATTGAATTTAGCATAACGGCAAGCAAACATTTGATGTTGTCCTACATCCGAAACCATTATCGCATCCCCTTTCGAGTGTTTGTTAATCATTTCGATAGTTTCTCCCATCGAAATTCCCTTACCATTCGTTGGAGCTAACTCTTCATCGATAACTGCCTCTAACTCAATTTTATATTTTTCTTTGAATTCATTATGCCAGGAATCGTGTGATTTCTTATCAATTAATGGAATCAAAGCAGTCAATGCTTCTTTTATATCTGCCAAAACAGCTACTTCTGTTTTAACGTTTTTATCAATTTCAGCCGGATCAATTTCGATATGAATTACTTTAGCCTGTTTAGCATAAGTTGCTAAATTTCCGGTAACACGATCATCAAAACGCATTCCTAATGCAATCAAAACATCACACTCGTTAGTCAAGACATTTGGACCATAATTACCATGCATACCTACCATACCTACATTTAAAGGATGATCTGTTGGCAAAGCTGAAAGTCCTAAAATAGTCCAGGCAGCAGGAATTCCTGATTTTTCAACCAATCTTTTTAATTGCTCTTCTGCTTGACTTAATATAACACCTTGACCGAAAATGATAAATGGTTTTTTTGCATTATTAATTATATCAGCAGCGTCTTGGACTTTTTGAATATTCAAAACTGGCTTTGGATGATAACTTCTAATACCGGTACATTTTTCATAACTAAACTCGAACTCATCGAATTGAGCATTTTTAGTAATATCAATCAAAACCGGACCTGGACGACCTGATCTTGCGATATAAAAAGCTTTAGCAATAATTTCCGGAATTTCGTGAGCTTCTGTAATTTGGTAATTCCATTTAGTTACCGGAGTTGAAATTCCGATAATGTCTGTTTCCTGAAAAGCATCAGAACCCAATAAATGCTTTCCAACCTGACCCGTGATACAAACCAACGGTGTTGAATCGATTTGAGCATCTGCAATTCCTGTAACTAAATTCGTTGCACCTGGACCTGAAGTTGCAATAGCAACACCCACTTTACCGGTAGCTCTTGCGAAACCTTGAGCAGCGTGAGCCGCACCTTGTTCGTGACGCACCAAAACGTGGTGCAATTGATCTTGAAATTTATATAATTCGTCGTAAACCGGCATAATAGCACCACCTGGGTAACCATAAACTAAGTCTACTCCTTCGGCTAATAAGCATCTAATAACTGCTTCTGCGCCAGATATTTTAATTGTTTCCATTTTATATCTTTTTTAACCTTAAAATCTTTCTTTTTTTAGATTTAGAGGTTTGTATTTTTTTTTTAAATTATTTGTCAGTAACACATCCTTCAGAAGCACTGGAGACCGAACGCATATATTTAAGTAAAACTCCTTGTTTAATTTCTGATACTGGTTGTTTCCAGTTGGCTTTACGTTTTGCAAATTCTTCGTCAGAAATTTTCATATCAATAGTGTTTTTCACAGCATCAATTGTAATAACATCTCCGTTTTCGATTAAAGCAATTCCTCCCCCTTCGTAAGCTTCAGGAGTAACGTGTCCTACCACAAAACCATGTGAACCTCCAGAGAAACGTCCGTCAGTAATCAAAGCGACAGAATTTCCTAAACCAGCTCCCATAATGGCAGATGTTGGTTTTAACATTTCCGACATCCCCGGACCACCTTTTGGACCACAGTAACGAATAATCACTACGTTTCCAGGTTTCACTTCACCAGCCTGTATTCCTCTGATTACATCTTTTTCACCTTCAAAAACTACTGCTGTACCTTCGAAAAACTCCCCTTCTTTTCCACTAATTTTAGCTACACAACCTTCTGTTGCAATATTTCCATAAAGAATTTGAATATTCCCAGTAGCTTTTAAAGCTTTTTGGATTTCATGAATCACTTGCTGACCATCGTGTAAATCTGCAACTGAAGCTAAATTCTCCGCTATTGTTTTTCCAGTTACAGTTAAACAATCTCCGTGTAATAGACCTTCTTTTAATAAATATTTCATTACTCCCGGAACACCTCCTACATTGTGTAAATCTTCCATTAAGTATTTTCCACTTGGTTTCAAGTCGGCTAACAATGGTGTTTTATCACTAATGTCTTGAAAATCTTTCAATGTCAATTCAATTCCCACTGAATGCGCCATTGCAATTAAGTGCATTACTGCATTGGTAGATCCTCCTAAAACAGCTACGATTGTAATTGCATTTTCGAATGCTTTACGAGTCATAATGTCTCTAGGCTTAATATCTTTTTCCAATAATATTCTGATCGCTTTACCAGCATCAACACATTCTTGTTTCTTTTCCGGACTTAAAGCAGGATTAGAAGAACTGTAAGGTAAGCTCATTCCTAATGCTTCAATTGCTGATGACATAGTGTTCGCTGTGTACATTCCACCGCAAGCACCTGCACCTGGACAAGCATTTTGAATTACTCCTTTGAAATCTTCGGGAGTAATTGTATTGCTGATTTTTTTACCTAAGGCTTCAAAAGCAGAAACAATATTCAAATCCTCCCCTTTCCATTTTCCTGGATGAATTGATCCTCCGTAAACCATAATAGAAGGGCGATTTACTCTACCCATAGCCATTAAAGCTCCTGGCATATTTTTATCACAACCTGGTACAGCAATCATAGCATCATACCATTGTGCTCCCATAACAGTTTCGATAGAATCTGCAATAACATCACGAGAAACCAAAGAAAAACGCATTCCATCATTACCATTAGAAATACCGTCACTTACACCAATAGTATTAAAAATTAAACCTACTAAATCTGCTGCCCAGACACCAGTTTTAATATCTTTAGCCAAATCATTCAAGTGCATATTACAAGTATTTCCCTCGTAACCCATACTTACAATTCCAACTTGCGCTTTCTTTAAATCTTCTTCAGTTAATCCAATACCGTACAACATCGCTTGAGAAGCTGGTTGTGTTTGATCTTGGGTAATTGTTTTACTGTATTTATTTAATTCCATTTTTCAGTTTTATTTTTTGAGGTTTTTTGCTTGAACCTGTTTTTTATTTTTTAATTATACTATTGTTGATTGTCCTATTTGTACAAAATCCTTTTTGAAATAGGAATCGCCTTCGTTTAGGATATGATTTGAAATAAAATCCCCTACTTCATTCGTTCCGAATTGAGAATCTACTTTCAAATCCACGGTGACGACATTACTAAGAATTGCTTTTTCTACTGCTGCAATTACTTTTTTAGATTCTTGTGTTAATCCAAAATGCTCTAACAATAAAGCTACCGAAAGAATCGATGCGATTGGATTGGCAATATTCTTCCCTTTTGCTTCTGTATAACAACCGTGAATTGGTTCAAACAATGAATGTTTGTCTCCCAATGTAGCCGAAGACATTAATCCTATTGAACCCGAAATAACGCTGGCTTCATCAGACAAAATATCACCAAACAAATTATCAGTTAACAAAATATCAAATTGTCTTGGATTCACAATAATTTGCATTGCGGCATTGTCTACATATAGACATTCCAAGGTTACATCTGGATATTCCTTAGCAATTTCAGAAACTGTTCTTCTCCATAAACG
This sequence comes from Bacteroidota bacterium, assembly GCA_040387175.1. GTDB lineage: Bacteria > Bacteroidota > Bacteroidia > Flavobacteriales > Flavobacteriaceae > Flavobacterium. Next base: position 13,117 of record JAZKED010000004.1, on the reverse strand, counting down.
GGAAGTTTCCAAAACATTCGCTTTGTCTACCAAGGTTACTTTTTTACGTCTTTCTTGTGCTGCTTTGAATGCTAAATGAGCAATTTTTGCAATTTCCTCTTCGTTATATTCACACAAATCGGAAGCATAAGTTCCTTCTTCATTTGTTGTTTTTTCTCCAACATACATTCCACCATTTAGTTCTCTGTAAACCAGAAAATCAGTTCCTTGTAGAACTTCTTTCTTTATTGGAGATGAACCCATTAATTTTGGATATGCTTTTATTGGTCTAATATTGGCGAATAAGCCTAATTCTTTTCTTAATCTAAGTAATCCTTGTTCAGGACGTACTTTGGCACTGGGATCGTTATCGTATTTTGGATCACCAATGGCTCCAAACAAAATAGAATCGGTATTTCTACATAAATTCAAGGTTTGTTCCGGAAGTGGTTTTCCTGTTTTTTCAATAGCAATTGCCCCAATATAAGCGTCTTCAAAAATAAACTCGTGATTATAAACCACAGCAATAGCAGACAAAGCTTTTTTTGCTTGCAATGTTACCTCTGGACCTATTCCATCTCCTGAAAGTACTGCTATTTTTAAATTCATTTTGTTTTTATTTATTCAAAAGTTATTAGTGTCTTACTAAGTCACTTCCTAATTTAGAAGCTTCAATTATTTGATGAATATCCTCATCTATCACTTCTTTTTTGATGTCGGCAAATTTCAAGAACTCAACATATACAAGATCCAATTGTGTTTTTGTCAACTCGTATCCTACTTTTTTAGCTCGGTAAGCCAATGCAGCTCTACCACTTCTGGCTGTAAGAATGATAGATGATTGATTCACTCCAACATCTAAAGGATCCATGATTTCGTATGTTTCTCTGTTTTTTATAACACCATCCTGATGAATTCCAGAACTGTGTGCAAAAGCATTTGCTCCTACAATGGCTTTGTTTGGCTGAACCATCATTCCCATACTATCAGAAACCAAGCGGCTCATTGAATTTAATTCCTTTGTATTGATATCAGTGTATAAATTCAAATAAGGATGTTGTTTGAAAATCATTACCACTTCTTCAAGTGCTGTATTTCCTGCTCTTTCCCCTATTCCATTTATAGTACACTCAATTTGTCTTGCTCCATTCATCGCTCCTGCAATTGAATTGGCAGTAGCCATACCTAAATCATTATGACAGTGACAAGAAATAGTAACGTTTTCAATACCTTTTACATTTTCTTTAAGATATTTGATTTTTTCACCATATTCATGTGGCAAACAATATCCTGTTGTATCAGGAATATTCAATACTGTAGCACCTGATTTAATCACTTCTTCACAGACTCGAGCTAAGAATTCATTGTCAGTTCTACCTGCATCTTCAGCATAAAATTCTACGTCTTCAACAAAAGTTTTAGCATAAGAAACAGCGTATTTTGCTCTGGCAATAATATCTTCTCTTGTTGTATTAAGTTTGTATATTATATGAGATTCTGATGTTCCAATTCCTGTATGAATACGAGGTCTTTTAGCGTGCTTTAAAGCAGCTGCAGCCACATCAATATCATTTTTAACCGCTCTGGTAAGACCACAAACGGTAGCATTTTTTATAATTTTACTAATTTCTGAAACGGATAAAAAATCTCCGGGACTTGAAACAGGGAATCCAGCTTCAATCACATCCACTCCCATTTCGTCTAATCTATTTGCAATGACGAGTTTTTGATTGGTATCTAATTTGCATCCTGGAACCTGTTCACCATCTCTTAAAGTGGTATCAAAAATTTGGACTTTCTCTCTATTCATTTTAAAATATTTAATGTAATTTCACATCTTCAAACAAAAGTAGAATTCATTACTCTAATATAAAATTCATTTTTCATAGATTATACTGTTTATAAGCTATACAAAACTAATTTAAATAACTTAAAATCAATAAGTTACATTACAATATTTTACAATGGCTAACCATCAAAAAGATTTCTTGTTTGTGTTAATAAAATCACTTTCAAAGTCTGAAAAAAGACAATTCAAGATTTTTGCAAGTAGATTAGAAACTAGTTCCAATACAAAGTTTATTGAATTATTTAATATTTTAGACAAATCCGAAGTATACGATGAGAAAGCTATCCTGAAAAGTGGTACTATTAAGAAAGTACAATTATCTAACCTAAAATCGTATTTATACAAACAAATTCTGGTAAGTATTCGATTGAATATTCCTAGTCAAAATATTCGTTACCAATTAAGAGAGCAAATCGATTTTGCTACAATACTTTATAACAAAGGTTTGTACAAACAAAGTTTGAAGATATTGGACAGGACAAAGCTTTTGGCTTTAGAAAATGACGAAAAATATATTGCATATGAAATTGTTGAATTCGAAAAATTAATTGAGTCACAATACATTACCCGAAGTATTCAGGGTCGTGCAGATGAATTGGTTGTTCAGGCCAAAGAATTGAATTATAAGAATACCATTTCCAGTAAATTATCGAATCTTTCTTTGCAATTGTATGGCATTATGCTAAAAACGGGTTATGTAAAAAGTGATGCCGAATACAAATACATTGACGAGTATTTTAATAAACATATCTCAAAATTAGATGAGAAAAATTTTGATTTTCGAGAAAAATACTGGTACTACAATGCGTATTTATGGAGAAGTTTCTTAGTACAGGATTTTTTATCCTGTTATAAATATTCGCATAAATGGGTTACTCTTTTTTATGATAACAAGAGTATGATTTATCTTAATCCTGTATTCTTCTTAAAAGGAAACCATTATTTATTGGAGTCGTTATTCATGTTGAAATACAAAACCAATTTCAAAAAATATCTGGAATTACTTGAAGAGACTATCAATGACCCTCAATTTCCAATAAATGACAATATTACTTCGCTTTCGTTCCTTTATTTGTATAATAACAAGCTGAATTATCATATTCTGGAAGGAACTTTTGCCGAAGCTGAATACCTGATTCCTGAAATATTAGACAAAATAAAATTACATAACGAGCATCTTGATGAACATCACGAGATGATGTTTTTTTATAAAATTGCCAGTATTTATTTTGGTAACGAAAAATACACAGAATGTATATTCTATCTGGAAAAAATCATCAACAACAAAAATCTTTATGTACGTGAAGATTTGGCTTGTTTTGCCCGTTTGTTATGTTTGATTGCACATTATGAATCCGGTAAAGATTTTAATTTAGAAAATCAATTAATAAGTACTTATAAGTTTTTGATTAAAATGAATGATTTGCACGAAGTTCAAAAGGAAATCATTCGATTTTTGAAAAAATTGAATACTATTTATCCAAGCGATATCAAAAAAGAATTTATCAAAGTAAAAGAACGTTTTGTAGAATTAGAGAAAAACACCTATGAAAAAAGGGCTTTCTTATACCTTGATATTATTTCCTGGCTCGAAAGTAAAATTGAAAATCGAAAAATTAGCGACATCATAAAAGAAAAAGCCAAATTGAGTAACCGATAATCGGTTTTTTATGTATTAAAACGGTTTATTACAGATGTTATCTACCCACAATTTTTTTAGTTATTATTATTACAATATTTTTCGTTATATTTATTCAATATTTTGATTTTCAGATAATTATTTATTTCATTTATTATGAAAAAGAAAATTCCAACATACGAAGACTTGTTAGAAACAATCAAAAATCAAGAAATAGAAATTAATAATTTACTTGAATATAAAAATGCAACAAGCCTATCTGAAAATGATTTTTCAGAGATTGCTAGAAACCAAACGGAAAATAAAAAACTAGACGAAGGAACTATACAAAGTGAAAGACGTTTCCGTGCTATGTTAGAGCATAATGATGGAATTGTTACTTTAATTGATAAGAATCTATATACTACTTTTCGTAGTTCATCTGCTGCACGCATAACAGGCTGGAATAATAAAGAATTTGAACTGCTTTCCCCTCTAGACTATCTTCATCCAGAAGATATGGGACAACTACAAAAATTAATGCAGAATGTATTGGCTAATCCAGGGATTCCTTTTGCTATGTCAATGAGAATGAAGCATAAAAAAGGTCATTACATCTGGCTGGAAGGTTTCATCAATAATATGCTTGATGATCTCGAAATTAAAGGTATTATTAGTAATCTGAAAGACGTTACCAAAAGAAAGGAAACAGAAAAAACCCTCACGGAAGAAAGAGATAAGTTTGCTAAAATTGCTGACACTTTCCCTGGTTTAATCTACTCCATGCGTCATAATAAAGATGGCTCCATGAGCTATGCTTATGCAAGCAGCTCCGTCAATGAAATCTATGGTTTTAATTATGAAGATATTGAAAATGATACCGACAAGATTTTTTCATTAATTCACCCTGATGATATTGATTATGTTAGAAGAAGCATTTCTGAAACTTTTACTAAATTAATTCCTCTCAAAGGAAAATATCGATATGTACATCCTACAAAAGGCTTAGTATGGCATGGGATGAACTCTTTGCCTGTTGTTGAACCTGAAGGGACTATAATTTGCCACGGAATCATTACAGATATCACAGACCGAATTTCATCAGAACAAAAAATTATAAAAGCCAATCGACTTTATTTATTTATAAGTCAGATTAATCAAATGATTGTTCGCACTACTGATAAAGAAACCCTTTTTCGTGAAGCTTGTGAAATTGCTGTAAATCTAGGAAAGTTTAAATTGGCCTGGATTGGATTAATCGATCCAAAAACTAAAAAAGTAATTCCTACAATGTTTGCAGGTGAAGACCATGGTTATCTTTCAACAATCAAAACTATTTCGATGGATTATATTCCACCTGAAGGAAGAGGACCAACTTCAACAGCAATCAAAGATGGCGTAAGCGTTATTTGCAACGATATTGAAAATGATTTAATCATGAAGCCCTGGAGAGAAGGAGCTCTTGAAAGAGGTTATCTTTCCTTAATGGCGTCTCCCATAATAAAATTTGGAAAAGTTATTGGAGCAATTACTTTTTATGCGGATGAAAAAAACTTTTTTGATTCCGAAGAAATTGCTTTATTGGAAGGTTCTACAAGTGATGTTGCTTTTGCACTTGAAAATTTTGAAAACGAAGCTTTAAAGAAGAAAGCCGAAGAATTAGTAGTTTTAAGCCAGCAAAGGTATCATACACTTACAGAAGTTTCTCCGGTAGGAATATTTCGTACAGATGTAAATGGAAAATTAACTTATGCCAATCCACGTTGGTGTGAAATAGCCGGATTGTCTTTACAAGAATCAATAGACTATAAATGGACTAGTGCTGTGCATCAGGAAGACGTAAATCCCTTATTAAATGTATGGGAAACGGCAGTAATGCAAAATACAAAATCAGCATACGAATTTCGTTTTGTCCGTTCTGACGGTTCTGTAAAATGGGTAATAGGTCAATCTATTCCAGAAATGAATACGGAGAATGAAACAATTGGTTTTGTTGGTACAATAACTGATATTACTGAACGCATTCAGGCTGAAAAAGAATTTAAGGAAATGCACAAAAAAATGGAAGCCATTCTTGATGCGATTCCTGATTTATTATTTGAAGTCGGAACAGATGGTCATATCTATAATTATCATTCCAGACAAGATGATTTATTGGCTATGCCAACGGACTTATTCTTAAATAAAACATTTTATGAAGTATTTCCAGGGGATGTAGCAGACTTATTTCTTTCAGCAATAGAAGAAGCCTCAGAAAAAGGTTTTTGCACTGGTAAACAATATTCATTGGAATTACAGGATGGACTCATCCATTGGTTTGAATTATCTATAGCTCCAATGCAACAGGTCATTGGTCAGGACACACATTTTATATGTCTTTCCCGTGATATTACAGCCGCAAAAAAATCTGATTATGCTCTTAAAAAAAGTGAGGAAAGATACCGTGGTTTATTAAATAATCTTGATGCAGGTATTATTGTTCTCACATCTGATTCTTCAATTATTTTTAGTAATCACGAAGCATCTGAAGTATTAGAATTGAATATTGATAAAATCACAGGAAAATGGTTTATCGATACAAACCGAATTTTATTGAATGAGGATGGTTCTGTAATGCTTTCTGAAAAACATCCTATAAACCTCATTACAACCAGTAAACAACCTATAAAAAACTATGTAGTTGGTATTAAAAGAAAAATAAATGAAGACAATCTATGGCTTTTAGTGAGTGGCTTTCCGATTATAGATGAAAATGGAGAAATAACGGAAACTGTAATTAGTTTTGTCGATATTACAGAACGTAAATTAATGGAAACAGAATTAATTAAAGCCAAAGAATTAGCTGAATCCGCCAATAAAGCCAAAACTGATTTCTTAGCCAATATGAGTCACGAAATTAGGACTCCATTGAATGGAATAATAGGTTTTACCCATTTATTAATGGAATCCGATTTAAAAAAGAAACAGGCAAAATATATCTCAACAGTCAATGAATCCGCTAATTCATTAATGCATATTGTAAATGATATTTTAGATTTTTCTAAAATTGAATCCGGAAAATTAGAATTAAATATTGAGGAAATAAATCTATTCAAGTTAACACATAAAGTTATTGATTTATTCAAATATCAATCTGACAGAAAAAAAATTGATTTAACGTTAAATATAAGCGAGCAGGTTCCACAATATGTTTTTGCAGATTATGTGAGACTAAAACAAATTTTAGTTAATTTATTGGGCAACGCTGTTAAGTTTACCAATTTTGGAGAGATTAGATTAGACATCAATGAAATTGGTACTCCTGATAAAAATTGGTCAACCCTGATGTTTTCTGTAAAAGACACTGGAATAGGTATAAAAGAAGGTAATAATGAAAAAATATTCAAATCTTTTATGCAGGAAGATAATTCCACGAGCCGAAAATTTGGAGGAACTGGTTTAGGCTTAGCTATTTCTAATAAGCTTTTGGGACTGATGAACAGCAAATTAGAATTAATCAGTCATTATGGAGATGGAAGTGATTTTTTCTTTACTATTAAATTAAAAAAAGCGAAACACATAAAAAATTTAGAACCAGTACTTAAAGATGACATAGTTATTCCAAAAATACTTCTTAAAGACAAAAAAGTTTTAATTGTTGAGGATAATAAAATCAATATGTTACTGGTAAAAAAACTGGTAAATTCCGTTATTTCTAATTGCACAGTTTATCAGGCAAATGATGGAAATGAGGCTATAGAAAAATGCATTTCAGAAAAACCAGATATCATCTTAATGGATATACAGATGCCGAATAAAAATGGATATGAAGCAGTTGAAGAAATTAGAAAATTAAAAAATTCTAAAATAGTTCCCATAATCGCATTAACTGCCGGAATAATGTCTGGAGATAAAGAAAAATGCTTAAAATCAGGAATGAATGATTATTTACCGAAACCAATTATTCAAATAGATTTAGAACATATTCTTAACAAATGGCTTAATACCTGATTTGACTTATTTTAGATACTCCAATTTATAATCTCCAATATGTTTTTTATTTTCAAGAATAAATTTTTTAATCCTGAAGTAGTTTATAACTCCTATACCAAAAATCAAAAACGAACTTATAAAAAATGAAATTTGAATAGTAGTACTATATTCAATTTTCAGTAAACTGTTTACACTTAAACCCGCAATAAAAAAATACATTGAAGTTCGTAAAAAAGATAAAAATGTAGATTGATTGGCTAAAACAGTTCTTTGCAAAGACAACTGCTCTCTTAATATAAGTTCTTTATTAATTTTTTCTTCTGATTTCATTCTTTTCTAATGTAAATTAAAAACCTTATTCTGATTTTTTTAAAGTTATTGGACAAAGATAATTGGTAGTTTTTATAGCTGTTTTTTTGATTGCATCAAAACCACCTGAAACATTCATTAGATTATGATACCCTCTTGATTTTAATATAGAAGCAGCAATCATCGAACGGTAACCACCAGCACAATGGACATAAAATTCTTCTTTTTTTGGAAATTCAGTTATATGATCATTGATGTGATCCAATGGTGTAGAAGTAGCACCAACAATATGTTCTTTTGCATATTCCTCTTCTTTTCTAACATCAAAAACAGGCGTTTTCTTATCGGGTGTTTCTTCTATTATTTCTTCCAAAGTTTCTGCTGAAACTGAATGAACGGTATCGTATTCTTTCTCTGCTTGTTTCCAGCTTTCAAATCCGCCTTTTAAATATCCTAAAGTATTGTCATAACCTACTCTTGACAAACGCGTGATACTCTCTACTTCCCTGCCAATTGGAGTTACCAAAAGTATTGGCTGTTTGATATCTAAAATTAAAGCACCAACCCAGGGAGCAAAATCTCCATCTATACCAATAAAAATAGATTTCGGAATATGTCCTTTTGCATACTCATCCTGATGTCTTACATCCAGAATTATAGCATCGGTTTCATTGGCTACAATTTCAAAAGTTTCAACATTAAAAGCCACAGCCTCTTTAATAATATCTTCTACGTTTTCGTAGCCTTCCTTGTTCAGTTTAACATTCTCAGGAAAATATTCTGGCGGAGGTAATAAACCATCGGTAACTTCAAAGATAAATTCATCTTTAGTCATATCGGCACGAAGCGCATAATTAACTTGTTTTTGCTCACCAATGGTTCCAATAGTTTCTTTGCTCATGCTTTTGCCACAGGCACTTCCCGCACCGTGAGCTGGGAAAACAATTACATCATCAGCCAAAGTCATTATTTTGTTTCTTAAACTTTCAAATAAAATTCCGGCCAAATCTTCTTGAGTCATATCAGCTGCTTTCTGAGCTAAATCAGGACGACCCACATCCCCTAGAAATAAAGTATCTCCACTAAATAGTGCATAATCCTTGCCGGTTTTATCTTTCAGAAGATAGCATGAACTTTCCATTGTATGTCCTGGAGTGTGTAAAACTGTTATTGTAATTTCCCCTAATTGAAAAACTTCTCCATCCGTAGCAATATGAGCAGAAAAGCTTGGCTGGGCAGTTGGTCCATATACTATTGGGGCACCAGTTTTATTTGCAAGAGTAACGTGACCACTAACAAAATCAGCATGGAAATGAGTTTCAAAAACATATTTGATTACTGCTTTATCTTTATTAGCCTTATCGATATAAGGCTGTACTTCCCGCAATGGATCAATAATTGCGACTTCTCCATTACTTTCAATATAATAAGCACCTTGCGATAAACAACCCGTATATATTTGCTCTATTTTCATAATTCAAAATGTTATACTATAAATTTATTCAATTTTCTGATTGAAATTTACATAAACAGTCACTTTTAATAAATTCTTATGAGAATAAAACTAAATATAAGAAATTAAGTTTTTTAATCGTCAGCTTTAAATAATAATATCAAAGCCCAAACATGAAGAATAGCTATTGTAACATCTAGAGCTCCAACTATAGGCTGTTCTCTTAAGTTTTTTAAAATTGTAGGAACTCCAATTATACCTAATAAAACAATTATTAAAATCAATATTTTTACCCAATTATAACCTTGTCTTACAAGAAAAGCAATCGCAATTTTACCGGTAAAATAAGATATTCCTAACGGAATAGTATAGTTATTAATAAAGATATTATTGGAAGGAAGAAATAAAGGAATCAATCCTAAAAAAGTAATTATAAAAAATATATTTGATGCCTTAATATAATTTGGATCTATTTGTTTTTCCATTCTGAAAAGTTTCTATTACTATTTTATTGAACTTATAAATTCTAATTATCTAAAATCATTCAGCGCCTTTTCAATGATAACCAGACATTCCTGAATTTGATCTTCTGTTATAACTAATGGCGGTGCAAATCTAATTTTGTTTCCATGAGTTGGTTTTGCCAATAATCCGTATTCGCTGAATTTCATACAAATTTCCCAAGCCAAATCCGATTCTTCATCGCAATCTACTACAATTGCATTTAATAAACCTTTGCCCCGAACTAATGAAATTAAAGAATTCCGTTGGGCTATTTCGTTCAGTCCTTTTCTTAAAATTACGCCCAAACGTTCTGCATTTTCGGCTAAATTCTCCTCTTTAATTACTTCAAGTGCAGCAATAGCAACAGCAGCTGCAACAGGATTACCACCAAAAGTAGAACCGTGCTGTCCCGGTTTGATTACATTCATAATCGCATCATTAGCCAATACAGCTGAAACCGGATAAACACCACCCGAAAGAGCTTTTCCTAAAATCAAAATATCAGGCTGTACATTTTCGTGATTAACGGCTAATAATTTTCCGGTTCTCGCAATTCCGGTTTGTACTTCATCAGCAATGAATAACGCGTTGTGTTTCTCGCAAAGCGCTTTGGCTTTTGCCAAATAGCCTTCAGAAGGCACATAGACTCCGGCTTCTCCCTGAATAGGTTCTACAAGAAAACCAGCAATATTTGATGAAGATTTTAAGGCATTTTCTAAAGCTTCGATATCATCATAAGGAATCTTGATAAATCCAGAGGTGAATGGTCCAAAACTTTTGCGGGCAGTTTCATCATTTGAGAACGAAATGATAGTCGTTGTTCTTCCGTGGAAATTATTCTCGCAAACAATAATCTGAGCTTGATTCTCCGGAATTCCTTTTACTTCATATGCCCATTTTCTACATAATTTAAGAGCTGTTTCTACAGCTTCGGCACCTGTATTCATTGGTAAAACTTTGTCAAAACCAAAATAGCTGGTTACGTATTCTTCAAAATTTCCCAATTGGTCATTGTAAAAAGCACGAGAAGTCAAGGTTAAAGTTTGTGCCTGCTGAATCATCGCATTCACAATTTTTGGATGACAATGTCCTTGATTTACTGCTGAATACGCCGACAAAAAATCGAAATATTTTTTATCTTCCAAATCCCAAACATATACACCTTCTCCCCTTTTTAAAACCACAGGCAAAGGGTGGTAATTATGAGCGCCGTATTTATTTTCTTTTGCGATCATTTCTTCTGATTTTGAAGAAAGAGTGGAATGAGTTGGTTTCATTGGAAATTATTTTTCGATGTATTTTAAACACCAAAATTACTACTTTTTTAGCTTTATACTCTAATTAAAAAAACCGCTTTTTTAGATGAACTATTCTGTTTTATTTCAGATATTTGTGTAAAACCATACCCCTATGAAAAACATACACTATTTATTTTTAGTTCTTTTATCTTATTCGAGCATCTCATTCGCCCAATTAAAACCGGTGAAATATAATGATGGAAATCAGGTTTTAAATGGTTTTGCAATCCAGCCTATAAAGAAAAGCCAGCAAAAACCTGGAGTTTTGATACTTCCAGCCTGGCTGGGAATTGATAAACTTTCTAAAGATACTGCCGAAAACTTATCTAAACTAGGTTATTACGCCTTCGTAGCTGATATTTATGGTGAAGGAAATTACCCAAAAGACACTAAAGAAGCTGGAAAAAATGCGGGCTATTACAAAAAGAACATTAACGAGTACCAAAAACGAATTGCATTGGCATTGGAACAATTGATTAAATCCGGAGCCAATCCAGATAATATTGTGGTTATCGGCTACTGTTTTGGCGGAACGGGTGCAATTGAAGCTACTAGGGCTCATTTGAACGTAAAAGGAGTAGTTTCTTTTCACGGTGGGTTAGGAAAAGATGCTGCCAGAGCCACGGAACCAATCACAGCCAAAGTTTTAGTTTGTCACGGTGCAGATGATCCTTATGAATCCAAAGAAGAAATTACAGCTTTTCAGCAGGAAATGCGTGATACCAAAGCTGACTGGCAAATGATTTATTATGCCAATGCCGTTCACTCTTTTACCAATCCGGAAGCTGGGAATGATAATTCGAAAGGTGCTGCTTACAACGAATTAGCCGCAAAACGTTCCTGGGAACATTTGAAAGTTTTCTTAAATGAAACACTAAAACAATAGTCTAAATTATTATTAATCCAATTTATATGAAAAAAATCATATTCCTTTTTGTGATAGCCACTGCTGTTTCTTGTAGCACGCAAAAAAATAATGTTGCTGCAAATCCAACACAATACCTCAAAACCATTACTGTTGATGATTTAAAAACACATCTCTATATTGTGGCTTCAGATGAAATGGAAGGGCGGGAAACGGGGTCTGCAGGACAAAAAAAGGCAGGGGAATATCTGATTAATCAATACAAAACCAATAAAGTTCCTTTTCCAAAAGGTGCCACAGATTATTACCAAAAAGTTCCTGCCGCCTACCTAAACGCTAAAGGGGGAAATGATTTACCCGATTCAGAAAATATTTGGGCGTATATTGAAGGTTCAGAAAAACCAAATGAAGTCATTGTAATTTCTGCACATTACGATCATATTGGTATTGAAAATGGCGAAATTTACAACGGTGCAGATGATGATGGTTCCGGAACTGTTGCTTTATTGGAAATTGCTCAGGCATTTGCACAAGCCAAAAAAGAAGGAAACGGCCCAAAACGTTCTATTCTATTTCTTCATGTAACTGGTGAAGAACACGGACTTTTGGGTTCTAGCTATTATACTGATAATCCATTATTTCCGTTGGCTAATACTATAACTGACATCAATATTGATATGATTGGCCGTCACGATGAATTTCATAATGATTCCAGTAACTATACCTATCTGATTGGTTCTGATTATCTATCGTCTGATTTGTACAACATTTGCGAGGATGCCAATAAAAAATATGTCAACCTTCTTTTAGATTACAAATTCAATGACAGAAAAGATCCCAATCGTTTTTATTACCGTTCCGATCATTACAATTTTGCCAAAAACGGAATTCCTTCTGTGTTTCTATTTACCGGTGTACACGCTGATTATCATGAAGCTACAGATGAAGTGGATAAAATTGAATTTGATGCTTTAGCCAAAAGAACACAACTGGCTTTTGTTATTGCCTGGGAATTAGCCAACAGAGAAAATCGTCCTGTAGTTGATAAAAGTGGAAAGTAGTTTTCTAATTTAAATCATAGTTTTAAACAAAAAATGCTTCAAATTTCTCTGAAGCATTTTTTGTTATAATTATCTCATACAATTTCTAAATATTCCTAACACGAAACTTTACCCCACAAAAAAAGCCTCGAATTTCTTCGAAGCTTTTGCATTCTGGGTGGCTGACCGGGTTCGAACCGGCGACCCTCGGCACCACAAACCAATACTCT
>JAZKED010000003.1:0-60083 GCA_040387175.1 Bacteroidota bacterium | reverse complement strand
GTGACTTCTCATGACCCAAACAAAATGGGATCTAACGGAAGTTTTATGAATTACAGACTGGTTCGGTTTAAAAGAGTCAATTTCAAAACCCGCTTTCAAAACAACGGCGAAGGCCCGGCAAGAATGATTCGTCTGGAAACTGACATTCCGGATATGTTTGACAAAAAAACTTTCCAAATTGAAGACATGTATCCAAAATGCCCGATTTGCCCAAAAGGAGAAGAACCTACAACGAGTTGTCTGGATACCATTATCAAGCAAAAACAGATATTCTTTACTTTCAAAAACATTTATTTGCCGGGAAGCGAACAAAAAAACGTTAAAGAAAAAGACAGTACTAAAGGCTTTGTCAAATATTCCATGAAATTCAATAAAGATTTTCACAAAGTAAAAACCAAAAGCAGAACTGCTATTATTTTCGACAAAAACGAACCTATTATTACCAATTATGCTACTACCCGATTCTTACCCGGGATTTCTATTGGAGCTAAAGCGGGATATAATTTCTATCCAGGTTTAGATAATTCGAAAAGTTATTTTGTAGGCGCAACCATTTCTCCTTTCAAATCCTATCGTTTCTATTGGCAAGCAGAATTTGTAAATGGCCTGAATTCCTATAATAGCGAAACTACGGTTGAAGACAGTTTTGATCAAACTTCCAATGGTGTAGTACGATTACAACGCACTATAACTACAGTAAGCAACAAAAATATTAATTGGGAGATTCCTGTTTTGATACGGTACAATATCAATAATTTTATAGGAATTGGAGCCGGAATACAAGCCAACATCGATGTATCTGCAAAACAGGAGCAAAACCAAAAAATAGAAACCTATGAAGGCATCACCGATAAAATTTTAGTTAATACAACCAAAAAAACAAATTCATTTTCAGAATCTTTTACCAATATCAAAACAGGTTTGCTATTTGATTTGACCTTAGGTGCGGCAAGAATTGGCCCAAGCATAGGTGCAAGATATGTACTGAATTTTGAAAATAATTTCAATTATTACCAGTTGTATGCTATTTGGAAGTTTTAATTATTGGCAAACACATCTTTACCTTTGTCAAAGTTTAAAACTTTGACAAAGGTAAAGAGACAAAAAATATTTGCCATATAAAATAGATTTAATCCATTAATGACAAAAAACATTTTTTATCTTCTACTTTTCACCACTCTAAATATTTTTGGACAAAATTCGCTTACCCCAGAAGATAAAATCTACAATGCTGTTGATACTTATGTTGCAAATCCAACCATTGGCGGATTGCAAAATTTGACCAAAACCGAAACTGGTTTCTGGAAAAACTCCAAGCCAAAAACCAAAAATGAATTACTTGCCATTGTTGTCCTTAATTGTAATAAAGCATACTACGAAAATACATTTGGCAAAACCAATCAAGCTATTTCAAGTTATGAAAAAGCCTGGCAAATCTACCAAAAAAAGCACCTCTCTAATTATGATATTATAGAATATTGCCTAAAACCACTAGGTAATCTTTACACAATTATTGGTGATTATGACAATGCCGAAAACACCATAAAACAATATTATTTTATAGCCAATACCGAAAAAAATCAATCCCAGAAAATAGCTGCCATTCTTAATTTGTCGAATGTATATCAAAACACGGGTAGAATTAATGAAGCTATTGATTTATTGGAACAGACTATCAAAACCGAAAAATTATCTGCAGTTCAAAAAGGGAATTTATTGAATAATTTAGGAAACAATTATGTGTTAAGTTATAAAAATCCAAGCTTTTCAAAACCAGATATTTTCAAAAAAATGGAAGGCTCTTATTTTGCTGCCATTCAATTACTGCAATCTGACAAAACTCAAAGCGAAACTCTAGCCAATTGTTACCGTAACTTATCGGCTTTAAATATTCAATGGCAAAATAGGGAATTAGCCAATTCCTATTTTGAAAAAGCTAAAAAATATTTCTTTTTAAGTCCCGGTATTTCGCCTCGAAAATTAGCCAAATTCAAACTGGAAGAAGCTACTTTATTATTTCAGCAAGAAAAATATTCAGAAGCTGGCACCATATTATCCGCTGTTTTCAAAACTTTGATTCCCAATTACTCCAGTCCTAAAAATATTCTTCCAAATTCGAATTCACTTTACGCAGAAACCATTTTATTGGATGCACTAGACTTGCAAGCGGATATATTTCTGGAACAAAATCAACCAAAAAAAGCTTTGGAAGGGTATGCACTTTCATTTCAAATAGAAGAATTGTTTTCGAACTTGCTGGTGTATGAAAATTCTAAAATCATTAATCAAATCCGTATTCGAAATCGCACTGAAAAATGTATTGCTATCTATGATTTGCTTTATCAAAAAGAAAATAAAATCAGTTATATAGAAAAAGCTTTTCAACTTTCGGAAAGAACTAAATCTGGTGTTTTGAAAAGGTATCTTTCCAATAAAAAAAAGGCTACCAGAGAAGAAAAACTACATTTGGAACAACTGCAAAACTGGAATAATGAAATCATAAAAGAACAGCAAAAAGGAGAATTGGCAAACGTTTCCAAAATAAACGAAGCTATTAAAAAGCAAAATGAATTGATGCTTTCGCTAAAGAAAATCAGGTTGGAAAACCAAGTCAATTCACCAGAAAATTTAGACATGAAATCACTTTATTCTAAACTCGAAAAAGACAAAGCCATTATGGTGGAGTATTTTTCAGGATTGGAAAAAATGTATATTTTCACCTTGGCAAGTCAAAGAATAAGACTGGAATACATTGATATTACAGATATTGCTATCCCAAAAATAATTTCGTTTTTGGATTATTTTAGTGATTCCAATAAAATAATTGACAATATTTCTGACTATAATTATTATGGTAATTCACTTTATAAAATGTTGAAATTGCCAAACAATTGTATTTACAAAAACCTAATCATTGTTCCCGATGGGTTATTGAATTTCCTTCCTTTTGAAGCCTTAATTACAAAAGAATCTTCAACTACCAATTTTGCACAAATGCATTATTTACTGAATAATTTCAGAATTGCGTACAACAATTCGGCTAGCTTGTATTTGAATGGAAAATCAATTTCCAATAAACAAAAATCTGTTCTGGGTATTTTTCCCATTTTCGAAAAAACCAATTACGAATTGGCTTTTTCCAAAACCGAAATGCAATCGATAAAAAGTAATTTCGATGGAAAATTTTTCGATAATAAAGTCGCTACTTTCGATAATTTTAAAATGAATGCTTCGAATTATGCCATTTTGCATTTATCCACACACGCTACTTCCGGGGATACGGAAACACCGGCAAGTATTAAATTTTATGATCAGGAAATCTTGTATTCGGAACTGTATAATCTCAATATCAATCCTGATTTGGTAGTTCTGAGTGCGTGTGAAACCGGAATTGGAAAACTCTATAAATCCGAAGGAGCGATGAGTGTTGCCAGAGGATTTCAGTTTGCCGGAGCTCAAAATTTATTATTTTCTTTATGGAAAGTAAACGATTATACGACTTCGGTTTTTATGGATGATTTTTATACAAATATCAAAAACAACCAATCTTATTTTGAAGCCAATGCCAATGCAAAACTTGATTTCCTAAAAGACAAATCCATTTCGAATGCAAAAAAATCACCTTATTACTGGAGTGCCTTTGTTTATTATGGCTCAGTTGAAGCTCCAGAAACATCAACTAATTATTATTTTTATATTCTTGGACTAATCCTTTCAATTGGACTATTTTTGATTTTTAAACACTACAAAAAATGAACTTCCTTCCTTATATTCTTAAAAAAGAAAACTACAAAAAAATAAAATTCAAAGTATCCAAAACTCAACATTTGCTAATTAAAGCGAAAATTAATGGTGTAAAAGGGAATTTCATTCTCGACACAGGCGCTTCCAATAGTTGTATTGGTTTTGAAAGCATCGAATTATTTCAACTAACTGCTAATGATTCTAAAACTAAAGCTTCAGGTGCTGGAGCAACCGGAATGCTTACTCAGACTGCTGTTAGCAACAAATTGCAGTTAGGTGATTGGAAATACCATAAATTTGACTTGGTGATTTTTGACTTATCCCACGTAAACGAAGCTTTGATTCAATACAAAGCGAAACCCGTCCACGGAATCATTGGTGCCGATATACTAATGAAAGGCAAGGGAATTATTGATTATTACAATCATTGTTTGTATTTGAGAAAATAAAATTTAAATAAAAATTCCCAAATTCCTTTAAAGTAGAATTTGGGAATTTTAGTATTTAAAAATATGTAAATTACAATTTCACTGTCTTGGTATTATCATTCAAATCTATAGTGAAAATTTCTTTCCCTTTGATTCCATAATTACCACTAACATCCAGCACGATTTGATCATAAATACAAGGAATAGTTTCTTTCTTAGTTAATAGTTGATATACTCCTATTTTTCCTTTTTGTTTAACCAGTAGAATATTATTGGTTTCCCCAACAATTTCGTCGTAGTTTGACTCCATAACTTGTTGCCCTAACATATCCAAAAGACCTGTTTTATTATTGTTTTGAAACATTAAATAACTAAATTTTGATTCAGAATAATAAGACGACTCTTTATTCAAATAAGGAGTAGGAGAAATGCTAGTATAAGCATCTGCTGAAATTTGTTGTCCGTTCTTGTCCAGCAAAACAAATTTTTTGTTCTTTTTGGCAATAAAAACAAAACTGCTTGAATAGTTGTTTTTGCTGACCACTTTATCTATAGATTCATATTCACAGGGAGTTATTAATTTTCCAAACGAATCCAGCATACCAAACAGTTTATTTTTTTCTACAATGAATGTTTCATTTTCAATATTGATATTATCATATTCACAAGTAACAATTTCAGTAGGAGTACCGCTGTTTACCTGAATTAATCCACATTTATTATTTTTAGTAGTTTTCAAATTATTGGAATAACTTGTGTTAATCTGGTCGTATTCAAAAGGCAAAGAAACTTTTCCGTTAATTAAAACGCATCCGTATTTCCCATTTTTATCAATAGCTAAAAATGAGCCGTCATTATAAGGATAAGTTTTAATGTCCCTGTATTCAATTGGCAAAATAATATTTTCATTTTCATCAATGATACCCATTCTGTCGTTTAGCTTCACAATAAAGTTTTTGCTATTGCTGACACTATTTATTTGAGTGTACCATTTTTTGAATTTTGGTTTATTGTCAATAGAAACTACATTATATCCTTTCTCGTTATTAACTCTAAAGTAATTGCTTTTATCTATAGTCTGAATGCTTTCATATTCACATGGAATCAAAAACTTGTCATTCAAAAGACTATAAACCCCTTGCAAATTGGTTTTTTTATCTTGTAAAAGAAAATAGTTGTCTAATCCATAAATCGTACTGATTTCTGCCCATTTGAATGGAATCAACACCTTATTATCCCTGCTTAAAACACCATAGTAACCATTCTTTGTACGAGCCGAAAAGATGTCGTTTCCAAGATGATTCAAAGAATAATAAATCATAGGTATTTCCCAAATTTCTTTGTCAACATTATAAAGTCCGTAATTATTTCCTATTCCCATCGGAAAAGAATTTTTATCACTTACCTCTGGATATGTTTTTCTTTCGAACAAGGCTGGCAAAAGAACCTGATCTCTTTTTTTGATTCCAAATTTATAATTACTGGCGTATTTATCATAAAACCAAAGGGTTTCGTCGTTAATTTTTTCTGTAGTATAGCGTCCATAACTGCTTTTTGAACTAATGTCTCTTATTTGTGGAGCATCCTCTTCTACAGGCGCTTCAACCGTAAGCTGTACATCAGGACTTTGTGCAACAACTTCATATATTTGTGGTACTTCTTCTTGTGGCTCGCCTTTTATCGTTTCGGATTTAGGCTTACTTTTTGTTTTCGTTTTTTTCTTTTGCGAGAAGCCATTTTGAAAAAATAAAACCATCATCGCAACCAACAAAATTTTAATTTGATTCTTCATATTTTAAATTAATTTGGGGAATTTATGAGATGTAAATCTAAAAAAAAACTCGCCTTTAAAGCGAGTTTTTTGAACTATAAATTATAATGATTACAATTCCAATGCTTTTTTAGCATTACCGCCCATCAATAATTCTAATGGATTTTCTAAAGCTTCTTTCACAGCAACCAAGAAACCAACTGACTCACGACCGTCAATAATTCTGTGGTCATAAGAAAGTGCTACATACATCATTGGGTGAATTTCCACTTTACCGTTTACAGCAATCGGACGCTCGATAATGTTGTGCATTCCAAGAATTCCAGATTGAGGAGGGTTAATAATTGGCGTAGATAACATAGATCCGAAAACACCACCATTTGTAATAGTAAATGTTCCGCCTGTCATATCATCAACTGTGATTTGTCCGTCACGTGCTTTAATAGCCAATCTTTTGATTTCCGCTTCAACTCCACGGAAAGTTAAGTTTTCAGCGTTGCGTACTACAGGAACCATAAGCCCTTTTGGTCCGGAAACTGCAATTGAAATATCAGCGAAATCAAAAGCAATTTTATGATCACCGTCCATCATTGAGTTTACATCCGGATACAATTCTAAAGCTCTTGTAACCGCTTTTGTAAAGAATGACATGTATCCTAAACCAAGTCCACCGTGTTTTGCTTTAAACGCATCTTTAAATTCGTTACGGATAGCATTGATTGGCGTCATGTTTACTTCGTTAAAAGTAGTCAACATTGCTGTTTCGTTTTTAGCAGCTACTAATCTTTCAGCTACTTTACGACGCAACATTGATAATTTAGTACGCTCAACACCACGGCTTCCACCAGTTGGAGTTCCCATAGAAGGTACTGCATTTACAGCATCATCCTTAGTTATTCTTCCAGCTTTACCAGTTCCTGATACAGTTGCCGGAGCGATATTTTTTTCGTCTAATATTTTTTTAGCTGCCGGAGACGGTGTTCCTGCTGCGTAAGATGCTGCCGGAGCCGCAGCCACTGCTACTGGAGCTGCTGGCGCAGGTGCTGCTTTTGGTGCTTCAGCTACAGGAGCTGCTGCTGGTGCAGGAGCTGAACCTGATGGTTTAGCTGCAGCTGTATCAATAAGACACACAACTGCTCCTACTGCTACTGCATCGCCTTCTTCTGCTTTTAACGTAATGATTCCGCTAGCTTCCGCTGGCAATTCAAGTGTTGCTTTGTCTGAATCAACCTCAGCAATAGCTTGATCTTTCTCAACATAATCGCCATCTTTTACTAACCAAGTTGCGATTTCAACTTCTTTGATAGATTCCCCTGGTGATGGGACTTTCATTTCTAAAATCATAATTTCTAATTTAAAGGTTCAGTTTTAAAAATTTAAACCTGAATATTGTGTGAATAGTTTTTTATCTGAATAAATTTTTGTCGAATACCATTTTGATAGCATCTGCGTGACGGCGTTTTGCTCTGGTATAACTTCCTGCAGCTGGTGCTGAATAAGCTTTTAACGAAGCTAATCTCCATTTTACAAGGTCGAAGTTCATCAACATAAAGCTGTAAGCTCCCATGTTTTTAGGCTCTTCCTGTGCCCAAACATAATCATCTGCGTTTGGATATTTAGCAATAATCGCTTTCAATTGCTCTATTGGTAATGGGAATAATTGCTCGATTCTTACTACGGCAACATCCTTACGTCCATTAATTTCTCTTTCGGCAACAATATCATAATAGAATTTACCAGTTACAAAAACTAACGTTTTCACGTCTTTCTTATTTACTGTTTCATCATCGATAGTTTCTTGGAAACTTCCTTTTGCTAATTCTTCTACTGTAGAAACACATCTTGGATCACGCAATAAACTTTTTGGAGAGAATACAACCAATGGTTTACGGAAAGTCGTTTTCATTTGTCTTCTCAACAAGTGAAAGAAGTTGGCTGGCGTTGTACAATCGGCAACATACATATTGTGTCTCGCACAAAGTTGCAAGTAACGTTCCATTCTTGCTGAAGAGTGTTCAGCTCCTTGTCCTTCGTATCCGTGTGGCAATAATAAAACAATACCGTTTTGGTTGTTCCATTTGTCTTCTCCACAAGAAATATACTGGTCAATCATAATTTGTGCTCCATTACTGAAATCTCCAAATTGTGCTTCCCAAATAGTCAATGCGTTCGGATTGGCTAATGCATACCCATAATCAAAACCAAGAACACCGTATTCAGATAAAAGAGAGTTGAAAACATTGAATTTCCCTTTTTTGTTTTCGATATCGTTCAATAAAACTACTTCTTCTTCAGAATCTTCTACTTTTACAACAGCGTGACGGTGAGAGAATGTTCCTCTTTCTACATCCTGACCTGAAATTCGAATATCATATCCTTCCGTCAAAAGTGAACCATAAGCTAATGATTCAGCAGTTCCCCAATCGATTGTATTGTTATCATATCCAGCTTTTCTATCTGTAACAATTTTGCTTATCTTATTGATAAACTTCTTGTCTGATGGTAAAGTCGAAATTGTTTTTATAATTGAATCCAATGATTTTTTAGCGAAAGAAGTATTCACTTTTTCCAACATCACATCATTCGAAACCTGTTTGAATCCTTTCCATTCATTTTGCATAAATGGGGTAATGATGGTCAACGCTTTTTTACGGGAAGCTTCCAAATTATGATCTAAATCATCTTTGTATTCTTTCTCTAAAGTTTT
The DNA here is from genome assembly GCA_040387175.1 of Bacteroidota bacterium. Classification (GTDB taxonomy): domain Bacteria; phylum Bacteroidota; class Bacteroidia; order Flavobacteriales; family Flavobacteriaceae; genus Flavobacterium. The sequence continues at coordinate 51,433 of JAZKED010000003.1, read as the reverse complement.
TACCAAATTACCATCTATAACTCCTTCAGATAATAATTTCTCAGCATAAATATCTCTTGGATTCTGATGCTTTGCAATTATTTTATATAAAACCGGTTGTGTAAAACGAGGCTCATCACCTTCGTTGTGTCCGTATTTTCTATATCCTAATAAGTCAATAAATACATCACGTCCAAATTGCATTCTGAAATCCAATGCAAATTGCATAGCGTGTACAACTGATTCAGCATCATCGGCATTTACGTGTAATACTGGAGACAAAGTTACTTTGGCAACATCTGTACAATAAGTAGAAGAACGAGCATCTAAATAATTCGTTGTAAAACCAACCTGGTTGTTGATTACAATGTGAATGGTTCCACCTGTTTTGTAGCCATCCAATTGTGCCATTTGAATGATTTCATAAAGCAAACCTTGTCCTGCAATTGCAGCATCACCGTGAACGGCAATTGGTAATACTTTAGAGAAATCATCCGGGAAATATTTATCTTGTTTTGCTCTTGTAATACCTTCGATTACTGCACCTACTGTTTCAAGGTGAGAAGGATTTGGAGCTAAATTGATGTTTATTTTTTTACCTGTACTAGTGATTTTGTCAGCCGTAAGACCTAAGTGGTATTTTACGTCACCATCAAAATACTCCTGATCGTAATCTTTACCGTCAAATTCAGAGAAAATATCCTGAGTTGATTTACCAAAAATATTAGCCAAAACGTTCAAACGACCACGGTGAGCCATTCCCATAACGAATTGTTCTACTCCTTTTTCAGCTGCTCTTTCAATCAAAGCATCCAAAGCTGGAATTACAGATTCACCACCTTCTAGAGAGAAACGTTTTTGACCTACATATTTAGTATGCAAGAAGTTTTCGAAAGAAACTGCCTGATTCAATTTATTTAAAATCCCCCTTTTTTCATCTGCTGTGAAAGTTGGACGATTTTCATTAACATTCAATCTGTCCTGAATCCAATCTATAATTTCAGGACGACGAATATACATATACTCGATACCAATATGCTGGCAATAAACTACAGTTAAATGATTTAAAATCTGAGACAATGTAGAAGGCTGTAAGCCTACGACTTTGGCAGCATCAAAAACAGTATTCAAATCAGCAGAAGAAAGACCGAAATTCTCTATATCTAAAGTTGGAGAAAAAGTTCTACGCTCTCTAACCGGATTTGTTTTGGTAAACAAATGTCCACGAGAACGGTATCCGTCAATCAGTTTTAAAACTTTAAATTCTTTTTGAAGTTTATCAGAAATCTGTGCGTTGTCAGTATTATTAGCCGCATAATTAGCAATTTGCTGAACTGGCGCTGCAGCTTCAGCCACTTGATATTCTTCGTTGTAAGTAGTCATTCCAAAGTCGAAACCCTGAAAGAAACTTCTCCAGCTTGGCTCAACGCTATCTGGACTTTCTAAATATTGATCGTATAATTGTGCGAAAAACTCGGTGTGTGCCGCATTTAAGAATGAAAACCTATCCATAATTGTATATAATCTGCTTATTGTTAGAAATAGTTTGGCAAAAGTACAATAATACAATAAGTTTATAAATCTTTTTTAAATACATTTATATCGAATTTTGTTAAAACCCAATCTAATTATGAAAAATAATTCGTTTCAAACTGTTTCAAAATCATTTTTGGCAGCTATAAGCTTATTCTTTTCCGGTATTTTATTAGCACAACAGCAAGCAATCCCATCAAGCCAACAAAATAATTTTTGGAAAAATGTACAATTTGGAGGAGGATTAGGACTAAGCATTGGCTCCGGTTATACCGACATTAGTGTTTCTCCAAGTGCTATTTATAATATCAACTCTGTTTTTGCAGTAGGAACTTCTTTGCAGTTTGGTTATGTTTCTTCCAAAAACTTTTACACCTCTACTATTTACGGGGCAAGTTTGATTGGTTTGGTAAATCCAATTCCTGAAATTCAGCTTTCGGCTGAGTTGGAAGAAGTGAATGTCGACACTAATTACAAAAACAGTAGTCTATATGATTCAGAAAATTTCTGGAATACTGCCCTCTATCTTGGTGCAGGTTATCGAACTGGAAACGTAACAATTGGAGCTCGATACAATGTGCTTTTTAAGGAAAATAAAAATTATTACAACGATGCTTTTATGCCGTTTGTGAGAGTTTATTTTTAATATTTGTTCCTGAACCAAACTTTCTGCCACTCTCTTTTTAAAATTAAAAAAGCAACATCTTCAGCCAGGATTACTAGATCGGAACCATCTAATTTCTTGATTTGGTCTTCTGAAACATCAATTATATAAAGTAGATTCAAATATTCCGCAAATTTGTACTGAATCATTCTATAGATTTTTTCGTGTAACTGAATTTTCAATTCCTCTGGCGAAATGCTCATCGGAAAATCTACACCTTCATTGGCTAAATTAAAATCCTTATTGATTTGTTCAATTAATTTTAAGTACAAAGATTCTTTTTGAGCTTCTTCAAACAACAAATCACTATTTAATGGGGTAACGTACATATTTTAATTTTCAAAACAGAATGACAAATATTATGCCTTTCTTCCCATCAAATTTTCACCAAAAGTTTTTAATACCGTTTTTTTGTCTTCAGAAATTTTCATTTTTTCTAATGTTTCAAAAGCTTTCAAAGTATACTCTTCAATTGCTTTTTGCGTCGCTTTTGATGCTCCGGTTGAATTGAAAATTTCTTTTACAGCGGTAATTTTTTCTGAATTATCATCTTGTTTAGTAGCAAACAAACTCAACAATTGTTCTTTTTCTGCTTGTTTTGAAAACTCGACAGCTTTCAGATATAAATAGGTTTTCTTGTTTTCGATAATATCCCCGCCTACTTGTTTCCCGAAAGTTTCCGGATTTCCAAAAGCATCCAGATAATCATCCTGCAATTGAAAAGCTACACCTAAATTGATTCCGAAATCATAAATTAACCTTGAATTTTCTTTAGAAGTTTGGGCAATAATCGCACCCATTTTCATTGCTGCAGCAACAAGAACAGCTGTTTTATATTCAATCATTTTAAGATATTCTGGAATCGTAACATCATTTCTGGTTTCAAAATCGACATCATATTGCTGTCCTTCGCAAACTTCCAAGGCCGTTTTGCTGAATAATTTGGCTAATTTTCGAAATATTTTAGGCTCATATTTTTCGAAATACTGGTAGGCTAAAATCAGCATTGCATCACCCGAAAGAATTCCTGTATTGAGATTCCATTTTTCATGAACGGTAACATTCCCTCTTCGCAAAGGCGCATCGTCCATAATATCATCATGAACCAAGGAGAAATTATGAAAAACCTCAACAGCCATTGCTGCCGGCAACGCTTTTTTAAAATCCGTATCAAAAATATCTGCCGTCATTAATGTCAAAACGGGACGCATTCTTTTACCTCCCAATTGCAAAATATATTCTATTGGCTGGTATAAATTCTTAGGTTCTTTGTCAATTTTTTGATTTTCTAAATAGATTAAAAATTGTTCTTGGTATTCTTGTATAGGAAGCATTACTGTTGATTTTAGAGTTCCAAATTTAAAGTTTACAAAGTAACTTAAAAAACCTGATACTTTAAGTTTAGAATAAATTTTTAAAAATACTTTGGAAACTATTTTGGTATTCAAAGTTTCCATTATATATTTGCACCATAAATTTTAATAAAAAAAGTCTTTTTAACATAAAATCGAATCATTATGACAACAAAATGGGCCATTGATGCAAACCAATCGGATGTGTTAATCAAAGTGAAGGATTCTACGATTACTTATTTAGGCGGAAAAACAAATCACTTTAATGGTTTTGTATCCATTGATGAAGATGAAATTGAAGATGCATCTGTAGAATTTTCACTAGACAGTAATACTTTTCCATCTAAAAAAAGAGATTTAAAAAACAATACTAAAAAACCAATGATTCGATTCAAATCAACTTCATTTCAAAAAATTAAGAATAACATCAATTTCCTAAAAGGGTATTTAACGATAAAAGATGTTACTAAAATGGTGGAACTTGATGCTGAATTTATTGGAATCAACAATTACAACGGAAGCAGAAAAGCAGCTTTTGAAATAAAAGGAGATATTAACAGAAACGATTTTGGACTGGATAAAAACTTCAATTATTCAAAAGAACAATTTGGTCTTGGAAAAAATTTAAAACTAGTGGCTAATCTGGAGTTTTCAATTTAAAACAAAACTATTCTGAAACCGTTCAACGAAAAGAAAAAATGAAAGAGAAAATTATTGCAAAAGCGACTGAACTATTCTTAAAATTAGGTTTTAAGAGTGTGACGATGGATGATATTGCCGGTGAAATGTGTATTTCAAAGAAAACAATTTACAAATATTTCTGCAACAAAGAATTACTCATCGAGGAGAGCACTACAATGGTTCACAAAGAAGTGCATAGAATTATTGATAGTATAGTAGATGAAAATCACAATGCCATCGAGGAGAATTTTAAAATCAGAAAGATGTTCAAAGAGATGTTTAAAGCGGGCGATACTTCACCTATTTATCAATTGAAAAAACATTATCCTGAAATTTATAGTGAAGTAATGAAGCGCGAAATTGAAGAATGCAACTCTTGTTTTAGACAAAATATAGAAAAAGGGATTGAACAAAATTTATACCGTAAGGATTTGAATGTTGAATTGTATATCAAATTCTATTATTATTTAATCTTTAGTGTGAATGAAAATACCGTCTCTGAAGTAGAAGCACAACAAATAGAATTAGAGGCGTTAGAATATCATACCAGAGCCATGGCAACTCCAGAAGGAATAATCGAACTAGAAAAACAAATAAAAAACGTTAATATATAATCATCATATCTATGAAGAAACTATTTATAATACCCCTATTGATTTTTGCTCTGACGGCAAAATCACAAGAACAGCAGAAGAACTATTCTTTTAGTTTAGAACAAGCCATCGCTCACGCAATAACCAACAACTATGCGGCTATAAATGCAGGACGGGATATTGAAGCTGCTAAAGAAAAAAAATGGGAAACTACCGCAATGGGATTACCTCAAATTAATGCTGGTTTAGATTATACCAACAATTTTGTACTGCAAAAATCAGTTGTTCCTGCGGAATTTTTTGGAGGAACACCAGGAACTTATGCTGAAGTCGCCTTTGGAACCAAACATAATATGCTTGCTCGTGCAACTTTAAGCCAATTGATTTTTGACGGTTCTTACATCGTTGCGCTTCAGGCTACAAAAACCTATATGAAATACTCTGAAAACGCCAAACAAAAAACGAATATGGAAATCAGAGAAATGGTAACCAATTCTTATGGTAATGTTTTATTGGCAGAAGAAAGTATCGCCATTCTGGAGAAAAACAAATCAAGTTTAGATAAAACACTATCAGACACCAGGGCCACTTTTCAAAACGGTTTGATTGAGGAAGAAAATGTAGAACAGCTGGAAATTACACTTACTTCTATAAACAGTACTTTAAACTACAACAAAAGATTGGTAGAGGTAGCTTATAAAATGCTAAAAATCAACTTAGGTCTTGATGTCAATACGGATTTAAAATTAACCGATAAATTAGATAACTTAACTGTTTCTAATTTAGACATGGCTTTTTCTCAAGGCGAATTTAATGTTTCAAACAACATCAATTACCAAATAGCACAGAATTTTCAGGAGCAAAGAGAATTAGAATTAAAACTACAAAAAAGCAAAGCCTTACCTTCTCTATCAGCCAATCTGAATTATGGTGCGAATGCTTTTAATGAACAATTCCAATTTTTTACACAAAATCAAAAATGGTTTAACTATTCCAATCTTGGTGTTGGTTTAAATGTTCCAATCTTTAGCAGCTTAGCCAGAAGTGCAAGAACACAGCAAGCTAAAATTGCTTTAGAGCAGGCTAAAACACAATTGACAGAAACGGAGCAAAAATTGAAATTACAATACGCAAGCACTAAAACCGACTACGAATTTAGCGTTGAGGAATATAGTACCGCAAAAACCAATTTGAATCTTGCTGAAAGAATTGAGAAAAAGCAACAAATAAAATTCAGTGAAGGGTTGTCTTCGAGTTTTGATTACAACGATGCACAAAGACAATTGTACACTGCACAACAAAAATACCTACAATCTATGGTAGACGTAATCAACAAAAAAGCAGCTTTAGAAAAAGTAATCAACAAACAATAATCTTATATAAATAACTATACAAATGAAATCGAAGATTCACGACACGAGCGCTAGCGAACTGGCAAAGCAATTCCAAATAAAAAATATAAAAGTCATGAGTAAAAAAATATTTATCATCTCAACACTTTCATTGCTTCTTTTCGCTTGCGGAAATAAAGAAGACAACACGAACATTGACACCTTAATTGCATCAAAAGATGTAAAAGCAATTCAGGCTAAGAAAGCTTTAATCCAGGCTGATTTGGCAAAAATTGATGAGGCATTGGAAACATTAGACGTAAAAACAGAAGAAGCATTGGTTTCTGTACAAACAGTAAAAGACACTGTTTTTAGTCATTATCTTGAAATTCAGGGAAGCGTAGATACCAAAGAAAACATTTTGGTTCAGCCAGAAACTCAGGGAACCTTAGTTGCATTAAATGTAAAAGCAGGACAAAGAGTTTCAAAAGGACAAATTCTGGGTAGAGTTGATGATGCTGGTTTAAGCCAGCAAGTAGCTAGTCAGGAAAACCAATATGCTTTGGCGAAGACTACTTTTGAGCGTCAAAAAAATCTTTGGAATCAAAAAATTGGTTCTGAAATTCAATACCTGCAAGCACAAACACAAATGATTTCTGCTCAGAGAGGTGTTGCTCAAATCAAAGCACAATTGGCAAAAACAGTTATCAGAGCTCCGTTTACAGGAACTATTGATGAAGTTTTTGTAGAAAAAGGACAAGTGGTTGCTCCTAGTGCTCAAGGATTAATGCGTATTGTGAATTTATCAAATATGTATGTTTCGACTTCAGTTCCTGAAACTTACATTGGAAAATTAAAAGTAGGCACTCAGGTAGATGTTATCCTATCTTCTTTAGGAAAAACATATAAAGGAAAAATACGTCAGGTAGGAAATTTTGTGAATCCAAGCAACAGAAGTTTTGGTATTGAAGTAAGTGTTCCAAACCCGGAAAACTTATTGCGTCCAAATCAGGTAGCTAATCTTAAAATCATAGATTATGTAAGCAAAGGTGCAGTGGTAGTTCCTACGAATGTAATTCAGGAAGACGGAGAAAAAAACAAATACGTTTACATCGTTACCAATTCAAACGGAAAAACAGGAATTGCTAAAAAAGCAATCGTAAAACTAGGTCAGTCATCTGATAATGTAACTGAAATTTTAAGCGGAGTATCAAATAATGATATCATTGTTACTGAAGGTGCGAACGCTGTTTCTGAAGGAATGAAACTTAATTTCTAACTAATAGTTGTTGGTTGGTTGTTGTCAGATTACAACCGACAACAAACAACCGACAACAAACAACTAAAATATATGAGTCACCAAAACAAACAATTCGGCATATCAAGCTGGGCCGTTGACAATCGTGTTACCGTTTACATCCTGACAGCAATCATTGTAATCGCAGGGCTATATTCCTATATTACAATGCCTCGAGAGGATTTTCCGGAAATCATCGAAAATAAAGTATATATCTCTTCTGTTTTTCCAGGAAACTCAGCAGAAGATGTAGAGAAATTGGTTACCAAACCATTAGAAAAAGAAATCAAAAACATCAGTGGTGTTGCCAAAGTAACTTCCAGCTCATTTCAGGATTATGGAATGATTATCGCCGAATTTGACGATGACATTACAATTGATGCGGCAAAAGTAAAAATCAAAGACAAAGTTGATAATGCTAAAGCAGATACAGATTGGCCTAATCTGGACAATGGAAGTAAGGTAGAACCTAATGTTTTTGAATTGAACATTTCGGAAGAAGTGCCTATTCTGAACATCAACCTACAAGGAAATTACACTACACAGCAACTTAAAAAATATGGAGAATTAATTCAGGACGATCTGGAAGAAATCTCAGAAGTAAAGAAAGTTGACATTCTTGGTGTAGATGATAAAGAAGTAGAAATTGCCGTAGACATTTTCAAAATGACTGCTGCACAAGTGACTTTCGACGAAATTCAGAATGCGGTCAAATATGAAAATATGACACTTTCAGGAGGGAATTTGGTATCACAAGGTTCTAGAAATAACATTAGAATTGTTGGTGAAATTAAAGATCCGAAAGAATTGGAAAACGTGATTGTGAAATCTCACGGCGGAACAGTTTATTTAAAAGACATTGCAGTTGTTAGCTTCAAAGAAAAAGAAAAAACAACTTATGCCCGTGAAAAAGGTCATGAAGTAGTAATGCTTAGTGTGAAAAAACGTTCAGGTCAAAATATGATTTCTGCTATCGAACAGGTAAAAGAAAGAATAGAAAAAGCACAAGGTTCTTATTTGCCAAAAAACCTGAAAATCGAAATGACAAACGACCAGTCTTCTCGTGTAGAGCATCAGGTGGATGAATTGTCAAACCACATTATTTTCGGAATCATTCTGGTAATGATTGTATTGATGTTTACTATGGGACTAAGAAACTCTTTATTCGTAGGAACAGCAATTCCGTTGTCTATGATGATAGCTTTTGCCATACTTTCGGCTTTAGGATTAACCTTGAATACGATGGTTCTTTTTGGACTGGTAATGGGATTAGGAATGTTGGTGGATGACGGTATTGTGGTTGTCGACAACGTTTTTGCCAACATGAAAAAAGGAATGGATCGTGTATCAGCTTCCAAAGTGGGTATTGGTGAAATAGCCTGGCCTGTAATTTCGTCAACAGCTACAACATTGATGGCATTTTTACCATTTGCCTTATGGCCGGGAACTATGGGTAAATTCATGAAATATTTCCCAATGACACTGACAGTAACCCTTACTGCATCCTTATTTGTGGCGATGGTTGTGAATGCTGCCATGACAGGAGGATCAATGGATATTGAAGATAAAAATGTTTCAAAAAAGAGTTTGAAATTCTACACTATTCTATTTGTAGCATTCGGAGTATTCTTTGCATTTATTGGATCAAAATATACCTATGACAGTAAATTTCTAAGAGGAATTGGTCACTTATTATTAATTTCAACAGGATTAATGTGGCTGTATTTCTTAAAGATTTTCCAATGGACACAAGATTTCCAACACAGTTTCTTTCCAAAACTGGAAGATAAATACAAAAGCTTTTTGGCAGGTATCCTGAACAAAAGAAAATCATGGATTGCCTTAGTAACCATTATTGGAATGTTGTTTTTCTCCTTTGTATTGTTAGGTATTTTCCCGAGAAAAGTATTGTTTTTCCCGGACAACATCCCGAATCAGGTGATTGCTTATATCGAATATCCACAAGGAACTTCTATTGAAAAAACCAACAAAGCTACCTTGTTTGTAGAAAATCAGGTTATTGATATCCTACACAAATATGTAGACCCAAAAACAGATAAAAACTTCCTTGCTGAATCTATCGTTTCTCAGGTAGGTATTGGTGCAGGAAATCCAAATGTTGATGCGGGTTCTGCTTCGGAAACTCCTTATAAAGGAAAAGTAACGGTGAGTTTCTCGGAGTTCAAATTCCGTAAAGGCATTAATACGGCAGATGTTTTAGAAGAAATTCGTTCTAAAGTAAAAGCCATTGCCGGAGCAACAATTACTGTAGAAAAAGATGCCAACGGACCGCCGGCAGGTTATCCTATTAGTATTGAATTAAAAGGAGAAGATTATGAATCGATGCTGAAAGAAGCGGATAAAATGATTGCTTTCATCGATTCAAAAAACATTCCCGGAATTGAAAAACTGAGTATCGACATCAACAAAGACAGTCCGGAACTGGAAGTAAAAGTAGATAGAGTAAACGCCGGAAGTATGGGTGTTTCTACAGGACAATTAGGTTTTGCTTTGCGTCGTTCGGTTTATGGACAAGAGATTTCTACTTATAAAGAAGGTGATGACGATTACAATATCGTAATGCGTATGCAGGACGATCAGCGTAAAAATGAAAATATTCTTTTCAACCAGTCGTTGACTTTTAGAAACCAAAATAACGGACAAATTGTTCAGGTTCCAATGTCTGCTGTTTCACAAACTGAGACAACTAAGACCTACAATCAGATTAAAAGAAAGAATCACAAACGAATAATGACTGTTTATTCTAATGTATTAACGGGTTTCAATGGTGATGAAATTACCAAACAAATCCAGACCGAATTAAAGAATTACAAATTGCCAAAAGAGGTAAGTTATTCTTTCTCCGGAGTACAGGAAGAGCAAGGAAAAAACCAAAACTTCCTGTTGTATGCACTGTTCTTAGCATTAGCAGGAATTACGATCATCATTGTATTGCAGTTTAATTCGGTATCGAAAACGATGGTGATTTTATTCACGGTAATCCTGAGTTTCAGTGGTGTTTTCTATGGTTATGTGATTGCCAATATGGATTTCGTAATCTTGATGACGATGATGGGAATCATCTCGCTGGCAGGTATTGTGGTGAAAAACGGAATCGTACTGATGGACTTCTTCGTCTTATTGATGGATGAAAAAGTATATCAAAAAGGAGTACAATCACACGATGATTTAACCTTAGACGAAATTAAGGAAGTGATTATCGAATCGGGTAAATCACGTTTGCGTCCGGTATTATTAACCGCTTTAACGGCAGTTTTAGGATTGATTCCACTGGCAATTGGTTTGAACTTTGACTTCTTTACCTTAATCACCGATTTTAATCCACACTTTTTTATGGGTGGAGATAACGTGATTTTCTGGGGACCTTTGGCATGGACCATTATCTTCGGATTAACCTATGCGACAGTATTGACCTTAGTTATGGTTCCGGTAATGTTCTATTTGGTTAAACGAATGAAATACTCATTGCGTGACAGAAGATTAGCGAGAGCTACTGAAGTATAATATTTTTAGATTTTAATTGAAAAACCACCTGAAACTTGATTTCGGGTGGTTTTTTGTTTTTGTAAAAATAAAATAATGCCCAGTTAAAAATTCAAATGAACAACGATCTAGCCATATCATTCCAACTCTCCATTAAGCCAATTGCCCAAATCCTTTGTAGCAGCAATTCTGCGTTCGGTTATTAATAATAGGTATTTTTTTATGTGCCAATACCCAAAAACATCTCATTACCTAGACATTTATAATTTTGAGACAAAATAACTTAACATATTAACTAAAAACCCTTTATATTCATACAAAAATTAAATTTTATGTAAGTTTTTTGCTTTTGTAAGAATAAAATTATTATGTTTGAGAAAAATATAAGTGAATTATACCCCCATATAAAACACTCTATTTTAACAACATAAGCTATTTAACCAAACAACCTACAAATATCATGAATGAATTAAGACTAAATAATTTTCTTGGAATAGGCTTCGGATCTTCCCCAGAGTACGTGAAAGAAAAATTACTAAATATCCCTGGATGCATTTACGATAAAAAAAATAGCACCGATGAAAATTTATTTTTTAATGGTTTAATGTTTGCTGGGCAAAACACTACCTCTACAATATTATCGTTTGCAAATAACAAATTCTGTACTGCAACGGTATACTTAAATTCTAAACCTAAACCTGTTATAATTAAGGATTATAAAGAAACTCCAAACGAGTCAGGTTTAAGAAAATTGATTACTACTGATAATTTTTTTACCGTAAATTATGAAGATGGAGATTTATCACACCATTATCCAATTGACGATTCAGAAAATGCAAGAGCAACATGCTTATTACTTATATCATTTATATTATTCCTGTATTTCTTTATAATGTAATTGCCTTAAATAATCTATTACATGATTATTTAAGGCAATTTCTTATTTTCAAATACTTTCATCATTTCATTGGCTTTATTAGTTTGACCAACTGACTTCAATACCTGGGCGTATCGATAATAGTACACAATTTCTAAATCGCTAGTTTTGGCAAACAATTGAGAATACCATTTGTAAGCCTCTCTCAATTCTCCCTTGAAATAACGATTATTAGCTACCTTTTTAAGCATCTCCAAAGATTCGTATCCTCCTTTATCCAGAATCCTTTCATAGGTACTCATGATATCAACCATAATAAATTCCAGTTTTTTAGCCGGAGGAGGAGTTAACTCATTTTCTTTAATCAATTTTTCAGTATCAATTGTGGAATCAAAAGCAATTTTTGGCACTTCTATAGAATCCTCTGCTTTTGGTTTTGCCTTTATTTTTACTTTTCCATATTTTGGAGTAATGACCCGGCTATTGTTTGGACCTAAATCATTTTTATTAATTAAGTTTAAATTCGAAACATTATAAGTAGTTACATTGCCACCTATCTTCTCCACAACATGGTAAGAAACAATAGCATAATCTTCATTAGCAGCTAAATTATCAGACTTTAATGATGTGTTTCCTTTTTTTGAATTACTGGAAACAGCATCAGTTCCCTGAGCAAAACAGCTAAGAGAAAAAACACTTATTATTGCAATAAAAAAGAATGTATTATTGATCATACAAAGTCAACATTATACAATTAAATCTAAAAAATATTTATTAAAAATAAAAAGGTTTTAATTATAATCTGGCTTGCAAATATAGTTATATAATGTTTTCTGCAATATGAATTTACAAATTGAACAAAAGTCATTTGAGATACATTCTTTTAAAAAAATTCAAAAGAAGCAATCAAAATTAAATTTCGGATGGTTTTTTGTACCTTGCAATGGCTTGATTTCTTAAAAAATCTACTTAAATTAAAGAAACCGAATTCAATATGAAACGAGAAAATTATATTCCATTTGATAAGGAATTCTTACTCGAAAAACAAATAGCAACTTTCTCCCAAGACCAACAAAAGGTTGAAGATTTCCGAAAGTTATTCGATATTATAGAACATTATTTTCATTACGAAGCTTTTAATCTAAACCGTGATTTAAAACAAAATTACGGTTTATTTGATCCTGATTTAAGTCCCAAAGAAAGAGAATCCTTTATTGAAAAAAGTGATTTTACTGCTTTCAAAACAGCACTTCATAAAGTTCTTGAACACAGTAATTACACCCGTATTAATCAGGAAACTCTAGACCAGTCTTTCGACAGCTCCGATTTAATAGGGTTAAATCTGGCTATAGACTTCAATGCTTATAAAGATTATGAATTGTATGTAAGAGGTCATCATACTGCCAAAGAAAAAGTAAGTAAATATATATTTTGGAAGAAGAAAATAGAGATAGAATACTATGATCGTGTAGTGATTTATCTAAATTATAAGGATGCCAGTTATTTCAAAGAAAAGAAAGTCAATTTAAAAAAACTACCAATTGATCCTGGATGTATTGTATTAAAAGTCTTTAAGCGCGTTCCTAAAAATGATCTCGAAACCATATTCCCAAAAGCTATTCCTAAGATGTCCAGAACAGACAAACTGTTATTTTGGGTACCCGGCATTGGAGGTGGTATTTCACTATTAAGTACTAAAGTAATCCCCGCATTGATTACCATGTATGCGGCATACAAATCAGGAGAAACAATTGATTTTTTAAATAGTAAAACCTCTTTAAATCAAGGCTTAATTGCTCTTGGAATATTGGCCGCTTACTTATTTCGTCAATACAGTAATTTTGTAAACAAGAAGATAAAATATTCCAAAATGCTTTCGGATAGTCTTTACTTTAAAAATCTGGGAAACAATAGCGGCGCATTCTATTCTTTGCTAAACTCTTCGGAAGAGGAAGTGATTAAAGAAACCATTTTAGCATACACTTTTTTAAGTAAAAGTGAAACCCCTTTAACAGAAGAAGAACTTGACCATCAAATTGAATCCTGGTTTATGACAACGCTCAATACAAACCTTGATTTTGATGTAAAAGATGCTTTATTGAAATTAAAAAACAGTGGACTTGGCTTTGAAACCAATGGAAAGTGGGAAGTTATTCCTTTGGACAAAGCACTGATTCGATTAGATGAAATTTGGGACGGCGTTTTTGATTATAACCAAAAATAGAAATATGATTAGGGAACTTGACCATTTTTATTTGAATAAAGAAGAGCCCAACAAGAGTTGTTTGCTGGCGCTACGAACTATCATTTTGGAACAAGATCTAAATATTACCGAAACTCAGAAATATGGAATGCCCAGTTTTTGTTACAAGAAAAAGATGTTCTGCTATTTATGGACTGATAAAAAAACGGACGAGCCCTATATCCTTATGGTAGAAGGAAAACGCCTTGACCATCCTGAATTAGAAGAAGGAAACCGTTCCCGAATGAAGATATTCAGGGTTGATCCCAATAAAGATTTGGCTGTAGAAACAATTGAAACTATTTTGCAGAAAGCATTGGATTTGTACCGAACAGGCATTATAAAAACATCTTCTTAAAAATCAAAATCGGCTGTTACAATAATTTGTGACAGCCGATTTTTTTATAGGACGCTATATTAACAATTTAATATCCAGAATAGTCGTTTATTTTCTAAACTTTCCTCTAATTTCTGTAATCGAGAGCGTCTTTCTTGTTGTAGTAAATGTAAAAAAATATTTTTAAACCGAAAAATATTTTCTCCCAATTTTCGTCTCAAACCCTTTAATTTAGAAGTTTGTCCAAATCTTCTTTCAATTGAGGCGACGATGGCCTTGAAGCATCTGCCTGAACTACTTTTCCATTTGGATCAATCAAAATAAATCTCGGAATACTATTGATGCCAAAGCTTTTGATAAAATCAGAATTCCAGTCTTTATCAGCAAACAACTGGACACCTCCCAAATTTTTATCTGTTACAAATGACTTCCATTTCTCGAAATCTTTTTGGGTATCTACCGAAATACTCACAAAGGCAATATTTTTACCATTATATTTTTCTTCCATCTTCTTCAAATGAGGAATTTCGGCACGACAAGGACCACACCAGGTTGCCCAAACATCAACATACACATACTTCCCTTTTAAATCTTCGAGTTTAGTATTCCCGCCTTTGTGATTTAAATAATCAAATGGTGGAGCAACCGTATTGTTCAGTTTATTTTTAGCTACAAATGTTTCGTGATTTTTCTTGTAATAATCCACGATAGCATTGTAATTATCTTCAACGCTTTTCTTTTGCAGGTCAACAAAAACAGGATCTAATTTTTTGTTATCCAACTGCTTCAAATCATTTGCCTTTTTACTGTCCATTGTTTTATAAAAAACAGCTTCATCCGCCAGCAATAAACCTTTTATATCCAGTTTCTTTTCCTGTATAGTGCTTTGTGCCAGAAAGTTATTTTCAACTGCTCCTTTTCCCTTGTAAATAAGAGACTCATCAAACTTTTGCACATCTAGTTTTAATTGTAAATCAAAGCCGTTTTTCAAATAGACAATTGTATACTGTTCTCCATTAACAAAATAATACCTGCCTGCCTCCACATTCATAGTGTCTTTGAAAATTCCGTTTTTGTCAACAGTAATGGTTTTAATCATTTTATTTTTAACATTATAAAAAGAAACAACGTCCCCTACTCTGTTAGCAATTTCCGCCTGAAAAGTTAGACTGTTATCCTTTTGGGCAGAACTGCTCAAAGCGTTCATTAAAACAATTGCAATTAAAAATATCTTTCTCATAAAGCCTGATTTTTGATTTTAGTAATTCAAATGTACCTTTTTTATAAATAAACTTTAAACCTTAATCCCTAAACTTCAAACAAAACTGTATTTTTGCACTCTAAAAATTATTTTCAATGTATAGAAGTCATAATTGTGGCGAATTGAACGCCTCGCACATCAATACCGAAGTAACGCTTGCAGGTTGGGTTCAGAAATCAAGAGACAAAGGATTTATGAATTGGGTCGATTTACGCGACCGTTACGGAGTTACCCAATTAATTTTCGACGAAAGTCGTACCGATAAAACCGTTTTTGAATTGGCCAAAACCTTGGGTCGTGAATTCGTAATTCAAGCCAAAGGAACCGTTATTGAGCGTGAAGCCAAAAATGCTAATATGGCAACCGGAGATATTGAAATTTTAGTTACTGAAATGACAATATTGAATGCTGCACTCACTCCTCCTTTCACTATTGAAGATGAAACAGACGGTGGTGAAGACATTCGAATGAAATACCGTTACCTGGATATTCGTAGAAATCCGGTAAAAAATAGTTTGCTTTTCCGTCATAAAGTAGCGATGGAAGTTCGTAAATACCTTTCCGATTTAGATTTCTGTGAAGTAGAAACTCCTTATTTAATCAAATCGACTCCGGAAGGTGCCAGAGATTTTGTTGTTCCTTCACGAATGAACGAAGGACAATTTTATGCTTTGCCACAATCACCACAAACCTTCAAACAATTGTTGATGGTAGGTGGAATGGACAAATATTTCCAAATCGTGAAATGTTTCCGTGACGAAGATTTACGTGCTGACCGTCAGCCTGAGTTTACACAAATCGATTGCGAAATGGCATTTGTGGAACAAGAAGACATTTTAAATGTTTTCGAAGGATTGACTCGTCATTTATTAAAAGAAATCAAAGGAGTTGATGTAGCTAAATTTCCACGTATCACTTACGATTATGCGATAAAAACCTATGGAAATGACAAACCAGACATTCGTTTCGGAATGGAGTTTGGTGAATTAAACGAATTTGCACAACACAAAGAATTTCCAGTTTTCAACGCTGCGGAATTAGTGGTAGGAATTGCCGTTCCGGGAGCCGGAAACTACACCCGTAAAGAAATTGACGGTTTAATTGATTGGATCAAGCGTCCGCAAGTTGGCGCAAGCGGAATGGTTTATGTAAAATGCAACGAAGATGGAACATTCAAATCATCGGTTGACAAATTCTACGACCAGGACGATTTAACCAATTGGGCAAAAACAACTGGGGCTAAAGCCGGAGATATGATTTTTGTACTTTCTGGTCCAGCAGACAAAACAAGAACCCAGCTTTCCGCTTTGAGAATGGAATTGGCAACTCGTTTGGGATTAAGAAACCCTGCAGAATTTGCTCCACTTTGGGTAGTTGATTTCCCATTATTGGAATTAGACGAAGAAAGTGGCCGTTATCACGCCATGCACCATCCGTTTACCTCTCCTAAACCAGAAGATATGAGTTTATTGGAAACCGAACCAGGAAAAGTTCGTGCCAATGCCTATGATATGGTCTTGAATGGCAATGAAATTGGAGGAGGTTCGATTCGTATTCACGATAAAGCCACTCAGCAATTGATGTTTAAATATTTAGGTTTCACACCCGAACAGGCAAAAGAACAGTTTGGATTCCTGATGGATGCTTTTCAATTTGGCGCACCACCACACGGAGGATTGGCTTTTGGATTAGACAGACTAGTTGCAATACTTGGAGGACAGGAAACCATTCGTGATTTTATTGCGTTTCCAAAAAACAATTCTGGGAGAGATGTCATGATTGATGCTCCTTCAAAAATTGACGAATTACAGTTAAATGAGTTGCATATTAAGCTGGATTTATTATAATTTTTTGAAAAAAGTTCGCTAGAAACAGCTGAATATCAAATATTTTAATAAAAACTTGTAGAATATATCTTTCGTATTGTATTTAATATTACATTTGTGTTATTATAAATTATTATTACAATTACAATGCGTACAGGTACAGTTAAATTTTTCAATGAATCAAAAGGTTACGGATTCATTACAGACGAAGAAACAGGAAAAGACATTTTTGTTCATGCATCAGGAATCAACGCGGAAGAACTTCGTGAAGGTGACAGAGTTAGCTATGAAGAAGAAGAAGGAAGAAAAGGGAAAGTTGCTGCGAAAGTAGCAGTTATCTAAGTAAAAATATTTTTTTACTACGAATGCTTAAAGCGTTTCGATTATATCGGGACGCTTTTTTTCGTTTTAACACCAAAAATATATCCCCCTCAGAATCAAGAAAATCCATTCATCAAAAGTGTAATAATAAATTTATAACAAATTTGTTTATATTTCATCTAAATTTCATTTTTAACTTGTGTTTTTAATACTCGAAACCTATATTTGTAGCTTTATGTTAGACTAAATCAACATTAATTATGCAATCGAGTCAATTAGATTATTTCCCAATACTAATGCAGGCACTTTTAGCCATCGGATTTGTAGCGGGAACAATTGTAGTTTCAGGAAAATTAGGTCCAAAAAGATCTTCTGAAATCAAAGATGAAAACTTTGAATGTGGTATCGAATCTTTAGGAAACGCCCGTATTCCTTTCTCTGTCAAATATTTTCTAGTTGCTATTCTGTTTGTTCTTTTTGATGTTGAGGTAATTTTCCTCTATCCATGGGCAATCAATTTTAAAGAATTGGGAATGGAAGGATTGATCAAAATGATGTTGTTTATGTTTCTGTTGTTGGTTGGTTTTTTCTACATCATCAAGAAGAAAGCATTGGAGTGGGAATAAATTAATTTTGGATTAGAAATCAAGAATAATAAAATTCTGACTTCTAAAGTGTTAAATTAATAATGTCTTTAAAATTTAAAATTACGAGCATCTAATTCGTATTCATATATTTTACAAAAAATGAGTGATTCAAATATAAAAATGGTTGCCCCACCTGAAGGTGTTTCTGGCGAAGGATTCTTTGCCACAAAGCTGAATGATGTTGTGGGATTGGCTCGTGCAAATTCACTTTGGCCATTACCTTTTGCCACTTCTTGTTGCGGAATTGAATTTATGGCAACAATGGCATCTCATTACGACTTAGCGCGTTTTGGTTCTGAACGTGTGAGTTTTTCTCCTCGTCAGGCTGATATGCTATTGGTTATGGGAACCATTTCAAAAAAAATGGGGCCAATTTTACGTCAGGTTTACGAACAAATGGCAGAGCCTCGTTGGGTAATTGCTGTTGGTGCTTGTGCTTCCTCTGGCGGTGTTTTTGACACTTATTCAGTTTTGCAGGGAATAGACAAAGTAATACCAGTTGACGTTTATGTACCAGGATGTCCACCAAGACCTGAGCAAATTGTTGACGGTGTAATGAGATTGCAGGATTTGGTAAAAAGCGAGTCTGTAAGAAGAAGAAGTTCTCCCGAATATCAGGAATTATTAGCTTCTTATAACATAAAATAAGGAAATGAGTTTAGAAACTACCCCTATTCAGGATAAATTAGTAGAAACATTTGGAGAAAGTGTTTTTCATTTCAATCAGGATGCAGCCATTTTTTCATTTGAAGTAGATGCCGACAAAATTACCGCTGTTGTTCTTTATTTAAAAAATGACCCTTCATTAAGATATCATTTCCTAACCGATTTATGCGCAGTCCATTATCCGGATAATGTGACCGAAAGACAGTTTGCTGTTGTATATCACATGCACAATTGGTACGAAAACAAACGCATCAGAATCAAAGCTTTTATCAGCGGAGAAACTCCGGAAATAAAAACGTTGACTACTATTTTTCCAGGTGCCAATTGGATGGAAAGAGAAACTTGGGATTTTTACGGTATCAATTTTATTGGTCATCCACAATTGAAACGTATTTTGAATATGGATGAAATGACATCACATCCAATGCGAAAAGAATTTCCATTGGAAGATGGCGGAAGAACAGACAAAGACGATCGCTTCTTCGGAAGAACGCAATCAAACAAATAAAAATATAATTTTTCACATTCTATAAATGTCAGAACTATTATTACCACCAGAGCATCGATATGCTGAGATTATAAAAAACAGGGTAAACGACGATGGAAGCGAACTTTCGATTCTGAATTTTGGCCCAACACACCCAGCTACGCACGGTATTTTCCAAAATGTTTTGCTGATGGATGGAGAAAAAATTATAGAAGCAGAACCAACTATCGGTTACATCCACAGAGCTTTTGAGAAAATTGCCGAAAACCGTCCTTTTTATCAAATCACACCACTTACTGACAGAATGAACTATTGTTCATCTCCTATCAACAATATGGGATGGTGGATGACTTTGGAAAAATTATTGGATATTGAAGTTCCTAAAAGAGTTCAGTATTTAAGAGTTATCGTGATGGAATTAGCAAGAATCACGGATCATATTATCTGTAATTCGATTCTTGGTGTAGATACCGGAGCGTATACAGGTTTCTTGTATGTTTTTCAATTTAGAGAGAAGGTTTACGAAATCTACGAAGAAATTTGTGGTGCCCGTTTAACAACTAATATGGGAAGAATAGGTGGTTTCGAAAGAGATTGGTCTCCAGAAGCTTTCCGCAAATTAGATGTGTTTTTGAAAGATTTTCCAGTTGCCTGGAAAGAATTTGAAAGCTTGTTCGAAAGAAACAGAATTTTTATTGACAGAACGGTAAACGTTGGTCCAATTACAGCCGAAATGGCGATGGCTTACGGATTTACAGGTCCAAATTTACGTGCAGCCGGAGTTGATTATGACGTTCGTGTAGCGCATCCTTACTCCTCTTATGAAGATTTCGACTTCATAGTTCCTGTTGGAAAATCAGGTGATACGTACGACCGTTTTTGCGTTCGTAATGCCGAAGTTTGGGAAAGTTTGAGTATCATTCGTCAGGCATTGGATAAAATGCCGGAAGGAAATGTATTTCATGCTGATGTTCCTGAATATTATTTGCCTCCAAAAGAAGATGTGTATCACGATATGGAATCTTTGATTTACCATTTCAAGATTGTAATGGGTGAAATTCCTGTTCCGGTTGCCGAAATATATCACGCTGTTGAAGGTGGAAACGGAGAATTAGGTTTTTATTTGGTAACCGATGGAAGCAGAACTCCTTACAGATTACACTTCCGCAGACCTTGTTTTATTTATTACCAGGCTTATCCTGAAATGATAAAAGGCGCAATGCTTTCTGATGCGATTGTTATTTTGTCAAGTTTAAATGTTATTGCCGGAGAATTAGACGCTTAAATTATGGAACGTACTCATTACAAACAAGAAATAAATATAACTGACTCGTTGATGACACGCATCAATGAATTGATCAGTCATTATCCTGAAGGAAAGCAAAAATCGGCTTTGTTGCCTGTTTTACACGAAGTTCAGGATGCTCATGACAATTGGTTAAGTATTGAATTACAAGATAAAGTAGCTGAAATACTTTCGATAAAACCTGTTGAAGTATATGAAGTTGTTTCCTTTTACACAATGTTCAACAGACGTCCAATTGGTAAATATATGTTCGAATTTTGCCAAACTTCTGCTTGTTGTTTAAATGGCGTAGAAGATTTAATGGATTACACCTGCGAAAAATTAGGCGTAGGAATTGGCGAAACGACAACAGACGGACTTTTTGAAGTAAGAGGTGTTGAATGTTTAGGTGCTTGTGGTTATGCTCCGATGATGCAATTGGGTGATTTCTACAAAGAACACCTAACCAAAGAAAAAGTAGATCAGCTCATTACTGATTGTAGAGATAATAAAATTACGTTACACGATAAATAATATGTCACAAAAAATATTATTAGATAAAGTAAATGTTCCGGGAATCAAAACCTATGAAGTGTATCGCCAAAATGGTGGTTATGCTTCTGTGGAGAAAGCCTTAAAAACACTAACACCTGATGAAGTGGTGGAAGAAGTGAAAACTTCGGGATTAAGAGGTCGTGGTGGTGCAGGTTTCCCTGCCGGAATGAAATGGAGTTTTATTGACAAAAAATCAGGAAAACCAAGACATTTGGTTTGCAACGCTGACGAATCAGAGCCGGGAACTTTCAAGGATCGCTATTTGATGGAATACATTCCTCATTTATTGATCGAAGGAATGATTACTTCCAGTTATGCTTTGGGTGCCAACCTGTCTTACATCTATATTCGTGGCGAATATATGTGGGTTTACAAAATTTTAGAACGTGCCATCGCCGAAGCAAAAGCAGCGGGTTGGTTAGGAAAAAATATATTAGGAACCGGTTACGATTTGGAACTATATGTTCAAATCGGTGGTGGAGCTTATATCTGTGGAGAAGAAACCGCATTGATCGAATCATTGGAAGGTAAAAGAGGAAATCCTCGTATCAAGCCACCATTTCCGGCAGTTTCCGGACTTTGGGCAAATCCAACAGTGGTAAATAATGTGGAAACTATTGCAGCTGTGCCTTGGATTGTAAATAATTCAGGTGCGGATTATGCTAAAATTGGTGTGGGAAGATCTACGGGAACCAAATTAATTTCAGCTTCAGGACACATCAAAAATCCGGGAGTTTACGAAATTGAAATGGGATTAAGTGTTTACGAATTTATGAATTCTGATGAATATTTGGGAGGAATGAGTTCTGACAGACCTTTGAAAGCCTTTATTCCCGGAGGATCATCTGTTCCGGTGTTACCAGCACATTTAATATACAAAACAGCCAATAACGAAGACCGTTTGATGACTTACGAAAGTTTGAGCGACGGTGGTTTTGCAACAGGTTCGATGTTGGGTTCAGGAGGATTTATCGTCTATAATGATACTTCTTGTATCGTTAGAAATACTTGGAATTTTGCTCGTTTTTACCACCATGAAAGCTGTGGACAATGTTCACCTTGTCGTGAAGGAACAGGCTGGATGGAAAAAGTATTGCACAGAATTGAAAACGGTCACGGCCGTGAAGAAGATATTGATTTGCTTTTGAGTATTCAGAGTAAAATTGAAGGAAATACAATTTGTCCTTTGGGTGATGCAGCGGCATGGCCTGTGGCAGCAGCGATTCGTCACTTTAGAGAAGAATTTGAATACCATATTCGTTTCCCGGAAAAAATAAAAAACAGAGACCATTTTGTTGCTGAACCTTTTGAAAGTGTGAAGCATTTAGTTTCTAAATTAACAGTATAAAGTCAAGAATTACTACGATGAAAGTAACCATAGACGGTCAAGAAATTGAAGTAGAAGCAGGAACAACAATCCTACAAGCCGCCCGAATGATTGGTGGAGAGGTAGTTCCTCCAGCAATGTGCTACCACTCTAAACTAAAAGGAAGCGGTGGAAAATGCCGTTGTTGTTTGGTTGAAGTAGCCAAAGGAAGTGAAGCCGACCCAAGACCAATGCCTAAATTAATGGCTTCTTGCGTAACGGGTTGTCAGGACGGAATGGAAGTGAACAGCAAATCTTCGCCAAGAGTACAGGAAGCAAGAAAATCGGTGACGGAATTCTTGTTGATTAACCATCCATTGGATTGTCCGGTTTGTGATCAGGCAGGAGAATGCGATTTGCAGAATTTAAGTTTCGAACACGGAAAATCAGAGAGTCGTTTTATTGAAGAAAAAAGAACTTTCGAACCGGAAGATATTGGTCCGAATATTCAATTGCATATGAATCGTTGTATTCTTTGCTATCGTTGTGTGATGGTTGCTGATCAATTGACAGACAACCGTGTACACGGAGTGATGGACAGAGGAGATCATTCGAACATTTCAACTTGTATTTCAAAAGCTATCGATAATGAGTTTTCAGGAAATATGATTGATGTGTGTCCTGTTGGTGCTTTGACAGACAAAACTTTCCGTTTCAAATCGAGAGTTTGGTTCAACAAGCCTTATGATGCACACAGAGATTGCCCTACTTGTTCCGGGAAAACTACTGTTTGGATGTTTGGTAACGAAATCCAAAGAGTTACAGGTAGAAAAGACGAATTCCACGAAGTGGAAGAATTTATCTGTAACGGCTGTCGTTTTGACCATAAAGATGTGAATGACTGGGTAATTGAAGGTCCCAGAGAATTTGAAAAAGACTCTGTTATCAATCAAAATAATTACACCAAAAAACTAGACACAGTAGTCATTAACACGGAAGAAACTATTCTTTTAGGAAGAGAAGAAGACCGTAAAAAAATCAGTATGGCTGAGATTGATTACAACGAAAAAATAGATGGTAACCCTGTAAATTCTACAAAAAATGGATAGTGCCTTTATTATAGAAAAAAGCGTTGTAATTGTTGTTGTCTTTGCTATAACAATGATTATGGCAATGTATTCTACCTGGGCAGAAAGAAAAGTAGCTGCCTTTCTTCAGGACAGAATTGGACCAAACCGTGCAGGTTGGGGTGGATTATTGCAACCGCTTGCCGATGGTTTGAAATTATTTTCGAAAGAAGAATTTACACCTAATACTCCTAACAGAATTTTATTTGTTGTAGGCCCGGGAATTGCAATGGCTACGGCTTTGATGACTAGTGCTGTAATCCCTTGGGGAGACCGATTTCATCTTTTCGGAAGAGACATTTTATTGCAGGCTACTGATATTGATGTAGCTATCTTATATGTTTTTGGAATTGTTTCTTTGGGAGTTTACGGAATCATGATTGGTGGATGGGCATCGAATAATAAATTCTCTTTGATGGGAGCCATTCGTGCTGCCTCTCAAATGGTTTCTTATGAAGTAGCTATGGGATTATCGATAGTGGCTTTATTAATGATGACAGGAACTTTGAGTTTAAAAGAAATTTCAGCACAACAAGCCGGAATGAATTGGAATGTTTTCTATCAGCCTTTATCTTTTCTGATCTTTTTGATTTGTGCTTTTGCAGAAACCAACAGAACTCCTTTCGACTTAGCGGAATGTGAAACCGAATTAATTGGAGGTTATCATACCGAATATTCTTCAATGAAAATGGGATTCTATTTATTTGCTGAATATGCGAATATGTTTATTTCATCAACTCTTTTAGCCGTTTTATTCTTTGGAGGATATAATTATCCGGGAATGAGTTGGGTAGCCGAAAATTGGGGAGTGAATCTTGCCAATGTCTTCGGAATTATCGCTTTGTTTATAAAATTATGTGGTTTTATTTTCTTTTACATGTGGGTTCGTTGGACTATTCCAAGATTCAGATACGATCAATTGATGCATTTAGGATGGAGAATACTAATTCCATTATCGATTGCTAATATTGTGATTACCGGAATTGTGCTGTTGAGAGGAGAAATAGCAACTTATTTAGGGTTTTAATTTAATACAAACAAATAAAGGTGTCGCAAAATGCGACACCATATAAATGAGATTAAAGATGAGTAACATTATCATTCCAAATGAAATTATTCAAGACAAAATTTATTTGATTAGAAATCAAAAAGTTATGTTGGATAGTGATTTGGCAAAAATGTTTGAAGTTACTCCGAGAAGATTAAGAGAACAAGTGTCTAGAAATCCTGATAAATTCCCTGAACATTTTATGTTTAGATTAAATGAAGTGGAAACAGAAATTATGATATCGCAAAATGCGATACTTTCTAAACAAGTATTGGGAGGTTCTTTACCGTATGTTTTTACAGAACACGGAATCTTACAACTATCAAATGTTGTAAAAAGCGAAAAAGCAACTCAAATGAGTATAAAAATTATTGAGATTTTTGTCAGTATGCGAGAATTTCTCTCCAATAATTTAAGTTCAAAGATTGATATTGAAGAAATCAAAAAAAGGTTAGATAACAACGACAAAAATGTAGAATTGCTTTTTAGTTATCTGGATGAAATGATGGACAAGAGTGAAGAAAAAGTAGAAAGAACAAAAATAGGATATAAAAAATAAATCTTGAGGAACCAATTTGGCACCTTAAAAAATAATTAAAACAAGAAAATCAGATTTTAATCCGAAATTTTTAAAATCTAAAATCTAAAATTAAATGTCAATACAAGAAATATCACTTTCCGGAAGAAAAAAAGTGGTCTCTAACAAGGAGATGACTTTTTTGGAACGAATGTATCTTATAGCCATATTCAAAGGCTTGTGGATTACGCTTAAACATTTATTCACAAGAAAAGCCACGATTCAATATCCGGAGCAAGTACGTGAAATGAGTCCGGTTTATCGTGGCCAGCATATGTTGAAACGTGATGAGCAAGGTCGTGAAAACTGTACTGCCTGTGGATTATGTGCTTTGTCATGTCCTGCCGAAGCCATCACCATGAAGGCTGAAGAACGCAAACCGAACGAGAAACATTTATACCGTGAGGAGAAATACGCTTCGATTTATGAAATCAATATGTTGCGTTGCATTTTTTGCGGATTGTGTGAGGAAGCTTGTCCTAAAGACGCCATTTATTTAACACTTTCCAAAGAATTAGTACCTGCAAGTTACACCAGAGAAGATTTCATTTTTGGAAAAGACAAATTGGTGATGCCTTTGGAAATGGCAACGAGAAACGCTCAACTTAAAACTGTTAACTAGAATGATACGTATACCAGATATTGCAAATGCAACACCGATACAGATTCTATTTTGTATTCTGGCTGTTATTACATTGTTTACAGCTTTTATGACTATTTACAGTAGAAAACCAATGCACAGTGCTATTTATTTAGTGGTTTGTTTTTCTACCATTTCAGGACATTATTTATTATTGAATGCACAGTTTTTGGCATTGGTCAACTTAATTGTTTACATCGGTGCGATTATGATTTTGATTGTATTTACCTTAATGTTGATGAACCTCAACAAAGAAAATGAAGTGTACAAACCTAGAATTACTCGTTTAGGGGCAATTGTTACCTTTTGTTTGATGTGTCTGGTTTTAATCGCTATGTTCATCAATTCGAAACCAATTGTTGGAGAATATACTACAACCGGAGAAGATTACCAATCTATTAAAGTGTTGGGTAAAGTGTTGCTGAACGAATATATGGTGCCTTTCGAATTTGCTTCGATACTGCTTTTGGTAGCGATGATTGGAGCGGTTTTATTGTCAAAAAAAGAAAAAATAGAGAAGAAATAATATGAACAATATTTTGAATCAAGTTGGTATTGAAAATTACATCTTCCTGAGCGTAATACTTTTTTGTATTGGTGTTTTTGGAGTGTTGTACAGAAGAAATGCCATCATCGTATTTATGTCAATTGAAATAATGTTGAATGCTGTTAATCTTTTGTTTGTAGCATTTTCAACTTATCATCAGGATGCACAGGGACAAGTTTTCGTATTCTTCTCGATGGCTGTTGCTGCTGCGGAAGTTGCTGTTGGATTGGCTATTTTGGTTTCAATTTACAGAAACCTGCATACAATTGATGTTGGAAATTTAAAAAACTTAAAAGGATAATTTAATGGATACCAATTTAGTTTTAGTGCTATTATTAGCTCCTTTTTTAGGATTTTTATTTAATGTTTTTCTGGGGAAACAAGCAGGTAAAAGCATCGTTGGGATTGTGGGAACATTATTAGTTTTCATATCTTTTTTAGTTACTGTTTATTTTTTCCTTCAAATCAATCAAACACAGCAAGCGATTACCATCAACTTATTTGACTGGATTTCGATAGAAAAATTTAATGTAAGTTTCGGTTTTCTTTTGGACCAATTGTCTATTCTTTGGTTGTTGTTCGTAACTGGAATTGGGTCATTGATTCATTTGTATTCCATCAGTTATATGCACGATGACGAGAAAATGCATTCGTTTTTCGCTTATCTGAATCTGTTTATATTCTTCATGATTACTTTGGTAATGGGAAGCAACTTGCTAATGATGTTCATTGGTTGGGAAGGCGTTGGTCTTTGCTCCTATTTATTGATTGGATTCTGGTATAAAAATCAGGATTACAATGATGCTGCGAAAAAGGCATTCATTATGAACAGAATCGGAGATTTAGGATTTTTAATTGGAATCTTTATCATTGGTTCTATGTTCTCGACATTAGATTTCACTTCATTAAAAACTATCATTACAACAACTGATGTGAGTGATTTATGGATAGCACTAGCTGCACTAGCTTTATTTATTGGAGCATCCGGAAAATCTGCTCAGATTCCTTTATATACCTGGTTGCCTGATGCGATGGCTGGACCAACGCCAGTTTCGGCTTTGATTCACGCTGCAACAATGGTTACTGCAGGTATCTTTATGTTGACAAGATTGAACTTCCTATTTGATTTAGCTCCAAGTGTTCAGGAAATTATTGCAATTGTCGGAGCTCTTACGGCTTTGGTTGCTGCAACGATTGCCTTGGTTCAAAATGACATCAAAAAAGTATTGGCTTATTCTACCGTTTCTCAATTGGGATTAATGTTCTTGGCTTTAGGTCTTGGCGCATATGAAGTAGCAGTTTTCCACGTAATCACTCACGCTTTCTTCAAAGCTTGTCTGTTCTTGGGTTCTGGATCGGTAATTCACGGATTGCACGGCGAACAGGATATGCGTAAAATGGGTGGCTTGAAAAAGGCGATGCCGATTACTTTCATCACCATGTTGATTGCTTCATTAGCCATTGCCGGAATTTTTCCACTAGCAGGTTTTTGGTCGAAAGATGAAATTTTGATGGTTGCTTTCCATCATAATATTGCTTTATGGGTAGTTGGCTCGATTGCTTCAATTATGACGGCTTTTTATATGTTCAGATTGATTTATTTGACCTTCTTTAATTCATTCAGAGGAACGGAAGAACAGAAACATCATTTACACGAAAGTCCTGCTTTAATTACTGTGCCTTTAATCATTTTGGCGATTTTGTCTTTCTTTGGGGGAATCATCAGTTTGCCTGGACATAGTTGGCTGAACCATTATTTAGCTCCATTATTTTCGAAAGCTTCACACGAAGAACACACATTGGGAACTACAGAATATACATTAATGGCAATTGCTACCATTGGTGCTATTATTGGAATTGCAATCGCTTACAAAAAATACTTGAAAGACAATACTATTCCATCTGAAGATGCTGAAATCACAGGTATTTCTAAAGTTTTATACAACAAATATTATGTGGATGAACTATACGATGCTGTTTTTATAAAACCAATCAATATTCTTTCAAGCTTTTTTAGAGACAGAGTTGAAACGACATTATCCAGAGCAGTTTTTGGTTTAGGAAGAGTAACTAACGAAATCGCTTTGCAGGGGAAAAGAATACACAACGGAAGTGTTGGTTTATACCTTTTTGCTTTTGTTTTGGGCGTTTGCGCTATATTAACTTATTTATTTTTACAATAATTTTTACCTAATGGATGTAACTACACTATTAATTATACTATTAGTTGGCGCATTGGCTACCTATTTTTCGGGCGATAAATGGGCTTCAAAAATAGCTTTGCTATTTAGTTTGGCAGCTTTTGGAAGTTCAATCTGTTTATTGAGCCATTACAATTCTGGGCTAGATATTAATTTCTCTACACTTTGGATTTCAAAACCTGCTGTTTATTTTTCTTTATATGCAGATGGTCTTACGATAGCCATGCTTTTGCTGACAACAGCCTTAACGCCTATCATTATATTCTCCTCTTTCGGCAATGAATATAAAAATGCTAAAGCTTTTTATGCGTTGATTTTGTTTATGACATTTGCCATGACAGGAACTTTCCTTGCTACTGACGGATTGTTGTATTATATATTCTGGGAACTTTCCTTGATTCCTATTTACTTCATTGCTTTGATTTGGGGTAATGGTTATGTGGAAGAACGTAAAAAAGCAGTGGTTAAATTCTTTATTTACACGCTTGCCGGTTCCTTATTTATGTTAGTTGCCTTTATATACCTGTATCAAAAAGCAGGTAGTTTCCAATTAGACAAATTGACAGCACTTGAATTGTCTTCAACAGAACAATTTTGGATATTCCTGGCTTTCTTTTTGGCGTATGCTATTAAAATCCCATTGATTCCTTTTCATACCTGGCAGGCAAAAGTGTACCAAAAAGCACCAACTGTTGGTACCATGTTACTTTCAGGGATTATGCTAAAAATGGGATTGTACAGCGTTATACGTTGGCAATTACCAATAGCTCCATTAGCAGCAAAAGAATATATGGATGTGTTCATTGGACTTGGACTTGCCGGTGTAATCTATGGTTCTATCGTGGCATTGAGACAAAACGACTTGAAAAAACTATTGGCTTATTCTTCTTTGGCTCACGTTGGATTAATAGCCGCAGGTATTTATACTTTAACACTAGATGGATTGCGTGGTGCTGTTTTACAAATGATTGCTCACGGTTTCGTAGTGGTTGGTTTATTCTTCGCTGCACAAATTATTTTTAGAAGATTCGAAACGAGAAAAATTGCTGAAATGGGTGGTATTCGTGCTCAATCACCAAAATTCACTTCTATGTTTTTGATTTTGGTTTTAGCTTCAGTTGCATTGCCACTTACATTCAACTTTGTTGGAGAATTTACAGTATTATACAGTCTTTTTCAAATCAATATTTGGTTTGCTATCCTTGGAGGAACAACTATAATTTTAGGTGCTTATTATATGCTTAAAATGTTCCAGCACGTAATGCTAGGTGAAACCAATACGAAAATATTCGCTGAGGTAACTTTCAACGAAGGATTGACTTTGGTAATTATCATCGCTGTTTTGTTCTTCTTTGGTTTGTATCCAAAACCAATTATAGATTTGATTACGCCAAGTCTCGAAAATATACTATCAGAAATTAATAGATCTAAATAAGTCAAATAGAAAATGAATACATTAATAGCTATAACAGGATTAGGTGTTTTATGCCTTTTATTTGAGATTTTAGATTTTAGAAAAGGTATTGTTCCCGTAACCATTATTGGATTATTGGCCATTCTTGGATTGACCGTATCGGAATATTGTACTCCTGCGAGTTATTACAACAATATGATTGTAGTAAGCAAATTCTCGACTGTATTTTCATCATTGTTTATTATCCTTACCATTTTATTGGTGGCATTGGCACACGATTTCTACGAAGATCATCCAACTAAAATCTCTGATTTTATTGCCATCAAAATATTTTTATTGGCTGGAGCAGTTGCTATGGTTTCGTTCGGAAACTTAGCAATGTTCTTTCTTGGAATTGAAATTTTATCCATCTCACTTTACATACTTGCGGCAAGTAACAGATTGAATGTAAAAAGTAACGAAGCGGGTATGAAATATTTCCTGATGGGATCTTTTGCATCGGGAATTATATTGTTCGGAATTTGTCTGATTTATGGAGCTATGGGCTCTTTTGACATTACTGAAATCAATGAATGGTCTCATTCTGCCGAATTGCCAATCTGGTTTCCAATAGGGGTTTCATTGGTTACTATTGGAATGCTTTTCAAAATTGCTGCTGTTCCTTTCCACTTTTGGGCACCTGATGTTTACGAAGGTTCTCCGGCTTTGACAACCGCTACTATGAGTACATTAGTAAAAGTAACTGCCGTGGCTACACTTTATAAATTGCTGGCAGGAATGAATGCAGATATTTCAGATAGCTTTATCAATATCATTATTGTACTTTCAATTGCTTCGATGACTGTTGGAAATATTATGGCGTTGAAACAAAACAATGTGAAACGTATGCTGGCTTTCTCCGGAATTTCACATGCCGGTTTTATGCTGATGACTTTATTGACTATCAAAAATTCTGTGGGAAGTTTATTGTATTACGCTTCGGCCTATTCATTGTCAGGAATTGCTGCTTTTGCTGTGATTTTATACGTTTGTAAAAACAGAGATAATGAAGATGTAGAGAACTTCAACGGATTAGGGAAAACCAATCCATTGATGGCAGCAGTGCTTACGGCAGCTTTACTTTCGATGGCGGGAATACCAATCTTTGCCGGTTTCTTTGCTAAATTGTTTTTATTCAATCAGGTGATTGAAGCAGGTTATTTGGTAGTGGTAATCGCTGCGGTAATCAACTCGATCATAAGTGTGGGTTACTATTTCAAATTGATTTTGGCAATGTACAGCAAAGAACCAAACGAAGAAGTAGCAAAAACTCCTTTTGTATTTTATGCAGTAGCCGTTATTGCCATTCTTTTGAATATTGCTTTAGGTTTATTCCCTTCTGCGGTATTGGATTTATTGGGATAATTCTAAATAGAAAATAAATCATACAAAACCATCAAGAGCAATTTTGATGGTTTTTGTCTTCATTATACAACTACAACTATGTTTTTTAACTCATTAACATTTGCTGTTTTTCTACCCATAGTTTTTCTACTCTACTGGTTTATTTTTAGTAAAACTAAAAGTACACAAAACGCATTTTTGGTTGTGGTGAGTTATTATTTTTATTCCTGTTGGGATTGGCGCTTCTTATTTTTATTATTATTCTCCACGCTTTTATGTTACTTAACGGGAATCCAAATCGAAAAAAGCAATAAAGAAACTACTCGTAAATTTTGGTTTTGGCTAAGCATTATTTTCAATTTGGGTTTCTTGGGAATCTTCAAATATTATAATTTTTTCGCCTCCTCATTGGCAGAAGCATTAAGCAATATTGGATTGAAATCCAGTCCGATTTTACTGGACTTAATTCTTCCAGTTGGGATTTCTTTCTATACATTTCATGGTTTGTCGTATGTAATTGACATTTATTACAAAAGAATAAACGCCGAGAAAAACGTAGTAGATTATGCTCTATTTGTGAGTTACTTTCCGCTTTTGGTTGCCGGTCCTATCGAAAGAGCTACACATTTATTGCCGCAGGTAAAAGTAAAACGAAACTTCGATTTCGAAAAAGCCAAAGAAGGTGTTTACCAAATCATTTGGGGACTAGTCAAAAAAGTAGTTATTGCAGATACTTGTGCGACTTATGCCAATGCCATTTTTGACAATTACACTTCAATGAATTCGTTGTCCTTAATTTTGGGAGCAGTGTATTTTGCTTTCCAAATCTATGGCGACTTTTCAGGTTACTCCGATATGGCTTTGGGTATGTCCAAATTGTTTGGATTGGACTTATTGCGTAATTTCAACTATCCATATTTCTCCCGAGATATTGCTGAATTCTGGCGTCGCTGGCACATTTCGTTGTCCTCTTGGTTTCGGGATTATTTGTACATTCCATTGGGTGGAAGCCGAGGAAGCAAGCTCAAACAAATCCGCAATGTGTTCATCATATTTGTGGTTAGTGGTTTTTGGCATGGAGCCAATTGGACTTTCGTAGCCTGGGGATTCATTAATGCGATGTATTTCTTGCCTTCATTATTATTAGGAACCAACCGAAACAATATGGAAACAGCTGAATTGCATTGGGATTTCAATTCCATAAAAGTGTTCTTTAGTATTTTATCAACATTCATTTTATCGTGTTTGGCTTGGATATTTTTCAGGGCAAATACGATTCATATTGCTTTTGATTATATTGGTAAAATTTTTACAGACGGAACTTTCGCATCACAATTTCTGCAAAACCAGCGTTACAGTTATGAACTGATTTTATTGATTTTAGCTTTTGTGCTAGTAGAATGGAACAGCCGATACAAAATAGAACCTATTTCGGGAAAATACAGCTGGCTGAAAATGACTTTGTGTCTTCTGGCGATTATCGCTTTGGGGACTTATGCGGATTATAAAGAATTTATATATTTTCAATTCTAATGAAAAAATTTATAACATTAGTTGCCAAAATTCTACTTACAATTCTAATACTTTTAGTAGTACTGGACTGGACTTATACTACTGTTTATTTAAATTCTTCCAATCGTGGGAAAGTAGAAAAGGTTTTCAATTCCAAAGCCAGAAATTATGATGTCATAATCTTGGGTTCTTCCAGAGCCAACAATCATTTTATCCCTAAAATGTTTGAAGATAAAGGACTGAAAACATTCAATTACGGAATGAGTGGCGCGCATTTATTTGAAGCGTCGCTGATGCTAAAATTAATGGCAGAACGCAATTATAAAATCAAAACCGTACTTCTGGAAGCTGATTTAGGTCTTTGCAACGAAAAAGAATCCGAAGCTATTGCTGCCAAATTCCTGCCCTACATTCATCATTCTGAAATCATCAAAAACCATTTTTCTGGTCAAGCAGACTTTAATGAGTTGTATTATATTCCTTTTTACCGTTATATCGATTTTGATGCACTGATAGGTTTCCGTGAAATGTATAATACTGCAACAGATAAACCCACGAATATATTGGACAATTTGGGCTATCATCCTTTGGGTCACAAACCCGGGAATATGAAGAATGACATCAGAGCTTTAAAACCGATTCGCAATAAATACTACGAGGAAATCAAGCAAATTTGCAAGCAGAAGAATTACACCCTGATTACCGTAATGACACCCATGTGTACCAATGTGAAAGGACTGGATTATTTTGAAAAAGCAAACAAAATCTATCCTGAAATTCACAATCTGGAAAACGTCGTGCAAGGTGATCAATACTTTTCTTCCTGCGGACATATGAATAATGTGGGGGCAAAACTATTTACAGCAGAAGTTATCAATAGATTTTTTGAAAAAAAATAAAATATTTGAAATGGCAAACAACACTGAAAACACAAAAATAATCCGTTGGGGAATCTTGGGATGTGGAAACGTGACTGAAGTTAAAAGCGGTCCGGCCTATCAAAAAACAGAAGGTTTCAAAATCGAAGCTGTAATGCGAAGAGATGCTGAAAAAGCTGCCGATTATGCCAAAAGACACAATATAAATAAATATTATTCGGATGCAGATGAATTAATCAATGATCCTGAAATTGATGCTATCTATATTGCAACTCCACCAGATACTCATAAATTATACGGACTCAAAGTAGCTGCAGCTGGTAAAATATGCTGTATCGAAAAACCTTTGGCTCCAAGTTATAAAGAAAGTCTCGAAATTCACGAAGCTTTTAAAGCGAAAAACATTCCATTGTTCACCGCTTATTACAGACGCTCTTTACCTCGTTTTGAGCAAGTAAAAGCCTGGCTGGACACCAATAAAATTGGAGAAGTAAGATCTATTCGATGGAATTTAACAAAACCTGCATCTGAATTGGATTTATCAGGAACCTACAATTGGCGTACCGATGCTAAAGTAGCTCCGGGAGGTTATTTTGATGATTTGGCGAGTCACGGATTGGATTTATTTATCTTCCTTTTGGGAGATATCAAAGACGTTACGGGTTTTAGTCTTAACCAACAAGGATTGTATTCTGCCAAAGATGCTGCCACAGCCTGCTGGCTTCACGAATCCGGAATTACAGGGAGCGGCAACTGGAATTTTGGAAGTAACAAAAGAGAAGACATCGTAGAAATTGCCGGAACTAAAGGCAAAATAAGTTTTTCGATTTTCGAAAACGACGCTATTATTCTTTCTAATGAAGAAGGCGAAACATCCCTTTTCATCGAACATCCGGAAAACGTTCAACTGCATCATGTGGAACGAATCCGCGAACATCTTTTGGGCAATAGCCTGCATCCTTCTAATGGTTTGAACGGTGTAAAGACCAGTTGGGTCATGGATAAAATACTGGGGGATTTATTGTAATCATATAATTTGTCGCTGTGCCATACTATTATTATGGCAAGCCTCCCGATTTTATAGGTGGTGCCTTTATTTTGGATAGGCGTTCCTTTAATTTTAATAAGGCTGCCTTTAGTTTTCATAGGCATTACTTACCATTTTGATAGGCTGGCCTACGCATTTTATAGGCGACGCCTTTGTTCTTTATAGGCGAACCTATGAATTAGTATAGGCAGGCTATAGTTTTAATATGGCACGCCTACAATTTTAATAGGAGCACCTATAATTATGGTAGGCTCTCCTATGATTTCAGTAGATGACCTATATTGTTGTTGATAGGAGTACTTATGATTTAGATAGGCGATCCTTGGGTTTTTATAGGTGCTCTTATTGTTTCTGGCAGGAGGACCTAATATTTTAATATGTTAAATGAAACTCCTTTAATTTAAAAATAAAACAGCTCTAAAATAGAGCTGTTTTATATTCCCGACTGGTTCAATTAATTACTAGCTAGTGTTTTTGTAAAGGTCTTATTTTTGTAAGTCATTACAAAAGTGTATTCTTCATCCTTGATTTTCGTCACATCAAAAACCTTTTTTACATTTCGATCTGATACGACGTCACTGTCATATACCTCATTATTAGCTTTGTCGTAAACTTTTATATTCACTGGAGAATCCTCACTATTCAATACACTTACCCAGATTAGCCCTTTCTTATTTAGAAATGTTGGTTTGTAAATTTCGGAAACAGCATGAGAAGATAGTATTGCTGTATTTCCAACAACCGTAATTTTATATTTGGCGATTTTACTATCCGATTCGGCTTCCAGAAAATAAGTCCCATCTGATAGCGCTTTCAAATCATAGGTTCTATAGACACCTTCCGGAGATTCTGTTTTTTCTGTAAAAATCAATTTCTCTTCTGCATCATAAATAGACAAATCAACTTTATCCATACTATTCAAAGCAAAAGTTACCTTCTTTCCCTGTTCTTTTTTTACATTCAGTGTAAAATCAAGAGTACCTGCGTGCATGCCCATAGAAATCAATGCTACCAACAACACTAAACTAAATTTTAAAATCTTTTTCATAATCGTTATTTTTAGATTTATAATCATTTATTGACTCAAAGGTATCGCAACAGTCTGAGACACAACGACACCCTGTTTTCCCATTTGTGTGCTATTTTACCTTTTACGAAATCGATAAAGGTTAAAAAAGACAATTGTGTGTTGATTTGAGTTAATTTTGTATTGATTCATAAATACAACTATTATGAAGAAGATACTGCCTACTTTTGAAATCATCGAACCTTCATTCGGAAGTTCATTTACCTTGACTAAATATGCCAAAAACGAGAACAACAAAACCCACTTTTGGCATTACCATCCCGAAATTGAACTGGTATATGTAAATGGCGGTGCAGGCAAACGCCAGGTTGGAAGCCATATTTCGTATTACACAACCGGAAGTCTGATTTTGGTAGGAAGCAACCTGCCACACTGCGGTTTCACAGATGAACAAACCGGAAACAAAAATGAAACCGTTATCCACATCAAACCTGACTTCCTCGGCAATGATTTTTTTGGAATTTCAGAAATGAAAAACATCAATAAGCTATTCCAACGAGCTAAAACAGGGCTTGTATTCATTGGCGAAACCAAAAAAAGAATCGGAAGCAAAGTCGAATTGATGGAAAATCAGCAACCGTTCGAAAGACTGCTTACTTTACTATCTATTTTAAATGAAATGGAAGAAGCCACCGAATTCAAGGTTTTGAATGCCGAAGGCTTTTCGATGGAAATGCAAATGCAGGATAATCATAAAATCAGCACCGTTTTTAATTATGTAAAAGATAATTTCCACGAACCAATTGCTCTGGATGAAGTAGCTACGTTAGTTACTATGACAGTTCCCTCCTTTTGTCGGTTTTTCAAAAAAGTAACCCACAAAACATTTACCCGGTTTGTCAACGAATACCGTTTGGTACACGCTTCCAAACTATTGGCAGAAAAACCCATCAGCATAACCGAAATCTGTTTCGAAAGCGGGTTTAACAACTTTAGTTATTTTAATAAATCATTCCATGAATTTACAGGCAAAACTGCCTCTGAATACCGCAAAGAACTGCGTTCAGTTCTGGAATAGTTTTATTTTAATATTACTTAGTACTCAACACATTCTCCGGGATATCGAGTTTCATCGGATATAATTACTCCTGTCTTACCATCCACTTTAATGGTTCTATAATCAATTTGTATCAAATAGTAATAGCTATCTATAAAATAGAATCGTTTTTCCAAATCCCTATTTACAAACAAAGATTGATACTCATTATTAATTAAATCAATTTGCAGCTCTTTTTTGAGCATTACAATTAAATCCTTTACTGTGAAATCGAATCCTTCGTCATAATTCTCACTCTTTATCAGATTGCCATTTTCATCATAATTTCTCCAAACGCCAATAGGCAAACCATAAAAATAACCCGATTCGTTTACCAATGAATTAGTAGTCTTGTTATATACAAAAGTGTATTTAAAACTACCATTATAAATACTTACTTCTTTTTTATAGCACTCCTTCTCTTCGTACAATTTAACAATGGTATCGTTTACAACATATTCATATACATTGTTCGTTTTATTATCATGAAATCTTTTCAAATCAAATTCTTCGGTAGTTTTTGTATTTAATTTTTCAATATCAGTTGTATTATTGTTGCAACTTATACAAAGTAGAAAAACAATAATTAATGATATGATTTTGTGGGATTGGGTTTTCATACTTTAATTACTTTTTATTTCCACCTTATTCTTTTTAGGAAAATAATATGGAAAATAAATTCCATAAGGTGGCGCCATTTTTTTTAAGTGTTTGTCAGGTATTAAATCATGATTTCTTTTTAAAATAAATGATAATTTATCTTCTATACTTAGATTATAAAAGGTATAAAAATAGACATATTCATCTTCTTTTATATTTTCAGAAAATGTCTTTTCTATTTTCAAGTTGTAATCTTTCTCAAATTTTCGCACAAATTCCTCTTGGTTTGATTTTAAAGCCCAATTCATTTGTTTTGGACAACAATCGTATTTTATATTTTCAGAGTAATAAGCCAAAATACTATCCTTACTAAGATCTTGCTTGTTTTTAAATTTTATAAGTGGTTGTTTATTGCCTTGAATAGTTATACTATCAACCGTAAATTGATTGTATTGTCTTTTAATATGATAATATTTATTTGAAACAATTGGTTCTGCACAAGTTATATTAGTATTTTTAATATTATTTGCAACAGCAGCATAGTATTCATTATCCGGAGCCATTATGATAAATTCTTTTAAATTATAGGCGAAAGTAATTGGGTTGAAAAACATTTTATTTGGTATTCGTGAATTATTATAAATAATCAAAAATTCGTTTTCCTGTACCAACGGAATATCAACTAGAAAACAATTCCCTATTTGAGAAATATTGCTATTATCTATTTTTACGACATTCTTAAATAGTGTATCACTTAAAGTTTGTGAAAACAAAAAGTTTACAGAAAAGATATTCCAAATTATAATCCAATATGTTATTTTAGTTTTCATTGATTTAATAGTGATCTACAGCTATTTTCCATAACTATTTGTGAATATATATTCATCATTTTTCTTACCTGTTTCCATATTGTCTAATACCCCTAAACCCATACCTGAATTTTGGTCTTTTGAGATTACAAAAAAGAAACTAAATATTTTATCATCGTCTGTGGATGGCAGAGAAGGATAATAATTAGTTCTTTTAAAATTATAATAATAGTTATCTTCCTTTTGGGTATCAAAATAGGATATTTCAATTTTACTGTTCCAATCACATATAGGACAATAAGGATATTGCTGTAAAGATTTTTCAAAGTCAGATAACTTTCCTGGAATATATTTTTCAGCATTATATGGTTTGTTTGAATAATATTCTAGTTTTCGAGTATTTATCGCAGAAACTATTAAGTTGTTTTGTCTTAATTTCTTAATTTCAGGACTATTAAATCTTTGAAACTTAGTACTGTCTTTTTTTTGAAAAAGGTAAACGTAACTTCTAATAGTACGAGGAAACCATGTCAAATTTCCTTCTTTCGTAATAGCTAAATAATATCTTTCAGAATTACCATCAGTTGTTTCTTCAATAGAAAGATTATCTATCAGTTTTTTTATGGTGTCATTATTGAAAAACTGATCTCTTCCAAGTTTACTTATAATAGCAATGTGATAAGGGTCTTCCGTATAAATATACCTGAACGTTTTTCTCGATATTTTTCTCTTTGAATTTTCTACTCTTTTTAAAAATTCAGGCTTTTTTTGGTACAAATGCTTTTTGCCTTCATTGCAACAATTTTCGCTTGTTAAAACTGGTTTTTCAAAACTATACGAAACATTCAAAGGATCATAAAGCCTCAACTTCAACTCCTTTGGCAACCCATCTATATTCTGGAAACCTTTTTCATTGTATTTTTTATGATACGCCATAATGGTGTTGTAACCCTTTTGTATTTCTGTAAAATAATACACCTTCTTCTGTTGGTCATACTTTGCCGTAAGGGCAGGAATTTCAAAACCTTCAAGCGTTACTTTGGCATCTCTAATAGTCGCTCCTGTTTCGGCATCTTCTAAATGGATTTGTATGGCATGAGCTTCTTTCTTTTGAGCCAAGACACAAAAGGACAGTAAGGTAAAATATATGAGGTATAGGTTTTTCATTGTGAAATGATATAAAATTTGATTAGTCTATGTTAAAGATTAATTGAATTAATCTTCTGTGATAATATAAGTTTTATCAGAAGTAATAAATCCAAACGTGCCGTCTAAGACAATATTTCTGAATTTTGGATATGAACTATTTGTATTTATAAGAGGTATACTGACATTATAGAAAGGAAAATTGAATGTATTAGTTCCTCTTCTTATTTCTATTTTTTTTAAATCCTTTTTTAAGTCAATTTTAAATTCTCTTTTTACTTTTATGATTAAGTCGTCCAGCGTAAAGTCAAAATCTTTATCATAATTGATTTCTTTTATAAAATTCCCCTTTTCATCATAGAATTTATGAATTCCAATTTCCATTTTACCAAAAAAATACCCCTCACATTTCAGTTTAAGATTTTTTTTGTCATAAACAGAGTGTATTTCAAAATTGTTATTAATAGGTTTTGTTATTTCCGTATACATATCGTTAGATTCTGTTAACTTAAAGAGAGTATCATTAGCAATATATTCATGTGTATAAATAGATTGATACAATACTATTCTTTTTTTATCTAGCGTTTTATTATTCTTTGCTTCTTTTATAACTGTTTCGTTTTTTTGATTGTTACAACTTATTATGAAGAAACAAAGGAAAGTCAAGTTTAATATTATGTGGTATTTGGTTTTCATAAGTTTTCTATTTACTATCATAGATGCAAAAAGTCAGAAAAAGGTTGGAATTGTTTTTTATTTTTTTCAAACACAATCCAATCGCCCGAATTTACCAATTTAATAATTTAAAATCATTAACGAATACTATTACACAACTTACCCTATTCCTAATAAAAACTTAAATTGAAAACAGCTAAAAGCAGAATGAATTAATTTTGCAACACAAAATCATTGGCAACGCCAATACAAGAATCTCAATATGGAAAATAAATTGAAAGTACAGATTTGGTCGGATATTATGTGTCCATTTTGTTATATAGGAAAAAGAAGAATTGAAGAAGCTTTAAGTCATTTCGAACACAAAGAAGCCGTTGCCATCGAATGGAAAAGTTTTCAATTGGACGCTCATTTTATTCCTTCATCCGATGATAATATAGTAGAACATCTGGCAGAAAAATACGGAAGAGATATGGATTGGGCACAAAATATGCTCGACAATACGACCCAAAATGCGAAAACAGCAGGACTCGATTTTCATTTTGAAAAAACAGTTATGGCCAATTCCCATAACGCTCACCGATTATTGCATCTGGCTAAAAATCAAAATCTCGCCAACGAACTGGAAGAACTGCTTTTTAAAGGGTATTTTACCGATGGTAAGGATTTGAATAATTTAGAAACCTTAACCCAACTAGGAATTGAAGTGGGACTCGAAGCAGAAGCCATTACACAAGTTTTACATTCAGACACCTATAGCACAGCCGTAAAACAAGACATTCAGCAAGCATCATCCATAGGCGTTCAGGGAGTCCCGTTTTTTGTTTTCGATAATAAATATGCTATTTCCGGTGCACAACCTGCAACTGCTTTTTTAGAAACTTTAGAAAAAGTGTGGCAGGAAGGACAATTCGATTCGAAAGTAACTTTGTTAAACACGAACACTGACAATAGTTGCGATATTGACGGGTGTAATTAAACAAATCAATATCTGGAATTTTATCAACAATTCCTCGAAATTAACTTTTCATCTACCCGACCTGAAATCATTATTCAGTAATTTTACAGAATGTATGCTTTAGTCGATTGTAACAATTTTTACGCTTCCTGCGAAAGGGTTTTCCAACCTCAATTCGTGGGAAAACCGGTTGCGATATTGTCCAACAACGACGGCTGTGTGATTTCCAGAAGTGATGAAGCTAAAGCCGTTGGTGTTCCAATGGGCGCTCCGGCATTTAAAATCAAGGAACTGGTCAAAGAAAAAAACGTCCAAATATTTTCTTCCAATTATCCGCTCTATGGAGATTTGAGTAATCGGGTAATGGAAATTTTAAATCAGTTTACACCCAATGTAGAAATCTATAGCATTGATGAAGCTTTTCTGAATTTTGACGGTTTGAACATATCCGATTACCACGATTACGGCCTTCAGATGAAAAACCGTGTCCGAAAATGGGTGGGAATTCCGGTTTGCATTGGCTTTGCCGAAACCAAAGCCTTATCTAAAGTAGCCAACAAAATTGCCAAAGAATTCCAAAACAGAACCAAAGGAATTTATGTCATCGACTCCGAAGAAAAACGAATCAAAGCACTAAAATGGACCAAGATTGAAGATGTTTGGGGCATTGGTTATCGCATGAATAAAAAAATGAAATTGCGAAATATCAAAACCGCATTAGATTTTATTCAGCCACAACACGAAGGCTGGATCAAAAGAGAAATGGGCGTTACCGGACTTCGATTGAAATATGAACTGGAAGGGAAATCTGTTTTGGATTTAGAACCCATTACCGAAAAAAAAAGCATCGCCATTACCCGAAGTTTTCCCAAACAAATCTCTGATTTTGATTTACTCCGTGAACGTGTTGCAACTTTTGCATCGGTTTGTGCCGAAAAATTAAGAACTCAAAATTCCTGTTGCCATACGATCATTGTAATGTTAGTCATTGACAGACATAGCATTGAGACTTCGAAATATTATTTTAACATGGCGGTTACGTTGCCTTTTGCAACGAATTCTACTTTAACTATTTCCAATACTGCGATTGATATATTAAAAAAATTACATGCAGGAAACGAAAACATCAAATTCAAAAAAGCAGGTGTAATCGTAACCGAAATATGTCACGAAAACAAAAAACAATTGCAATTATTTGAAGAAGAAAACCCGAAACATCTGGCTTTGATGCAGGCAATGGATAAACTCAATACCAAGATTGGCAGCAAAAAAGTAAAATTAGCCACACAAGATTTGACGCGGACCTGGAATATGAACCAAAATCATCTTTCTCCCAAATATACAACCGACTTCAACGAGATTCTTAAAATACAATGTCAATAAAAAAAGAGCAAAAGCTAACGTTCTTCACTCCTGATTTGGAAAGTGAACTGCGAATTCCTTTCATAAAGGATGGTGTTTCGGCAGGATTCCCCTCGCCTGCAGCTGATTTTATGGAAAACAGCATAGATTTGAACAAAGCATTAAGCGAAAATCCTTTAGCTACCTTTTATATCAGAGTCAATGGAAACTCAATGATAGATGCTGGCATCAACCATGAAGATGTATTAGTTATAGACAGAAGTCTTGAACCTCAAAATAATAAGATTGCTATTTGCTTCATCGACGGTGAATTTACTGTAAAACGCATTAAACTCGAAAAAGACTGCTTATACCTGATGCCGGAAAACCCGAATTATTCTCCCATAAAAGTCACCGAAGAAAACCAATTAATCATTTGGGGAATTGTGACGTATGTGATAAAAAAAGTATAAAAACAAAAAACCGCTTCTTTCGAAGCGGTTTTTGTACCCGGAGCCGGAGTCGAACCGGCACGGTTTCCCACAGGTGTTTGAGACCAGCGCGTCTACCAATTCCGCCATCCGGGCTTAGCAGACAGAAATAACAACAGTTATTTCACGCAATAAAGAGATATTTAGTGGTAGCTAAACGTCTTTTCCTTTAACACGGTGCAAATGTAAAAAATAATATTAAAGTTTCTAATAAAAATACTCTAAATTTTCCTTTCAGAGTTCGATTTTATTCCTAAATTTGCACCTCGGTAAAACGAAACACAACTAACTAACTACACCCGAGGCGTATACATCTATCTGGCCAAGAAAAACAACAAAGCCGAATTGTATGGAGCGTAGCGGAATAATAACAACAAATTAAATGTCACACACTGAGCCAGAAGCTAAAATTTTTGCGTGTACACAAAGTGAATACCTAGCAGAGAAGATATCCAAAGAATATGGAATTCCTTTAGGTAAAATGACAATGTCTAAGTATAGCGATGGTGAATTTCAGCCGTCTTATGAAGAGTCTATCAGAGGAATACGTGTGTTTATTGTTTGTTCCACTTTTCCAAATGCGGACAATTTGATGGAATTGTTGTTGATGATAGATGCTGCAAAACGTGCTTCGGCCAGACATATAACAGCGGTTATCCCTTACTTCGGTTGGGCGAGACAAGATAGAAAAGACAAACCAAGAGTTCCGATTGGAGCAAAGTTAATAGCTAAAATGCTGGAGACTGCCGGAGCAACAAGAATCATGACTATGGATTTGCACGCAGACCAGATTCAGGGATTCTTTGAAAAACCAGTAGATCACCTTTTTGCATCGACTATATTTTTACCATATATCGACAGCTTGAAGTTAGATAATTTAATGATTGCATCTCCTGATATGGGAGGTTCAAAAAGAGCTTATGCTTATTCAAAGTTCTTAGAGTCAGAGGTGGTAATTTGTTACAAACAAAGAAAAGCTGCCAATGTTATTGACACTATGGAATTGATTGGAGAAGTAAAAGGTAAAAACGTGATTTTGGTAGATGACATGATCGATACCGGAGGCACATTGGCGAAAGCCGCAGATTTAATGATAGAAAAAGGAGCATTGAGCGTAAGAGCGATTTGTACACACCCAATTTTATCAGGAGGAGCTT
Source organism: Bacteroidota bacterium (assembly GCA_040387175.1). GTDB lineage: Bacteria > Bacteroidota > Bacteroidia > Flavobacteriales > Flavobacteriaceae > Flavobacterium. The sequence continues at coordinate 7,014 of JAZKED010000003.1, read as the reverse complement.
ACGAAAAAATAGAAAATTCAAAATTACTTGAATTGATTGTTACCGATTCTATTCCGTTAAAGCAGGAATCCAAAAAAATAAGAGTTGTAAGCTGCGCACCGCTTTTTGCAGAAGTAATGCAAATGGTACAAAACAACAACTCTATTAGCGGAAAGTTTTTGATGTAATTCAAAAACCAAAAGCTAATCCAAACAAGAGTTTAATAATTAACTATATAAATTTTTTACAATGAAATCGATTACAATTAAAGGATCAGAAAGAGAAAGCGTGGGCAAAGTTGCTACTAAAGCCTTACGTAATGCTGGAGCGGTTCCTTGCGTGTTATACGGAGGAAAACAACCAGTACACTTTTCTGCAGAAGAAAAAGCATTCAAAAACTTGGTTTACACTCCAAACGCGCACACAGTTGTGATTGAGTTGGAAGGAAAAACTTTCAATGCTGTTTTGCAAGACATTCAGGTTCACCCTGTATCTGACAAAATTTTACACATTGACTTCTTTCAATTATTTGATGACAAAGAAATCACTATGGAAGTTCCAGTAAGAGTTGTTGGTGTTTCTCCAGGTGTATTATTAGGAGGGGTTCTTCGTTTGAACACTCGTAGATTAAAAGTGAAAGCATTACCAAAAAATCTTCCTGATTTTATTGACGCTGACATTTCTCCACTTGAAATGGGTAACAAATTGTACGTTACTAAATTAGTTGCTAACGACTACAAATTATTACACCCAGACAACACTGTTGTTGCTCAGGTAAGAATTTCTCGTGCTGCGATGAAAGCTGCTCAAGAAGCTGCAAAAGCTGCAAAAGGAGCTCCTGCAAAAGGAAAGAAAAAATAATCTTTTTTCAATCATACCAAAAAGCATCAGTTGTAAAACTGGTGCTTTTTTCGTTTTATGAAGCACCACAAATATTTTCATAATAACTAATCCTCCTGCTGTCCACTATATCTTTTGGTGCGAACCCCGCCCCAAAAGGATGCCGTTCCCATCAGGGCTAAAAAACAAAAACAGTTTTTAAAAACTGTAATAATCTGCAATCAAAAATTAAGTTTACTTTTGCATTATGATAAAATGGTTGAACAATCTGTTTTCAAAAATCAAAACAGACGACAATATAGATTATATAAAATCGGAGGTTCACGAACACCCAAAAAACACAAAAGAAGTGAGTAATAAATTTTTAATCGTTGGGTTGGGCAACATCGGTGCCGAATATGTAAATACGAGACACAATATTGGTTTTAAAATAGTTGATTTTTTAGCCAAAAAAGAAGGAATCAGCTTCGAAACAGTAAAACTAGGTGCATTGGCAGAATACAAATTCAAAGGACGTACTTTCTTCCTATTGAAACCCAACACCTACATGAATTTAAGCGGCAAAGCCGTACAATATTGGATGGATAAGGAAAATATTCCACTCGAAAACATAATGGTGATTACCGATGACTTGAATCTTTCTTTTGGAAGCATTCGCATCAGACCAAAAGGAAGTGATGGAGGTCACAACGGATTAAAAAATATCAATCTGGTTTTGAATACGCAACAATACACCCGTTTCCGTTTTGGCATCAGCGATGAATTCAAAAAAGGAAAACAAGTCGATTATGTTCTCGGTGACTGGGATGATACTGAAAAAGCAGCTCTTCCCGAACGATTAGAACTGGCTTTGGAAATCATAAAATCCTTTGGAACTGCTGGTTTAGAAAACACAATGACTACATTTAACGGAAAATAAAAAGAACAATTAGCTTTATTTACATTTGTGATTTAGTAAAATCCGTAAATTTGACAAAATATATTTTTCTATGAAAACAATTACCCGTAATTCAATCTATAAAATCATTGTTATTATTTGTTTTTTTACATTTGGGAACGCCTATAGCCAAGACAAAAAGCCAACAAATAAAACCTTATTTGGGAAAACTGTAAAACCAGAAAGTATCAATCCAAAAAATGGAAAAATTAGATGTGCGACGGTAGAATACGAAGAATATCTTCAGGGGAAAAACCCAAAAAGATTGTCTGAGTCACAATTTGAAAGTTGGTTAGCTCCATTAGTAAGCAGACACAAGGCTATGAGAACCAGTTCTCAATCTGGTGGAATTATAACAATTCCAGTTGTTGTTCACGTAATTTACAATGGTCAGGCAATTGGAGTTGCTCCAAATATTACTGATAATCAAGTGATATCACAAATTACTGTATTAAATCAGGATTTTAGAAAAATGTTAGGCAGCCCTGGCAGCAACACAAATCCTATAGGAGCCGATACACAAATCCAATTTGCTTTAGCACAAGTAGATCCAAATGGAAATCCTACCAATGGTATTGATAGAGTTAGTTTATGTCAGGATTCATGGTCTGAAAATGAAATGAATGCAACAATCAAACCATCTACAATATGGGATCCTACCCAATATATGAATATGTGGACGGTTCAATTCACCGACAATGATCTTTTGGGCTATGCTCAATTTCCAGACGCCTCAGGATTAGATGGTCTTGATGCGAGTGGCGGAACTGCAAATACAGATGGTGTTGTTTCTCTATATAGCGTATTTGGCAGTAAAGCTTATGACGACGGGACATTCATATTAGGAGCACCATATGACAAAGGAAGAACAATGACCCATGAAGTGGGACATTGGCTTGGACTAAGACATATTTGGGGTGATGGCAACGGTGATGAAGATAATAATAATCCAGATTGTACTGCATCTGATTATTGTGCAGACACTCCTCAGGTAGGTTGGGAGCACTACACCTGTGGCACTTATGACACTTGTCCATTTTCTGCAGGAAATGATATGCCAGAAAATTACATGGATTATACTCCGGATGCCTGTATGAACATTTTTACACTAAATCAAAAAGACCGGATAACAACTATAATCAACAATGCTGCACGAAGAAGTACATTAAAAACATCTACTAAAAATCTTCCTATAACTTTATTCGCAAACGATGCTGAATTAAAACTTGAAGCAAGTTGTGACGTTGCAACATGTGGAGCTTCAACTAACCAAACCGTTCAAAAAATAATAATTTATAATCGAGGAACGAGTAATTTGACATCAGCAACAATAAACTACAACATTAATGGAGGAGGTAACACAGCTTATAACTGGACTGGGAATTTAACAACTAATAAATTTGCAGTAATTAGTATTACAATAAATGCAGTTTCAACCGGCACTATAAACGCAACTGTTACTACTGCTAATGGGGTAACTGATCAAAGAACAACAAACAACAGTGTATCCGGAACTTTTATCATACCTACTGCTACTCCTAGCTATGCTTTTACCAATTATGTATTTAGATTACAACAAGACTTATGGGGAAGTGAAACTACCTGGAATATAAAAGACAATAATGGGACAACACTATTTAGTGGTGGTCCATATACAGATAAAGCAAATTTGCCATTACCTGCTTTAATTACAGAAAACTGGACATTGGCCAGCAATAAATGTTATATTTTTACCATAAACGACTCTCAGAGCGACGGAATTTGTTGTGGAGATGGTGGAAATGGATACTACGACATTAAATCTACCGGAGGTACAGTAATCACTTCAGGTTCGACATTCTATTCCAGTAAAAGTTATACTTTCACAACTGGAACACTAGGAACTAATGAGTTTGAAACATCACCTGATATATATCTGTATCCCAACCCAACTAAAGGTATCTTAAACATTCAAATTCCAAGTAATTTTGGATTACCTAATAGTTATTCAATCAATAACGTTTTAGGTCAAAACATCAGCCAAAAAGAAATCACAAAAGAAACAGATTTAACTATCAATACATCAACTTTAAGTAATGGTACCTATTTCATTACTATTGCAAAAGATGAACAAAAAAGAACCTTAAAATTTATCAAAGAATAGATTTAGCAATATTTTTTTAAAAGAGGATTGATTCATTTCAATCCTCTTTTTTTTATTACTGTTATTCTTTTTTGTAATTTATAGAACTCCAAAAATCGAACTATTTTCATATTATAACTGCATTATACTAACAATTTATCAGTATAAAATACATTTATAATTGATATTATTAATATAAATTTGCAGCATTATAAAAACCACCGCTTTGAAGATTTTTCATTCCATAAACGATTTCAAGTCAACAAAAAAAACGATACTTACGTTAGGCACATTTGATGGTGTACATATTGGCCACAAAAAAATTCTGGAAAAAATAACTCAAAATACACAAGACAGTCAATATGAAAGTCTGGTACTTACTTTTTTTCCACATCCCAGAATTGTTTTACATGGAGCATCAGAAGTAAAATTACTCAACACGATTGACGAAAAAATTGATTTATTAGAAAGATTAGACATTCAAAACCTTGTTATCCATCCTTTTGACGAAACTTTTTCCAAACTAACAGCCGAAGAATTTGTCAAAACCGTCCTTGTAGAAAAATTACAAATCAAAAAAATAATCATAGGCCACGATCATCGATTTGGAAGAAATCGCACGGCAGACATTAACGACTTAATCACTTTTGGAAAACAATATAATTTTGAAGTAGAACAGATTTCAGCACAAGAAATAGATGCTGTTTCGATCAGTTCTACCAAAATTAGAAAAGCTTTAATAGAGGGGAATATGGATTTAGCCAATGACTATTTAGGCTATGACTATTTTTTGACTGGTACAATTTCCAAAGGAAAACAACTCGGAAGAACTATTGGATTTCCCACTGCAAATCTTAAAATTGAAGAAAACTATAAACTAATTCCACGAAACGGTGCTTATATAGTAAAAAGTATAATCGATGAGAAAACAGTTTACGGAATGATGAATATTGGCTACAACCCCACAGTAGCAGGAGAAAATTTATCTATTGAAGTTCATTATTTTGATTTTGATAAAGATATTTACGACCAAAAAATATCCGTTTCCATCCTCAAACATCTTCGCTCAGAACAAAAATTTGGTTCAGTTGATTTACTAAAAGAGCAACTCGAAAATGACAAAAAAACGGCATTAGAATATATTTCTAAACTATAATAAACCGTTAAAATTTAGAATATTTCATATATAATTATAGTTTTTTTTTGTAATTTGGTTACTAACTTAAAATCAAATTATTTTTTAATCATTAAAACTAATCTTATGAAATTACCTAAAGAATTACAAAACGGATTTCTTATATTTATTGGGGTTGGTATCTATTTTATGCTAATGGAGGCATTAAACCTTGCTGATCTATTTTATTTACGCGTACTCAATGTTCTAATTCTATTATATGGAACCCATCGAACCTTACAATCTAATTACTCAGAGGGTAACAGATCTTTTTTTCCTAATCTTGTTTCTGCTCTTGCGACCTCATTAATAGGTGTGTTTTTAAGTATAGCCGGATTAGTAGCGTATAGCTTCGCAAAAGGCGGTGAAGCATATATAGCTTCATTATCCAAAACTTTTCTGTTTGGAGGAAATACTTCGATAATGAACTATACCATAAGTCTATTGTTTGAAGGAATTGCATCAGCTGTAATCGTTTCTTTTATCCTAATATTGTATTGGGACAAGCGTTATAAAACAGATAAACACCCAGCATAGATTGCAACTCTGTTTTTTTAAAGTGCTCAAAATTGATTTTTTAGAACAATTTGACTACTTTTGGTGCATCAAAAAATCACATAGATGAGCATCAAAAAACACAACTGGACGAAAGAAGAAATTATTGCAATTTATACCAAACCAATGATGGATTTGCTTTTCGAAGCAGCCGCTGTTCACAGAGAACATCACGATCCAAATGTGGTTCAGGTATCTACTTTATTGTCTATCAAAACTGGTGGTTGCTCTGAAGATTGTGGTTACTGTCCACAAGCAGCACGCTACAATACCAAAATTGACGGTAATGATTTGATGTCAGTAAGTCAGGTAAAAGCTCAGGCCTTGCGTGCAAAATCTAATGGTTCCTCACGTGTTTGTATGGGAGCTGCCTGGAGAAATGTAAAAGATGGAGAAGAATTTGACCAGGTGCTTGAAATGGTTCGTACTATCAATAAAATGGACATGGAAGTATGTTGTACACTTGGGATGATTACCGAAAACCAAGCTCAACGATTGGCAGAAGCTGGTTTATATGCATACAATCACAACATCGATACCTCTGAAGAATATTATAAAGAAGTAATTTCAACACGTGGTTTTGAAGACCGCTTGCAAACCATCGAAAATGTACGTAAAACCAATGTTACTGTTTGTAGTGGTGGAATAATCGGTATGGGAGAAAGTATCGAGGACAGAGCAGGAATGCTTGTAGCACTTTGCACTTTAAATCCTCAACCGGAATCTGTACCCATTAATGCCTTGGTACCTGTTGAAGGAACACCACTCGAAGAAGAAAAACCAGTAGAAATATGGGAAATGATCCGAATGGTTGCCACAACCAGAATTGTTATGCCTGAAACTCAAGTACGTCTTTCGGCTGGAAGAATCAATATGAGTCGCGAAGGTCAGGCGATGTGCTTTTTGGCTGGAGCCAATTCTATTTTTGCAGGCGACAAATTGCTTACAACGGCAAATAATGATGCAAACGAGGATATTAAAATGTTTGAAGCATTAGGATTACGCAATCAAAAGCCATTCGCTAAAGCATCGCAACGCGAAACAGTCGAAGCAGAAGATTCTCAATTTTCAGCATTAGGTGAAAAACCTAAATGGTCGCGTCCAGGACATACAATAGAAAGAAATTTAGAAGCTTCTGTTAAAGGAAAGTAAATTTTAATCTCCTTTTCCTTTTATTAACACATAAAAAAATCCCGTTTCGAATCGAAACGGGATTTTTTATATATTCTAATTTAATAAAAACTAACTAATAAATAATTTTATCAGTACTTATTATACCATTCTGTAAAGTCGTTTTAACTATCAAAGCCTGATTACTAATAGCTAAATCAGCTATTGATAATTCATTGCTATTTACATTATCTTTTTGGTAAATCAGTCTTCCTAAAACATCATAGATAACAACAT
>JAZKED010000002.1:0-106258 GCA_040387175.1 Bacteroidota bacterium | reverse complement strand
GAATTATGAATTATGAATTATGAATTATGAATTATGAATTATGAATTATGAATTTGTCCGTTATGTATTTTATGATTTCATTTCTATTTGTCAGATAGTCAAACCATTTGGTATTTTCGTTTCTTTTGAACCAGGTGAGCTGTCTTTTGGCAAATCTTCTGGTATTTTTCTTGATTTCTTCGATGGCAAATTCCAATGAAATTTCACCTTCAAAATTACGGAATAATTCTCTGTAACCAACAGTTTGCAATGCATTCAAATCTTTGTGAGCTAATAATCCTTTGGCTTCTGCCAATAATCCTTCGTTGATCATAATGTCAACACGCTGATTGATCCTGTCGTAAATTACGCTTCTTTCAGCTTCTAAACCAATGAGAATAGGAGTGAAGTTTCGGGTGTTTTTCTTTTGGTTTAAAAACGATGAATATGGTTTTCCTGTACCAATGCAAACTTCCAAAGCACGCATCATTCGTTGCGGATTTTCTTTGGCAACGATTTCAAAATAATTGGGATCCAATTTTTCTAATTGGATTTGCAAGTATGCAATTCCTGATTTTTCATAATTGGAAGTTACTTCTTCCCGAACAGATGATTCTATTTCAGGAAAATCGTCAAAGCCTTTCAAAACGGCGTCTACATATAAGCCTGAACCTCCAACCATCACAGTATAATCATTGGTTAAGAATAATTCATCGAGTTTGGCAATGGCTTCTTTTTCGAAATCGCCAACGGTATAATTCTCGAAAATGGATTTGTTTTGGATGAAATGGTGTTGTGCTCCTGCTAATTCTTTGGTTGTTGGAACTGCAGTGCCAATTTGCATTTCCTTGAAAAACTGACGGCTGTCGCAGGAAATAATGTCGCAATTGAAATGTTGTGCCAAGTCGATACTTAAGGAAGTTTTTCCTATGGCTGTTGGTCCAACGATGGTAATTAAGTACTTCATATTTTTTAGCCCAGATGGAAACGGAAACCCCGGAGTTGTGAAAGTTAGTTTTTTCTGGTGTAAAAGAGCGACCAACGGAAGCTCCTTTTATGCCATAGAAAAACAACTTGAATAACGAGGAGTTGCAGTGTACAGCTGGAATTGCTCCTAATTAATTGGCCGTAAACGGATAGCCACAATGATAACAGAAATGGGCGTTTTTATAATGATTTTCTGCGCCACAATTTCCGCATTTATTTTTTTCTGGTTCGGTATTATTTGTATTATTAAGATTTGTTTTTGCAAATTCAGCAGTTACAATTCCTGTTGGAACAGCAATGATTCCATAACCTAAAATCATAACCATCGAGGCGATAAATTGCCCTAATGGAGTACCTGGTGAAATGTCGCCATAGCCCACAGTTGTTAGGGTTACGATTGTCCAATAAATACTGGTTGGTATGCTGGTAAATCCGTTTTCTTCGCCTTCAACGACATACATTAACGATCCAATAAGGATGGTACTGATGAGTATAAAATATAGAAAAATGGTGATTTTTCTTCTGCTGGCATCCAATGCTTTCAATAGATGCTGTGATTGACCTGTAAATTTTGGATGGTTTAATATTTTGAATAATCGCAGTAATCGCAAAGCTCTTACGACTGAAAATACTTTTGATCCTACGAAGAAAAAGGATAAATACATCGGTAAAATGGCAATCAAATCTATAATGCCGAAGAAACTGAAAATATATCTTCGCGGAGTATTTGTTGTAAAGATTCGCAGGAGATATTCTATGGTGAAAAATATGGTTATAATCCACTCGAGGACAATGAGTTCGTGATGGTATTTTACATCAAATCCTTTGACGGTTTCGAGCATTACCAAAAAGACACTCAAGAGAATTAGTCCTAATAAAATCAGGTCAAATAAACGTCCAGCTCGCGTATCCGAACCATATATGATGATATGAATTCGTTGGCGAAGGAGATTAAATTTAGTTTTTGGTGTACGCATTATCAAATATAAATTAAAAATTTATAATTTTTATTGCTTTTGCTTTTCGCATATAGCTTTGAATACTGTTTCGGGTATCGCGATTGCTCTGCATCGGTGTAATGATATTTCTCAAAATTTCGATGTTGTTGATTTGGTAATTCAAATCATAGAAAGCATAGCCTTTGTAAACGCCGTTTTCAACCAAAATTGCACTGCGTTCCGAAATGGTACGTCCTTTGTCTAAAAGTGCAAAGGTTTTATTGTCGAACAAGTTTTTTTCGATAAATGTCTGAACTCGTAAATTGTATTCTTCGGGAGAAATTTTTCCAACACAAGCACCATCGCATTCGTTGGTAGTGTATTGAAAACAATTGGTTTTAGTATCGTATAAACCAGTCAGTTTCTGACATAAATGATAATGAGAACTGATGCGAAACAGCGCCTCTTTTCCTTCCTGTTGTGATATATATGACTTTATTTCTTTTTTGCGACCGTCTGCTTTTTGTAACTTTAAATTTAGGTAACCATTGGCATCTTTTTCGGCATAAATAGCCCACGAAAAATTGGTTTTTGGTGACATTCGGTTGTAAATCGGTCGGTGAATTTTGATTTCTTCGGATTCTTTCAAAAGGGCAATCAATTCGCTTCCTGTTTCTTCAAAAGTTACGGTAAAAACTTCATTTTGAATTTTCTTGGCACTTTTGGTTATCCCCGTAAAATGCTGATTGACTCTTTTTTTGATGTTTCGGCTTTTGCCAATGAAAATGATTTTTCCGTCTTCTTTATGGATATAATAAACTCCGGTTTTGGAAGGTAACTTCTCCACAATATCCATTAATTTGGGAGCTATTCCTTTTTGGATTTCAAATTTGATGAGTTCTTTGACGATTTCTTTGTTCAAATCTTTGTCCAATAACATTTTAAACAACTTAACAGTTGCCATTGCATCTCCGCTGGCACGATGTCTGTCTGCCATTGGGATTCCTAATGCTCGAACTAATTTCCCAAGGCTGTGTGAAGGCTGCTCGGGTAATAATCTTTTGGATAATTCTACTGTACAAAGTGTTTTTACATTAAAATCATAACCTAAACGGCGAAATTCAGTGCGAAGAATTCGGTAATCGAAATCAGCATTGTGGGCTACAAGAACACAATCGTTGGTCATTTCGATAATACGTTTGGCTATTTCAAAAAACTTGGGTGCAGAGCGCAACATCGCATTATTGATACCTGTCAATTTCACCACAAAAGGCTGAATTGGAATTTCAGGATTAACCAAACTGATGAACTGATCGACAATTTCGTGACCGTCGAATTTATAGATGGCAATTTCCGTAATTCCTTCTTCGTTGAATTGTCCTCCAGTGGTTTCTATGTCGAGTATGGCGTACAAAATAAGTGTTCGGTGTTCAGTTTTTAGTGTTCAGTTGTCAAATCTGGAATCAAAAATCAAATTCGTCCTCCAAATATACTACTTCCTATTCGAACCATTGTACTTCCGCATTCAATTGCAAGTTGATAATCGCCGGACATTCCCATAGAAATAGTGTTCAGTTGGAAGTTTTCAGTATTCAGAGGTTGAAACTTGTCAAAAATTGATTTCAAATGCGTGAATTCTTTCTTGATTTGGTTTTGGTTATCTGTAAAAGTTGCCATTCCCATTAATCCAACAATTCGAATGTTTTTCATTTCTTCGAATGTTTCAGAAGTCAGGATTTCATTGAGTTCTTTTTCATCCAAACCAAATTTACTTTCTTCTTCGGCAATATATATTTGCAATAAACAATCGATAATTCTATTGTTTTTTTGTGCTTGCTTGTTGATTTCTTCCAATAATTTCAAGCTGTCAACACCGTGAATCAAACTTACGAACGGCGCCATAAATTTGACCTTATTCGTCTGAACGTGACCAATCATATGCCATTCGATGTCTTTTGGCATTGCATCCCATTTGTCTGCCATTTCCTGAATCTTGTTTTCGCCAAAAATGCGTTGACCAGCATCGTAAGCTTCCATCAAATCAGGAATAGGTTTGGTTTTAGAAACGGCAACAAGAGTTACAGTTGATGGTAAAGAGGATTTTATTTTGAGGAGATTTTGTGGGATTGACATAATTAATTGAATTGTTTTGCAACTTTCTCTGCTTTCTTACTTTCGCTATAATCATAAAAACCTTCTCCGGATTTCACACCTAATTTTCCGTTGCTAACCATTTCGACCAATAAAGGACAAGGAGTGTATTTTGGATTTTTGAAACCGTCGTTCATTACGTTTAGAATTGCCAAACATATATCAAGACCAATAAAATCAGCTAATTGCAATGGTCCCATTGGATGACCCATTCCGAGTTTCATCACGGTATCAATTTCATAAACGCCTGCCACTTTGTTGTGTAAGGTTTCGATGGATTCGTTTATCATCGGCATTAAAATTCGGTTGGTAACAAAACCAGGAAAATCGTTGACTTCAACAGGAGTTTTACCTAGTTTTTCGGCTAAATTCATAATGATTTTGGTCACTTCATCACTTGTTTTATTGCCACGAATTACTTCAACCAAAGGCATTAATGGTACAGGATTCATAAAATGCATACCGATAACCCGTTCCGGATGAGCAACAACGGCTCCGATTTGTGTGATGGAAATAGAAGAAGTATTGGTTGCAAAAATGGTATTGTGTAAACAAACTTCGTTCAAATGCTTGAAGATATTGAGTTTTAAGTCCAAATTTTCAGTAGTGGCTTCCACAACTAAATCTACACCAACCACACCATCTTCAATATCTGTATAGGTAATAATGTTATTTAAGGTTTTGAATTTATCTTCTTCGGAAATACTTCCTTTAGAAACCATTCGGTCTAAATTGGCAAAAATAGTAGCCATTCCTTTGTCCAAAGCTTTCTCGGAAACATCAATCAGTTTTACAGTAAAACCATTTTGTGCAAAAGTATGTGCAATGCCGTTGCCCATTGTTCCTGCTCCGATGACGGCAATTATTTTCATCTTTTATTTTTTGAAACAATCAATAATTTGATAAGCAACACGCAATGCTTCTGTGGCTTGTTCCAAAGTGACAACAGGAGTAGTGTCGTTATTGATAGCATCAGCAAAAGATTCTAATTCGTCCAAGATTGCGTTGTTTTGCTCCACATCAGGATTAGAAAAATAGATTTGTTTTTTTACACCTTCTGCATTTTGCAAAATAATATCAAAATCCCCAGGAATTTCCGGAGCATCTTTCATTTTTACAACCTCACATTTTTTCTCCAAGAAGTCAACAGAGATATATGCGTCCTTTTGAAAGAAACGCGATTTACGCATATTTTTCAGGGAAATTCGGCTGGCTGTTAAATTGGCAACACATCCGTTTTCAAATTCAATTCGGGCATTGGCAATATCTGGAGTTTCACTAATTACCGAAACTCCACTGGCGTGAACGTCTTTTACTTTTGAATTAACAACGCTTAAAATGGCATCAATATCGTGAATCATCAAGTCCAAAACTACAGGAACATCAGTTCCGCGTGGATTAAATTCTGCCAAACGATGGGTTTCAATAAACATTGGATTTTCAATCATATCCTTTGTCGCTTTGAAAGCAGGATTGAATCTTTCGACATGTCCTACCTGACCTTTGACTTTATATTCATTGGCTAAAGCGATGATTTCCTCAGCTTCGGCAACTGTATTTGAAATTGGTTTTTCTATAAAAACATGTTTCCCAGATTTGATAGAAACTTTAGCACATTTGTAATGAGAAAGTGTTGGTGTTACAATGTCGATCACATCAACAGCGTGAATTAATGTGGCTATGGTAGAGAATTGTTTGTACCCAAATTCTTGGGCTACTTTGGCTCCGTTTTCTTGGTTTTCGTCATAAAAACCAACTAATTCGTATTTTTCAGATTGTTGTAATAATCGTAAATGTATTTTTCCAAGGTGTCCAGCACCTAAAACTCCTACTTTTAACATAAAAAAAGATTTTTAACAAATGTATAATTATTTTATTAATGGCGTAAAGTTTGGGGTTTAAAGTTTTAGAAATTCGTACTTGATTTTTGAGATTTTAAAGTTTATTTTTACCAAAATAAATTACCCAAAATTTTGAAAGATACTGCCAAACATCAAGGACTTCGTAATCAATTAGTAACCCTTTTGAAAGGTAAAGGAATTGTTGATAGAAATGTTTTGGAAGCCATCAATAAAATTCCAAGACATCTTTTTTTGAATTCCAGTTTTGCCGACTATGCTTATCAGGATAAGGCTTTCCCTATTGGTGCGGGTCAAACGATTTCACAACCTTATACTGTGGCTTTTCAAAGTCAATTATTAGAAGTTCAAAAAGATCACAAAATTCTTGAAATTGGTACAGGCTCGGGTTATCAAACTGCTGTTTTGTGTTTGATGGGAGCAAAAGTTTATAGTGTAGAAAGACAGAATGAGTTATTTAAACAAACCTCAATTTTATTACCCAAATTAGGGATTAGACCTAAACATCTTTCTTTTGGTGATGGTTATAAAGGGTTGCCTAATCATGCTCCTTTTGATAGTATTATTGTTACGGCTGGTGCACCAATAATTCCGCAGGCATTGATGGCCCAATTAAAAATAGGAGGAAGGCTCGTTATTCCATTAGGTGAAGAAAATCAAATTATGACCCTCTTGATTAGAAAAAATGAAACTCAGTTTGAGAAGCATGAGTTTGGAGATTTTAAATTTGTGCCTTTATTGGAAAATAAAAATTAAAGTTATTAACCAACCAATAAACTATTCAACCAACAAACATTATGAAAAAAATTACTATTTTACTTTTATTATTGTTTACCAATTTTATCTATTCTCAAGCCGATTACACCAATGTACTTAACTTGTTGATTAATAATAAAAGAGAAGAAGCACGAATCTTATTTGATAAACAGTTTGGAAAAAGTAAAACCAGTAATATTGATTTGTTGTTTTTGGATGCTTTTATAGATGAGGAATCTGGAAAAATAAATTTTGATGAAACTTTTATCAAAAACTTAGAAAAACTTCCTAATTCACAATACTATATTGCCCCATTTATTAATAAAGAAATTATACTTGGTGATGTTTCTGCTGATGCCTGTAACGAGCTTACCTATAAAAAGATAGATTATTTGTCTGCTTCTCCAAAATTTAAGGATTTACCTATCGTTAAATATAGAAAAGGCATATTTGAAAGTAAAAGAATGCAATTTGAAGAGGCTAAAAAGTCATTTGCTACTTTGGAAACAATAGATCAGTGGCAATTTTGCGGTGTTTTTGAAAATTTAAATGGCAGTGGTCTGGATATTGAATATGAGCCGGAGATTTATGCTAAAAATGATAAACTTTTTGATGCCAACAGTAATGGTAAAATAGGATGGTATAATCCTAAAAATATAGAACATGATGCTTATCACTTTTTTATTAATGAAAGTGAATATGGAAATGGAATTATTTATGCCCAGACTTTTATTGATTCTCCTGAAAAGAAAAGTTACTTATTGAATTTTGGAGCCAATCAAGGATTGAAAATATTTTTGAACGATAGGGAAATTTATTATAACCAAGATATAAAAAGGGCAAATCTTGATGCATATTCTATAAAAATCAATTTAGAAAAAGGAATAAACAGACTACTTTTTAAACTATCTATTTCTAGTGGAAGCGATTATTTTTCAGCACAAGTAAAAAATGTAGACAATACTACTGTCAATCTATTGAAATTCAGCAAAACATTTCAGCCTTATGTAGTTACAAAAACTGAAAATGCTGAAACGGAAATTTTGAAATTAGATTATGAACAATATTTTGATGATTTAGTAAAAAAATATCCTGATAATTTATTGTATAAGCTATTTCAATTTACAGTTTATGAATCCAATAATAAAGCAATTAATGCTTATGGTGCTATAGAAGGTTTAGATGAAAAATATCCAAAGAGTTCTTTAATTGGGAATTATTTTTTAAGATATTATGATTTAGTCGGCGATGAGCAACAAAAGAAACAAGAGATTATAAAGAATATCGAAAAAAATGATGCGGATTATTATTATTCTACATTCTCAAAAATATTAGACGGACAATGGCTTAAAAACTCATCTATTTCTGAATTGGAAGAGTATAAAAATCGTTCCAAAAAATACAAACAACGCTTTTATGAATTGATGTTTAGTTTTATGATAGCATCCAAAAAGGGAGATATAGCTGAAGTTTTGAGATTAATGGATGATTTGGATAAAGATACCTTTGGAAATGAAAAAATTAAAATATTAGGCGCCAATTTATATTTTAAATTAAAAAATGATAAGGCAAAGACTATTTCCCTTTTGGAAGAAATTTCAAAAAACAAGACAATCAATGAAGTAGATAATTTATTAATTAATTATTATAATGAATTAAACAATAAGGCGGAAGTAGAGCGAATTGTAAAAAGAAGAATTAATGAATATACTTATATTAATGCGCTTAGAAATGATTATATTATTATTTTGACCAATGAAAATAAATACGAAGAAGCACTGGCTGTTATAGATGAAAATCTGGCTAATTTCCCGTATTCCTTTATGAATATGGAAAAGAAAGCTTCAATTTATAATTTGATGAAGAATAATAAAGAAGCCGAAAAATATATTCGTCAATCATTAACCTATAATTCAGGAAATGGTTCGTTGAGAAAACAGTTGTACGATATAACTAAAACTCCTGACGAAATTGATGAGATAGCCACGAAGGATATTTATAAATTGGTAAAAGAAAGAAAAAATTCAAAACTAAAAGGAGATTATGGTGTTGTATTATTGTTGGATGAATATTTAGTGAATGTTTTTCCAGAAGGTGGAAAAAAAGCAAGGTCTTCTTATTTGTTTGAAATAACTTCTGAAAGCGGTATCGAAAAAATGAAAGAGTATTCAATAAACTTGGATAGTAATTCAGTTCTGAAATCTGAAATAATAAAAGAAGATGGATCAATAGTTCCTGCAGAACAAGGAGATGATATGCTGGTGTTTTCCAATTTAAAAGTAGGAGACGTTATTTACATAAAATACGAGCGCATAGAAAACGGAACAGGACGTTTCTATAAAGATTTTAATCTGTCTTGCTATTTTGATAGTGAGTCGCCATCAGCCGAGGCTATTTTTGGATTAATAACTCCTGTCGAATGTCTGTATTACACTAATTTTACTAATGGTGATATCGTGCCAACTACCAAAAAAGTAAATGGAAAAAATTGCAGTATATGGAAAAGAACCAACATACCAGCATTACCGCTCGAAGAAGATTATTCCCCAATATCGAGTGATTTGACAAATACTATTAAAGTTGGAACCATAAAATCCTGGAGCGATATTTCGAATTGGTATTCCGATATGGTGAAGAAAAATTTAAAATCGGATAAAATTACCAAAGACACTTTTAATACCATTTTTCCAAACGGCGTCTCTAATTTGAGTGATGACGAAAAAGCCAAGGCAATATACGTTTATATCGAAAAAAATATTACTTATAGTTCTTTAGATTTTAGACAAAGCGGTTATGTACCTCAAAAACCATCTAAAACAATTACAACAAAATTAGGGGATTGTAAAGATGTATCTACCTTATTTGTAGCATTGTCAGAATATGCGGGATTAAAATCCAATTTGGTTTTGGTCTCAACAAACGATAATGGTTTCAATTCGATGCAGTTGCCGGCATTGGATTTTAATCATTGTATTGTGCAAACCAGAATTGACAATAAAGTTGTTTTCCTGGAGCTTACGGATAAATATTTACCATATCGAATGTTGCCAAATTCTTTGTACAAAGCTAATGCGTTAGTTATTTCATTTGATAAAAAGGAAAATGAGAAATCAATTTTAATTAAAATTCCTTTTGATTCCGCTATAGAAAATATTTTGAAAACCACTTCTATAGTAACACTAAGCGATAAATTGAAAGTCTTTGAGAATACGCATACTATTACTGGAGCAAGTAAATCATACTACAATGAACTGTTTTCGGGGGCAACTACAGCTGATGTTAGAGAAAAGGAAATAGAAAAAGGGTATAATAAACAATTGCAAAAAGTGATTAGCCTTCAGTCAGTGAAATTGTTGTCAAACGAAATGTTCGATAAAGCACTCACCTATGAAACTAAGTTTTCTATATCAGAAAATTTACAAAAAGTAGGTGGACTAAAAATAACAGAAATACCTTTTATTGATAAAGTTTATACAAGAGATATTATTGCTGCAGATAATAGAAAATTTGATATTAACTATTTTGATTATGAAAATAATAATAAATATGAGTCAGAAGTTATTCTAAATATCCCTGAAGATAAAAAGTTTTCAGAAATACCTGAGAGTAAAACTTTTTCATTTAAGAATCAAAACTATACATTAAGATTTGAACTTATAAATAACAATTCTTTAAAGGTAAAAAGAGAGGTGTCAATTGTTTGGGACAATATTGCTCCAAAGGATTATTTAGAATACAAAAAATTTGTTGAAGAAGTAATTGCTGCTGAAGAACAAATAGTAGGATTTAAATAGGATTTTCATATAAAAGCCTTCTTATACTTCAGTAATTAGTTATAAGAAGGCTTTTTTTATTTTTTTTGAAATTATTTTTCAGAAATAAATCCAGAATAAATTTAGAATAAATTTAGAAAGATTTTTTTATTCTGTCAAGATCACGTTTAGTATCTTGTTCTTTTAAAGATTCACGCTTATCGTAAGTTTTCTTTCCTTTACAAAGTCCAATTTCGAGTTTTGCCATTCCTTTTTCATTGGTAAACAATTTCAAAGGAACAATAGTCAAACCTTTGGCCTGTACACTTCTGGCTAAACCTTTTAATTCTCTTTTGTTCAATAAAAGTTTACGCTCACTTCTTGCTTTATGATTAAATTGATTACCAAAAGCATATTCTTCAATATAAGTATTGATAGCAAAAAGTTCCGTTCCACTAAATTCGCAGAAACTTTCAGTAATATTGGCTTTTCCTAAACGAATGGATTTTATTTCGGTTCCAGCCAAAACAATTCCAGCCGTAAATTTTTCGATTATTTCGTAATCGAATCTGGCTCTTTTATTAAGTATGTTTACTGTTTTTTGCATTGGATGGCAAATGTAGATACAAATGAATGAAACACCAAAGAAATATATAAAAATGCCATAAATTTGTAATATGGAAAAGCCTCAATCAAAAGATCCGCTTCACGGAATTACATTACAGAGAATTTTAGAACAACTTGTCGATTATTATGGATTCGATACTTTAGGTGAATTAATAAAAATTAAGTCGTTTACAGATAATCCAAGTATAAAATCAAGTCTGACTTTTTTAAGAAAAACAGATTGGGCCAGAAAAAAAGTGGAGGAATTGTATATAAAAACTATTCCAAAATTTTAAAAATAGATTTAATTCAAACGGTACGAAATCATTACACCGCCTCTATAAGGAATCAATTCGCCGCTTTTGTTTCTACCTTTGGCATTATCAAGTTCCCATCTTTCACCAGTTTCAATATAATAGCTATGATAAAATGCTTGATGTGTACCACCTCCTAAGAAAATGTCAAGCATAAAACGGTCATTTAATTTTTTTTCATAACCTATTGTTGCACCAACAAGATAGCCAACTCCTATCTGATGCACTTTTAAATCATAATAATTCCATTTTGTAACATTAAAGCTGTCAAAACCAACATTTGCTCCTGCATAAAATCCATTGTATTTTTCACGAAAATGGTATCTGTATTCAGAAATAAAAGTATAAAATTCATATGGTCTACCATCGATTGATTTCCAGAAAGACGCTGTAGCATCAAATTGAAAAGTAGATTTTTTTCCAATACTGGTTTCTATTCCAATATTTGGAATAAGTACCAATGCAGTTAATACATTTCCTTTTATATAAGTTTGAGATTGAGAATAAGTCGAAATTACAAGAAAAGTAAAAATAAATAGTTTTTTCATGAGCGTGTTTAGCCAAATGTATGATTTAATAGAAATTATTACTAATTCCGGCAGCAAATATAAATATAATTGATTTCAAGGGATCGGGAATAACTAGTTTATTTATAAAATTTCGATGTTAAAATGACATCTAAACGATTTATTTACCTGCAAAAGCTTAATAGCTTCTTTTTCTATAATATTCCCGGATGAATCAGTAGTGTCAGAATAACCAATCCAAGGTTCGATACATAAAAAAGGAGCATTGATTTTTGTCCAAATTCCCAGATTTGGAAAATCATTAAATTGTACACGAAGCAATGGATTTTCATTTTCTAAAATAGTAATGATTTTAGATTGTAATTTTTTAAAAATCAAAGCATCTTTTTTAAATAATGAATAGTTAAGAAAGACTTTATTATCAATCATTTGAATAGTTTTTGTATTGTCAGAAAGTAAATCATCTTCCAAATCATAACTAGTCAAAGTTTCAGAATATTCGAAAGATAATGAATAATTTTCAAATGGTTTTGGTAATGCAAATGCCGGATGTGCTCCAATAGAAAAAGGCATTATCTGATTGCTATTATTGATGATATTGTAAGCAATGGTTAATTTGTTTTTGTCAAGAGTATAAATTATTTGCAACTCAAAATCAAATGGATATACTTTAAGAGATTCTTCGGATGAAGCTAATGAAAAAGTTATATTGTTTTGAGATTTTTCTTTTATTATGAATTCCATATCTCTTGCAAAACCATGTCTTGGTAAATAATATTCGGTATTATTGAAATAGTATAAACTATTTTTTAGCGTACCAACAATTGGAAATAAAACTGGAGAATGTTTACCCCAAAATTCTGGATTTCCTTCCCAAATATATTCTTTATTATCTTTTGTCTTTAAAGATATTAGTTCAGCTCCTTTAGTATTAATAATAGCCGTTAAATAGGTGTTTTTGATAGTTGTATTCAAAATATTTTAAATTTTATTCATTGTTTTAACAAAATGTAAATATATTTTATTAACTTCATAATGCTAAATAATTAATTAAAAAAATACCTAAATTTATGAATGATAATTTTTTAACTATTGAGAAAGAAGATATCCAAACTTTAAGATTTCCAAACACAGATGTGCTTCAAGATAAAGAAGCCATTTCTCAAAGAATAAATGACTTAAATCGTGCACAAGCTTTGGGTAATCTTGAACATTCAAAAATTAAAATTTACTTTGAAGATGATTCTTCTAAAAAAGTGGTAGAAACTACAGTGTGGGCGGTTACCGATAATAATGTAGTGCTAAAGAAAGGAGTAGGAATACCTATAAACAGAATTTTCAAATCGCTTTAGAAATTAAAATAATCATAAAAAAACACCAACAAATTCGTTGGTGTTTTTTTATGATTATTTTAGCCTTATGTTCTATTAACAATTACTCAATGTTTTAAAGTTATTGTATTTAGATTGTGTAATTTTAAATTTAAATAATACATTTATATAGTGTGTTATATCAAACAAACAGACTAATGAAAAATAATTCTTACAGATTAATTTTGCGGTTTTTTATAGTATTTGGAATTTCTTCTCTATATGCTCAAAATAGTACAACTTCAACAAATCCCCAAGTTTCAAAGTATGATTATCATGAAGCTTTTGCCCCCTTTTTTTATTCAAAAAATGGAACAAATACGCGTTCAGCAAGTGGTCAGCCTGGATTTGAATATTGGCAAAATAGGGCGGATTATAAATTGTCTGCTAAATTAAATGTAGCCAATAATGAAATTACGGGAACAGGAATTATAACTTATACTAATAATAGCCCTGATGCTATGTCTTTTTTATGGATGTTTTTAGATCAAAATTTATTTAAATCTGATTCACGTGGTAATGCTATTATTCCTATAGAAGGAAGTAGGAATGGTGCTCAGGGGCAAATTTTTGATGGTGGCCACAAGATAAAATCAGTAAAAGTTGTTACTGCCAATAAAGGGATTTTAACAGAAAAAGAGGTTAAGTATAGTATTTATGATACTAGGATGCAGGTTTTTCTCCCTCAGGAATTAAAATCAAAAGGAGGCATTGTTACCGTAAAAATTGATTTTTCTTTTATTTCTCCTGATGAAGGTTCAGATCGTATGGGAATAGTAGAAACTAAAAACGGCAAAATTTTCTCGATTGCTCAGTGGTATCCTAGGATGTGTGTGTATGATGATGTTAATGGCTGGAATACTAATCCTTATCTGGGAGCTTCAGAATTTTATTTGGAATATGGAGATTTCGATGTGAATATTACTGCTCCAGCCAATCATTTTGTAGTTTGTTCAGGCGAATTGGTTAATTCAGAAGAGGTCTATAGTATTGACCAGCAAAAACGTTTGGAACAGGCAAAGCAAAGCGATAAAACAGTAATTATTCGCCCACAAGAAGAAGTGGCAGTACTCGCTAATGCTAAAGTTGAGTCTAATAAAACCTGGCATTATAAAATAAAAAATTCGCGGGATGTTTCCTGGTCATCTTCAGCAGCATTTATTCTAGATGCAGCCAGAATTAATTTACCAAGTGGAAAAAAATCCCTTGCTATTTCTGCATATCCTATAGAAAGTGCCGGAAATGATGCTTGGGGACGATCGACTGAATATACCAAAAATGCAATTGAAAATTATTCGAAAAGATGGTTGGAATATCCTTATCCAGCAGCCACAAATGCTGCTAGTATTGTAGGTGGAATGGAATATCCCGGAATTGTTTTTTGTAGCTACAAAGATAAAGGTAAAGATTTATGGGAAGTTACTGATCATGAATTTGGTCACACCTGGTTTCCTATGATAGTCGGTTCAAATGAACGTTTATTTGCCTGGATGGATGAAGGATTCAATACTTTTATTAATACATTAAGTTCTACTGATTTTAACAGAGGAGAGTATAAAATTGAAGCAGAAGATATGCATGAAGAAGCTGAGAGTTATACTAAAAATAGTTTAGAAACAGTAATGAGTTCTCCTGATAATATGAAAGAAATTCACATTGGTACTTTATGTTATTCAAAACCTAGTGCAGGATTAGTGATTTTGCGGGAACAAGTTTTGGGACCTGAGCGTTTTGATTTGGCTCTTCGGACATATATGGAACGATGGGCATATAAACATCCTACTCCTGATGACTTTTTTAGGACTATTGAAAATGTTTCAGGAGAAGATTTATCTTGGTTTTGGAGAGGTTGGTTTGTTAATAATTGGAGGCTGGATCAAGGAATTAATTCCATAAAATATGTTGATAATAATCCTAAATCAGGAGTGTATATTACGATTGAAAACTTTGAAAAAATGGCAATGCCGGTAATTTTGGATATAAAGACTAAAAGAGGAAAGGTTAGTAGACTTAGCTTACCAGTAGAAATTTGGCAGAAAAATAAAGATTGGACTTTTAAATATAATTCTACTGAAGAAATAGAAAGTATTACTATTGATCCAGATCATGTTTTTCCCGATAGCAATGAAAGTAATAATAGTTGGAATGTAGCTAATGGTATTGTTGAAAAAGATGTTATTTTAGATAGTTATATAGGTAAATTTTCCACTAAATTAGCTCCAATAAAAATTGAATTTACAGAAGAAAACAATGTTCTTTTTGTTGAGATTACAAATTATCCTAAATTTTCATTGCTTCCTATAGAAACTGATACTTTCGAGTCTAAAGCTGCCGGAGTCAAATTTCAGTTCAATGAGAATAAAAAAGGACTCGATATGATTATTGGCGAAACTCAAAAAATTCCTTTTACAAGGGATTAAAAAATTTAATAAAAAAAAGACTTGTAGAGATTGTTCTACAAGTCTTTTTTATTTTTACTAAGTTACTTTACTCTGGAATTTGTTGGCTTAAACAATGTAAAGTCCCAAAGCCCCAAATCAAATCGATGGCGTTAATGCCAATGATTTCTCTATCTGGAAAACAATCAGCAAGAATGTTTAAAGCAATCCTATCGTTAGAATCATTAAAAGTAGGAACTAAAACAGCGTTATTTAAAATAAGGAAATTAGCATAACTGGCTGGTAATCGCAATCCATCAAAATCAATACCTTTTGGCATTGGCAATTCCACTATTTTTGGAGATAAGCCGTTTTCCAATTTGGCATTTTGCAAACGTTTTAAATTGTCTTGTAAAGGTTTGTAATTGTTATTTTTTGGGTCAGATTCTACAATAGTAACAATGGTATCTTCATTTACAAATCGGCATAAATCGTCGATATGTCCATGAGTATCATCGCCTTCAATTCCGTCACCTAACCAAATAACATTGGTAATTCCCAAATATTCTTTGAAAACAGCTTCGTAATCTGCTTTGGTGAAATTTGGATTTCTAACCTGTATATCAGGATGCATCAGGCATTCTTCCGAAGTTAGTAAAGTCCCTTTTCCATTGGTTTCAATCGCTCCACCTTCTACAATTACGGGTTTTCCTTTATAGGTAACCTGAGTAACAGGAAGTTTTAGAAATTCGCCTACTTTCGTAGGAACGTGTTTGTCTAAATTGATATTTTTATATTTTGCCCAACCGTTAAAATTGAAATTCAAAGCTTCTTTTTTGGCTCCGTTTTTAACAATAATTGGACCCGAATCCCGCATCCAGCTTCGGTTCGTTTTATGAATGATAAAAGAAACGTTTTTTAATGCTACCTGAGCTGTTTCCAACATTTCCGAAACTTTTGTCTTTAGTTTTTCATCGGCAACAACTAAAATCACTTGTTCGAAAGTGGCTACTTTTTTTATAAATTCCACAAAAGCCCATTGTATCGCTTCATATTTTCCCGGCCAATCATTGCCGTTATGTGGAAAACATAATAAGATACCTTGCTGCTTTTCCCATTCGGCTGGGAATCTTCTATTTGAGTTGCTCATAATTAATCAATTGCTCTTTTTGTAATATCTCCAAAAGCATCGATTCTTCGATCTCTGAAGAAAGGCCAGTTCTGACGTACATTTTCCTGTAAATCCAAATCTACTTCGGCAATCAGTATTTCTTCTTTATCATTTGAGGCTTGCGCCAAAATTTCTCCTTGAGGACCTGCTATAAACGAAGATCCCCAAAACTGAATTCCTGCAGTTCCTTCAATATATTGTTCTAATCCTATACGGTTTGCAGCGGCAACATAAACTCCATTAGCCACGGCATGCCCTTTCATTACGTTCATCCATGCACCGTGTTGGTTTTCACCATATTGTTCTTTTTCTAATGGATGCCAACCGATTGCTGTTGGATAAAACAAAACATCAGCACCTTGCAAAGCAGTCAAACGAGCTGCTTCAGGATACCATTGATCCCAACAAATAAGAGTTCCAATTTTTCCTTTTTGAGTAGGGAAAGCTTTAAAACCTAAATCACCTGGAGTGAAATAAAATTTTTCGTAGAAATGGGGATCGTCCGGAATGTGCATTTTACGGTATAATCCTGCTTCTGAACCATCGGTATCAATGATGTATGCACTGTTGTGGTAAATTCCCGCCATTCTTTTTTCAAAGAAAGGAACAATAATTACCACTCCTAATTCTTTTGCCAAAGCACTAAAAGCAATAAATGAAGTACTGTATAATGGTTCTGCCAAAGCAAAATTATCGACATCTTCACTTTGACAAAAATAATGACTGCTGTATAATTCAGGTAAGGAAATAACTTCTGCACCCTGACTGGCGGCATCACGAACCCAACTCAAACATTTTTTAAGGTTGTTTTCAGCAACATCATTTAGATTCAATTGAATAACTGCTATTTTGTATTTATTTTTTGGCATAAGGCAAAAATTTTAGAGTGCAAAAATAGTTATTTTCTAAAGAATAGGAGAAATGGTTATTGGATTTTTTATGGATTATCCGAAAGTAATTCTACTTCTAATATGCTTTGTATTTAATTTAAAAAAGCGTGAATTTTTCAATGCACGCTTTTTATACTATTTTCTAATTGTTTGAAGGCTTTAAAACATCATTTGTAGGTGCCCATTTTTTTTGCCATGCCGGATATTTTGTGAGAACTTTTTCCGGGTTGTAAGTGTACCAGCCATAACCGCTGCGACGTTCCCGACTTACCTCTGCCAATGAATATAAATATAGACTTTCACGGTCACAAAACAAAGGTCTTTCGGAGATTAATTCATAATAACGTGTCCAGATAGGAGGGGCGGTAGAATCAATTACAACTCTTCGATCATCAGTTACTGTTTTGTATTTGGATTCAAATTCCGGAGCTTTAAAGGTTTCTATTCGTGTATTGTATATTTTGGAGTCTGCAAACCACTTTACAGCACTTTGTATGGATTTAATTATTTTTTCATTTGGATTATTAATATTCATCAAAAATAAAACTACTTCGGCACTTTCTGCATTGCTAACACTTGGCGGTTCAAATTTTCTTGCCCATACTGGTAATAAAGTTTTTTCATCATGTTGTTGGCACCAGGCGGTAAGTTTTCCTTGATTGTTAATTTGCATTTTAAGGATACAATCAAGTCCTTTTTGATAGGTTATTGTAGCTTTTCTTTTTGTTTTATTATCTACAAATGTAAAATTAGCATCATTACCTATAACTTTTTTCAATAGATCCATAATTCCTATATAAACTCCATCATTGAAAGTTATATGACGGCTGTAATCTTCTTCTAGAGGGAAATATTGTGGCCATCCTCCATTAGAATATTGTGATTCAAAAATAAAATTGATTCCTTTTAAGCATGCCTCTTTGTATTTCTCAGTTTTTGTCGTAGTGTAAACTTGTGCCAAATAATAGATATGAGTATAAGTTGTAGCGTTGTCAAAAGTGGTATTTAATTCTGATTTTGTATTAACTACAGTATTTATTTGCTCAGGAGTCAAAATAGCCTTCATGTCATAATTTTTAGGCCATCCACCATTATCACGCTGAAAATACAGGATATTATCGGCTATTTTGGTATAATCCGACTCGTTGTATTTAGGTTGATTTGGAACCGGATTTACAATATTGTTTTTATCAATAATATTGTACCAATGACTGACACTATTGCTAAATGGTTTTGTACTGATTACTGTTATTTTATTTACCTTATCTGTTACCTCTGTTATCGTTTCCGGATTGGATTTTTTTTGGATGTAACCGAATTTGGATTGGGCAGTAGAGTATCCAAAAGAAAAGGAGGTTAGAATTAAGGTAAGTAAGAATGCTTTATTTTGAGGTTGTATTTTGAACATATTAGAAGTGGATAATCTTTGTTTTGTTTGGTTTAATATGCTTTCAAAGATATTCATTTTATCTTACAAATTTTATTTGATTTATAACTTTCGGATTGCAATAAGTAAAAAAAAACACTAGCCTTTCAACTAGTGTTTTTTATAAAAATTTTAAAGTTTCCTA
Organism: Bacteroidota bacterium; assembly: GCA_040387175.1. Taxonomy (GTDB): domain Bacteria; phylum Bacteroidota; class Bacteroidia; order Flavobacteriales; family Flavobacteriaceae; genus Flavobacterium. The sequence continues at coordinate 87,009 of JAZKED010000002.1, read as the reverse complement.
GATTTTTATTTATAATTTTAATGTTCCCTTAGGAACGTTTTTGCCAACAGTAGTTTGTAAATTTGGAGCAAAAGTTAATGTAATATTTTCACAAGCAGACCCGTTTACAATAAGTGTTTTGGATGTATTTCTCTTTAATTCAATATTGTTAAAGTCTATATTTTTACCATTATAAATGTTAAAAGCGTTTCCGTCAACTAAATCCATTTTTATGTTTTTAATTTTCAGTCCATTAACATCAATAATCTTGAATCCTTGTTCTGCTTTTACAGTAAAATCAGATAGTTCAATGTTTTCAAGATTCATTTCAGGCAGACCTTGTAAGAAAACGGTTTGAGCTGCTCCTTTGATAGTTATGTTTTTTATAGAAATGTTTTTGAACTGCGGCGTTTTTTCGTCTACAGGAATCAATTTTGCAGCAACTGTATTTCCACCTTCAGCCAAAGTTTCCGCCACTGATTTTCCACTATAATACAAGTCGAAAGAAATAGCTTGTGAAGGAATATTAGTCATTGAAATATCTGAAATAAAAATGTTTTCTACAACTCCACCACGTCCACGAGTACTTTTGAAGCGCAATCCAACATCAGTTCCCATAAACGTACAGTTAGATACATGCAGATTTTTTACACCACCTGACATTTCACTCCCTACTGTTACACCACCATGCCCATGATAGACGATATTTTTTTTCACAATAATATTTTCACAAGGAACACCTCGATCACGGCCATCTTTGTCTTTTCCTGATTTAATACAAATGGCATCGTCACCTACATCAAAACTTGAATTTTCGATAATAACATTTTTACATGATTCAACATCAAGTCCATCACCATTTTGAGAGTACCATGGGTTACGAACACTAATGTTGCGTATAATTAGGTCTTCAATCATAAGAGGATGTATGTTCCAGGCTGGAGAATTTTGAAATACAGGTCCGTCAAATAATACTCTCTTACTATTTTGAATGCTAACTAATACAGGACGAAGAAAATCATGAATCGCTTCAAATTCCTCTTTGGTTTTCAAATCATGACGTACATTTTGATCAGCGCCATCAATACCTTTCTTATATTGTGCTGAAGGATACCAAACATCCTTTTTGTCATTAAGAACTCCGCCAGAGGCAACGAATTCTTTCCATTGTTTTGAATTTAGTTTACTTTTTTTCACATGTCCCCATGCTTCACCAGAACCATCCCAGACTCCTTTTCCTGTGAAGGCTATATTTTCTAGATTTTTTCCATAAATAGGAGAGATACAACGCCAGGTGTTTAGACCTTCAAAACTGGTTTCAATGATTGGGTATAAACTTTTATCTGGCGAAAATTTGATTAAGGCTCCATTTGCAGCATGTAATTCTATATTGCTTTTCAAAATAATTGGACCAGTAAGCCAAATTCCAGCAGGAATAATAACTTTTCCACCACCTTTTTTAGATACAGCTTCAATAGCATCAGCAAAGGCTTTAGTATTTAAAACATACCCTCCGTTTACTGCACCAAAATCAATTATGTTTACGGTATTATTAGGAATTTCAGGTTCTTTCACCTTATCCATTTTGAATTCAATGTTACTATAAGTGTTATATGCCTTTGAGCGTTGAGCTGTAATATTGGAATTGCTTGTAATTAAGACTGCTAAAATGATAAATAATGCATTAATTGGTTTTGTTTTCATTCTTGTTTTTAGTTTGGTTTTTAGAGAGTTGTTGTAAAAATCTCTTCATTCATAAATTAGCCTGCTAAGATATGAAAGAAAATAAATAAGCCATTGTATGTAATGTTAAAAACATCAATTGAAGTGTTTTTTTAACGTTGCAAAGCTTTACAAAAACTATACCGTGAAATGGTTTAATGAAAATTTCTCGTTCAAAATTTCATAAAGTCCTTTGAGTCAGTTTGTTTAGGTGTGATTCGGATTTTGTAGATAGCACCTTTAAACCAGGATACTTTATTTAATCGAACTCCAAAAGAAGTTTGACCTGTTTCTATGGGTAAAAAAGTAAAATCTTCATATAGTTCCTTTTTTCCATTTACATAAGTCGTAAGACTTTTTGGTGTTACCACAAAAGCGACATGATACCATTGTCCTAGAGGATGAATTAATTTTTCGTCTATTAATGCTTTTTTGTTAGTTCCGGAACAGGCATAGCCATCAAAATACCAGTTTGTATTAACAGCACGAATTTCAAGTAGCATACGATCTTCTCTGCTTTCTCCTATATGCAATACTCTTTGTTCGAACGGAGCATTTGTTTCGGGTTTGAATATCATTTCTACAGTAAATTCCTGAAGTGATTTCAGCGGCATTTCCTTTAAAAAGATAGCATCGTCTATTCCATCAAAATAAACTGCTTCTCCATAAGGTGAAGTAACGAGTTGAGGAGTTCCATTAATTTCGATACTGTCTGATTTTTCACGGAATAAATTCGACAATATCCATTCAGTAGTTGTGCTGTTTTTGATTTTTGTATTTTGTCCTACTGAAACAAAAGAAAAACTCATAAAAAGCAATGTAATTAATCTTAGCGTTAGCGTCATTTTGATTGGTGGTGTTTGTATGATTTACAATGAAATAAGTATAAAAATATAGGCTGATGCAAAAATAAATAATTTGTTTATCTAATAGTTAGTATGTATTATAAAAAGTAAGAAAGACATTCGTTTTATTTCTCCGGAGAAAAAGTATTTTACCACTATATTTGCGCAATAATTATTAAAACAAAAAAATGAAAAAAAATATTTTATTGGCAGTTACTTTATTATCATTTGGATTTATTAATGCACAAGAAGCTAAATTTGGTGCTAAAACAGCATTAAATATTGCTACTCTTACCGGAGATGTGCAAGATGCTTCTTCAGTAGTTGGTTTTCAATTAGGAGTTTTTGTAGAATATAAACTTTCTAAACAATTTGCATTTCAGCCTGAATTAATATATTCAGTTCAAGGAGTTAAAGAATCTGGTGAGCAGATGATAGAAGGTGAAATGTTTGATGTAAAGCAACATTCTAAATTAGGTTACCTGAATATTCCTTTAATGATCAAATACTATGCTGCACCTAAATTTAGTCTTGAATTTGGTCCACAAGTTGGGTTCTTATTATCTGCAAAAGCAGATATAGATTTTTCTGGAACTTATCAAGGCCAGCCAGTATCTGGATCCACCTCTGTCGATGTTAAAGATCAGGCAAGTACAGTAGATTTTGGACTTAATTTTGGTTTTGGTTATGATTTTACTGAAAAATTTTCTGCTGGCTTAAGATACAATCTTGGATTAACTAATGTATATGATATGGAAGGTTTTGATACAAATGCAAAAAATTCAGTTTTTTCAATAGCTTTAGGATATAAATTTTAATAGTTCATTATTTATTCTAAATCCTAATTTAGGATGAATGAAATAAGATTACAATTTAAAAAAGTAGCAAACGGATAGTTTGCTACTTTTTTTTAAACCAACTTTTAACTATTAGTTTTTCCAATTATCTTCTTGAATACGTTTACGATTCCTAAAACAAGTAATCCAATTAAAAGTCCTAAAATAAATTCTTTTATAATAGATGGTATTTGTGGAAATAAATGATGTAAAAAATCAATTTGATGTACAAATATACCACCAGCTACAAGAATTAAAGCTATGGTTCCAATAACAGTCAGGCTTTTAATTACTTTTGGCAAGGCTTTTACCAGTATATTTCCTATTGTTTTTGATAGGCTGTGTTCTTTGGAACTCAGTTTAATAAGTCTATAGCCAAGTTCGTCCATTCTTACAATTAAAGCGACAATACCATAAACTCCAACAGTTGCAATTATTGCAATTATGGAAACTACAAGGATTTGTGATAAAAGAGTTTCCTCAATTACAGTTCCCAATGCAATTATTACAATTTCAACTGATAAAATAAAATCGGTTATGATGGCTGATTTAATTTTATCTTTTTCGAGAGCAAGTATTTCTTCTTCTGTATATTCTTTAATTGGAATTTCTGTTTGAATATGTTTATGAGGAAATAGATATTCATATATTTTTTCTGCTCCTTCATATGCCAAAAAAAGTCCACCAAGAATTAAAACTATTATAATTGCCAAAGGAAAAAAAGCACTCAATAGAAAAGCTATTGGCAAAATGATTAATTTATTAATAAATGAACCTTTTGCAATTGCCCAAAGTACAGGTATTTCCCTTGAAGAAATAAATCCGGAAGCTTTCTCGGCATTAACCGCTAAATCATCACCTAAAATTCCAGCAGTTTTTTTTGCTGCAATTTTACTCATTACCGCAACATCATCCATAATTGCTGCGATATCATCTAATAGTACAAAAAATCCTGATGCCATTTATAATTATTTATTTAGAGAGGTAGTATGTGATACACTTTTGTCAAATAGAATTGACAATTTACGTTCTTTATTTGATGCTAATCTAATACTTTTTTGGATGACTTTATTGCTGAATTAATGATTTTAAGCCGATAATAGTCAATATTCTTATTCATTTGCTCATGTTTTGTGTTTTTCAAATTATTTAAAGAAAAATGCCTAAAAATGTAAAATTACCTATGTTATAGTAAGTTAAATATTATTTTTTATCAATTAGTAATTGAATTAGGATTAAAATTAAAATATTTTTTTACTGTTGAAACTTATTAATTATCAAATAGTTATTGTTTTTTTGAAAAAAAGTAAGAAACATATTCTTTTTATTTTGTCAACGTGAAGTTTTTTATAATATATTTGCCTCAAATAACTATTAAAACAAAAAAAAATGAAAAAAATTATTTTATCAGCTGTTGCTGTATTGGCATTTGGATTTGCAAATGCACAAGATGTTAAATTTGGTGCTAAAGCTGCATTGAACGTTTCTAACCTTGATGGAGATATTGATGGTTCTTCATTAATTGGTTTTCAAGTAGGTGGTTTTGCTGAAATCAAATTTTCTGAAAAATTCGCAATCCAACCAGAATTAGTTTACTCTACTCAAGGAGCTAAAACTGAAGCTTTCGGACCAGAAGTAGACATTAAATTAGCTTATATCAACATTCCTGTATTGGCTAAATATTATGTAGCTAAATCTTTCAGTGTAGAAGCAGGTCCACAAGTTGGATTTTTATTATCTGCTGACGTAGATGGTGAAGATGTTAAAGATATTTTCAGTTCAACTGATTTTGGAATTGCTGCAGGTTTAGGATATGATTTCACTGAAAACTTATCAGCTGGTGTTAGATATTACTTAGGTTTATCAAATGCATTAGATGTTTCAGGAGCAGATTCTAAAAACAGTGTTCTTGCTGTATCAGTAGGATATAAATTCTAAATATCTTTTTAGTCCGTTAAGGATTTAAGATTATATATTAAACAGCAGTAAGCAAATGTTTACTGCTGTTTTTTTTTATATAATTTTCAAAAGAAGAAATAGTGAATTTTTCAATGATTCTAAAAATCAATAGTTATTCTTTTCTTTTGAAAAATAATTCAAAAGATTTTCTCCAACTGTTTTAATAGTATATGTATGCTTGGAAACGACATTAGCTACTGCAAACTGAAGTATGGTACCAAAGACTTTTTTTACGGGACTATCTGTACCATCTACTAAAAGTTTTTTAGAAATAAATCCAGTTGCCAGACCAATGACATTATCCACCATATCATTTTTTATTTCTGGCGAAGCGGTTACTTCGTGAACTACGTTCTTGATAAAGTTTATAGGTTTTAGACTTTCATAGGCAATATGAAACTGGTCTCTTAACACTCTTAAATCATTATCGTATTGCTGCTCCTGACGGAGGATCATTTCATTTAATGAATCTGTTTCATTTGGCTTTTTCATATTAGATCGCTTTTTGTTTCATCATTTGTTTGATAATGGAATTGCTAACCGGATATTTTAGCCATTGCTCACGAAAAACACGAAGCAGAATTGCTACCAGTAAATAAAGCCCGCCAATTGCAAAGAAACCATAAAATGAATCCCCTAATAGTTTTCCTATCCACAGCGCTGCGCCAATGCTAATAATTACGATTGACAATACAACTGTCAGAATAACAACAAGTAATGAAAAGAGTGATGAAACTATTTCGGCCGTTTTATCAACAGCGTTTAGCTTAAACAATTTTATGGTTGTTTTGGTATAATCTTCAGCCCGCTCAAAAAGCGTTGCTATTGGTGTTGTATCGTCAGTCATAATATATTATTTATAATTAATAATTTTTTGCAGCATCGTTGATGTCAGTTTTCACTTCATCATATTTTGCTTTCCCATTGTCAGCAAGATTTTGTGCCTCACTTTTAACGTTTTGAAATTTCTCTTTTAGAGAATCTGCAAATTCGCTGTATTTTGATTTTAACTCGTCTGCTATATCACATCCTTTGTCTGCGATTTGCTGACGTGTTACAGACCCTTTTTCAGGTGCAAATAAGATTCCTAAAATTCCACCTACGGCAAGTCCTGCCACTGTTCCTAAAACTACTTTACCTGTACTCATGATTGTTGTTTTTAATTGTTAATGAATTTATTTATATATGAATTTGATTTTTAACTGCATTGTCCTAAAAGTAACCAGATAAGCACAAAAACTAAAATTGTAGTAAAGCATCCGCCACCTAATTTTTTTGCACCGTATCCTGCTAATAGTCCTCTGAATAGATTGTTCATCGCGTTTATTTTTTATTGGTTTCTTTTAATCTCAATTCAATCTTTTATTGCTTTATTGCAACGATGTAAAGGTCAAATTCTTTACCCGGAAATGTTTTATATTACTTTTTAAAAAAGTTATAAGATTCACATATAAGTGTTTTTAATTCTATTTTGAGATGAGTAATTATATTGTATTGTGAAATGTTTAAGATATATAAACAAGGCATAAAAAAAACGCTTTCTCTAGAGAAAGCGTTCTGTTATTATAAATTCCTGAATCTAATTATACAAATAAGGTTCATTGCTATAAGCCAGTTGTCTTATGTTTTCTAAGACTTTCTTCATATACGTTTTCCAGAAAGTCTTTGCAAACAGCCAGTTCAAAGGATATAATATAAGAATGTCAGAATGCAGGGTATAGGTGTATTCAACCAGAATTTTATCCTTTTCAATTTCAATGGTTTCCCATTCTCCTGTAAATTTGGAGAAACCCAGCATCCATGACTGAAAATCGCTGACTTCAATTTGCCAGTATTTATTTTCTATACGTTGTAATACAGTATCAACCGAAGCAAAACCACCTTTTTGAATTAATGATTTTGCCACAAATACTTTTTTACTAAAACCGGGTTCACCCCAGTGTTCATCATTGGTGCAATAAGATACTTTTGGCATAATGCCATAACCGGTATGCACTTTGGAAACATCACAAAGTATGGGTGTCTTAAATGCCCTTTCTAAAGAACAGTTATAAATCGTTGTTACTTTAACTTTTGTCTTCATAATTAACTGGAAGTTGCCATTTGCTGCTGGAACGTAATAGATTTATGCCTTTTTTAGATGTTTTATATATTAATGAAATTGACAAAGCTTGCCACTAATAGATAAAATATTAGGATAGAATAGGTTTTTCGATTATTCTTCCAATACCTTTTCAGTATCTACAGGATTGTTTTCTCTGTAAATTTTTTGTCCAATTACCCCTTGATCCCCTAATGCACGTCCTTTGATCAACCAGGCTAAACCAAAAACAAAAAGCGAAAGTGCTTCAAAAACAAGTGTTGAATAAGAGAACAGCCCGAGTGGTACCATGACAATAAATACTAATATGGAATACCCGCAAAACCTGTAAATATTATTCTCGTCTATAATGCTTTTTGCAGTTTTAGTTTCATTTTTCTGTCCTATTGTAAAAACATTAATAGACAATAATGCCAATATCAAGAAGAGAGTGCCGGCAAAACCATAATGAAGCCATCCAAGCCATTCCTGATTTAAGGGTATAAGGGTATAAATTTTTTCTGAAGCTTCATGAGGATTAGTAGGTACAAATGCTACTCCCAGTGCCATAATTCCGGCAATATTGGTTAGTAATTTGTCATTTTTCCAGAAAGAGGCATTGTAATGACCTTTGTATCGAATCAAAAATAAACCTACAGCACATAAGGTTCCAGTGAAAATTTCCCTGAGATTGGTGTAATAGTAATGGCTTATTGATTCCTGAGGCCTGGTGCCGAAAAAAGAAAGCCATGATAAGGTTAATAAAATTATTGGTAAACTGATTGCCAGATACCCAATTGCACGTCTGATGCTTCGGTAAGTGAAAAGATAGTTGTCTTCATCTTTAATTTTAGGTTTGTTTTTTTTCATTGTGTTTGGTTATTAATGGGTTAGAACTAAGTTGAATTTATATGTCAAATTTCAGTGTGTTAAAAATATAAAAAAATCATTACAAACTAATGTAATGATTTTTATGTTTTGCTTATGTATTTTGATTGTTTATGTCTTATATTAAATCAGCTATTACTGTTGCAATTTTTTGATCCCTGAAAGTGAAATCAAATGTTCCTCCAAGTTTTCCTTCGGGAAATTCTCCTGTGAATTCTACTTCCATATAAGTAATATCATCCTGAATATCCAGTTTTACCAGTCTGGTTTGGGTTTTATAGCCAATAAAATAACTGGTATAATACTGCCCAATTCCTGTATGACCCACAAACTTTCTGCCAACGGATGGATCTTCTAATACCGCATCTTCCAGATATTTTTCCAGATACTTTTCGGTATTGTAACTGTTGCTGATTTCCAGCCAGTCCAATAAAAATGCTTTGATGTCCATTGATTATGAGTTTTTATATTAAATAGTTTCAATTACGCTTTCCTGCGGTCTTCTGGATTTTGGAATTGCTTCAATACGGTTGAAGTCGTCTTCTGATGCGTATCCTACCGCCATGGCAAATAGTGGTTTGTAGTCCGGCATATTTAGAATGTCCCTGTATTTATCCGATTCGATTCCTTCCATTGCAGTGGTATCCAGACCTAAGGCAATACTGGCTGTCAGACCCACTCCTAATGCAATATATACTTGATTGGACAGCCATATTTTCAAATCGGCTTCGGGTTTATTGGCCCTTATCTGATTGTACCAGTCTCTTCTGGCTGCTGGCAATTCGTTGTCGACTACTTTTTGGAATTCATCCAGATCGTCGGCTACACTAAAGACAACTAATAAGGGTGCCTGATTTACTTTTTCTGTATTGTGCATCGAAACGGATGCTAATCTGGCTTTGATTTCCGGATTTTGTACAAAGGTAAATTTCCAGGGCTGTATGTTTATCGAAGAAGGAGAGAGGAGCAATATTTCTTTCAGGGCTTCTATTTTCTCCTGAGGGATGGCTTTGTCTGCATTGTATTTCTTGGTACTGTATCTCTTTTCTATTAATTCTAAAATATTCATGGTTTTACTTTTAAGCGTTATACTACAGCAAAGTTAAGCGAATACTTGATTTATATTTTTAGTCCTTGAATGTTATTGTAAATTTTGCTCCTTCGTTTATTTTACTTTCTACTTCAATACGGCCGCCTAAATTGGTGATGTGGTTATAAATCAGGTAAAGTCCTATACCGTTACTGTCAATATGATTGTGGAATTTTTGGTGCAATCCAAAAATTTTATCCCGGACTTTATCCATATCAAAGCCTAATCCGTTGTCGGAATAGATTAACTGGCTCTTTCCTTTTACTTTTCCCGCACTAATAGAAATCACTGGAAAAGTATCTGGTTTGGAGTATTTTATGGAATTGGTAATCAGGTTCAGGAAGATACTTTTGAGGTATTCTTTATTGAAATTAATTGTTGCAAGAGCTGAAAAATCTATATCAATTTTAATTTTTGAATTGACTATCAAAGAGTTGATTGAAAGCAATACTTCATTCAAATTGTCATTTAAACTTAATTCTTCAATTGAGGCATGCAGCTCATCTTTATGGATTAATTCCTCTACCGAGTTTTTTATAGTTTTTCTTAAACGCTCTGTTGTTGTTTTTAGGATGCCTATAAATTCCAGGGTTTCTTCATCATTAATTTTAGTAATATCAATAAGATCGAATACGGACAACAAATTATTTATTGGAGACTTTAAGTCGTGTGAAGTGGTATAGGAGGAATGCTTGAGCTCTTTGTTGATTTTTGTCAGATTGGCCAGGAGTATATTTCGCTCTTCTTCTATTCTTTTTTTATGGGTAATGTTTTTAGCAATAGCATACACTAATTTCTCTTCCTTAACAGGCATGGATGTCCAGGATAACCACACAATCTCTCCCGATTTCGTTAAGTATCTGTTTTCAAAATTGAGCAGGGGTTTGTTATTATAGACCTGCTCTCTGGTCTCGAGTGTGATTTTAAGATCGGGCGGGTAAATAAAAGTGTGTAAGGGACTGGCATATAATTCTTCATCAGAATAGCCTAATAGTTTGGAAACAGCGGGATTTATTCTCTTAAAATAGCCGTCAAATCCTGCAATACAAATCAGGTCGGCTGAGATATTAAAAAAATTATCAAAATGATATTCCGTATCTGTATTTGGACTTTTTTTTATTGTCATTAAGCTTGAAAGTATTACTAATTTCGGATTCCAGACCAGTACCTGTTTGATAAATTATTTGATTCCAAAAGGAATGATGATTTCCAAATTTAGCTAATAATAGTTTAGAATAGAGGTGATGTCCAATATATATTCAATATAACCCTAACTTAAATGAAGGCTATTTTTAATTATAACGAATTTCCTATAATTAAAACAAGCACTTAAATCGGCGTATCTTATATTTATAAGAAAAATTATACGTTAAAATGATGTTAATTATTAAGTGTAAAATATATAAGTAAGAAATATTGTATATTTTTAATTAGTATTAACTAATAAATATAATTTTTATGCCCAAATTGATTACGGCGATCGCGCCAGCCGCAGTACTAACTGCTTTCACAACAGCTGTCAATACAGCACTAACTCCTTTAAATCCTTTTAAAATCAATCTGACCGATGAGCAAAAGAGAGGTACACGCTCTATGGCGGAGGGAAGGGAAGGTTATGCCCGACTGATTTCCAGAATTGCCAACCAGTTTCCGAACTCCTTGAGCCGTGCCGATGTTCCTTCAGAGCTTGCTGGAGCATTGGATTATTACAATAATCTGGAGGCAAACAGAATGGCATTATTGCAGGCAATGGAAACTATCGAAGAAATTCAGTTGGCTGCTGCCACTGATGTTATGACACTAGTAGACAGATATGCTGCCAACCTGCAAGTATCCAGAGGTAACGAGGGTAACCTTGACCTTGCAATGGGAGAAGTTGACCTGTGGAACAAGCGTTATGCTAATAAAAAGGATGATGGAGTAAAATCTCCAACAGAGGAACAGTTGAATTAATTGTCGCATCAAATTCAGTTTTCAAAGCCGGGCCGCCTAAAAAATAGCCTGGCTTTTTTTATGGATTGCCGCGCCATAATAAAATTATAGCCCGCCTCCTTATTTTTTAGGCGATGCCTAATTTTTGGACAGGCATTCCTTTAATTTCAAGAGGCTCACCTTTAGTTTTCTTAGGCATCACTTAAAATTTTGATAAGCTTGCCTGATTATTTTAAAGGTACTGCGTTTGTTTTTTATAGGTAAGCCTCTGGATTGTTTAGGAAGACTATAATTTTAATATGGCACGCCTATGATTTTGATAGGCACGCCTATACTTTTTGTAGGCTCGCCTATGATTTTTGTAGGCTCGCCTATGGTTTTGGTAGGCACGCCTATACTTTTGATAGGCTCGCTTTACTTATAAAGCCATTTTTTAATCAATTTTGTATAATTGGGCATTAGCCAATATACCATAATAAAAACAACACATCCGGAGACAAAAAACGAGTTACTAAACTTATTGTCAGGAAAATTTACTGTTTTTAAAATTGGTAATACAATCAGAGGGATTAAGATGGATAAGGGATATATAGCAGACCAGGTAGCCAGATATTGTTTCCATCGGGCTGGGACTTTTTGTTTTTCATTCTCAGCGTCAAAAAGGAAATCCAGACCAGATTTGATAATATATCTATCGTCTTTAGCTAAAAAAGGTTTGACCTTTTCAATAAGATTTTTTCTCTCATTAGATTCCATCCAGATTTTTAGGTTATCTATGGTGTCAAATCTAATAATTACAGTGTAAATGAAAGTTAAATGGTGAATAGGCCGAATTATTTGCCAGTCAATGTTGCCTGTAAAGCTTCGGCATATCGGACCAATTTCATTAAGCCAGTCTTCATACTGTATTTGATTTCCATCTAAAATATGATGATTAATTACAACTGATGCACCCTGATTTTCCATTTTATTTGTAATTGATTTATACTGATTCCAAATATAATAGTTTTTCAAAATACGGATTGGTTTTTAATTCATTATTCCCTTTGCAGACAGGAATTGCCTTGTCCTAAAATAGGTTTACACAAAGCAAAAAAAAAATGGTTGCCAATTTCTTGACAACCATTTCCCGGTAAAAACTACAAATATATTACCAACTAATTAATAATTAGTTTTTAATTCTACTCTACGGTTTTTGGCTTTGCCTAACGCAGTTGTATTTGTCGCGACAGGTTTAGTCTCTCCAAATCCAATGGCTGTTAATCTGGCCTCTTCAATTCCTTTACTTACTAAATATTTTTTAACAGAATCAGAACGTTTTTGGGACAAAGTCAGGTTAAAACTATCTGCACCCACGCTGTCTGTATGTCCTTCAATAGTTAATTTGGCTCCCTGATATTTGTTTAAGATTAAGATTAGGGCATCCAATTGTGATAGTGAAGCTACTTTTAATTTGTCTGAATTGTTTTCGAAGAAAAGTTTGCTTCCGATATAGGTTATTTTTACAATATCAGCTTTAGTAATTTCAGGACAACCACTGTTTGCCTGAGTTCCTTTAGCATTCGGACATTTATCATCTATATCTGCTACACCATCTGCGTCGGTATCAGGACATCCTTTAAGGGCTATAATTCCAGCAACATCCGGGCAACGATCGATATCATCTGTTACTCCATCTTTATCGCTATCCATTGGACAACCTTTGCTGTCTACTTTTGTACCTGATTTGGTATTGGCACATTGATCATTCTTATCGGCTACACCATCCATATCAGCATCCGGGCATCCACCAAGTGTAATGCTTCCTGGCTGGTCCGGGCATTGGTCTTTTGAATCTTCAATTCCATCATTGTCTCTGTCTGGACAACCGTTTAGCATTTTTGAACCTGCAATGTCCGGGCAATTGTCCAAATAATCTGCAACTCCATCGGCATCTTTATCCAGTGGACAACCCATTTTATCTACAGCAACTCCTGCAGGTGTATCCGGGCAATTATCTTTCTTGTCTGACACACCATCTTTATCAGTATCAACTGAATTCCCCATGTTGAAAGTCAAGCCCACCATGTGAGTTACATAGGAATCTTTTTTATTCATTTTGCCATCGGCATTGTCAACACCATCACGACCGTCATGGTTAGAGAACATAAATGTTTCCTGCAGATTCAGCATTACAACAGGAGTAATCCTGATGTTGATACCAGCACCTGCTGTTGGCAGCATAAAATCATACTTTTCCTGATGAAAATTAACCTGGTTGTCAAATAAAATTGCTCCGGCTCCGGCAAATAAATAAGGTCTTATGATATATTCCGGCGCTACCATATTGAAGCGTAAATTAATAGAGGCCGCATTAAAATCAGATTTAAAACCTGGAGTTGTACCATTATGATACCCCATTGTTCCTTTTGACAGCAATAAGCTTACGTCAAATAATTTCCCTAAATACCTGGAAACAGACAAACCACCAAAGCCATACATGGAATTATCAGTTTTGTACCAATCCCGGCCTAAATCGCCACTATATTGAGTAACACCTGCATGTAACCCAATATTCCATTTTTTCTCTTCTGTTTGTGCGCTTGAAGTAAAGGTAAAAGCTATACCTACGCATAAAAGTAGTAATTTTTTCATAAGATTTTATAGTTAAATTGTTTGGTGTAAAGGTCAGATAGGAACACGCCAATTTTGTTATATAACTATTCTTAAAAGTTATATTATTCACTTACTAATTTAGAATTGAATTGTAAATTATTTTGAAGAAACTCTAACTGATTTGCGATTGAAATAGCTATCGGAATTGACTTCTTTGCTATTCAACATAGAATGAAAAATAAATTGCTAAAGTTGTAGTGGCATATAGTAGTGGGTACGAAGTCGGGAGGTTTCACAGAGTATATTGCTAATATGATTCGTTTTGTGAAGACTTCGGTGAGCAGGAAATCAGCGCTAAAGGGTTAGATTAATCTACAGCAATTTTGATTATTGTATCGTATTTTGTAGTTCTGTTATTTTCAAAATTATAATCTTCCTTTGTGAAACGGATTTGTGCTGAATCATTGACAACATTTATTTTTACGTTTTTTAAATTTTCGTAGTTCTTAAATTCAGCAAGTTTTTTTTCAAAAATAAAGTACTTATCTTGTGTAAGTTCAAATCCATCTGCTTTTTTCATTGGACTTCCAGACCTTGTGTTTACATATATTTTATAATTATTTGATTCACTAATAATAGTTTTTGGAAAAATAAAAGCAAGCATTAAAAAAATTATCATTATTCCAACAATACCAAAAATTAAACTTGCTATAGCTAGTAACGGAGTTGCAACATAGATTGAAAAGTATGCTTTGAGATCTTTAAATGAAGTTAAAAAGAATAAAATCACTCCTGTAATAAGGAAGATGTATTTGATTATTTGAGATAGTGAGTAAATAAGTGTTATTGATCCAATAAAACTGGCAAGTAAATTTAGAAAGAGAATAATTCCGCAACTAATATGAAAGCTAAGGAGTATTTTTTTTAATGGATAATTCATTAATGATATATTGTTAAGTTTTCAAACTTGTTTATTCCAATTGGCAATTAAAACATTTCTATGTCTGCTCTCGTTTGTGGGAACGGATTTCAAATCCGCGCTATCGTTAATAAGAATTTTAGGATATGTCTAGGACGTTGGAGGCGGGTGTAAATTCGCGCTAACGGGGTACTTTTAATCTAGATTTAAATCGTCATTGTCTTTAGCAAAAACCTTCATTAATTTTTCAAATTGATCATTTATTTTTTTTGTAATAAATTCATCCTTTCTTGATTTGTCTACTAATGCTTCATTATAAGCAGGACCAAAAGACAAGTCGTATTTAATACTATTGATAACAACTTTATTTATGGAATGAATTTTTACTTTCCGTTCTTTTATTGGCCATCCAAATAAAGCTACGTTGGGAATACTTTGTGATTGGGCATATTCCTTTAATGGCGGAAGATGACGTATAGACATTCCATTTATAGTTTCAAAAGGTATTGTTCCAGTCCTTATGTGACTGAAGTAAGAAGGGTAAATAATACCATCAAATCCTTTATCTTTTATTCTCTGAGCAATTCGAGAACAGATTGAATAAGAATGTTTCCCAGCTAAAAATAAAAAATGAACAGCTAAGTCTAAACTCGTAAATTCATTCATTCCTTCTTCAGAAACTAATGCAGTAAGGTTTAGCATTTTTAGTGGTTTAGTTGGAATTAGTTTTGCTACATAAAGATCATCTTCTACACTCGCACGACATTCATGTATGCATAATTCAAGATCTGGGGAAGCATATAAAACGGCTTCACCATTCGAATTAAGTCTACTTCCGTTTCCAAATCCGTTTGGTGGGCTATCATATTCTGGAAATTCGTGAGGTGATTTAGGATTTATTCGTATTCGATAAAAAGGATGTTCCGAATTAAGTATATGTTTAGGGTAAAGTTTGAAAATTCGCTTTATCAGATTATCAATAGATGACTCATCTTGAAGAGCTTTCAAAGGCTCAATTTCACCAAACATCCAAAATCTAGGGCTATAGTAAAACAAACCAATTTCCCCGATTTTTTCTATTAGTTTTACATCTTCATTTAACCAAGAGGAAACTTTAAGTTCAGAATTATTATAGCGTTCTTCATTCATTTGGACTAATGGAAAACCACCGTAATCAAAACGTTCAATAGTACCACGAACAAAAAATCTATAGCACAATTCTCGTACAATTTGTTTTGTTAGTTTTTTTCCACTTTCCGAAGAGCAATTTGAACATTTATTTCCATTTTCAATTCCTATCTGAAATGCATCTAAACGAAGACCTTCATCACTGAAGCAATCAGAACATAAAACTAAATCTCCATCATTTCTATTTATTTCAGAAAAATAAGGATATAATCCTTGTGTTTTCATAAATTCTTTATGTGCTAAATCAAAATTTGCCATAGTAATAGATTTGTTTATAAAATGAATAATATTTATAAACTTCAGATTTTAGTGAATCCAAATATATTCTTTTTTTCTTACAGGGAATTTTATTTGTAAGATAATTTATGAAATAGTATTATGAAAAAATAAAAGTTGTCTCTAGCCCCCGATGGGAGTCAATATCCTTTTGGGCTGGTGTTCAGCCAAAAGATATGGTGGACAGCGGGATGGGAGATGTTCTGGAAAAGTGTGTTTGTGCTCCTAAAAAAACAGCTGTTTGGCGGTATACAAAATATTTTCAGAATAACACAGCATGTATGGTTGCACAGCTTGTACGCTAAGTTAGCTGATGTTTCTACTAGCTAGGAATAATGTAAATTATTGAAGTAATTTTATAAATGTTATGACTTTTATTAGTGTCATCTTTGTATCAAGCTGTAAACAGTCAATACAGTAAAAATCAATTTAATAAAACAATTATCATGAAAAATTTAAAAACAAAAAACAGTATTGGTTTCTTTACATTAGTATTTCTTTTAACAATGGTGGGATGTAAAGACAAAGCTGTTGAAAAAGAGGTAATTGTTACGCCTGGTACAACAACTGAAACTACAACAATTATTGAAAAAGAAACTCCAGCACCTGATACTACCACTACAAGTATCTCTCTGGATAATAAAGGTCTAAAAGTTGATGCTAAAAAAGTAGATGTGAAAATAGGAAATTAGTATTTCTATACATCTCTTAGTACAAACAGTCATTGATACTCCTAAATAAAAAAACACCAGCCGTAATGACTGGTGTTTTTTGTTGGTTGTATCACCTTTGTCAAAGTTCGAAACTTTGACAAAGGTTTTATTTAGTGACTAACTCGGTTTGGTTTCTAAAAACCAACTGACCATCAAACGCATCCAAAAGGATAATGCTATCCGTAGTGATTTTGCCAGCCAGAATTTCTTTAGACAACTGGTTTAAAACCTCTCTTTGAATTACACGTTTTACCGGTCGGGCTCCAAACTGCGGATCGTATCCTTTCTCGGATAAATAATCGATGGCTTCCGGAGTGGCGTCCATTGTGATGCCTTGCTGTGCGAGCATTTTGGTCACTGATTTCAGCTGCAGGCCTACGATTTGGGCAATATTGGCGTTGGTCAGCGGTGTAAACATCACGATTTCGTCAATACGATTGATGAACTCGGGACGAACGGTCTGCTTCAATAATCCCAATACTTCCGTTTTGGCGGCTTCGGTTGCGGCTTCGACACTTCCCTTAAGGTTCTCGAATTTCTCCTGTATGATCTGGCTTCCCATATTGGAAGTCATGATGATAATGGTGTTTTTAAAATCGGCAAGGCGTCCTTTGTTGTCCGTAAGGCGTCCTTCGTCCAATACCTGCAAGAGGATGTTGAAGGTGTCGGGATGTGCTTTTTCGATTTCATCCAGCAGAATCACAGAGTAGGGTTTGCGGCGCACGGCTTCGGTCAGTTGTCCGCCTTCGTCATAACCCACATAGCCCGGAGGCGCACCCACCAAACGGCTTACGCTGTGGCGTTCCTGGTATTCGCTCATGTCTATTCGGGTCATGGCATTTTCATCGTCGAATAAATATTCGGCTAAGGCTTTGGCCAATTCGGTTTTTCCGACTCCTGTTGTTCCCAGAAAAAGGAAGGTTCCTACCGGTTTTTTCATATCCTGCAATCCCGCACGGCTGCGGCGTACGGCATCACTCACGGCTTCGATGGCTTCTTCCTGACCTACAACTCTGCGGTGTAGTTCTTCTTCCAGATGCAGGAGTTTTTCTCTTTCGCCCTGCAGCATTTTGGTTACCGGAATTCCGGTCCATTTGGCTACGACTTCGGCAATGTCCTCGCGGGTTACTTCTTCTTTTATCAGGGAAGTTCCACCGCTTTGATCTTCGGCCAGTTGTTTTTGGAAGGCATCCAGTCTTTCCTGTGCTTCCTTGATTTTTCCGTAACGGATTTCGGCAACTTTTCCGTAATCGCCATTTCGCTCGGCACGTTCGGCTTCGGATTTGAAGTCTTCGATTTCGGTTTTTACAGCCTGAATGTTATCTACTACATCTTTTTCGGATTTCCATTTGGTAAAGATTTCGTTTCGGTCATCTTTCAGGTTAGCCAAATCCATTCCCAGTGCTTTGAGCTTGCTTTCGTCTTTCTCGCGTTTGATGGCGGCAATCTCGATTTCCAACTGCATGATTTTTCGATCCAGAACATCCAGTTCTTCGGGTTTGGAATTGATTTCCATACGGATTTTGGAAGCGGCTTCGTCCATTAAATCGATGGCCTTGTCCGGCAAAAACCGATTGGTGATATAACGCTGTGATAACTCGACAGCCGCAATAATTGCATCGTCTTTGATCTGTACTTTATGATGTGTTTCGTATTTTTCCTTGATGCCTCGAAGGATAGAAATAGCACTTTCAGTATCGGGTTCCTCAATGATTACTTTTTGGAAACGACGCTCGAGTGCTTTGTCTTTCTCGAAATACTTTTGGTATTCGTCCAGAGTCGTTGCACCTATGGCACGTAGTTCTCCACGAGCCAAAGCGGGTTTCAGGATATTAGCCGCATCCATCGCACCTTCGCCACCACCGGCACCAACAAGCGTATGGATTTCGTCAATGAAAAGGACGATATCTCCTTCGGCTGCGGTTACTTCTTTCACGACTGATTTCAGACGCTCTTCGAATTCTCCTTTGTATTTGGCTCCGGCAATCAAAGCTCCCATATCGAGCGAAAACACGATTTTGTCTTTCAGGTTTTCGGGAACGTCACCGTCTACGATTCGGTGTGCTAGACCTTCGGCAATAGCGGTTTTACCAACTCCGGGTTCTCCGACAAGCATTGGGTTGTTCTTAGTACGACGGGTTAAGATTTGCAAGACACGTCGGATTTCCTCGTCACGCCCAATAACGGGATCGAGTTTGCCTGTACGGGCTAATTCGTTGAGGTTTTTGGCGTATTTGTTTAAGGAATTGTAGTTTTCCTCCGCAGATGCAGAAGTTACCCTTTCGCCTTTACGCAATTCCTCAATGGCGGCTTTCAGTCCTTTTCCGGTTACGCCCTGATCTTTCAGGATTTGGGCTGCTTTGGTTTTAGAATCGAAAATAGCCAGAATTAAATGCTCGATAGAAACGAATTCATCGTTCATTTTTTTGGCAATGATTTCCGCTTCATTCAGTGTTGTGTTTGCGGTTCTGGAAAGCATAATTTCGCCTCCGGAAACTTTCGGAAAGCTCTGGATGGTGCTGTCTAATATTTGTTCGAACAACGGAACATTTACATTTAGTTTTTTCAAAATAAAGGGTGCCACGTTTTCATCGACTTCAAATATGGCTTTGAAAATGTGTTCGTTCTCTATTTGCTGTTGTCCAAAACTTTGGGCCAGTTGCTGTGATAGCTGTATGGCTTCCTGTGATTTGATTGTGAATTTATTGATGTTCATTTTGTCTTTAATTTTAAGTTTACTCTAATTTTTAACGTTTGTGTTAAGTCTAAAGTTGTTGTAACTTCGCAAAACAATCGTCAAATCGTATTCCATCACTAAAATTACGACATTTTGACTGGTTTTACTAGTATTTAGTAAGACAAAATGACTTAAAAAACGACAAAATGAGCCTATTTTCAAATATTTTCGGAAGTTCGGATGAACAGGATAAATTAAACAGTAAAGTGAATTGGATTCCATTGCAGCATTTGGGGCAGCTGGATGAACTGGTTGCTTTCTCCGAACAGAAACCTGCAGTGATTTTCAAGCATAGTACGCGTTGCAGTGTGAGTAGGTTTGCCCTGAAACAATTTGAAAACGAGTTTGACCTGAAAGAAGAGGTGGACGCTTATTTTCTGGATTTACTGGAACACAGGGATATTTCCAATGAGATTGCGGATCGTTTTGGAGTGTATCACCAATCACCACAATTACTGTTAATTAAAGAAGGAAAATCAGTTTATGATGTTTCTCATGATGATATTAACGCTGTGGAACTGAAAGGCAAATTATAATTCTGAACACCTATATGAAACAACTTTTTTATCTTTTAGCCATCACTTTTTCCTGCAGTTCGTCTGGGCAAAATTTGATTAAAAATTACGAAATCGGATCGTATGTAGATTATAATAAGAAAATTATTAGCGGCTATTATGATTTTGACTATGAGCCTAAAACTTCACTGGATGTTAGTTATAATGTCAATGAGAACTTTACCACAGGGTACTATTTAAGCAATGATGGGCTGAAAATAAATGGGTTGTTGAAATATTCTCCAGCGGATAGGGTATTGCTCTATAAAACAAATAAAGAAGCTTTTGAAAAGTCTATAAAAGCGGATGAAGTTAAAGGGTATGTAATAGGAGTTGATACTTTTTCTGTTGTGAAAAATGTTCTTATCATGGGTACTTTTGGTGATAAATTTTCAGATAAAAGTGAATTTGCAGAAAATATTGAAAATGTTGCCGGCATGCAGTTTTATAAATTTACTGCACAATCAGGAAATGGAGCCCCTTATATACGATATATCGTTAAAAGTTCTGAAACCTCAGATTTTGAAACTTTTCCCTCTAATACAGATAAGTTTGTAAAGATGGCGGCCGATATCTTCAAAAGTGATCCGGTTCTTAGATATGCTATCACAAAAGAAAAATACGATGTTAATGATATTCCTTCTATTATAAAGATTTTTAAGTACGGACAATTTTATAAAGAGGGTAAAAATATTTATTATAATTCTTTTGGAGATGAAATTAGCAATGCTGATGAGAGTAGTTATTATTCAAAAATTGAATCGGTACAGGATTCTGTTTTTCATTTAACTCATTTTTTGAAAAATAATGTAAAGGTTTATGATGGTTATTTTACTTCTTTTTTTCCTCATAATAAAGAAGGTTATTTTTCATTTTATTATCCTAATGGTACTGTTAGAAGAAGCCTGAATTATGAAAATAATAAACCGCAAACTGCCATTGAATATTTTGAAAATGGCAAGGTTCACAGGGTTTATGATATTTTAAAGAATGGTGAAATTATTTATAAGGAGATTTATGATTTAGATAATGCCAGCGTTAATGTTCTTGATGGAAACGGGAATGGAAGCGAGTTGTTTTTGGATGGTTTAACGGGTAAAAAAATCACTTATGAGTATAAGGATAAAAAACTTAAAAGTGCTTATTTTCTGGATTCTGATGGGGGATTGATTTATCAGCTTTGTGAGAATAATGCAGAAATCAAAAAACTTAAAAACTTACAAAAACTGATTAAGGATAAATTGCCTTATCCAGTTGAGTCTTTGCAAAATAATAATCACGGCTATGTACTGGTTAAATGTATGGTGGAGCCAACGGGATTGGTTTCAGAAATTAGCCTGATTAAAGAATTAAATTCAGATTGTGATACTGCTGTTCTGAATTTGCTGCCTTGTTTTAAAACTGAAATCTATTGGAAACCCGGCAAAGAAAATAATCAGGCTGTAAAGCAGGAAATTATTGTTCCGGTTGATTTTTCAATCATTACTACTTCATCTTACAGAAATAACTATTATAATAACTCCTGGTTTTTTAATAATATGATGCAGCAGCAAATGATGATGCAGCAACAACAATGGATGAACCAACAAATGAGGAGTGTTCCAATGGGCAGATTTTAGTTCAGAAAAGAGTAAAAAAAATCCATAAAGTTTATTTATGGATTTTTTTTTATTGACTAATTTAATTATTAAGATTTTTACTTTTTTACAATTAATTTTTGTTTTGATATACTATTGTTATCGGTTTTTATAACTACCAGGTAATTTCCAATAGAAACACTTGAGATATCGACCTTATTATCAGCTATTTTTAAGTTTTTCAATTGTCTTCCCAACATATCAAACAATTGAACTTCAATAATGTTTTCTTCACTTTGAATTTCAAAAGTATCGTTTGCCGGGTTAGGATAAATGATTATTCTATTTTCAGTTGTATGGACTGGCTGCACACCCAGTGTGGTGTTATCAATGTTAAGTGTGATACTCAATTGTATTTTTTCATTCAATTTTGCGCTGTTGTCTTTTGTAGAAGCTGTTGCTGCTAATTTATTATTTGATGCATTAGCTGTTGTCCTGATAGCTCCAATGTTTACAATAAAGTCTTTTTCATCGTATGTACTGTATTCGTTTGTCAAATACAATTTGTCTCCTATAATAGTAAAGTTTGGATTGACTATTGGATTTCCACTTTCATCAATAAAGAAATAGTTTACTGCCTCAGTCGCATCAGAACTAAATGTTCCTACAAGTGTATTGGGTGCAGGAAGTACAACAATTGGATCTGCTGGAGCAAAAGAAACAATAGTATTAGTAAGACAGGTTGTAGCCATGTCTAATAGTGGATTGTTTCTGATATAATAGTAAGAATTTAAAGAAACGTCTGTTGCCTGTATATCTTTTAAACTACATATTTGCAATTCAGCTAACTTTTGATTTCCTTCTACATATAAATAGTCTTTTATAGTAGTTAGTTTAGGGGCTTTTACGCTTTCAAGGCTTTGATTTCCATCAATATAAAAGTAACCGTCTGCCTGAATTAATTGCGGGAATTCCACACCGACTAAATTTGTGTTTCGATACAAGAAAATATATCCATTTACAGCAGTAAGATTTGTAAATATTAATTTAGTTGGGCTTGTAAAATTGGTTTTGTAGTAATATACATTATCTAATGTGGTATCTGTAATTTCAATGATATTAATAGTTTCCGGACTAACGTCAGTAATATTAATTATAAAATCTTTAGTTATATTTTCTCCAATTTGATTTCGAACAGCTATTTTAATTTTATATTGATTTATAGCTTCGTAATCGAAAGAACTATTTGCAAAAAGTTGGTTTCCAATAATTTTAAAAGGACTCTCAGTACTGTTTTTAAGAGAATAAGTCAAGATTTGATTTGGGTCATTGCTATCTGCTGAAAGGTTTCCAATTAAAGTATCCGGAGCTAAATTTTCACTAACTGTGTTGTTAGAAAGTGTTAAGTTTTGAGGCGCTTCCTTGTAAAAACAGAATGGCACAGCATCTACAGCAGGTGTATTATTATATATGTAATAAGCAGGATTTCTTGGTTTTACTACTTCTTTTAAACCACATATTTCAAATGTTGTTAAATTTTTATTTCCAACTACATGTATATATTCTTTTATTGTAGTCAGCTGAGGGGCTTTTATACTTTCAAGACTTTGGTTTTCATTCGCGTAAAAATAGCCACCAGCCTGAGTTAGTACCGGAAATTCTACACTGATTAAATTTGTATTTTTATGAAATGAAATATACTCTTTTACCGAAGTAAGGTTGGTAAATACTAATTTAGTAGGTCCTGTAAAACTCGTTTGATGATAGATTATATTATCTAATGTTGTATCTGTGATTTCAATTGTAGTGAAGTTTTCTATATTAATATCATTAATGTTAATTATAAAATCTTTAGATGTACTTTCTCCAATTTGATTTCGAACCGCTATTGTAATTTTATATTGATTTTTTGTTTCGTAATCCAGAGGAGTATTAATAAATAATTGATTTCCAACAATTTTAAAATAGTTGTCAGAATTGTTTTTAAGCGAATAAGTTAAGATTTGGTTTGGATCACTACTCTCTGCAGAAATGTTACCAATTAGAGTACTGAGAGGTGAATTTTCATCAAGTGTATTGTTTGAAAGAGCTATGTTTTTAGGCGCTTCCTTATAAAAACAGAAAGGTACAGCATCAATAGCAGCTGTATTATTGGTTATATAATAAGCAGGGTTTCTTGGTTTAATTATTTCTTTTAATCCACAAATTTCAAATGTTGCTAATTGTTGATTTCCTGTTATATATAAGTATTCTTTAATTGAAGTCAATTTAGGAGCTTGTATGCTTAGCAGACTCGGATTGTCAGTAAAGTAAAAATAGCCCGTTGCTTGTGTTAGTAGGGGAAATTTTACATCAACTAAGTTTGTATTTTGATTAAAGAAAATATATCCACCTGCTTGAGTTAGCAATGGAAATTCTACACCAACCAGATTTTTATTTTGATGAAAAATAATATATCCGTTTACAGAAGTAAGATTGGTAAATACTAACTTAGTAGGAACCGTAAAATTGATTTGGTAGTAATTAACATCAGTTAGTGTTGCATCAGTTATTTCTACTATAACTGGATCCTGAATCGTTGCTGCTTTTAGCGAAGTTATAAACAGTAAGGTATTTAAGCATAAAATAAAACGTAAAGTATATTTTTTCATGTGTTACAAAATTGAACTATTAATAAGAAGTTTAGTATTGATATGGTAGGCAAAAATACTACAATTAATTAAATAAGTTAATTGATAATTAAAATATTTTAGAATATTCCTACTAATATATAAGATTTTTTTTTGCTAATATGAGCCTTCCGATCCACCTCCACTAAATCCTCCGCCTCCAAAATCCATTGGAGATTCTTCCGCTTTTACTTCGGGTTTGAGCCCGAATTGAGAAGCAACTACCAAAGTTTGTAGATTGCCAAAAGCATTAGGATCGGAAAAACGATCGGCTTTGAATGTGAGTCCGGTTTCATTGGATTTAGTTTTCTTAATGGCGAAATAAGTAAAAGCAAATAAGGCTAATCCTCCAATGGTTAAAGCTATTTCCGGAGGCAGAACGTGATGGTACATTCTGAAGCTGAAAAAGCTAAAGCAAAGAGCGGGAAAGCCAATCCAAAGCATTATTCGGTCTTTGTTTTTCACAGAATAAACAAGATATACAATGGGAGTTATGAAAGTAAAAGCCCAAAAGAATACCGCAAAAGGAATTTCAGGACTCACATCATTATAATAATAAGTATTGGATAGGTTGGCATTTAGTTCTCTTACTACATAATAGTTTCCTGCATAATAGAATAGAATTAAACAGAAAGCCTGAGTTAATTTCAGACCATTGTAATAATAAGGAACGCTTAAATTTGCCAACATTTTTTTAGAAATAAAATAACCACTTCCGGCAAACACGAGCATTACAAAGGACAGAATGGCTTTGCCAATTATAAGATAGTCTAATGTAAGTATAGCAATACTTCCTGTAATTCCAATACAGAAGAGTAAGGCAGAAGATAAATGAACATACCTAAAATAAGATATGGCTGATGCTATAGTAATAGCAATTAGTATAGCTAAAGAATTTTCATCAGATGATTCTGCAATTCCAATAAATAAACATAATTGCGCTCCTAACAAAAAAGCATCGTCTATACCATAACCATATTGTTTATTCTCTCTGGACATAAATTCAATGCCTGCAATACCAATGGCACAGAATAGATAAATTAACAGATTAAACACATCATTATTGTTATTATTTACTACAGCTATGAATCCTATCAGCCCGCAAATAGAGGAATACAAAAGGCATCCCAGTATAAAAAAAAGCAATCTTACCAAGATGTTATTTTGGCTTTTAAGTGTAGGTAATTCAGTTGAAATGGTCTTAAAATCTATTTCATTGATAAACCCCGCCTTTTTTAATTTACGGGCTTCTTCTACTATAAAAGTATGGTCTAATAAGGTTTTGTCGTATGCTATCATTAGATGTTTTTAGTATTGAAGTTTTTGATGAGCTTTATGAATAAGATTATCGAATAGATAAAATAGAATGGGCCAAATCCTATGAATATAAAAACTAAAAAATCAGAATAATCAAACATTCTGCCGATATCAAAGAATTCAAATAATCTATAAAGGATAATGTTTGTTCCAATGTAGGCATATACAACTGTAAAAATGAATAATGATATGGATTTTATCTGAAAGCTTAAATTATAAAAATAGTAAGCAGCAGTCCCTAATATTAATCCAAAAGCCAGCCAGTAATACTCAAATAAATTTACAATACATGCAATACTTATCAAATGAAGTGAAAAAGTAAGATAGACCAGATTGAAGTGTTTTTTCAAATTGATTTTGGTTGCGTACAAAGTCCAAAGCAACAATGTCAGTCCAAAAGCCAAGCCGGTATAACTCAAGGTTGTATTATCAATAATTTCATTTTGAAAAATATGTTTTGGATCTACCGAAAGCCCGAGGTAAGCAGCCATTCCGGTAATTCCAATGGATAAAACGCTTTTGTTATCGAAGTAATAGGCACAAAAAAGAGAGATAAGAGTTGGAATTAAAGTTGCCAATCCATAGTCAGTACCGAAAAATTTGTATTGAAATTGTAAATACCCCACAAACGTACTGCTTAATATAACCGCAGTAAGTACTAAATAATCATAAAGGGGATTAGGGAAAGCAATTTCTTCTTTTTTGAAACCGCTGTGGTTTTTAAAACAAAAATAAAAACAGATTCCAGTTACTATTAAAAGAAAACCTAGTATTGCAGTATGTCCAATCGTGTCAATGTTTTGGTATATCACAATTCCAATACCTGAAGTAAAGAGCAGTATTGAAAGGTATAATAAGAACTTCAATTCGTTATGAACGGAAAATAGATTCAAACTGCGATACGTTTGAATTTCACTGAACTGTTCTTCAGAAATAAGATTTTTTTCTAAAAGTGTTTGAGTCGCCTGTTCATTCATTTTTTTCATTCAGCTAAGATTAGGTTACCAAATATAAGGAATTTATATACAAAAAAACGCATCGAATATCTCGATGCGTTATATAGTAAAACTGAAATGCTTGTTTAATAAGCCTGTTTCATTTTCTTTTTAATTTCCTCTAAACAAAGGTTGTTGATACTTCCTTCGTGAGTGTGTTTGGTTTCTTTTGGCGATTGGTATGTTCCGGCTTCCAATTGTTCTGCAACGGCTTTATAGGCATCTCTAAACGGCAGACCGGCTAACACCATTTCGTTTAAAGTATCTACTGTAAACAAATAATCGTATTTTTTATCAGCCAGAATATTATCTTTTACTTTAATGTCTTTGATAGAGAAAATCGCAATATCCAGACAGGCTTTCAGGTTTTGAATCGCTGGGAATAAACCTTCTTTCAATAATTGAAAATCCCTGTGGTAACCGCTTGGCAAGTTATTGGTGATTAAAGTGATTTCATAAGGCAATGCCTGAATCTTGTTGCATTTTCCACGAATCAACTCAAAAACATCCGGGTTTTTTTTGTGTGGCATAATACTCGATCCTGTTGTCAGGTGAGAAGGCAAACCGATAAAATCAAAGTTCTGGCTCATATACAAACAAACGTCCATCGAAAATTTTGCTAAAGTTGCAGCCACACTGCTCATAGCAAAAGCAACTGTTTTCTCTGATTTTCCACGGCTCATTTGTGCAGCAACTGAATTGAATTTTAAAGTTTCAAATCCTAATTCCTTAGTAGTGAAAGTTCTGTTGATAGGGAAGGAGCTTCCGTAACCTGCAGCTGAGCCTAATGGATTTTGATCCACGATTTTCAAAGCCGCATTCAACATCGTAATATCATCAATCAAAGTTTCAGCATAAGCAGAAAACCACATTCCAAAAGAAGATGGCATGGCGATTTGCAAATGCGTATAACCTGGTAATAAAACGTTTTGATGTTTTTCTGCTGATTCCATCATTAAATCAAAAAGCGTTTTTACCTGCTCTTTTAATTCTTTTACAGCGTCTTTCAAATATAGATTAACGTCAACCAAAACCTGATCGTTACGGGAACGAGCCGTGTGGATTTTCTTTCCGGCATCGCCTAATTTTATGGTCAGCAAATATTCGATTTTAGAATGTACGTCTTCAAAACTGTCTTCAATTTCAAAATCACCTTTTTCAATTTCAATGATAATATCTTCTAACGCCAAAACCAAAGAATCACTTTCTTCGTCAGTTAAAAGCCCGATTTGAGCCAGCATTTTAGCGTGAGCCATTGAACCTAAAGCGTCGTATTTAGCCAAAACCAAGTCTAATTCTCTGTCGTTTCCAACGGTGAAATGTTCGATTTGTTTATCTGTTGGTATTCCTTTTTCCCAAAGTTTCATAAATTAGATTTTTTTTTAGACTGCTTAGATTTTTAGACTGCTTAGATACTTAGATTGTCTTTCTAACAAGTCTAAAAACCTAACAAATCTAATTAGTCTAAGAAGTCTGATGAATAAAGAAGTCTGAAAGTATTTTGATATACAATTGAATTCCTTCTTCTATTTCGTTTACATATATAAATTCGTCCGCTGAGTGTGAACGTAAGCTTTCTCCAGGTCCTAGTTTCAAAGATTTGCAATACAAAACGGATTGATCA
The DNA here is from genome assembly GCA_040387175.1 of Bacteroidota bacterium. GTDB lineage: Bacteria > Bacteroidota > Bacteroidia > Flavobacteriales > Flavobacteriaceae > Flavobacterium. The sequence continues at coordinate 58,514 of JAZKED010000002.1, read as the reverse complement.
GAAAGGGTAGGAGAACCATAAGTCGTTCTTCCCAAAGCAATTCCTGCCTGTACCAATCCGTGTGAAACAGGAATTGATGAAGCATTCAAATGCATCGAACGAGGTGTTACTTCTGCAGCTACGTTTGCTCTTACAGTTTCTAAAATTTCGGTATTGTTGTAGCAGTCATTCACCCGAATATCCACAACCAGATGGCATTCAGCAGGCACGACATTGTGCTGTTTTCCTGCGGTAACTTGGGTTACGGTCATTTTTACAGGACCTAAAACTTCTGATACTTTCTCGAATTGAAAGGTTTTGAACCATTCAATTACAGGCATCGCATTGTAAACAGGATTGTCCGGATTGTTGTGTGCAGCGTGACTTGCTGTACCTTTTACAACTATATCTAATACTAATAATCCTTTTTCGGCTACAGCCAATTGCATTAAAGTGGGTTCGCCAACAATAGCGCAATCCAATTCCGGTAAATGTTTCAAAACGCTATTTAATCCATTTTTTCCGCTGCTTTCTTCTTCAGCAGAAGCTACGATTACAATATTGTAAGGCAGATTTTCAGTGGCATAGAAATGAGTAAATGTTGCGATTAATGATACTAAACAACCTCCGGCATCATTACTTCCTAAGCCAAATAATTTTCCATCTTCGACTTTAGCTTCAAACGGATCGTTGGTGTAGCCTTGGTTTGGCCTTACTGTATCGTGATGCGAATTGAGTAAAAGCGTAGGTTTGGATTTATCAAAATATTTATTGTAAGCCCAAATGTTATTGTTCTCTCTTTCGAAAGGAATGTTATTTTGACTAAACCAATTTTCTATTAAAAGCGCTGTCTGATCTTCTTCACTAGAAAAGGAAGGAGTTTCTATCAGCGATTTTAATAACGCAATGGCTTCTTGTATAATGGTTTCTATGTTTTTCATATTTATTTTCTGAGACCTGTCAGGTTTTTAAAACCTGACAGGTCTTATTTACTATAACTCAATACTAGTACAAATTGCTTTGTTGTCTTTTAACATTCTATGATGACCAATTTTTATTTTCTGAACGCCTTTGGACAAACTATTGAAACAGTTATCCAATTTCGGAATCATTCCGGAATGAATAGCACCTTCTTCTTTTAATTTAGCATAAAGAGCTGAATTGATTTGTTGAATTACTGAATCTTCATCTTCAACATCAGTAAGAACTCCGGCTTTTTCAAAACAATAATTCAAAGTAACTTCAAAAACTTCCGAAGCTGCAATGGCTAATTCACTTGCGATTGTATCCGCGTTGGTGTTTAATAATTGTCCTTTTTTATCGTGGGTAATCGCACAGAAAACAGGAACAATTCCGCTATTAATCAACGTTTCCAATAAAGGGGTATTCACTTTTTGAACATCGCCTACAAAACCGTAATCAATGGTTGGATGGTTTCTTTTAGTTGATTGAATCAAATTTCCATCGGCACCTGAGAATCCCATAGCATTGGTATTATTGGTCTGTAGTTGAGCCACAACATTTTTGTTGATTTCACCGGCATAAATCATCACCACTACATCCAACATAGGCTTGTCGGTAATGCGTCGCCCTTCGATCATTTGAGGAACTAAGCCAATGCTTTGCGCCATTTTGGTTGCCGATTTTCCGCCACCGTGAACCAAAATCTTGTTTCCTTCAATCTTGGAAAAATCTTCCAGAAACTGAGATAATTCAGTAGGATTATCAATGATGTTTCCACCAATTTTTATGATAGATAAGGGTTTCTTATTTGACATTTTCCAATATTTTTTGCAACACTAATTGAGCAGAATAGGTTCTGTTATTTGCTTGTTCGATCACAATGGAGTTCGGACTGTCAATCACTTCGTCAGCCACAATTACATTTCTGCGGACAGGCAGACAGTGCATGAATTTAGCATTATTGGTTAATGCCATCTTATCAGCTGTAACAGTCCAGTTTGGATCTGAATTGGTGATTTTTCCGTATTCCTTGTAATTACTCCAGTTTTTAGCATAGATAAAATCGGCATTTTCGAAAGCCTTATTCTGATCGTATTCAATTAAGGAATCTTTGGTAATATCAGGATTCAGTTCGTATCCTTCTGGGTGCGTAATGACAAAATCCATATCTTTTTGCTTTTGCATCATTTCCACAAAAGAATTGGGAACTGCCTGAGGCAAAGCTCTTGGATGTGGCGCCCAGGTTAAAACTACTTTTGCTCTGTGTTTGGTTTTGTGTTCTGCCATTGTAATCGCATCGGCAAGAGATTGCATTGGATGTCCCGTAGCACTTTCCATATTCACAACAGGAACAGAAGCATATTTCAAGAAACCGGAAATTACAGTTTCGGCATTGTCTTTTTCTTTGTCCACCAATCCTGCGAATGCTCTGATGGCGATAATATCACAATATTGAGAAACCACAGCTGCCGCTTCTTTGATGTGTTCCGATGAACCCTGATCCATTATGGCTCCATCCTGAAATTCCAAAGTCCAGCCTTCACTGTTAAAATTCATTACAATCACGTCCATTCCCAGATTCAAAGCCGCTTTTTGAGTACTCAAACGTGTCCTCAAACTAGAATTAAAGAACAACATTCCCAGGGTTTTATTCTTTCCCAGTTTTTTATTCTTGCGTGGATTCTTTTTGATTTTTAAGGCTTGTTTCACCCATTTGTCAAGTGAATCTATGTTTTGTATGGATATAAAGTTCATTATTATATGATTTTTGTAAATGATATTTCGTTTTTCAAAGCGTTCAAAATAAAATTATCTTTCAGGCCATTGATAATCCAGGTTTCGATATTGGCCTCTTTTGCTATGGCTACTGCTTCAATTTTTGATTGCATGCCTCCTGTTCCGTGAGAAGATTTAGAATCTCCAATTTCTTTTTCCAGATCTTTCAAATCTTTTACAGAAGATATCGTTTCCGGACTTCCTTTGTCCATTGATTCTTTGGTGTAAAAACCGTCGGTATTGGTGGCTATAATAAGAATGTCAACATTCAATAAAACAGCTGTCAAAGCGGCTAATTTATCGTTATCACCAAACTTAATTTCATCTGTCGCTACAGTGTCATTTTCATTGATGATTGGGATATAATGGTTTTTGACCAATACATTTATGGTGTTGACGATATTGTCTCTGGTTTGTTTTTTTTCAAAATCGGAATACGAAAGCAAACATTGTGATGTAAATAGCCCTAAATCACTGAAGTTTTCATTGTAAATCCGCATCAAATGTGGTTGTCCAATGGAAGCCAGGGCTTGTTTTACAAAGACATCCTTATCATGATTGTCCAGTTTTACAAATTGTTTGGCTGCAGCAATGGCGCCCGAACTTACAATTATAAACTCGTAATCGTCTTTAAGAGCGGCAATCTGCATTCCAATATCCTCAATCTTTCCTCTCGAAATATGATTGGTTTCTTTGGTTAGCGTATTGCTGCCTAACTTTAATAAGATTCTTTTTTTTGCCATTTTTTTTTGAGCTTTGGGCATTCGGCTATCAGCATTTAGCATTTAGCTTTTACATTAAAGTGTTTTCTAAAAAGCACTAATTTTGTTAATCTCTTAGTCTTAAGCTGACGGCTCAAGGCCGAAAGCTAATTACAATATTATCGAATCTGTCCTTCGCCGTAAATATACCACTTATTTGTAACAAGGTGCTGTAAGCCGATTGGTCCACGCTGGTGCAGTTTGTCTGTACTTATGGCCAATTCACCTCCTAAACCAAACTGTCCGCCATCGGTAAAACGAGTAGAAGCGTTTTGATAGACCGCAGCAGAATCTACATTATCCATGAAATCCTGTGCAACAGCATCGTTTTGCGTTATTATTGAAGCCGAATGTCCACCACAATATTTGTTGATTTTAGCAATCGCTTCTTCATCCGAATTTACGACACCAACAACAATTTTATAATTTAAAAACTCTTCGTACCAGATTTCTTCGTTTGGAATTAGAGGCACCTGAGTTGCATTTGCGAAAGCAGTATCACCTAAAATTTCAACCTTATATTTTTTCAATTCATCGACCAATTGTTTGGCAAAAACTTCCCAATTCGGTAATTTGGTATCAATTAAAACTTTGTCTAATGCATTACAAACCCCAATGTTGGTTGTTTTACCATTGATAATAATATCCAGTGCTTTTTTTAAATCGGCTTCTTGATTTACATACACAAAGTTATTACCACGGCCACTGACAATCACAGGACAGGTAGCGTGTTTTTTGGTAAAAGCAATCAATTGCTCGCCACCACGAGGCACGATTAAATCTATTTTTTGTGTTGGATTTTCTAGAAAAGCCTGAGTTTCGGCTCGGTTGTAATTCAAATATTCCACCCAGTCTTTAGAAATATCATTTTCTTCCAGGGCTTGGTGCCAAAGAGAAACGATTTTCAAATTGGATAGCAAAGATTCTTTTCCGCCTTTCAGCAAAATTTTGTTTCCGGATTTAAAAGCAATTCCTCCCGCCTCAACAGTTACGTCCGGGCGTGATTCATAAATGATCATGATGGTTCCAAAAGCAGCCGTTTTATTGGTCACTTTTATTCCGTTGTCGTGAGTAAAATTAAAACGAACTTGTCCAACAGGATCTTCCTGACTGGCCAATTGCTGCATCGACAAAATCATTCCGTCAATTTTAGCATCGTCAACTAAAAGACGTTTTTCCATAGCCAAATCATCTCCAGAATAATTGCTCATATCCTGTTGATTAATACTTTTAAGATTGGCTCTTTCTTGTTCCAGAAGTTCAGCCATTCGGCTTAAAACAGCATTTCTTTTTTCTATGGATAATAATGTGTTCATTTTTATAAAATTATAATCTTTGTAAAAGTTCAAAACCTTGACAAAGATTTATTGATTTTTATGATTTTAATTCAACTAACGATTCTTGCAAAGCCACAATAAACGTATCAATGGCATCAGTGCTAATCGTCAACGGAGGAAGGATTCTCAATAAGTTTTTATTATTGGCTCCGCCTGTAAAAATATGTTTTTCAATAATCATTTTCTTTCTTAAGGCACTCACGTCAAAATCAAATTCAACGCCCAGCATCAATCCTCTTCCTTTTACTTTCGTGATTTCAGGAATGACTTTGATGGCTTCAAAAAAGTATTCTGATACTTTGTTGGTATTCTCGATTAGTTTTTGATTTTCCATCACATCCAAAACGGCAATACCCGCAGCACAAGCCAAATGACTTCCGCCAAAAGTAGTTCCTAATAATCCGTAACTCGCTTTGAATTTTGGTGAAATTAAAACACCTCCAATTGGGAAACCGTTCCCCATTCCTTTGGCAGTGGTTACAATATCAGGATTGATTCCGTGGTGCTGAAAAGCAAAAAACTTACCGCTTCTTCCGTATCCCGATTGTACTTCGTCTAAAATTAAAACAACATCATTGGCATTACAAACTTTTTCCAAAGACTGAAAAAATTCAGTTGTTCCTTGGTCTAAACCGCCAACTCCCTGAATAGGTTCGATGATTACGGCGCAAACATCTCCTTTTTTCAATTCGGCTTCTACCAGATCAATTTCGTTCAACGGCAGGAAAGTAACGGCTTGTTGTGCATTTAATGGTGCTACAATTTTTTTGTTATCGGTAACTGCAACAGCTGCCGAAGTTCTTCCGTGAAATGAATTATCAAAAGCAATTACTCTTGATTTATTGGTATGAAAGGAAGCTAGTTTCAAAGCATTTTCATTGGCTTCAGCTCCAGAACTGCAAAGGAATAAGCTGAAATCAGTCAAGCCGGAAGCTTTTCCTAATTTTTCTGCCAATTCTTCTTGTAATGGATTCTGAATCGCATTCGAGTAAAAACTCAAATTGTTTAATTGTGCTGTTACTTTAGCCAAATATTCGGGTTGGCTGTGTCCAATTGAAATGACTCCGTGACCAGAGTATAAATCTAAATATTCGATTCCTTTATCGTCTATAATTTTGCAGCCTAGTGCTTTTACAGGCGTAATAGGATATAATGGGTAAACGTCAAATAAGTTCATGTTTAATTTATTTTAAAGATTTAAAAATTGAAGAATTTAAAATTTGTTTTTCTCTTAAATTGAGATTTTTTAATCATTAAATCCTTCAATCTTTTAATTGTTTTAGAATCCAGATGGTTTCAGGTATAAACCTGTAGTTTCTTCAAGTCCAAACATCAAATTCATATTCTGAATGGCTTGACCTGAAGCTCCTTTTGTTAAGTTATCGATTACCGAAGTAATCAAAATCCGGTTTCCTTTTTTCATTAAACTAACGATACATTTGTTCGTTTGCACCACTTGTTTCATGTTGATGTCAGTAGTAGTAACGGTTACGAATGGTTGATCTTTGTAAAAAGCTTCGTATTTAGCAACTAAATCTTCTAAACTATCTTCTACTTTTGTATAAAGAGTAGCAAAAATTCCTCTTGTAAAATCGCCTCTGTTGGGAACAAAAATCAATTCGTCATTGTAAGAAGCCTGTAGCTGATTCACGCTTTGGTTGATTTCGCCCAAATGCTGGTGATTGAAAGCTTTGTAATGTGACATATTATTGTTTCTCCAACTGAAATGTGATGTATCGGAATGACTTACTCCAGCTCCAGTACTTCCAGTCGTGGCGTTGATGTGTACATCGTCATTCAATAATCCGTGGGATGCCAATGGCAATAAAGCCAATTGTATGGCTGTTGCAAAACAACCCGGATTGGCAATATATTGTGCACTTTTGATGTCAGTTTTGTTCAATTCCGGTAACCCGTAAACAAAAGATTTTCCGTTGAAATCTTTGTCTTTAATTAATCTGAAATCATTTCCTAAATCGATGATTTTGGTTTGGTCTGAAAACTGATTGCTCTCCAAAAAAGAAATTGATTTTCCGTGTCCTAAACACAAGAAAACAACATCCACATTAGGATTTACGGTGTCGGTAAAATTCATTTCGATATCGCCCAATAAATCGTGGTGTGCGATGGAAAGTGGTTTTCCTGCATTGGTTGTGCTGTATACAAAATCCAGTTTTGCATTTGGGTGAAACATCAGTATTCTGATGAGTTCTCCGGCCGTGTAACCTGAACCGCCAATTATTCCAATAGTAATCATAACTTTATTTTTTGGTACAAACGGGTTTCAAACCAGTCTATACGAATTATTTACTCGTAAGTTTCGTTATTTACAGACGAAAAGATGTTTTGAGCATTACCCAAAATTTTGATAAATCCTTTTGCATCGTCTGATGTCCAGGCGTTATTCATTTCTCCGTATTGTCCAAAACCAGTATTCATCAAATCATTTTTAGATTCGATTCCGTCTAATGAAAAGTGGTATGGTTTCAAAGAAACAGTTACCGTTCCATTTACGGTTTTTTGAGTATCTTCAAGGAAAGTTTCGATGTTTCTCATTACAGGATCCAAAAATTGGCCTTCGTGAAACAACATTCCGTACCAGTTTCCTAGTTGTTCTTTCCAGTATTGCTGCCATTTTCCAAGAGTATGTTTCTCTAATAAATGGTGTGCTTTGATGATGATTAATGGAGCAGCAGCTTCAAAACCAACTCTTCCTTTGATTCCAATAATAGTATCTCCAACGTGAATATCTCTACCTATAGCATAAGCATTCGCTAGTTTCTCTAAAACTACAATATTATTAGAAGGTTTATCTTTTTGACCATTTACGGCAACTAATTCTCCTTTTAAGAATTCTAAAGTTACTTTCTCTTCTCCTTCTTTTACCAATTGTGATGGGTAAGCCTCACTAGGTAATGGTTTTCCAGAAGTTAAGGTTTCTTTTCCTCCAACACTTGTTCCCCAAAGTCCTTTATTGATAGAGTATTGCGCTTTTTCCCAAGAATAGTGTACACCGTTTTTAGCTAAATAATCTACTTCTTCCTGACGAGATAGTTTCAAATCACGAATAGGAGTGATGATTTCAATTTCAGGAGCGATGGTTTGGAAAATCAAATCAAAACGAATTTGGTCATTACCAGCACCTGTACTTCCGTGAGCGATAGCAGTAGCACCAACAGATTTAGCGTATTTGATAGCTTCAATGGCCTGAAAAACACGTTCAGCACTTACTGATAAAGGATACGTATTGTTTTTTAATACATTTCCGTAAATCAAATACTTAATCGCTTTGTCGTAATATTTATCTAAAATAGTAAGGTTAGCGTGTTTAGCACTCCCTAATTCATAGGCTCTTTCTTCGATAGCTTTTAATTCAGCATCGTCAAATCCTCCTGTGTTGATTAATACAGTATGAACTTCATATCCTTGTTCGTTTTTTAAATATTTAAGACAGTAAGATGTGTCTAATCCTCCACTATACGCTAATACTACTTTTTTACTTCCCATGGTTTGAACTATTATTGGCTATAAGCTATTTGTTTGTAATTGGCTTTTAGCTGTTTATATTTATTTTGTTATTTAGTTTCTTTATCTTTTTTCTCTAAAAAAAGTGCTGCTTTAATTTCTTTTAATCTGTTCCAAATCCTTACGTTAAAAGGATGCTTAGGCGGATCTTTTGGTTTTTCTGCCGGATCGTAAAGCATTCCGGTACAAAGGCACATTTTATTGTCTTTGCTTTTCAAAATCTCATAATTGGTACAGGTTTGACAGCCTTTCCAAAAACTTGGATCGTTTGTTAGTTCTGAAAACGGAACTGGTTTGTATCCCAAATCGGAATTGATTTTCATTACAGCCAGACCAGTTGTGATTCCAAAAACTTTGGCTCCCGGATATTTTTCCAAAGAATAATTGAATACAAAGGTTTTTATTTTTTTTGCCAATCCTAAATTTCTAAAATCAGGATGAACAATCAATCCGGAGTGTGCCACATACTGACCGTGTTGCCAGCTTTCAATATAGCAGAAACCGGCAAAAACGCCATTTTTGTCCAATGCAATAACAGCATCACCAGCTATCATTTTTTTTCTGATGTATTCTGGAGTTCTTTTTGCAATTCCAGTACCTCTCAATCGAGCAGAAGTTTCTATCGTATCGCAAATTTCTTCTGCGTACTTATAATGTTCTTCTTGAGCTATAACTATAGATATTTTCATTTCAAGAGTTAGAGTTGGGGTGTAAAATAAAATGTATTGGTACTGAAATGTCTTTTTTATTCAAGTTTATTTTGAGATTAGTATAATAGAAAATCATCCCTAAAATTAGAGTGCAGAATAACAAGCAGAAAAAAATGATGTTTTCAGGATGAAATAACCCGATAGATAATACTAATAATTTCAAAATGATAAAAATGAAAAATGAATAAATAGAACAAATACACATTTGGAGCTATAGATTATAGCATCCGTACTTCGGGCGAAGCGGTTGGTTTGTTTATCCGTGATACAGAAATAATATGTATACTTACTTTTTTCATTGGTGCAAAATTACAATTAATTTATTAAAACACGGATTTTTTTTCACAACAAATTTAAAATTAATTGTTAATTTTTTAAAACAAGCTTGTTTTGTATAAAATATTGATTTACTGAAAGTTAATTTCTAAATGTATTTCTGACGATAAGATCTTTCAATTTCAGTTTTAAATCTTCGCCTGTATCGTATACCATTTGTTCGTTTGATGGAAAAGGAATTGGTCTTTTATCAAAATAAGAATTGTAGTTATCATCCGAGGCACGCTTGTCTCCTTTATAGGTAGCATAAATATTTTCAAAAACAAATTCGCTTGATAAAGGAAAAGACTGGATTAGTTGATTGCTTCTTAAATCTATGTAATCTACTTTTGCCTGAATCTGTGTAGATTTTAATTGTCTGAATTCATAAATTCTTACAGTTACATTTCTTAAATTATCGACCATAACAATTTTTCCAGTATTATCTATGACTACTTTTCCATTGGCGTCCAAAAGTTTTTTTTGTCCGTCTTTTATTTGTCGTTCCTTAACAAATTCTTTTTCTTTTATCTGCTCCGGTGAAATAAGAATATCCCGAAAACTGATCAACATAGCATAATCATAATTGATTCCTTTTTGTTTACTTCCATGAAATACTGTCCATTTGTTATTCAGTCCATAAGTATTGAAATCTAATAAGTCATTTTGCAAACGGGTAGGGATAATCATATTGGTTTCGTTTTTTGTATAAACGTTTACGTAATCTGTCCCTTTGTTTTGAGCTTGATTTCTCAGCTCTAAAACATTTTTATAATTAGGATTTATCTCGTTTAAATAGGTCAAATCATCATAAGCTTTCCGGAAACTCATTTTATCAGAAGATGTCAATAGTGATTTCGCATTAGCATATAGATAACCAGATAAGTTGTTTTTACTTGTTACAATTTGGCTGTTGTAATTTTCAAAAGGGAAAATTGCATTTCTGCCTTCTTTTAATAATTTCAAAGGAAGCAATGGTTTTATTCTTTCCTGACGTTCGTTTAATTGTAAATAGGTATTGTATATTTTCTCAAAGTTGGCAGGATTTTTATCTTTTTCTAATAAATTTATGGTGTTCAAATCACGTTCTTTGGCTTTGGCGAAAGCTTCTTCGAGCAAATAAACATAATCCTGATTTCCTTTTTTGTCCTTATTTGAGCGTAAGCCCGAAATTGAATTATTGATGGCTTCGTCGTAATTACCCGAACTCAATAAATTTTGGGTTTGCTTTACTCCACATGAGGTTACTATTAGAAAAGCGAATATAAAGGAGAGTTTTTTCATGGTTAAAAAGTTTTTGCGAATTTACTATAATTTTTGAACTGTTATCTACCTTTTTTGTAGTCTAAAATGATGCCAAAAAAAATCCGACAGATTAGTAAGGCTGTCGGATTATGAATGAATATAACTGATTTACTTTCGCACAAATGGAGGAAGTAATTTGCTGCAAACTTCTCCAAAACCAATTCGGACACCATTGTTTTTTGAGTGTCCTCTAAAGGTTACTGTATCGCCATCATTTAGAAATTTACGTTCAGTTCCATCGTTGAGTTTAATTGGATTTTTCCCGCCCCAGGTTAATTCTAACATGGAACCAAAACTATCAGGAGTTGGTCCGGAAATAGTTCCTGAACCCATCATATCTCCTGAGTTTACTCTGCATCCATTAGAAGTATGATGTGCTAATTGCTGGCTCATTGACCAATACATATATTTAAAGTTGGATCTGGTAACGATTGTTTCTTCACCATCTTCCGGTTGAATGGAAACTTCCAGACTGATGTCAAAATTATTTTTCCCTTTTTGCTGTAAATAAGGGAAAGGTGCTGGATCTTGTTTAGGGCCTTTTGTTCTAAAAGGTTCCAATGCATCCATGGTAATAATCCATGGGGAAATTGAAGTTGCAAAGTTTTTTGCAAGAAATGGTCCAAGTGGTTCGTATTCCCATTTCTGAATGTCACGTGCGCTCCAGTCGTTCATTAAAACCATTCCAAAAATATAATCTTCGGCTTCTGTTACAGGAATGTTTTCTCCCATAATATTAGCATCGGTAGTAATAAAAGCAGTTTCTAATTCAAAATCTACCGATCTTGATGTGCCAAAAACCGGAGTTACTTCGCCTTTTGGTAAAGTTTGTCCCATAGGCCTGTTTACAGGAACTCCTGATGGAATAATAGAAGAACTTCTGCCATGATATCCTAAAGGAATATGAAGCCAATTAGCTCGTAAAGCATCTTCTTCAGGGTTGCGGAACATTTTGCCAATATTAGTTGCATGATTTTTATTGGAATAAAAATCAGTAAAATCGCCAATTAAAACCGGCAATTGCATTTCAATATCTTTTACATCAAAAATTATAATTTCCCGATGTTCATTGTTGTCTCTAAGTTCAGGATTGGTTTCGTCAAATAATTCAGCCAGACGATTTCGAACCAGTCTCCAGGTTTTTTTTCCGTCAGATATGAAATCGTTTAAAGTATCCTGCATGAACATATCGTCAGTCAATTCAATGCCTTCAAAATAATTTAACTGTTGCAAAGCACCCATATCTATGGCAGAATCTCCAATTCTTGTTCCGATGGTAATTACATCATCTTTCGTGATAAATACTCCAAAAGGAATATTCTGAATAGGGAAATCACTATCCTCGGGAACGCTAATCCATGATTTTCTATTGGTATCGTTTGCAGATATTGGCATACTTCTGTTAATTATTTTGTTGAAAATTACTCATCAAATATATCATAATCTAATTGTTTACCAAACGTTTTTTTGTATTTTTGCCTCAAATTAACTAAATTCAAAGAAATGCAACGCGACGAACAAATTTTTGACCTTATTTTAGAGGAACAAGACAGACAAATTCACGGATTAGAACTTATAGCTTCAGAGAATTTTGTAAGTGACGAAGTAATGGAAGCAGCTGGTTCTGTTTTGACAAATAAGTATGCTGAAGGGTATCCTGGCAAAAGATATTACGGTGGTTGCGAAGTAGTTGATATTGTTGAACAAATTGCTATCGACAGAGCCAAGGAATTATTTGGTGCTGCTTATGCAAACGTTCAGCCACACTCTGGTTCTCAGGCAAATGCTTCTGTATTTCATGCTTGTTTACAGCCGGGTGATAAAATTTTAGGATTCGATTTATCACATGGTGGTCACCTGACTCACGGTTCTCCGGTAAACTTTTCCGGACGTGTTTACAATCCAACTTTTTATGGTGTAGATAAAGAAACAGGTCTTTTAAATTATCATAAAATTCAGGAAATAGCTACTAAAGAGCAGCCAAAATTAATCATTGCAGGAGCTTCGGCTTATTCCCGTGATATGGATTTTGAGCGTTTCAGAGTAATTGCTGATAGCGTTGGTGCAATTTTGATGGCTGATATTTCTCATCCTGCAGGTTTAATTGCAAAAGGATTGTTGAATGATCCAATTCCACATTGTCATATTGTAACAACTACCACTCACAAAACATTGCGTGGACCACGTGGAGGTTTAATATTGATGGGGAAAGATTTTGAAAACCCTTGGGGATTAAAAACGCCAAAAGGTGAAATCAGAATGATGTCTGCTTTATTGGATTTAGCAGTTTTCCCTGGAAATCAAGGTGGACCATTAATGCACATCATTGCAGCAAAAGCAGTAGCTTTTGGTGAAGCATTACAAGATGAGTTCTTTACTTATGCTATGCAATTGCAAAAAAATGCCAAAGCAATGGCTGAAGCTTTTGTAAAAAGAGGATACAACATCATCTCTGGAGGAACAGACAATCACATGATGCTGATTGACTTGAGAAATAAAAATATTTCTGGTAAAGAGGCTGAAAATGCTTTGGTAAAAGCAGAAATCACGGTGAACAAAAATATGGTTCCATTTGATGATAAATCACCATTTGTAACTTCTGGAATTCGTGTAGGAACTGCAGCAATCACAACTCGTGGTCTTGTTGAAGCAGATATGGAAACTATTGTTGATTTGATTGACAGAGTTTTAGTTGATCATACTAACGAAGAGGTTATCGAAGCGGTAGCTGCTGAAGTAGACGAAATGATGAGCGAAAGAGCAATTTTCGTTTTCTAAAAACAATATATTTCAAATACGGATTTCCACTAATTTTACCATCATTTGGTTTAATTAGTGGAATTCGTTTTTTTAACAAACTCGCAATTTAATAATTATGATAACCATTTGTGAAGCAACAGTTCAAGATATCGAAACTATTCGGGCTATAGCCTATAAAACCTGGCCGGTTACTTATGGTGGAATTCTGTCGCAGGCTCAATTGGATTATATGCTGGAAAAGATGTATTCAGTTAATACTTTACGTGATAATATGAATCTGGAACATCGTTTTTTATTGATTAAAGAGGATGGCATTAGCCAGGGTTTTGCTTCTTACGAGCATCATTATTTGAATCAAAATTGTACCAGACTGCATAAATTATACCTGCTTCCGGAAACTCACGGAAGGGGTTTAGGCAAATTGTTATTAGATAAAGTTGAAGATTTAGCCAAAGAAAATTATTCGGATATCATTTCATTGAATGTAAACAAATTCAACAAAGCGTATACTTTTTATAAAAAAATGGGTTTCAAAATTATTGAAGAAGAAGATTTAGCAATTGGTAATGGTTATTTAATGGAAGATTATAAAATGGAGAAAAAAATCTAAGTTATTCTACAATAATATCATGTTTAAATAGTAATCCTTTTAGTTCACTAAGAGAAAAAATAGCTTTTTTAATTTTGGTTTTAGCTGGGTCAATGGTATAGTTGTAACTGGTTTTGAAATTAGCCTTATTGGCAATAGCTTTTGCAAATTCAGAGCGGTATAAATCACAATTGTCAAAGACGACTTCGGTCAAGTCAGTGCTCATAAAATCTATAGCAACCATACTACAATCTGTAAACGTTGTTCCTTTGATTTTAAGGGTATAAAATTTGGAGAAATCCAGTAGACATCCCTTGAAATGAACTTCAAAAATGAGTTTGTCACACATGGCAAAATTCACGTCTTCAATTTTACAACTATTAAAATTCACACTTCTAAGTGCTACATGATTGATTTTGGCTCCCCTAAAAAGGCAATCGTTAAAAGTACAATCAATAAAAATAACTCCAATAAAATTGCATTGTGAGAAGTCACAATTGTTGAAAGTACAGCATTCAAATTCCTTTAAATTGACTTCTTCTGCACCATAAGTGATGTTATTGTATTCTAAATCGAAGAAATATTCTGGCATAAAAGAATGTTGTTCTTAATATTGTACTTTGTTGAAAGTAATGCAGCAACAAAGAAACAAAAATATAAAAGGAAATCAGATTGGTTTTTGTAATTAAACATGGGAATTATGTAAAATTTCTCTCCTTATTTTCTTTACATTTGGTGCTCGCGCCAAAAAAGTATTCAAAAGGAAACAAAAACACATGAGATGTTTTTTAAGTAGCCCAAGTACATTATGATATTAATTGTAGACGATATAAGGGCAAACATTGTAGCCTTAAAAAAAATACTGGAACTCCATAAATTAGATGTAGATACTGCAGAATCCGGTGATGAAGCATTAAAGAAAATCCTGAAAAAGGAATATTGCCTCATTATTATGGATGTTCAGATGCCCGGAATGGATGGTTTTGAAGTAGCTGAAATTCTGGCAGGCAGCAAACGCACCAAAGATATTCCTGTAATATTTTTATCAGCAGTTAATAAACAAAAAAAATTCATTTTTAAAGGATATGAAACAGGCGGTGTAGATTATATAACCAAACCTGTCGATTCCGATTTGTTGATTTTAAAAGTAAAAACATTTTTAAAAATCTACCATCAGCAAAATGAATTAAAGCAGGTAAGAGATTTATTATCCAAGGAAATCGAAATCAGGAAAGAAGCTCAAGATAATCTCGAAGCAAAAGTAACCGAAAGGACTAAACAACTGGTTTTGAAAAATGAAGAATTAGAACTTCGAAATCACGAATTACAGCAATTTTCCTGGGTTGTATCACATGATTTGAAAGAGCCGATAAGGAAGATTCAAATGTTCATAAGAATAATCGAAGAGCGATATCTTCTTAAAAATGATACAGCGACAGATTATGTTTCACGTACAATTCGTTCAGTTGAAAGAATGCAAAATCTGATTACTGATTTACTTGAATACTCCAGACTTTCGTCTAAAGTTGTTCCGGAAAATACCGATTTAAATAATGTAGTAGAGGAAGTGGTAACTGATTTTGATTATCTTATTGAACAAAAGAATGCTACTATACAAATCAATCCCCTTCCTATAATTACGGCCATTCCAAGCCAGCTTCGTCAGGTATTTCAAAATCTGATTGGCAACTCCCTTAAATTTTCAAAACCAGATGTTAATCCGGTAATTGAAATCACTTCTGAGCGCATAGAAAACAAAGAATTTGATAGTCCTTTATCGGAAACAGGAAATTTTATCCGAATAATTGTCAAAGACAACGGAATTGGTTTTGATGAAATTTATCTGGACAGGATTTTCATGATTTTCCAAAGTCTTCATGACCGTCAAACGTACCAGGGTACAGGGATAGGATTGGCTATTACAAAAAAAATTATAGACAGACATAACGGTTTAATTAGCGCTAAAAGCACAGAAGGTTTGGGAGCTAGTTTTATCATTATTTTGCCTATTGTAAGTGAATTAAAATAAAAAACAAATGTTACAGTCAAAAATTGTGAAAGATAATTTCAAGAGGAATCTCCTAATAAGTTCTTGCCTCTCATTACTTATATTAATTATTAGCTCTACTGCTTCCTATTTAAGCATACAAAATTTGTTAGGAAGTAATGCATTAGTAAATCATACACAGGAAGTAATTTCGGTTTTAAATAAAGGAAATGCACTCATTCTGGATGCACAATCCGGAATGCGGGGTTTTCTTATAACAGGTAATGAAACATTTGTAGATGATTTGGCTGATATTGAAAAAGAATCGAATGATTGTTTTGATAAATTAGAATTGCTTACAGTTGATAATTCTCATCAGCAACTCAACTTAACACGTTTAAAACCTTTACGAGCTAAGTTTTTTAAATACCTTAAAAAACGTATAGAACTCAAAAGACTCAATAATGAGGTAGTGACCTATGATTTGTCTATGGGGAAAGAACTTATGGATAATATTCGTCGGATAAGCAACAATATTGAAAGTAATGAATATAAATTATTGAGTGAACGAAATTCAAATTCTGAAACCTATGGTTTTTATACTGTTATTTTGATTATAGTTGCTTTTATAATTTCTTTTGTTATCACTATTGTGTTTTTTGTAAGAGTGTTAAGAGATTATAATGAACGGACTTTATTGCAAAAAGAACTTATAAAGAAAGACTTAGAAACTGCTGAGAGAATTAATTTAATTAGTTCAATTGCGGCGAATATATCAGATGGGAATTATGATATCAAAGTGGATGATTTACACAGTGATGCTTTAGGCAGTTTAGGAGGATCGTTAAATGCGATGGGACATTCGCTGAAAAAATCTTTTCATCTATTATCTGAAAAAGAATGGCTTCAAACGGGTATAGCAAAACTGAATAATGTAATGTTGGGCGAAAAACCTATGCCTGTACTCACTAAAGATATTATAGAATTCCTGTGTACTTATACTAATAGTAGCGCAGGAGCTTTCTATATAGTAGATGGTGATGAATTGCAATTATCAGCTACTTACAGTTATATTCCAAATAAGGATAGAGAACGTATCAAAAAGGGAGATGGATTGGTTGGTCAGGCATTAGTTTCAGGAAAGATTCTTGAATTAAAATCTTTTACGCCAGAAGACATTAAAATTACTTATGCTTTAGGAGAGTTAAAACCAGTTCATATTATTGCGTTACCTTTATACGATAGTACTATTGAAGGTGTAGTAGAATTAGCAGGTCTTAAAGAATATTCAGAATTGAATTTCGAGTTTTTAACCAGTATTGCCAATAATATTGGTATCACTTTAAAAGCCACTCAAAACCGTTTGCGTGTAAATGAATTATTAGAAGAAACTCAAAGTCAATCCGAAGAATTGAGAATGCAGCATAGCGAAATGGAAGCGATTAATTCGGAATTGGAAACTCAAACCGAAAAACTACAGGCTTCTGAAGAAGAACTAAGAGTACAGCAGGAAGAATTGCAGCAAACCAATGAAGAGTTATCAGAACGCAGTGTTTTATTGGAAGAGAAAAACCTCGAAATTCAGAAAAAATCAGAAGATTTAGAATTAAGCACCCGTTACAAATCGGAGTTCTTGGCCAATATGTCGCACGAGTTGAGAACGCCGTTGAATTCTATTTTATTATTGAGCCGCTTATTATCTGAAAATAATGATAATACAATGAACGAAGAGCAGATAGAATTTGCTAAAGTTATTCAGAGTTCAGGTAATGGATTATTGGGTCTGATTGATGAAATTCTGGATCTTTCGAAAATTGAAGCCGGAAAAATGGATTTAGAACTGGTTGATGTTTCTACCAAAGAAGTGACAGACAGCCTAAAAAATCTTTTCACTCAGGTTGCCAAAGAGAAAAATATTCAATTTAAAATTATTGATGAACAAGCACCAGTTGTTATTAGAACGGATAAAATGAGATTGGAACAAATTCTTAAAAATCTTATTTCAAATGCTATAAAATTTACGGCAGTAGGTGAGGTTACTTTGGAAATTAAAAAAGACGACGAAAATGACCGAACTCTTTGTTTTATAGTAAAAGATACAGGAATTGGTATTCCATTGGAGAAACAGCCTTTGATTTTTGAAGCTTTTCAACAGGCTGATGGGTCTACTAAACGTAAATATGGAGGAACAGGGTTAGGGTTGTCAATTAGTAGAGAATTAGCCAAATTATTACGTGGTACCATATCGCATAAAAGCACAGCAGGCGAGGGAAGTGAGTTTACGTTATGTTTGCCGGTTGTTGGTTTCTCTCTTCCACAGGATGTTGAAACCGTTACATTATTGCCAAAAAATCAGCCAGAAGGAATTGATGAAACTGTAAAAGAAGAAACGCAACAACAATTTATAAGTTCAGTAATACCAGAAGAAATTGAAGACGATAGAAACTCCATTTTAGAAGGAGACAAAGTAATTTTGATTGTGGAAGATGATATTAATTTTGCCAAATCATTGCTTAGTTTCAGCAGACAAAAAGGCTATAAAGGTGTTGTGGCTGTCAGGGGAGATTACGCATTAAGTTTTGCATTATTGTACAAACCGGTTGGCGTTTTATTGGATATAGAACTTCCAGTTTTGAATGGCTGGCAAGTATTAGATGGCTTGAAGAATAATATCCAGACCAAACATATTCCTGTTCATATTATGTCATCTCATAAATTCAAACAGGAAAGTTTATTGAAAGGAGCAATTAACTTTTTGGAAAAACCAATTGCTTTTGAAAAAATGCCTGAAATTTTTAAAAGGATAGAGCAAATAATCAACAAGCAATCTAAAAAAGTGCTGATTATTGAAGACAATACCAAACACGCCAATGCATTGGCTTATTTCTTGGAAAGCAACAATATCAATTCTGAAATTAAAAGCGACATTGACGAAAGTGTTGAAGCCTTAACTAAAGAGAATCTCGATTGTGTAATCCTTGATATGGGAATTCCGGACAAAAATGCTTATGATATATTAGATACTGTCAAAAAGAATCCAGAATTAGAAAATTTGCCGGTAATTGTATTTACGGGTAAAAGTTTGTCGATTAAAGAAGAACTGAAAATTAAAAAATATGCCGATTCTATTGTGGTGAAAACAGCCCATTCTTTCCAAAGGATGTTAGATGAGGTTTCACTTTTCCTGCATTTGGTAGAAGAAAATAAGAATACAAACGGTAAAAATGGAAGTCATAAAAAACTTAATTTGCTGAACAATGTATTATCCGAAAAAACAGTTTTAGTAGTAGATGACGATGTTAGAAATATTTTTTCACTGACCAAGGCATTGGAAGTTTTTAAAATGAATGTAATTACAGCCATAGATGGTAAAGAGGCCTTAAAAGCATTGGAAGAGCACCCAAATACAGATGTGGTTTTACTGGATATGATGATGCCTAATATGGATGGATATGAAACTGCAGAAAGAATAAGAAACAATTCTAAATTTAAGAAATTACCTGTAATTGCGGTAACTGCCAAAGCAATGACAGGCGACAGGGAAAAATGTATTAAGGCTGGAGCCTCCGATTACATTACAAAGCCAATTGACATTGACCAGCTACTGTCTTTATTAAGAGTTTGGTTATACGATAAGAATTAAAGTAAGATTAAAGATTGAAGCATGAAGAAGAGAGTTTTAATTATAGACGATGATAATAGAAATATTTTTGCATTATCAGCTACATTAAAAACTAGGGCATTTGAGTGTGAATCGTGTATGAGCGCGGAAGAAGCTTTAGAAATTCTAAAAAACAACAATCAGTTTGATGCGATTCTGATTGATATGATGATGCCCGATATGGATGGGTATGAAGCGATTCCTTTGATAAAAGAAATCCCACCACATCAGGAAACGCTTGTAGTTGCTGTGACCGCACAGGCTATGGTTGGTGATAGAGAAAAATGCCTTCAGGCTGGTGCCGATTACTATATTTCAAAACCAATAGATGTAGATAAACTGCTAGCTATCTTAAGCACTATTTAAAATGATTGAAGATATTGAACTGGAAACGCTAATTAACGTAGTATATGAATATTACGGTTTTGATTTTGGAAGTTATTCCAAAGCCTCTTTAAAACGACGCGTGAACAGATTGTATCATTTGGACGGCTTTCGTCATTTTCATGAATTTTTAGCCAAAGTGCGAACGGATTCTGATTATTATAAAAGAATGGTCGAGGAAATTACGGTGAACGTTACCGAAATGTTTCGGGATCCTCTGTTTTATGCAGTGTTGCGAAAAGAAATTCTTCCGCAATTAGGAACAAAACCATTCATCAGAATATGGCATGCCGGCTGTTCGACAGGCGAAGAAGTCTATTCGATGGCGATTTTATTAAAAGAAGCCAACCTGCTTAATAAATCATTAATCTATGCAACTGATATTAATGATTTAGTTTTGAATACTGCCAAAAAAGGGGTTTTCCCTTTGCGGATGATGAAGCAATATTCCGAAAATTATTTAGCCTCCGAGGGTAAAGCAGATTTCTCCACTTATTATACGGCGAATTATGGTATTGCCAAATTTAATGAAGACTTGTCCGAAAAAATGGTATTTTCTCAACATAATCTCGTTTCTGATAGTTCGTTTAATGAATTTGACTTAATATTGTGCCGAAATGTATTGATTTATTTTGATAATGATTTGCAGGAAAGGGCTTTGAAGCTTTTTGATGATAGTCTTCCAAAACTGGGTTATCTCGCATTAGGATCAAAAGAAACGATGAAATACTCCGAATTGTATACCAAATACAAACAATTTGAGAAAGAGAAAATATGGAGAAAGATGAAATAATATCAGGTTGTGAAGTGGTTCTCATCGGCGGATCGGCAGGAAGTTTAAAAGTCCTGATGCATATTCTTCCGCTTTTATCATCGACTCCCACTTATGCACTTGTTATTATTTTGCATCGAAAAAATACTGAAGATTCTACTTTAGAACATTTGATTGCCCTAAAAACCATTTTGCCCGTAATAGAAGTGGAAGATAAAACGGTATTAAAACCCGGATGTATTTATATCGCTCCGGCAGATTATCATTTGTTATTTGAAAAAAATAAGCTTTTGTCTTTGGATATTTCCGAAAAAGTGAATCACAGCCGTCCCAGTATTGATGTTTCTTTCGAATCAGCTGCTGAGGTTTATCAATCCGCTCTTGTTGCAATTCTTTTATCAGGATCTAATGCAGATGGTACTCACGGACTCAAAGTCATACAAAATGCAGGAGGAAAAATAGTTGTACAGGAACCCAACACCGCAGATATGCCTTTTATGCCAAACTATGCCATCTTAAATACAACTCCCGATTTAGTTTTAGAACCCGATGAAATTGCAACTCTGCTCGGGACTATTAATTCTCCACTTTTATAAAGAATTTACTTCCATATAAATATTTCAAAAAAAAAGTTAAAATTAGCTCATCAATGCCAGTTAGTTACTAACTTCGCCGGCAAATATGAGAGCAATTATTTTTTACATATCCCTATGTTTTCTTCTTCTATCCGGAGGAAGTTATCTATATGCGGATATGCACAACAGCTCAGAAAGTTCTCCTTTAACTCAAAATTTGAAAGAGAAACTGCAAATCAAAATCAGGAATACCGTTCCCTATACAAATTTAACAGAGAGTGCAGACATCGATTTAGATGAGGAATTCCACAGCGAAGATGATGCTATTGATGCATCTGCTAATAAAATTGCAGCACAAAATAATAGTCTATTAAACAATTGGTATCTGACATTCTCCAGTCAGAACGTTTCTAAGGATTACTCCAAGCGTATTAAAATATTCGCACCCTTTTGCGGCTATTCCAATCCTATTTACATTAGACAACAGGTTCTAAGAATCTGATTATTACCTTCATTGGTTACCGGAATTTGTGATTAAACAGAATCATGAACATATATTGTTATGTTTCATTGGTATGTGAGTTCCCATTTTTCTTTGGTTTCCGATGATTTTCTGCGTCTAAAGGAATCCTAATTCCAGGCATTTAATCGCTTAATTTCCATTTTTTATATCATGAAAAGAATAACTGTGTTCACAGGCATGCTTGCCTTGTTGTGTCTAATAAGCTGTACAACTAAAAAAGAAGAGAAAGAAGAAGAAGTAAAATTTACAGTTACCAATCCGGTAGAAATTGATACTTCATTTACCAAACAATATGTTTCTCAGATTCGTTCTGTGCGAAACATCGAAATCCGTGCGCAGGAAAAAGGATACCTGCAAAACATTTATGTAGACGAAGGGCAGTTTGTAAGAGCAGGACAGCTGTTATTCCGCATTATGCCGGGCTTGTATCAGGCAGAATTACTAAAAGCTCAGGCTGAAGCAAAAGGAGCGGAGATCGAATTGCAAAATGCCAAAACCCTTGCTGATAAAAATATAGTTTCTAAAAATGAGCAGTCATTGGCGCAGGCCAAATTAGAGCAGGCAAGGGCAGAAGTAGCACTGGCAAAACTACATTTGTCATTTACTGAAATCAGGGCCCCATTTGACGGAACGATTGATAGAATTCCATTAAAACTGGGAAGTCTTATTGATGAAGGCGAACTCTTAACTAGTCTTTCCGATAACAGTAAAATGTTTGCTTATTTCAATGTTTCCGAACCGGAATATCTGGAATATCAAAGTAACATAAAAGATAGAAGCAGTACGAGTGTAAGCCTGCTTTTAGCCAATGGTGAAACCTTAAAATACAAAGGAAAAGTAGAAGTTATCGAAAGTGAATTTGATAATGAAACCGGTAACATTGCATTCAGGGCCAGTTTTCCAAACTCTGATAAGTTGCTGAGAAATGGTGAGACCGGAAAAGTATTGATGACGGCACCTATCAGGAACGCTTTGGTTATTCCTCAGAAAGCAACTTATGAAATTCAGGATAAGAAATTTGTTTTTGTAGTCGATAAAAACAATGTTTTGAAATCGGTTGAGATTACTATAAAAGGTGAAATACCTGATTTGTACATCGTAAATTCAGGAATCACTGCTGCCGATAAGATAGTATTGGACGGTCTTCAGAAAGCCAATGATGATGGTAAAATCCAATACGATTATCTAAAGCCGAAAGAAGTTTTAGCTCACCTGAGATTAAAAGCAGAGTAGCCGTTTTAACTATTTAAAAGATAAAAATATGTTTCATAAATTTATACAAAGACCAGTACTGTCGATTGTAATATCGCTGGTAATCGTCTTTTTGGGAATATTGGCAATGACCAGTTTGCCGGTAACACAATTCCCGGCTATTTCACCGCCAAAGGTGAACATTCTGGCAGCCTATCCGGGTGCCAATGGGGAACTGATGGTAAAATCTGTAATTATTCCTTTGGAAAGAGCCCTTAACGGAGTTCCCGGGATGAAGTACATTACATCGGATGCCGGAAATGATGGAGAAGCGAATGTTCAGGTAATATTCAATCTGGGTACAGACCCGAACCAGGCCGCTATTAATGTTCAAAACCGTGTATCTTCAGTAATCAATAAATTACCGCCATTGGTAGTTCGGGAAGGTCTGAAAATTACCCGTGAAGAGCCTAATATGCTTTTGTATGTGAACTTATTCAGTACCGATCCAAAGACAAGCCAGAAATTCCTTTTCAATTACGCAGATATCAATATCCTTTCCGATATAAAACGTGTAAATGGAGTAGGTGTTGCCGATATTTTAGGAAATCGTGAATATGCGATGCGTATCTGGCTGAAGCCTGACAGAATGCTGGCTTACAAAATATCTACCGAGGAAATCATGAAATCCCTAAGCAACCAGAGTCTGGAAGCATCACCTGGAAAAACAGGGGAGAGTTCAGGTAAAAGATCTCAGGCATTTGAGTATGTTCTAAAGTACAAAGGACGATACACAACCAAAGATGGCTATGAAAACATTGTCGTTCGTTCCAGTTCTAATGGAGAACTGTTACGATTGAAAGACGTTGCCGATATTGAATTCGGAAGTTCTATGTATGATATCTATTCGAGTATCGACGGAAAACCATCGGCAGCAATTACGATCAAGCAATCGTATGGAAGTAATGCCAGTCAGGTAATTAAGGACGTTAAAGCCAAGCTGGAAGAATTGAAGAAAACGTTTCCAAAAGGAATGGATTACGAAATCAGTTATGATGTATCTAAATTTCTGGATGCCTCTATTGAAAAAGTAATTCATACACTGGTGGAAGCCTTTATACTGGTTGGATTGGTAGTATTCCTTTTCTTGGGAGACTGGCGTTCTACACTTATTCCTGCTATTGCAGTTCCGGTATCCCTGATTGGTACGTTTGCCTTTATGCAAATGTTTGGGATTACCATAAATCTGATTACTTTATTTGCACTAGTACTAGCGATTGGGGTAGTGGTCGATGATGCGATTGTAGTGATAGAAGCCGTTCATGCCAAAATGGAAGAAGAACATCTCTCAGCCCGAAAAGCGACTAAAAAAGCGATGACAGAAATCGGAGGGGCAATTATAGCGATTACCTTTTTGATGGCGGCGGTTTTTATTCCGGTTGCTTTCATGTCAGGACCGGTAGGTATTTTTTACCGTCAGTTCTCCATTACTATGGCAACGGCAATTATTCTTTCGGGTGTAGTAGCTTTGACGCTAACACCTGCATTATGTGCTTTGATGCTGAAAAACACACACGGTAAAGAGCGTCCTAAAAATGTAGTGAATAAGTTTTTGGATGGCTTCAATAATAAGTTCAATCGTCTGTCTACCGGATACCAAAAAGTATTGGGAACTTTTATAAATAGACGAACAGTATCTATTGGTGTTTTACTAGTTTTCTGTGTGGGTATATTTTTCATTAATAACAGTCTGCCTTCCGGATTTATTCCAAGTGAAGATCAGGGAATGTTTTATGCGATTATCCAGACGCCTCCGGGTTCTTCATTAGAAAGAACGAATGAAATAGCGGAAAAACTTCAAAAAGTAGCCGAGAAAATTGAGGGGGTAAAATCGGTATCAGCTTTGGCGGGATATGAAATTTTAACCGAAGGAACAGGAGCCAATACAGGAACCTGTCTGATCAATTTAAAAGACTGGCATGAACGCCACCATAATGTAGAAGAAATCATCAAGGAGCTGGAAGAAGAATCAAAAAACATTTCAGGCGCAACGATAGAGTTTTTCCAGCCTCCAGCAGTTCCGGGCTATGGTGCTGCGGGTGGATTTGAATTGCGATTGCTGGACAAAGGAGGTTCCGGTGATTACAAAAAGATGGAAACCGTAAGTAAAGAGTTCGTTCGTGAGTTGAAAAAACGTCCTGAGCTAACTTCGGTATTTACTTTTTACAGTGCCAGCTTCCCGCAATACATGCTGGATATTGATAATGATATCGCACAGCAAAAAGGCGTGAGTATCGAAAATGCGATGAATACCTTATCTACACTTATTGGTAGTAATTATGAAACCAATTTCATTAAATACGACCGTCAGTATAAGGTAATTGTACAGGCATCTCCTGAATACAGGGCACTTCCGGAAGATATCCTGAAACTGTATGTCAAAAATGACAGGGACGAAATGGTACCTTTTTCAGCTTTTATGAAAATGAGAAAAGTATACGGACTCTCGGAAATTACCCGACACAACATGTACAATGCTGCCGAAATCAGTGGAGCTCCTGCTATTGGTTACAGTAGTGGAACTGCGATTGAGGTGGTAAAAGAAGTAGCCGCAAAAACACTTCCAAGAGGTTTTGGTATTGATTGGGCTGGTATTTCTGCCGATGAGGTGGCCAGAGGTAATGAGGCTATCTATATCTTCTTAATCTGTCTAGGTTTTGTGTATCTGGTATTGGCAGCACAATACGAGAGTTTTATCTTGCCATTGGTTGTTATCTTATCTCTGCCGGCTGGAATTTTTGGAGCATTCCTGTTCCTTAAATTATTTGGACTGGCGAATAATATCTATGCTCAGGTAGCCTTTGTTATGCTTATTGGTTTGCTCGGTAAAAATGCTGTACTGATTGTGGAATTTGCTGCCCAGAAGCACAGTCAGGGTGCTTCGGTGCTTGATGCTGCCATGGAAGGAGCAGCAGTACGTTTCCGACCAATTTTGATGACCTCTTTTGCCTTTATTGCCGGTTTGATTCCTTTGGCAATAGCCTCTGATCCGGGTAAAATTGGGAACAGGACATTAGGTTCAGCAGCAGCAGGAGGAATGCTTATCGGTACGGTCTGTGGAGTTTTACTCATTCCGGGCTTGTATTATATTTTTGCCAAAATTTCAGAAAAGCATCAATTCTCCAAGAAAGATGATGAAAATCCATTTACCGAATATTTAACTCACAATGAATAAATTAAAATCCTATAAATATATTGTCCCGCTGGGTATTTGCCTGGCGGTGGCAAGCTGTACACCGGCTCTTGCGCCTTTAGCGGAAACTAAAGCCGTTCCGCAGTCTTTCGATAAGAGTACCGATACAACCAATACATCTGCTACTCCCTGGCGTACTTATTTTAAAGATCCTAATCTGATAAACCTGATTGACATTGCCTTGAAAAACAATCAGGAATTACAGATTACTTTACAGGAAATCGAAATCGCCAAAAACGATATTCGGGTTCGAAAAGGTGCTCTGTTACCAAAAGTTGGGATTGGTGCCGGAGCAGGGATCGAAAAAGTGGGTCGATATACCAGTCAGGGAGCTGGAGATGCTTCAACAGAAATAAAGCCGGGAAAAGAAATGCCGGATCCGTTGGGCGATTTAAAGATTGCGGCTTATGCCAATTGGGAAGTAGATATCTGGAAAAAACTGCGTAATTCCAAGAAAGCTGCCGTGAGCCGTTATCTGGCGACAGTAGAAGGAAAGAATTTTGTGATTACCGGTCTGATTGCAGAGGTGGCTGATTCCTATTACGAATTGCTGGCTTTGGACAGCCAATTGGATATTGTAAAACAGAATATTGCTTTACAAAGTAATGCCTTGGAAATCGTAAAGGTTCAGAAAGATGCCGCGAAATCAACTGAACTGGCTGTGCAGAAATTTCAGGCTGAGGTTCTGGCTTCCAAAAGTATGGAGTTTGAAATTCTTCAGAATATAAAAGAAACGGAGAATAAAATCAACTTCCTTTTAGGACAATATCCTCAGGAGATCAAGAGAGACAAAACCAATTTTGTTGGTTTATTGCCATCGGTAATTCAGTCGGGGATTCCTTCACAATTGCTGGCGAATCGTCCGGATATCAAACAAGCGGAACTGGAACTGACAGCAGCCAA
This sequence comes from Bacteroidota bacterium, assembly GCA_040387175.1. GTDB lineage: Bacteria > Bacteroidota > Bacteroidia > Flavobacteriales > Flavobacteriaceae > Flavobacterium. Next base: position 31,245 of record JAZKED010000002.1, on the reverse strand, counting down.
ACTGGATGTTAAAGCCGCACGTGCCGAGTTTTATCCCTCATTGGATATCACTGCTGCAGCAGGAGTTAACGCTTTTAAAGCTTCGTACTTGTTTACATTACCGGAATCGTTGTTGTACTCCTTGGCGGGAGATTTGTCAGCGCCTTTGATTAACAGAAATGCGCTGAAAGCGGAGTATAGTTCTGCGAATGCCAGACAAATTCAGGCATTGTACAACTACGAGCGTACGATTCTGAATGCGTATCTGGAAGTTTCGAATCAGCTTTCCAAAATTAATAATCTGGAGAAAAGCTATGACCTGAAATCACAGCGAGTAGCTGCCCTGAACCGTTCGATTGATGCGGCAGGTGATTTGTTCAAATCAGCGAGAGTAGATTATTTTGAAGTGCTGATGACACAGCGTGATGCTTTGGAATCGCAGCTCGAACTGATAGAAACCAAAAAAGACCAACTGACTGCCTCGGTTCACGTATATAGAGAGCTAGGCGGAGGCTGGAAATAATACCATTTTCTTTGTTGCCGAAAAGCCCTAAAACGCTGGGAAGTGTTTAGGGCTTTTTAGTTTATTATTAGGTTAGTTTTTTGATATTTCAAATAGTATTTAGTTTTATTATATTAATTTTGGATTGGTATAAGTGGGGGACATTATCCAGATTTAATGTTATTACTAATTAATACATAAGATTATGAAAAAACTCAGTATTTTATTTTTGGTTTTTGTGGCAGGTGTAACTTTATCGTGTGGAAAAGAAGACGATATTGTAGATTGTTTAGTTGAATCTGCTTTACTTGATGTGCATCACTCTGTATCCGGAGATAATGTCAAACAAATTAATTTTAATATTACCTATTATGGCGACCACTCTCTTAAGGAAAATGTTAAATGGAATTTTGGAGATGGTACAGGTATTCAAACAATAAGTGGTATTACAGCCAGTCATATTTATGCTAATGCAGGATCATATGAGGTGAAAGCGGTAGTCAAGATAAGTGGAGGGTGTTCATACGATCTTAAAGAATCAATTACAGTAGAATAAAGAATTGGAGTGAGTCGAGGTTATTTTTTACTAAAAAATAAAAAAGCCCTAACATATTACGTGTTTAGGGCTTTTTTTATTCTCATTTAGAGAAGTAGTTTATTCAATAAATTATTCCATTAGCTAGATTATTTTTCAAATAGAATGGGGTCGTCAAAAGGGAGTGGACATTCGGTTTCAGCACTAAATACTTTACCATCTTCTATGGTTTTAATTAAACATACATATCCAAACTCAACAAATGTTTGCTCATTTTCCACTACAAGTTTATATTTTACGGTTCCGCTATCTATATTATCTCCGCAAAAATAATTGGGTTCACCATAATTTTCTGTTGTGAAAAGAATGTTATCTTTTAAATCATAAATGGTTAAAGAGTTATAGGAATATTTATCTAAATTCTCTATCTGAAAGCAGTCATTATATCCATCACTATTTGGAGTAAATGCTGAAACAACATTTATTTCTCCAGCTGTTTGATCAAGTTTGTCTATGTTTTTAGATTGAAATTGATTTTGACCACAACATAAGAAAGTTTTTGGGTCTGAATCACTATTACAACTATAATTGATTAATAAGAGTAAAGAGATAAAAAATACAACTCTGTTTTTCATAAGTAAGTTTTAAATGTTTTTTGAGGAATGTTTGATATGTTAATTAGAATAAGGCAAAGGTATCATACTTTGGCTTATTCCGTTGGAAATTTAGACATATCCATATAGAAAACTTCCCAGGTGTGTCCGTCAAAATCTTCTATGGTGCGTTGCTGCATAAATCCATAATCTCTGAATTCGATTGGTTCTGTTCCACCGGCTTTTAGTCCATTGGCTACTATAGTGTTTACATCTTCCAGACTTTCTACTGATAATGAAAAAAGTCCTGCTACATTACTTTTGGTGTCTGCAATGGGTTTAGTGATAAAACCCGCAAACTTTTCGTGAGACAATAACATTACAAAAATGTTTTCACTCCACAACATGCATTTTCCGGACTCGTCCGAAAATTGATGATTATTGGTAAAGCCTAATGCAGTATAAAAGGCCATCGATTTTTCAACATCTTTTACTGCCAAATTGATAAATACTTGTTTTGCCATTTTAATTTAGTTTTAACTTAATTTTTTCTCATAAAATCAAATGCTCCTTTGCGAAGTTGAATTCCATGCTCCAGATAGGCTTTCATACAAGCAAGAAAATTGGCCCAGCCTTCCGTATTTCCTATAACCCATTTCAGATTATCTTCGTTATTTGTTTTTCCGTCTTCGGTAACTTTTACTACTGTGCTTTTGTCTGGTTGTGGTTCCAATGAAATGTTTACTACAGTTTCTTCATCCCAAACAAATGAAACAGAACTATTGGTTTCAGTCTTAATTTTTTTAACTGGACACTCATCAGGAAATTCAGGAAATTTCCAAATCAGTTCTTTTCCTGTTTCCAGTCTTCCGGTACTTTCCGAAATGAAATATTTCGTCATCTTTTCGGGATTTATAATTCCTTCAAAAACTTCTTCAATCGGTTTTTGAATTTGTATGGTTGCTTTGGCTATAAGTTTCATAATGAATATTATTTTTAGATAAGTTCTTTATTTAACGCTGAGTGTAATCAAATATAATATTTTTTATAAATGTATTGCATAAGAAATCAATCGTTTATGAGGTTTAAAAATGACAAATTTGGAAATAGTTATTTTGGCAACCAATTTTTTCTCACGACTTCGCATTTCCCTGACACTAAAAGCCTTCGCTATAAGCGCGAAGCCTACCCTTGATAGCGCGATGGTATCCCTTGTTCGCGCGACGGCATCCGATGATAACGCGATGGCAACCCTTGCAAGGGAAATGGCATCCGATGTGAAGGAAATGGCAACCGATGCTCACGAAATGACATCTGATGTTCACGAAATGGTCTTTCAGCCTAACAATTGATAAAAAGGATAATAAATATTTGATTCTATGAATCGGCTTTTCGAACGAGAGAAGATTTCTTAAAACTATTTACTGCAATCAACAGGCTAATTGCCATCAGAACCGCACCGGCTAAAAAGGGAGCTCCTGCAAACTCAACCGGAGCTCCTGGACCTGTAAACCAACTGAATAAATTGGTCATTAGCAATGGTCCGATGATAGCGGCAATACTGAGCAAACTTGCTAATGCTCCCTGTAATTCACCTTGTTCGTTTTTGGGTACATTCCCGGAAATGATAGCCTGCAGTGATGGCCCTGTAATCCCGCCCAGACAATACGGAACTACAAAAAGAAACATCATCCAGCTCTGAGTGGCAAATGCCAGTAGTACAAGAGACACTATATATAGCACCAGTCCTGCAAAAATGCTGTTTTCATTTCCGATTTTGGGACTAATTACACGAATTAAGCCCGCCTGAACAATAACTACCATGATACCCGCAAAAGTCAGGGAAAGACCGATAAGCGAATTGCTCCAGTCAAATTTTTCGATAGTGATAAAAGTCCAGGTACTCATTACTGCATGGTCGGCTATATAAATAAATATAAAGGTGAGTACTAAACTTCCTGAAAGGGTTTTGTGTTTTTTTAGCTGAAGTAAAGTTCCTAAAGGATTGGCTCTTTTCCATTCAAAAGGGCGTCGGTTTGCTATGGGTAAGGATTCCGGCAGTATAAAATAACCGTAGATGACATTCATAAATGTTAGGATTGCCGCTGCAATAAACGGAATCCGTGGACCTATTTCACTTAATAATCCGCCTAATACCGGACCTATGATATAGCCCAATCCAAAAGCTGCCCCAATCATACCAAAATTCTGAGCCCTGTTTTCATCCGTGCTGATATCGGCAATATAAGCCGTAGCCGTTGTATAGCTTGCGCCAAATATCCCTGCGATAATCCGACCCAGAAACAACCAGCCTATTGTTGGTGCCAGCCACAGAAAAATATAATCAATTCCAAACCCAAATAAAGACAATAACAAAACAGGTCTGCGTCCGTATTTATCACTCAGATTACCAATCATGGGTGCACAAATAAACTGCATAATGGCATAAGCAAAAAGCAGCCAGCCGCTCCATTGGGAAGCCTCACTGAGATTGCCTCCAATAAGCTGCTCTATCAATCTTGGAAAAACAGGAACTACAATACTCAGACCAATAACATCCAGTAATAATGTAATGAAGATAAAACTCAGTGCCTTTTTGTTGGTCGGAATCATAGATTTGGGGTTAGCGGGAATTTATGAGGAACTAAAAGTAGCATTTTTTTCAGGATATGAAATTAAACCAGGGAACACGTAGAAAAAAAGCTCTAAACATTTATAATGTTTAGAGCTTTTTTGACAATAGTCAGTCAATATTAACAGGCTATTTGATAATTAATTTATTACTTTTTTAAATACGGTTGTATTGTCAGCAGAAGTAACCTGTACTATTAACAACTGTTGTGTAGTATCTATACTATTGATACTTAAAGTAGAAGAATTAATATCCTTTTTTTCATAAATAAGAGAACCACGCATATCAAATAGTTTTACAGCAGCAATAATAGTTTTACCTGTATTAATATTTAATGTATTGTTTTGTTTGTAAACCACAATGCTTTCCTCTGTAAAGGATGGAGTTTCAGTTCCAAGAGTTGAATCATTTTTATATACGATTTCAAATCTGTTGTTGAAAGTTCCTTCCGTAGAAGTAAATGTATACACCCCTTTTTTTAGATTACTTACCGTATTAGTCAGGTTATCTTTCAGGAAAATACCTTCGGTATCGGCAAAAAGTCCGTCAGTATGGTCAATACTAATAGTGAATGTTCCTTTATTAGTTGTTTTGAATCCCAATGAAACAATATCCGTATCAGTAAAAGGAAGTGAACGTCCTTGTATTACATATTCACTATTGTTGATAAAGCTATACAATCTTGTTCCTGAAGTTTCCATTAATCTGGCATCATATTTAGTATCAAGTGCATCTGTAGCACCTTTCACATAACCTACTAAGGTTTGGTTGTAAGCAGTAGTGGCATCGGAAAGATTCAACCAGATACGATTTTTCTTCTCTGGGTCTGCAGTTTTAAAGAATTGATTGCTGTTATTGGCAGCACGCATACTATTTTTGAATGTAGCATTACCTGCATTGGTTACTTTTGCAATAAATCCTTGTCCTACCTGAATAAATCCATTAGGTGTTTCACTTACAGGTATTGTATTTGAAGGTGCAGCAGCACCTGTTGCATTATAAGTTGCATAGTTAGTACCACCTGCAACAGTAGTCAGGTGCGTCCAAAAATGAAGAGATTCAATATTCTGGTTGTCAGGATCTGCTAAAAATAAGTCTGCATTTACTGTAGAAGGATAAGGGTTTCCTATAAGGTTAAAACCTTCTCCCAATAAAGTAACCGGAATAGTAATGGTACCGTTATTTGGTCTTCCTGTAAAAGAACCTGTAAAGGATTGTATTATTCCTGGAGAAGAAGACCAGTTATTTGGAGCACGGATTAAATATCCTTTAGCCAATGAAAAACTGTTGGTTGCAGGAACCGCCGATACAAAAGCATTGGTTGGTTCATCTATAGTGTAGAATCTACTGGAAAGTGTCGCAGAGGAGAAAGCTAAAAGGTTTTGGTTTTCTACGGGTGAAGACCAGTACACATAATCTAGATACTTCATAGATGCATCTCTTTTTATTGTTACACCTGTTCCGACATTACCATTTACTGTTCCCGACTGGATCAGGTTGGTATTGTTTTCCATTATCAGTTTTCCACCTGAATTAACAAGCATATTTCCTGAGATAGTCAGGTTGTATCCTGATGGGAATCTAACTATTGCAGGGCTGTTGATCTGTAATGAACATGCCGATAAACTCGATGTTGCTGTGTAATCCGTTAAGAAAACTACAGGCTGATTAGCAACAGGAAGTCCACCTATCCATGAACCTATCCATATTCTGCTGCTCGAGCAAGGAGCAATATAATTAATATTAAATGTTGAAGCTGCAGTATTATTGTTACCAGCTGTATCTGTGGCTTTAGCAGCAGCAACATTTACAGAAATAGTACCACTGCCTATAAGAGTAGAACTTACACTTACTGTATAGGTAGTCCCAGAGCCGGAGAAACTGGATAATGTAGCATTCGTAGCAGTAATATCGCTAATATCAAAACCGGTTACGCTTTCGCTAAAAGTAATTGTTACAGGGAAACTAGCAGCACTTGTTGGATTAGTTGTTGATGAAGTAATACTTACTGATGGTTGTACATTGTCAAAAACAATGCTGAATTGTGTAGCTGCTGTATTACCATTAGTAGCTGTGTCAATCGCAGTATTTGCGTCAACATCAACAGTTATGGTTCCGTTTGAACTTGGAGTTGCGTCAACAGTATAAGTAGTACCAATACCTGTAAAATTAGATAATGTAGCATTCGTAACAGTAATATCACTCACATCAAAACCGGTTACTGATTCATTGAAAGTTATTGTCAATGGAATAGTTGCAGAATTGGTTGGATTAGTTGCTGTAGAAGTAGTAGCTACAGTTGGAGCTGTAGTATCGGGTAGAGTAACGGTATAGGTGATCGTATTTGTCCATCCGGTAGTGGTAGGAGCGGTTAAATAACTTGAACCATCAGGAGTGGCAGGGTCGTATCTTTTCCAGTTGGCTAATGAAGACATTGCTGTAAGCAGGTCATTTTTGGTTCCGGAGATAGTTCCTCTATACACAGCATTGTCAGATTCGTCAATAGGTCCGGTACCTAAGCCTGCCTGTATAAAACAGTCAGGTGTACCTCCAATAATATCATGATCCAGCTGAGGATGAAGATTGGACATTTTCTCAGAGTTCAAATTAACGAGTACGGTATCTACATACGCAGCAAAATTTAATGTAGCAATCGTCGCCTGATAAAGCATTGTAATATTGGTAGTGGTAAAAGATGTTCCTGTTGTAGGGTCATTCGTAGACTGGAAGGCCATAACCTGATCACCCGTGTTTGACAGTGTAAGTGTGGTATCATTACCAAAAGTCGTTCCTGTAATAGGAATCCATGGCGATGGAGTGGTATAAGACGTACTCGTATTCAATGTAAAAGTCTGCCCGGCTGTTATATTGGATTGGGCGGTAAATCGGTAAAGGCCATCCTGAGCTCCCGCTGTAGTAGTGGTACCCATAAATTGGTTCAATGATCTGTTGTATCCGGCATCACTGAAATAGATTACAGTCCCTGAATCAATATTGGTCAGTGCTATCCATGTAAATTCATCTATAGTATTGGTAGAGGATAGGCCTACTATAGCAATGTCTCCTTTTTGAAGCACTGTTAATGCCTGCATGTTGGAGATAGTTCCTAATAGAATTAGGAATGAAATAAGTAATTTTTTTTTCATAATTTTTAATTATAAGGTTTAGGTAGATTTGTGGGCAATGTTTTGTTTTTAATATTTTTGTACTAAAAATAGTATAGTAAAAATAGGTTATTGTTTTTATATAGTTATGTTTTTGAAAGAATTTATTTTCATTTTTATTGTTTTATTACAATTATACAGATACCATTGATTTATCGTCAGTAATATGTATTGAATCAATTTATAACGTAATAAAAGCAAATAAATTCTTTCAAAGTCAGTCAATAAGTAAAAATAGTATTACATTTACAATGAATGTAAAACCTACTATTATGAAATCTACCCCAAAAAAAACTTTATTTTTATTTTGTATGCTATTAATTAGTTCCTTGTCTTTTGCTGATATACCAGACCCCAACGAAGATGATATATCAGATGAATCTGAAGAAGCTGCTTTGCCAATTGATTCCCAATTAATATGGTTAGGGTTGATTGGGGCTTCTTTTGCTTACTATCAATTCATTTCAAAAAAAATTAAAGAATAAAATAACTATTTAACTTATATTATAAATGCAAAAATCCCTAAACACTTTTTAATGTTTAGGGATTTTTATGTGTATTAAAAGTAAGTGTATTTAAAAAGCAATACCTAACTGAATGCCTGAAGTAAATGTAGTTGGATGATCATTACCCAATCGTATTGGGAACGGAAGTGAAACATAAAAACTGCTCGTAGCATTTTTTATTACCGTTTTGGTGATTACAGGAGTTACACCAAATCGTCCACTGGTTTCAAAGGCAAGCCTGCCTGCAAAAGTAAATCCGTGACCTAGCCCTACCAATACACCGGGATGAAACAATACACTATTTACTTTACTAATTCCGTCTTCCGTTCTTATGCTAGGGGCTATTTCAAAAGAAAATCCAATTTTGGAGCTTTTCCAGATATTGATTCCCGTTGGAAAATTAACTGAATAATAATCCCTGAAGTTTACAGCAGTTTCTTCACTGCTTAAAGTGACTATAGGATGCATTACCGAAAAATATCCTGTTATTTTTGGATAAGTAACAGGAGGAGTGGTTTGAGAAAAAGCATTGGCACTAAATACCAGTAAAACTAAAAAAATAGTGTGTCTAATTTGTGTCATATCATTATATTTTATGACGCAAAAATAACTATACTAAAAAGATAGAAATAGTATTGTATTTACTTTTTTGTATCTGAATTACTTTTTTTTGTATTTTTTCTATAGGAGGAAGGATTCTTACCTGTATTTTGCTTGAATATCCTCGTAAAATGGCTTTGATCTGAAAATCCGGTCATATAAGCAATTTCGGTAAGCGTGTAGGTAGAATTCTGAATTAGGTTGATTGCTTTTTCGATTCGTAATTTTCGAACATAATCCCCAAAATTAAGGTCATCAAAATACTTGGAAAACTCCCTTGACAAATAGGACGGATTCAATTCCAGATCGCTGGAAATCTTTTTTAAGTCAAATGTAAACTGAGTGTCTATCTGATCCTGAATAATGGCTTTTAATTCTTTTACCCAATCTGGGGTTTTCTTATTAGTTGTTTTTTTCTGTTTTAGAAATTTATCATACACTTCATGAAGCATATTTTCGAAAGGGCTGTTCTGCAAATGTTTTTGCTGGTACAAATGCTTGGCCCAACTGTATAACGCATCATAAATCAGCATGCCGCTTTGCAGTAATTGATAATCATCGGTAATGTTATAGGAAAGTCCTGCTGAAATAGCCCAAAGTCCCGCTGATTCTTTGGCAATATCATGCCGGTCTGTGTCTGCACCACGAACAATATCGGCTATAATTAAAATAGCCGGGTCTTTTATTTCGTATTTTTTTACAATGTAGTCAAAGGTGCTTTTTTCTTCGTAATGTGTAAATTCCACGTTCGGAATATCAAACGGAATAGCATCCAGTTCTTTGGCTTTGTCCAAAACTTCGCTGAATGGTACATATATAAATTCTGCCTCTTTGTCAACCAATTTTTTTATCAGCCATGGGCAGGCTATTCTGTCAATTTTAGGACGTTCCCGGGTAATCCATTTCATAAAACTGGAATTATTTTGGGTGTAAAAATAGGGGAATAGGATTGGATTTATTTATATGAGGAAGGAAAATTTTATTCAATTAAACTATAAAGTATTTTTTGAAAGTCAGGTTTATATTTGTCTTTGTATTTTGATGGTAGGAATGATACAATTGTGTAAAAAGCAGTTTTAGATTCTGCGATTCCAACTAAATAATAGAAATTTTGATTACTTTCTTTGTCATACGATATTACATCGGTTTCAATAAAATTAATTTTTCCTTTTTTTAGTGATTTAGGTTTTGAAATCTTTTTTCCTTCTTCGTCTTCAAGAAAGTCTTTGATGTAATTATCATAATATTTATTAATAGAGGCGTAATTTTTTTTATTTAATTCTAAATCTTCTTTAGTATCAATAAAGACAAATCCATATAAGTTGGATACTTTTTTACAGTTATATTCTATAGCAGAATTAACATTTCTTTTAGCGGATTTACTCATATAATCAGGTAAGCTGATATAAAAAGGGTGACCTGCTTTGTATTCCTTTGGTTGTGATGCTTCAGTTATTTCAATAAATACTTCTTCAGATTCTAGTTCTTTTCCGTTAGCATACATTTTTAAGTTTGGCAATTGTAGTCTTCCTTTTTTTGTTGCTATGAAACGATAGTTATAACTTGATAGATATTTACTGGTGTTGCCTTGATAGGTTTGTGTATATGATTGATCAGGATCTGTAATAAGTTTAAATTGGCTTAGATCTAATTTTCCAATGGAATCGATTTGTCGGTCTATTTCATAAGTCACATGTATTATTTCATTTATTTCATAGGTGTATTCTTTTATTTTAACTTTTATTTCCTGTCCTATCAAATTGAAAGAGCATAAGAGTAAAAAACTAAGTCCGGTACTGAATTTTCTAAAGTTCATTGAGAAATGTTTTGCTGTTATTTAAATAGTAGAAATTTCGGGATATTTATATGTAGTAGTTTCAGCTATTGTATCTGGATATTCACCTTACTCTCTAAAACTATAAAGTATTTTTTGAAAGTCAGGTTTGAACCTGTCTTTATTAACTAAATTGGATATACAGATAATTGTGTAATAAGTAGTAGGGCTTTCTACTATACCAATGAAATAATATAAGTCTGTATTATTAGTTCCGGAATAGGAAACATCATATTCAATAAAATTATTTTCACCTATTTTTTTAAATTCTGGTTGTCTATCTGGTTGTCCTTTGAAAGCATCTTTAATAAATATCTCAAAATAATTATTTATAGTATTACAATCAATTTTGGCTAGACGTAATTGTTCTTTGTCATATTCTTGAATAAATCCTCCAACATTCATTAGTTTATTTTGAAATTGAAAAGAGGCTAAATCATTTAAATCTACAGTTTTGCTCATATAAGAAGGTAGCTTCAAAAAGAAATTATGACCTACTTTATACCTTTTCAGTTTTGTTTGAGAAAAAGCGTTTGCTGTTATCAAAAAGAGTGTTATTACAATAGCTACAATTGTTTTTCTCATTTTATTTAAAATAGAATTATTGGAATAATGATACGTGAGTTTTATTGTGAAGCTAAAGTATTAATAAGATTTGGATTATTTCAAAATTACGACAATCTTAACGCCCCATATAAATTTGAATCTGTATTTTCATAGCTTTGAAAAAAGCTATTCCAAACCGAAATGTACCCAATCATGAAAAATACCAAATTACAAGCCTTTATCCCCGCTATTCTATATTGTATGGTCTGATAATTTTAAGGTAGGGATAGAGTATAGATAAAGTATGGATAGTGTATGAATAATGTATGAAAAATATAATGGTGTTAAATGCATAAGGCTAATGTCATAAAACAATCCCAAAATTACAAGAATCTTAACACCTCATATAAATCAGAATCTGTATTTTCATAACTTCGAAAAAACTATTTCTCAACCAAATATACTTAACCATGAAAAACATCAAACTACAAGCCTTTATTCCGCTATTCTATATTGTATGGTCTGATGATTTACTGACTGAAAAAGAGTTTGCTACTTTACAGGAATTCATTGATGCACAGGACTGGCTTTCGGACGAAGAGAAACAATTCCTGTTTTCGAAAATAACAATTCCTAATCCGCCGTCACGTGAGGAAGTAACGGACTGGAAAACTAAAATTGAGCAAACCATTCAGGAACATCCCGAATTAAAATCTATTTTTGAAATAGCGGTAGCACTTTCCCAAAACGATGCTAAGGTTCAGAGTTTAGAGACTACTTTCGTCAAACTCGAAAATGATTTGGGAATTTTAGGGGAAGAAGCGCTGAGTAATTTCAAGACCAAAGCCAAAACCTATACCGTTACCCATCAGACTGAAGCGAGTTTTGATGTTCAAAAACTAACCGATTTGTTAGATGGTGAACAGGCACCAATTATCCATAAAGTAAAATCGGTTATTTCGAGACCGGATTTTAAGTACGAAACATCAACCGATATTGCGGTACTCCGTCAGAAAGTCTTTGACTGGTGTAAGGTTTTGGCTGATGAAAACCTGGGAAACATGGTGTATCCCAAACGATATGGCGGAGGAGAAAACATAGCCGATTATTTTGCAATTATGGAAACCCTGAGCTACCACGATTTGAGTCTGGTGATTAAGTTCGGCGTACAATTTGGACTTTGGGGAATGAGCATCCAGTCATTGGGAACCGAAAAACATTATGCGAAATACCTGAAAGACATTGGCACACTGAAATTGCCAGGCTGTTTTGCGATGACCGAAACACACCACGGCTCGAATGTAAAAGGACTGGAAACAACAGCTACTTACCATCACGAAAGTCAGACCTTTACAATTCACACCCCACACGAAAAAGCACAAAAAGAATATATTGGCAATGCGGCGGTTCACGGACAGATGGCTACTGTTTTTGCCAAACTGATTATTGCCGGACAGGATCATGGCGTGAATGCTTTTATAGTCCCTTTGCGTGATGAAAACGGAGTGGTTTTAAAAGGAATTACTATTGGAGACTGCGGTCACAAAATGGGGCTGAACGGGGTAGATAACGGAACGATTCGTTTTGATCAAGTCGTGATTCCAAAAGAAAATATGCTGGATCGTTTTGCTTCGGTTAATGAGAATGGAGAATTCGAAAGTCCAATCCCAAGTGACAACAGACGTTTTTTTACGATGCTGGGAACTTTGGTAGGAGGAAGGATTGGGATTCCGCGTTCGGCATTGGCAGCAGCCAAAAGCGGATTGACGATTGCCATAAAATACAGTGACCAGCGCAAGCAATTCGGTCCCGAAGGCGGTTCAGAAGTTCCCATTCTGAATTATAGAATGCACCAACGAAGATTGTTGATTCCATTAGCCAAAACGTATGCGGTACATTTTGCCTTGCAATACCTGACGAAACGTTTTATCAATAAAACGGAAGCTGAAATGCAGGAAATAGAGGCTTTGGCAGCAGGTCTGAAATCGTATTCTACCTGGAGTACCACAGCAATTTTACAGGAATGCCGGGAAGCCTGTGGCGGAAAAGGCTATTTATCCGAAAACCGAATTGATGCCCTGAAAACCGATACGGAAATCTACACCACTTTTGAAGGAGATAATACAGTACTGATGCAATTGGTAGCTAAAAACCGTCTGGCAGAATTCCGAAAATCCTTTGGTGAAATGGGTTCTTTTGGCATCATCAACTATGTATATGAGAATGCAAAATCTGCCATAGCCGAAAAGAATCCGCTTAGCATCCGAAAAACAGACGAAGCCCATTTAATGGACAGTCAATTTCATTTGCAGGCATTTCAGCACCGGGAAAAAACGATTCTGGCTTCGGCTGCCAGGCGTATCAAGAAATTAATTGATAATGGTTTGGAAGCTTATGATGCCTTTAATGTCGTACAGCACCAAATGATTGATGTGGCAGAAGCGTATTTGGATAGGGTAGTTCTCGAACAATTTCAAATCGCCATCGCTGCTGTTGAAGATCAAAACAGCAAAACGATTTTAACCAAACTAAGCCAGCTGTATGCGCTTTCGCAAATAGAAAAAAACAAAGCCTGGTATTTGGAAGATGGTTATATGGAGGGAGTAAAGACGAAAGCCATTCGTAAGATTGTCAATCAGCTTTGCTGGGATATTCGTCCTGATGCTGTGGCTCTGGTGAATGCTTTTGCTATTCCCGATTCGTGTCTGGTGGCACCGATTGTGATTGGAGAGGTTTAGTAATGATTTATAGTTTTATTCCGTTACACTATAGAGTATTTTTTGAAAGTCGGACTTGTATTTATCTTTGTCTTTTGCCGGAACCCATGAAATAACGGTATAATAGGCTTTTTCAGATTCTACAATTCCGACTAAATAATAGTAGGTCATATTTTCTTCTTTGTTATAGGATATAATATCGGCCTCAATGAAATTTATTTTTCCTTTTTTTTGTGATTTAGGTTTTGAAGTTTCCTTTTTTACTTCGTTGTCCGGAAAGTCTTTGATGAATTTTGTATAAAAATGCTCAATGGAAGTATAGTTTTGTTTACTTAGTTTTAAGTCTTCCTTAGTATCACAAAAGATAAATCCATGCAGTTCTTTGTCGGTTTCGCTTTTGTATTCTATGGTGGAATAATCACTCATACCGGCTGATTTGCTCATGTAATGAGGTAAACTTACATGAAAAGTGTTTCCGGCTTTATATTCTCCGGCTGCTTTTTTGGATTTTAGATCGATTTGATTGTGCTCTTTAAAACTGTAAAGAATTTTTTGAAAGTCAGGTTCGAATTTATCTATATATTCTAATTCTGTTCCGCAGCCAATCACATAAAAAGCTGAAGCAGTTTCTACTATGCCAAAAAAATTATAGTTTTCCAGATCCCTTTTATAAAAGGAAACATTGTATTCTATATAATTGTATTCTCCCAGTTTTTTGCTTTTTGGCTCAGAAACTTTTCTTTTGACTTCACCTTTATGCATATCCTTAACAAACATTTCGTAGAATTCGTTTATAGTCGTGCAATTGATGTTGGCCAGGCGTAATTTTTCTTTATCACTTTCAATAATATATCCGGCAACATTCAGTGCCCTGTTTTCAAACTGAAGTGAAGCTACATTATTTAGTCCGACGGTTTTGCTCAAATAAGAAGGTAAAATAACAGAGAAACTGCGTCCAACGTTATACTCTTTCATTGGCGTTTGAGAAAAAGCTGTTGACGTTATTAAAATGAATGTTGTTGCAAGGGTTACAATTATTTGCTTCATTTTTTATCAGTTTATTTTACTTTTTAGCCTGTTCAATAGTTTAATTATTTATCAAAATATCTAACACAAAAGAGGAACTGTTTTGTGCTATGGGGCTAGCGATATAGTGGCTTGGTTACATGGCTAATATATTAATAAGATTTTAATTATTTATACCAAATTCTTATTTAGTTGTTGCAAAGTTCTGAAGGCTGTTCTTGAAAAAATAAAATTATATAAAGAAAATGTAATAGTTTGATTGTGTTTTAATTACAAAGTGATAATTATATAATTAATTTCCAAAGTAATATAAAGTTTGATAGATGATAGGGTTCTAAATTTGACAATACCATACAAATGGATCGAAATTGTAATGCCCCATTTTATAATTTCAAGTATTTATAACCTATAAAATTAAAAAAAATGAAAAAGTTAGTATTGATGCTACTTCTTGTAGCAAGTTCTGCCAACCTATTGGCACAGACCCCGAAAGTAGTTGTTAGCGATAAAGATGGCTGGCACAAAATAGGAGAAACAACCGTTAACCTTGAAAAAGAAAGTGACAAGATTCTTATTGTCGGAGCAAATAAGTTTGCTGCAATTAAAATCAAAGTAACAGAAGCTCCAATTCGTTTAGAGTCTTTTATTATTCATTTTGACAATGATGAAAAAAGAGATGTTAAAATAGGCCAGGAAATTAAAAACCAGGGAGAAACTGCAGTAGTTGATCTTGGTGGAGAAAGAGTTATCAAACAGATCGATTTCTTTTACCATACTATTGGTCAGGGAAAAGACAAAAAAGCCCATGTTGAGGTTTGGGGTTTGAAAACAAACCCTAATAAAAATTAGATTCAGCTTATTAATCTAAAATAAAATATCATGCCCTGGACTTATAAAGATTATCCGCCTGCTATGAAGAATCTTTCAGTGAAAGTTCGTCACAAAGCTATTGAAATTGCCAACGCAATTCTTGAAGATGGAAAACTGGATGAAGGAGCTGTTATTGCCATAGCGATTAGTAAAGCCAAAGAAACTGTGGCTGATGGTACTAAGAAAAAAGCTGATTCAAAAAGTAAGTCCTAATTAATATTTCCAATATCATATGGAGAATGCTTTGGAAAATAAATTAAGTAGCGATTTATTAAACAGCGAAAACATCCATTAATATTGAAAGTGAAATACATTGCTTAAGTTGAAAGTGGAAACTTGACTTGGTGAGATGCAGGTCAATAGAAAGGGGTCAGAATATTTATTGTTCTGGCTCTTTTTGCTTTTATTGTTTTCTAATAATCAATTAGTTATAGTTTTAAAATTATACATTAATTCTAAGAATTATGAAACTTTCTGTAGAAATTGTATAACTCAATCGGGGATGATATTGCGAAATTTGACTATATCAAAATAACAAAATAGTAACCTTATATAATTCACTTTTACAATTAGAAGAATTAAGAATTATTTTAAAATCAATTAGAAATGAAAAGTATATACCTAACAGCTGGAAAAACACAAGATGTTTTTAATGATTTGAAAGATAATTTCAACGGTACATTAATTGTAAATAATGATGAATATAATTTAGCACTCAAAGCTGATTTTGCCAGAGGTATTATTAAAGGAATTACATTTCCCGATGGTATGACTTATATGGAATTCAATGTAATTTTTTATGAAGATGTCAGACTAAGTATGGAATCCTTTACTAATTCTCCTATTTTCTTTGCTTACTGTTCTCAGGGAAGCCTTACGCATAGTTTTGGTGAGCAGGGAGAACGCAAAAGAATCAAAGAAAATTATTCCGGAATTCTGAAAAGTGCGGCCAGAGTGAATAGTATTCTGCATTTTGACAAACAAGTTCCGATTAAGTTTTCTGTAATTAGTATTGGAACAAATACAGTTGTTAATGAAGAAAATGCTGAATTAATCAATAAACTGAAACATACATTTTTTCATATCAAAGAAGATTATCTGGACATTAAAGTTCAGGATGCTAAAATTGCCAATAAAATAAATGAACTTACCACTCTTACCCAAAAAGGTATTGTAGGTAACCTGTTAAAAAACCGTATTCTGGAAAATATACTTGAAATGGAAATAGCACAGCATACAGATGGTTTTACGGAAATCGGTCAGGCGATCAATGTTTTTACCACAAAACGAATAGATGAAATTAAAAAAGCTTCTGATTTTGTTATGAATATTCCTGCTGAGGTTGGTGCTAAGTTTTTAGCAGTAAAAACTGCCATGTCATCCAATAAATTACACGAGGGATTTAAAACATTATCCAATAGAACGTTACATGATTTTCTGATTTTCATGAAAATTGAAAGACAGAGAATATGAGTTGAGTTAGCTGTAACAGCACGCAATATATATAGAAAGGAAAACAGCTTAATTTACTTAATTTAAGCTGTTTTCTTGTTTTTTACTAAGTTGAAATTATACTACCCAAATAACTAAAGCTATGGAAAAGATAAAAACATTCCCAAGACAAGAACAAACATTGCCCGGACACGAGCATAAAATGAATCCTGAACCGGAAATTATTCGGGAAAATTACAAAGGCAGTGGTAAGCTTAAAGGTAAAATTGCCTTGATAACTGGAGGTGACAGCGGTATTGGCCGAAGTGTTGCTGTGCATTTTGCCAGAGAAGGTGCACATGTGGCAATTCTTTATCTAAAAGAAGATAAAGATGCTAAGAGAACTAAGGAACTGGTTGAAGAGGAAGGAAAGGAATGCCTGGTCATTAGTGGTGACTTAAGGGACATTAAGTTTTGCGAAAGTGCTATTAGAAAATGCATAAAAACTTTTGGTGGTTTGAATATCGTTGTCAATAATGCTGCGGTACAATTCCCAACCGAGAAATTAGAAAAGATTACCAAAAAACATTTACAGACTACTTTTGAAACCAATATTTATTCTTATTTCTATATCACGAAGTTTGCATTGGAATATTTGAAAGAAGGAGACTGCATCATTAATACCAGTTCGGTAACGGCTTATAGAGGCAGTGAACATTTGGTGGATTATGCCAGTACAAAAGGTGCAATTGTCAGTTTTACCAGATCATTATCCGCTACTCTGGCTTCAAGAAAAATTCGGGTGAACGGTGTAGCGCCGGGACCAATCTGGACTCCGTTGATTCTCGCCAGTTTTGATAAAAGTCATGTTGCGGTTTTTGGTCAGGACACACCTATGGGGAGGGCAGGACAGCCATCAGAAGTTGGTCCGGCTTATGTGTATCTGGCGTGTGAAGACAGCAGTTATGTTACAGGGCAATTTATTCATATTAATGGCGGAGAAATGACAGGCAGCTAACAAAAATTATTGCTGAGCTAATTTTTTCATTTCCAATGCATTCAAAATGCCTGCTGTACTGGCGGTATTATTAAAATAAATGAATGTGGGTTTGTCATCTGCTTTAGAAGTAATATTATTTACCGCTGTTAATTCTTCAGTAGAATAGCTGGAATAAAACATTCTTGCCCGTCCGTGAAACCGAATATAAATAGTTGGGAATTCGGTAAAAATGGTTTCGGGTAATTGTGGATGACTGACACTGCAAAAGGTAATATTGTTTTTAATCAATTCTTCCCATACTTCTGGAATCCACCAGCTTTCATGGCGGAACTCAATAACATTCTGATATTTTAAATCTAATTGACTGATAATAAAAAGCAGATTTTCATGACTATAATGATAACCAGGAGGAAATTGAAAAAGAATAGGTCCTAATTTTTCTTTCAAACCATCTTTGCAAACACCATAGAAATCTTTAATTAATTCCTCACAGCCAATAAACTTTTTAGTATGGGTGATTTCCTTGGGCGCTTTTACCGAAAACAAAAATCCATCCGGAGTTTTTGCATGCCAGTTTTCCATCGTTTTGAGGGTTGGAAATTTATAGAAAGTACCATTCATTTCGTAGGTGTTGAAATGAGTGCAATAATATTCAAACCAATGGGAAGAAGGCATATTTTCTGGGTAAAACATTTTTTTCCAATACGAATTACTGAAACTGGAACAACCAATGTACTGATTCTTTTTCATGAGTATAATTTTTGGCAGTTGAGGCAATAAAAACTTCGTCGATTTTTGACACCAGTTTTTTTGTACTTAAAAGGTAAATCACATCTCTGACATACTTTTTTGGTATGGGCTAACCAATGCTCTTTAAGTACATAATTTTTTTTCCATTCCAGAAACTCAAAACTATATTTAGAGCATTCATTAATGATTTTGGTTAGTGTTACAACAGGCAATTTTCCCACCAATGATTCAGGCTGTACAAAGGTTCTGTACAACACTTCGTTTTTGATGATATTTCCAACCCCAGAAAAAATATCCTGTTCCAGTATAGCATCACAAATCATTTTATTAGGAATCAGGTTGAGTTTTTTCTTCGCAGATTTGGGATTCCATTCTTTATTCATCACATCTGCAGTCCAGTCGTAATGTAAATTCACATTGCCTTCCAGCAATTTTACAGAACAAGTGTATAAGTTAAGTTCACCATTGGAAAAAGCCAGGCTTAATCTGGGAGTGGTATCTTTTCTTTCATTGATCCGATAGGTACCAAACATCAGCAAATGGACTTTTATAGTAAAATTTTCAAAGCAAATAAGAAAATGTTTTCCCCAGCTTTTAAAAGCAATTACAGTTTGATTTTCCAAACGATTGATATCGATCTTACTATCGCCTGAAACTGCTATAATCTTATGGCCTGTAAATTGCTGGACAGCTTCTTTTAAAATTACTATGGAAGGACCTTCTGGCATGATACTATTTTTAAAGCTAATTCAATTGATGTAAATTTTAGTAAAATTAGCTTCGTTTCCTGAAGAAGACTTATATCATTTGTACAGAAGATTATATGATTTACATCTATAAAATAGAACTAGGATTAGGCATAAAAAAATCCTGTTTTAAACAGGATTTTTATTTATAAAGGGTCATTATTTTGCTCAATCTTTTCTATTACTACTTTTTTCTTTTTTATGGACTGTCTTAATAATGCCAATAAACTCATGTATATGTTTGCAATAAAAACCAAAGAAAAGCCAGCAATTAAAGAGCCTCTCCAATCTGGCAACAATAACTTATAATCAGAAATAATCAGAAAAAAAATAGTAACATAATGACTAAAACAATATTCACAGGTAAATAGATAAAAGAATTTACGGGCTATTATTGTTCTTTTATTTTGCGAACACATAGTAAACCATTCTCTCGGCTCGCGAAAAATTTCTTCATGAGTAATAGTCCAACTAATGCAAGCAATTGGTATCGAAAGTATAAAAAGCCATATTATTTGTGAATTTATATCCATAATGTTTTGATTTTTTAAACTCTACTATAGTCTCCCTTCCAATGTATTATTGCTTTTTTAATTTCATCTCCTGAAAGATGCTCTTGAATTGTTCTTTCAACTAGTCTTTCCAGTTCGTTATCCGGAGCAAACCGTAAAGCAAATGTTTGACTATTATTCAGCTTACGTTCCAAGTCTTCCAGTCTTTTTCCGGTAAGAGAAAAATACCGATATTTAAGTTCTAGTCGTATAATTCGGTTTTGTAAGGTTAATGCATAATGTTGACGCATCATTAAAGCCAGATAAAACAAAACAGCAAAAATAGCACTGATAAAAGTCCAGATTAATTTGTCCCCAGTAGTGAAAATAGAATACAGACTGAAAGCCATTAATATCATTACAAGTGGATAATAAATAAAATGATGCGGAGCGTAATAGCGAATGTGATTTTTAAAGGATTGTTTTCTCATAATTTTATTTTAGGGTGTTTAAAAATAATAAAAAATTCTCCTTTTTTAAAATTTTCAATACGAGTCTTCTAAGTTCTTATTTAAAATAATAGTTTAGATTCCGACTGAAATTTCAGAAAAGGAGATTAATTTTAAACGTGTACGCCCATTAAATCATTGAAAATACCAAATACCTTAAGCAGCCAGATAATCACAAAAATTACAACAACAATGTTGAAGATATTTTTGATTTTGGAGTCCATCGGAATGTAGGTATTGACAAGCCAAAGAAGCACACCTACAATAATTAATACGAGTAATACAGTTAATAGAGGCATAATTTATATGTTTTATGGTTTACTCAAATATATTTCATTTTATACCAAATTGTCTTACATAATTTTCTAAATCAGTTACATGATTTACTTATTATTAAAAATTAAAATCCATAACCTAAACCAAGTGTAAGCCTGCCCGGGTCTTCAATACTTTTGAAATAAGTGATTCGGGCAGTAAGGACATTCAGTCCATTAAGCCATAAGCCGCCTCCAACAGACTGATGCCATTTTTTGGATTCTTCGCCATCCATCCAGACTCTTCCATAATCATAGCCGGCTAAAAGTCCGTAGGTCATTGGTAAAATGCTTTTTTTAATTCTGCCAATGCTCCAGCGCAGATCGGTACTTTGGTAATAAGAAGCATTACCCAGAAATCTTTCGTCGCGATAGCCTCTCAAATCATAATCACCACCTAAGGACGCTCCCTGATAAAATTCATAATTATCATTGAATAGTACTTTTGTTTTTAAAATGGTTGCCAAAACGATCCTGCCTTTTGAATCGATTTTATGATTGAAATTAATTTTTGTTTCCAATGTTGGAAAATTAGATTTAGTTTCATCAATATTCATTTTCCAGCTTCCAGTTAAAGAAAATCCAAATCCTGTACTGGGAAGAGAAGGAACATCATAATTTTCAAAACTATATTTTAAGCTGGCTCCAACAAACTGCTGATGGTCAAAAACATTAGGGCCAACTGTACCAGGAATACTGATGTATCGTCCTGGAGTTTCTTCTACTCTTATTTTTTCGAAAGAGGCAGAAAAATTGACTTCGCTTCCATATGCTCCCAATCTTTTGATAGATGGAGTGGCGCCCAATGTTTGCAGACGAACCCGGTTATAATCCATTCCTTCTTCTTTTTCAGGATTTTCTGTTTCATTTCCATAACCAAAATAATTCATAGTAAAATTAGGACCTGTGGATTGTACTTGTAAACCCAAATCCCATTCACCCAGAGCTTTTGGAAAATAACCATTATAAATTGCTTCGTAGCCAGCTGTTGCAAATAAATAATTGAATAATAAAGTGTGTCGCTGAGTGTATGGATTTAGTTTGAAATTATTGACGGTATAACTGGCAAGAATACCTAATTTCACACCGTTATCAGGATCGTAACCCGCAAAAGGATAGCCTGCAAAAGCATTGTATTTTACTTTTTCGTAATTGTAAAAATTAGGTTCATATTCATCTGTCAAAAGTGTTTTGGTTTTAGAATCCAGAGTATAGCTGTTATCCTTGGATTTGAAATCATATACTTTTATTTTACTACCGTTTTCAATGGTATAGGCGTCATGATCTTGTCCGCCAATCAATCTAATTTTTATATTGGATTTAGCATCGCCTTTTACTTCAAATGAGTCAGCATCATCTAAACCATAAATCCAGATACTGTTGGTTTTTTTAGCCGTAAATTTTTTAGTGTAAAGCAATTCATCTCCTTCATTTTTGGTTCTGTAAACTGCTATTTCGGTATTGTTTTTTTTAGTGTGAGTAATTATAAATTTATCTTTTTTATCAGTCCCGACAATTAACACTGTTTTTTGCAGTACATCGTAATACTCCTTAGCATATTCCTGCAATTTTGTTTTTCTGATTTTTAATTTTTCTATAATATTCTGAATTGTTTCATCCTGCACTTCTTTGGGTAAATTATGAAAAGCGCTTTCAATATCGGCATCACTAAGATGTTCCTGAATGTATTTAGCCTGATTAATCCAATCTTGTTCATTAGCAGTTTTCAGGAAAGCAATGTCTTGCGGATAAGGCTCACGATTCAGCCATTTTACACTTCGAATATCCTTTTTGAAAGTTTGCTGATTACGCAATAATGGCATATTCATTAAAAGAGATAGCAAAGCTCCATCGTATTTGGTAAACGCCTGATCTCTGTTTCCGGGAATAGGTTTGTACACAATTTTCCCATTTTCTTTGTATTCACCCCAACGCCATTGGTCGCTTTTTTTATTCCAGTCACCTATAAGCATATCAAACAGTCTGGCTTTGATATAGCTGGGTTCATCGATGCTATATTTTTCATCTTTATGCAGATTTTTCATTACTTCATCGGTAGTAAGAATAGCTATTGGTTTTCCTAAATCTTTGGCATTTTTTTGGCTGGTCGATAAATTTTCCTCCACAAAATAAACTTCGTCACCAAAATCATAATTTAAATCCCTTAAAAGAGGCTGTTTTGGAATATAATATAAAACAGGATTAGTATGTGCCACACCAATATTTTCAGCAAGATTTCCAACAGCCAAAGAAGTGAAAGGGTGGGAGGTGGTGTAAAAATCAAACAAAAAACCTTCAGCATAGGTATTGTCGAATTGGTTTAAAATAAACTGATCTTTGAATACTACTGATTGCAGAAAGCGGGTCGTACTTTTTTTGACAGCACGCATCTTATATTCTTTTCCATTTTTATTAGTAATCTGCAATGATTTAGACTGATAATCATCTCCTTCTTTAATGGATTTAATTCCTCCAAAAAGAGTGTCTATGCTTACTGTTTTTACGGTAATAGGGAGACTGTAATATTTTCTGTAATGTTGTCCAAAAAAGAATCTGTGGAAAATACTTTTTTTCGTCATACTTTTAGAATAAATAGATGTTGTTGTTGTCGCAGGAAATTTAGAAGGCAAATTTTTAGGGTAAATGGTATCCCGCATTTTTATAATGGTATGTTCAAAAAGGAGTTTTTCTTTTTGATTCTCAGTTGCATAAAAATCTATTTTAGTTTTTCCGTTTTTATAGAGCGTTAATGTTGCATATCCATTACCTCCATAAGAAAAATCAGTGGGACTGACTGACTTAGCCGGTTCTGTTTTTGAGCCCGCACCACTAATGATTTGTTTAATGTTTCTCTGGGTCAGGTATTGCAGATTATGATCATGACCGGAAACAACGATTACATTTCTTTGGTTTTGCAAAAGTGTTTTTATCCGTTTTGCATAATAAGTATAGACTCTGTTTTGGATGTCCTGTGGATAAACTCCCGAAGTTTTTCGAACCAGATTGATAACAGAACCAATACCTGGAAGTGGCACTTTAGCATCAAATGGGAAAAGTTGTTTTTCTAACGAATATTGTCCGCCGGTAACACCATTACTGATTAAAGGATGATGCATTGCGAGAATTACTGTTTTGTCCTGATTTTTATTTAATAGGCTTTCCAGTTCTTCAAAAAAAGCTTCACGTGTTTTAATATCACAGTTATCATTTATAGTTGGGGAATTATCCCAGTTTTCCAGAAACCATTCACTATCTATAGCTAGCAAAGTAATGTTTGTATCAATTATTAATTCTTCAATTGCACAGGTTTTTTGTGGCAAAAAAGCAGTTTTGTCCTTCAGGTAATTGGTTACAAATTTTGCCTGACGTTCTAAACTTGTTATTCCGCTTTCCCAATCATGATTTCCGGGAATAAAGATTGTTTTTCCTTTAAAATTTTTAGATACTTTTAATTGATTGGTAAGTTTTGTTTCAGCTGTAGCAATTCCTTCCGGGGAATTATCAGCAGGAAAACCTTTTGGATAAATATTATCGCCAAGAAATAATAATGTACTTTTTTTACTTGAACTTTCTAATCGGTTATGTAGAAGTTCTAGAGTTGTTTGTGTT
The DNA here is from genome assembly GCA_040387175.1 of Bacteroidota bacterium. Classification (GTDB taxonomy): domain Bacteria; phylum Bacteroidota; class Bacteroidia; order Flavobacteriales; family Flavobacteriaceae; genus Flavobacterium. The sequence goes on along the minus strand of JAZKED010000002.1, from coordinate 6,891 downwards.
TCTTCCTGGTCGGCATTTCCGGCATCACCAACTAAAAAAAAGGTATGAGCAATTTTTGAGGAATCGGTATCAATATCAGTAGTAGATTTTTGTATGTCTTTGCCATATTGTGCGTGGTATGTAGCGCAAGATTGAAATAGGAGCACCAAAAAAATAAATACATAATTTATTTTTCTACTTTTTATAAAACAGTTTTTAAAAAATAATATCATGTTTTTACTTTTAATTAGTTTTTACATTTAACAATTTGCAACTAAGGATGACTTTATAAATCTTTATAAATAATGAGTCACTAGAAGCCACTTTTAGCTAATCAAAATTATTTCAATTGTTCTCAAAGACTATTACATAATTACCGTAATAGGTTGTATTATTCACGTATTTAGATTATTACTAATTTTTTAAAGGTCATATTCATCAATATTTTTAGTAATTTTATAAAAAAGCTATAAAATATTTGCGAAACCAAAAAGTTGCATATATATTTGCAACCAATTGGTTTCTTAATAAAGAAAAACAAAATGAGAAGAGATATATTTCAGGCCATAGCTGATCCAACAAGAAGAGCCATTATTACACTTATAGCTTTGCAGGCTATGACGCCAAATGCTATTGCTGAACATTTTGATACAACCAGACAAGCCGTTTCAAAGCATTTGAAAATATTAACCGAATGTGAGTTAGTAAAACAGGAACAACAAGGAAGAGAAATTTATTATAGTCTTGAAATTGAAAAAATGAAAGAAATAGACAAATGGCTCGAACAATTCAAAAAGATTTGGGAAACAAGATTCAATCAATTAGATGATTTATTATTAACTATTAAAAATAAAAAGTGATGAACAGCAATTTACAGTTTGACTTTCTTGTAGATAAGAAAAAGAACACCATTACAGTAAGAAGAGAATTCCTTGCCGACCAACAATTGGTTTGGGATTGCTACACGAAACAAGAATTATTGGATCAATGGTTTGCACCAAAACCATTGATTACCAAAACCAAATCAATGGACTTCAGCGAAGGCGGTCACTGGCATTATGCAATGGTTGAACCAAATGGGACTGAATACTGGGGATGGTCAACATTTCTTGAAATAAAACCTATTGATTACTATACTTCAACAGATGCTTTTACTAATGAAGCGGGCGAAATTAATACAGACTTGCCTCAAGCCAAATGGATTGTCAGTTTTTCAGCCAAAGGAGAAAATGCTGTAGTAGAAACCGTTGTTACCTATAATTCTCCTGAAGATTTGGAAACTGTTATTCAAATGGGAATGAAAGACGGATTGACTTCTACATTAGAAAGACTCGACGAATTATTATTAACGCTAAAAAAATAGTTATGAATCATTTACCATTCGATTTTACTGTAAACAAAGAAACGAGTACAGTACACGTTAAGAAAGAATTCGATGCTAAACCTGATTTGGTTTGGGATGCTTTTACCAAGCCCGAAATACTAGATCAGTGGTGGGCGCCAAAACCCTGGTTGTCTAAGACCAAATTAATGGAGTTTAAAGAAGGCGGACGTAGAATATACGCTATGGTTGGACCTGAAGGTGAGGAGCATTGGGCATTGGCAGATTATACTTCTATTTCTCCAAAAACTAATTTCAGGTACTCAGATGCTTTTTGCGACGAAGAAGGAAATGTTAGCAACGAGGTACCACGTTCTGATTGGAATATAGATTTTACTGACAAAGGAAATGTTACCGCAGTGAATATTGTTATCAAATATAAAACCTTAACTGATTTGGAGACTATAATTGGTTATGGCTTCAAAGAAGGGTTTACTATGGCAATGAATAATTTAGATGAAATATTTACTAACTTTAACAATCAATAAATAACTATTATATGAAAAACAAAATCACATTCGTTTTAAGTCTTTTATTTGGGCTTATGTTTATCAATGGAGGACTTAACAAGTTTTTTTTCTACATGCCAATACCGGAAAACCTGCCTGAAAAAATGCAAAAAGCAATGGCAGCCTTTACAGAAATTGGATGGCTTATGCCGCTTGTCGGAGCAGCTGAAGTGGTTGGAGGTGTATTAATTATAATCCCAAGATTCAGGGCATTAGGCGCTTTGGTCATCCTGCCGGTTATGGTGGGAATTGTGCTGACTAATATTGTACAGGATACCAGTGGATTACCAATTGCGTTAGTGTTGAGTGCTATTCTGGTTTGGATAATGTATGACAACAAGGAAAAATACGCACCATTGTTTTAAACAAAAACAATTTTAGATATTAAAAAGTAAAAGCCTAAACATAGAAAAGTGTTTAGGCTTTTGTTATTATTATTTAACATAGTTTGGAGACACACAGGTTTCCCAATAACTAACAATGGTTCTAATAATTTCTTTTATTTCATTATAGTCTGAAGGCTTAACAAAAAAACCTTGTACCGATTTGGAATAGGCATCTACAACATGTCTTTGTTCGGCACTAGTGGAAAAGAATAAGTAAGGAATTGACTTTATCCTTAAATCTTCATTTTCATGGATTTTTTGGCGCAGTTCCATTCCGTTTAACTTTGGCATATTAATATCAGAGAAGATTATAAAAGGCTCAACGTCTGTTGCTATCAGATACTCTAAAGCTTTTTCCCCTTCGCCAAAAAATATGATTTCATTTTTGTAATTGAGTTCTTTGAAAACATCAGTTAAAATTTCCTGATCATCTAAATCGTCTTCAATTATAATTATTGGTCCGCCTTTATTCATTTCGATTTTTTATAAAGATAAAGCATTTATTCCGGTTGACAACTTAATCTTGTTGGAGTAAGAACTACGTTGAATAATTCACTAAACTCTTTAATTACAGTTTATCATTTAGCTCTCTATTGTCATATAATCCAATTGTCCGTTTTCGTCTGTGTTTATTACTACTAATTCATTTGTTATGTCAGGACCAATTGAATAATCAAAAATTGCAAAATTGTCTTCATTTTCAGGATAAAGTCCCACTCTGACTAATCCCAACTTATTCAAAAGTTGTTTTTCCGGTTCAATTGATGTATCGTCAAAGTTTATAAGTGTTGATAGCTCTTCTTTTTCAACCTCTTCAAGATGATGTTCCAAATAAAATTTTACAATGTTGCCCTCTTCATCGTTGTAGTCATTATGAATGTAGGACTTATTTAGTTTGTCAAATTTCTCAATATTTTCAATAAAGGTTTTTACTTTTTCTAAAGTTGCTATATCAATAGTTTTGTTTTCAAAATTCAGGTCAATTTGAATTTCGTTGCCATTAAACTTAATATCGACATTATAATAATCGTCTAAATTTTCTGTTGCTAATTGTCCAAAATGAGGTAATGAATATGCTGCCATTTTATTATTTTTTATACTGTTATTTGTTTATGAATTTCTAAACGATAAACCTTTTTTAGACAACTCTTCTTTTAGTTTTGGAATTGAACCTGGTCCCAAACCATGAAACTCCAGAATTTCTTTTTCGCTAAAATTAGCCAGTTCTTTCAACGTTTTGATTCCGTTATTTTCCAAAGCACGTCTTGCTGGTGCAGAAATTTTCTCCAAAAACCCGCTTTCAGGTTTTCGTTCATTTTCGCATTTTGGACAAACCGGACAATCACTGCTTTTGTAATACTGATGTCCATTTTTACAAGTTCTGAGTGTTTTTTTCAAAGTTTGATTTTTAGTATATTGCTTTGGTACTTTGATAGCGGATTTATACCAAATATAGTATTTTTTACATTTCAATCACCTTTGCCTCAATTCTGAGCTAAGATAAGTACTCTGTTTATGAATATAATATTTAATCTTTGCTTGAGCACTCCAAAGAAATTACTTTTTTCGTAGATTTAAACAATCTTAAAAATCAGGAATTATGATACTATAATAGAGTGATTGTTAAATCTGAGTAAGTTGAATTTTTTAGAAGTTGTAGTAAATTAAGAGAGTTTAGATTGTGTTTTAATTGATTGAATATGAATAGAAGGGGGTTTGTTGAAAGATTAATGCTGGGAATGGTTCCACTGCTGTTTCCTGTAAAAGTATTTGCACTATTTGCCAATGATAAAAAATATTTTATTCATGGTGTAGCCTCGGGCGATGCAACAACAGATGCTGTAATAATCTGGACACATATTAATACAGCATTTTCTGGAAATTGCATTGTCGAGTGGCAGGTTGCGAATGATGAGGATTTTAAAAATATTATCCAAAATAGTTCCATTATCACGTCTAAGGAAAGGGATTATACTGTAAAAGTTGATGTTTTGGGTCTTGAAAGTAATCAGGTTTATTTTTATAGATTTATATACGACAATGTCATTTCTGATATTGGTGTTTGTAAAACGATCCCAGTTTCACTTTTAAATCCTCTTCAGATTGCCGTTGTAAGCTGTAATAATTACGAGGATGGTTATTTTACATCTTTCCGTCATATTGCAGATAATAAGGATATAGATTATGTGTTTCATTTGGGAGATTATATTTATGAGTATCCTACAGGTCGGTATGCCAATAAAATCTTTCTTAAAGAAAGTAAACGATTAAATGATCCACAGCATGAAATTATTTCATTGTCAGATTACAGAAAAAGATATGCGCTTTATCGTAAAGACAAAGAGCTTCAAAAAGCACATCGTACAAAATCATTCTTTTGCATTTGGGATGATCATGAGTTTGCTAATAATACTTTTACCAGCGGCGCAAGAAATCATCATCCTTATAAAGGAAAATGGAGTGATAGGAGTGCAGCAGCAGTACAGGCTTATTTTGAATGGATGCCAGTAAGAGCGAAATCTAAGAGCGAAATGATTCGTTCAATTAAAATAGGAAAAGATGCTAGTTTCTTTTTTTTGGAAGAACGACTGGATGGAAGGGATAAGCAATTATTTAGTAATGATCCGGATAAATTCAGTCCACAGCGAAAAATGATTTCCGAAAAACAATTGAACTTATTATCAGGTGAATTAAAAAATAGTGATGCCAGATGGAACTTTCTCGTTAATCAGGTGATGTTTACAGGATATCAGAGTAGAAAAGACCCAAGTATTAAAGAAGAAGACTGGTGGACTGGATATCCATATCAGAGAAATCAATTGATAGAAGTTTTTGAAAGTTTGAAAAATCCTCCAATTATTCTAACAGGAGATGCGCATCGAAGTCATGTGTTGGAGTTAAATAGGCCCGATTTGAAGGATAAAAATCCTGTTGCATTGGAATTTGTTACTCCATCAATAACCTCCAAAAATGACGATCGGCTTTCAATTGAAAAAATAAATAAAAAAACCGCATTACAATATAAACTAAATCCCCACATGCTGTATAATAACATTGCAGATCATGGATATTTCATTTTAAGTGTTGCAAAAGAAGAAGTTAATATCAGTTATAAGTTTAATGAAAATATTCTTCTGCCAGACAGTGAAGAACGAAACGGTCCTGATTTTAAAATTAATAACTTAAATGAATTAATAAAAAATGTGTAGCTTATATACTGTGCAGTTTCATTATGAAAACATAATAATTACATAAATTTCATTTATTCTTCATTTTAAAGTGGTAATTTTAATAGCTTATTTAATTTTAAAAAAAATGGAAAATATGAAAAATCTGTTTTTAGCTATTAGTCTGTTATTCAGTGTTTTTTTGGTTGCACAAACCGGAATTACATCAAATAACCTAATTACTCCACCAGAGAAGGTTTTAGCCAATTTCCAAAAAGAATATCCTAGTAAAGTTGCCGTTTGGACCTTGGAATATGGGGGAGAGGATAATGATGAGATTCGTTATGAGGCAAAATTCAATACCAATAATTCAGAAGCTTTAGCTATTTATGATAGTTCAGGAAGTTTAAAAGCCTTTGTATTAGCGATTCCAATTAATCAATTACCTGCTAATGCTCTGAGTTATCTAAGGATGAATTACCCTGAAAAGTCCATTCGCGAAGCCAGTGTAGTGGTAAATGATAAAAAGCAAATTACTTATGAAGTGGGAGTGGAAAGAAATGCTTTATTCTATGATATTGTGTTTGACAGCAACGGTAAATTGGATGTGATGATTCAAAAGGATTAAAAAAAATAAGCGATAAACTTTTTTAAATATTTAAGCTGGTATTTAAAATTAATCAGATATTTTTCAGGAAAGATAAAAAAAGCTATTGTACTACTTATTAGTTTTTAGCTAGTTATTTAATAAAAAAAGACCTCAAACTATTATGTCTGAAGTCTTAAAGAATTAGCATTTTAAATTTCTAATTAAAATATTTTGCAATATATTCGGTGAGATTTTCATCACTCATTCTGTTAGAAGTACTTTCACTCGAAACAGCATTTTTATATTGTGGTGTTTCCGCTAGAAATTTCATAAATTGTTCCTGGCTTTGTCCGGTTCCTGTTATATGTATTTCCTCAACGTTTTGTATTTTACTGGCTATTTCCCTGAAGAATTTTTGCGTTAAGCTAATTTCCTGATTGTTGGAAGTTTTCTCATTGGAGTTATTATCCGGACCTGCATTTTTAACATGTCCGATAACAATAAATTTTCCATTATCAACATCTTCTTTTCCTACGATAGTTGCGTTGTGTGAATCCATCCAGATTCCAAACGACTTTTTGTTTTGATTACTCATAATTTTACTTTTTTTAAAGGTAGACCTTATGTTAGTTAAATATGAGTTTTTAGCTTAAGTTTGTGATTAGGTGAATTCTAGAAGTGCTGTGCTTTTAAGATATTGCTAAAATTACTGTTTTTCACAAAGTTCTTTCAGCTTGTCGAGTGCTTTTGGAAATTTCTCATTCATATATCCTATGAAATCTTCTGTGGTATCCAGGTCAACAGTAACAGTTGTAATGTCATTGTTTTCTTCGAAGGTATAGTTTTCAAATCCGTTTGCCCATTTTTCTACTTCTGGTCC
>JAZKED010000001.1:0-226158 GCA_040387175.1 Bacteroidota bacterium | reverse complement strand
ATTTTAACGATTTTACCTGAAACTTCAGATTCGATTTCGTTAAATAATTTCATTGCTTCGATTACACAAAGTACATCTCCTTTAGCAATTGTGCTGCCTACTTCAACAAACATTGGTTTGTCTGGAGATGGTTTTCTATAAAAAGTTCCAATAATTGGAGATTTAACAGTAATGTAATTAGAATTTTCTACTGCTGGTGCAGCTGGAGTTGTAGCTACCGGAGCGATTGCCTGAGGAACTGCAACTGGCTGAATAGCTTGTTGAGCTGGAATTTGCTGAATATAAGTTGCTTCAGACACATTTCCTTCCAAAGTTGTTCTAATGGTGATTTTAACATCGTCCATCTCTAATTTAACTTCAGCAACTCCTGAATTTGCTACAAATTTGATTAGATTTTGAATTTCTTTTAAATCCATGATTATTGTTTTTTTTGGTTTAAATTTATTTTTTATTGTATGCCCATTTCAAGTAAATAGAACCCCATGTGAATCCTCCTCCAAAAGCCGCTAAAATGATGGTATCTCCTTTTTTGAAGATATGTTCAAAATCGCTAAGTACTAATGGTAAGGTTGCAGAAGTAGTATTTCCGTACTTTTCTATATTCATTAAGACTTTAGAATCTTCTAAATTCATTCGGCTTGCAGTAGCGTCAATGATACGTTTATTTGCCTGATGAGGAACTAACCAATCTACATCTGCATTAGTCAGATTATTTCTTTGTAAAATCTTTTCACTAGCATCCGCCATATTGGTAACTGCGTATTTGAAAACTGTTTTACCGTCTTGTTTTATATTATGTCTTCCTTCTTGAACAGTTTGAACTGTAGCAGGATTCAATGATCCACCTGCATCAATTTTAAGAAAATCACGACCAATGCTATCTCCTCTTAAGTATTCATCCTGCAAACCTAATCCTTCATAATTAGGTTCAAACAATACTGCACCAGCACCATCACCAAAAATAATACAAGTTGTACGGTCTGTATAATCTACGATGGATGACATTTTATCAGCTCCAATCAATAATACTTTTTTATATCTCCCTGATTCAATATAAGCTGCGGCAGTAGACATTCCGAATAAAAAACTAGAACAGGCAGCCTGTAAATCATAAGCAAAAGCATTCACAGCTCCAATTTCTGTTGCTACATGTACTCCTGTTGAAGCCACAAGCATATCTGGAGTTGCTGTTGCCATTATAATCACATCAATCTCTAAAGGGTCAATATTGGCCTTAGCTATTAAATCCTGAGCTGCTTTTATAGCCAAAAAAGAAGTTCCTTTAGTGTCATCTTTTAAAATTCTTCTCTCTTTAATCCCGGTACGTGAAGTAATCCACTCATCATTAGTATCAACCAATGTTTCGAGAACTTTATTTGTAAGCACATAGTCTGGAACATATGCTCCAACAGCTGTGATTGCGGCTGTAATTGTATTCATTATACTCAGTTATTTCTTATCAAATATTTCTATTTGAAAAATTGCTAAAAGGACTCGAAAATTACAAAAAAAATCTAATCCTAATCGTTTTAATTACTCTTATTTAATGAAAATTATAAACAACAAAAAAACTCTCACATTGTTTGTGAGAGTTCAAATATCATTTACAAAAATGTATTAAGCAACCGCTGTAGATTTATCTATAACAACTTGCCCTCTGTAATACATTTTACCTTCATGCCAGTAAGCTCTGTGATATAAATGTGCTTCGCCAGTAATTGGACAAGTAGCGATTTGAGCTACAGTAGCTTTATAATGTGTTCTTCTCTTATCTCTTCTTGTTTTCGAGATTTTTCTCTTAGGATGTGCCATTTTACTATATTATTTATCCGTTAATAGTTGCTTTAATTTGTCCCAACGCGGGTCAATATTTTCTTCTTCTTTATTCTCTTTTTTCAGTTCTTTTACCGTTAATTCTTTCAGTTTTGTCAAGGCTTCTGTATTTAAACTTCCGTCTTTAACCCCTGGATGAATTCGTTTTAGAGGAACAGAAAGTACAATCATCTCGTATATATACTGTGCAATATCTATTTGATACTCTCCATGTGGCAAAATCAGTAATTCTTCATTGTCATTATTGAAGACATCTCCAAAACGAACAATTAGTTTCATACTTCCCTTTATTGGCAAATCAAACTCTTCGTTTGTCATATCACAAGGAACATTAACCGTTCCTTTATGCTTGAAAGCCAACTCCAACATGGTACTTTTTTTCTCTAAAACTACATTTACTTTGATATTTGAATTATTAAATTCATGATAATCAAAGATTTCAAAGAACGCATTACTTATCTGATATTCAAAATGATGTTTCCCTAGCTTTAATCCTATAAAAGGAATTAAAAATTCTTTTGTCTTCTCCATTTCAACAACAATTTGCCCGAAACTTCGGGAGTGCAAAGATATAAAATTATTGTAAACCTAATAATCTTATTTACCTTTTTTTGTTTATATCTATTTTTCTTTTATTTTTAAGGGCTTTTGGCTGATTTCTGCATATTGATTTCTCGAATGATAGATATCAATAGCCAGATAAACAGCTTCTTTAAACGAATTATAATCCGCAATTCCTTTTCCTGCTATATCATAAGCTGTTCCATGATCTGGTGAAGTTCGCACCTTATTTAAACCTGCTGTATAATTTACCCCATTCCCAAATGATAATGTTTTGAAAGGAATCAGCCCCTGATCATGATAAGTAGCAATAATCGCATCGTACTTTTCATACTGATTGCTTCCAAAAAAACCATCTGCAGCATAAGGGCCAAATACTAATGTTCCTTTTTCAAATATTTTTTTCAATGCCGGTTTCAATATTACATCGTCTTCCTTACCAATTACTCCTCCATCTCCACAATGCGGATTTAATCCCAACACTGCTATTTTTGGTTTGTTAACACTGAAATCCTGTATTAACGACTGCTTTATAGTTTCTATTTTTTTTAGAATCAATTCCTCTGTAAGATGTGAAGCCACTTCATTAATAGCAATATGATCGGTCAACAATCCTACTCTTAAATTATCCTGAACCATAAACATTAAGGCATTCCCTTCTAACTCCTGATCTAAATAATCCGTATGCCCGGGAAATTTAAAATCTTCCGATTGGATGTTGTACTTATTTATAGGAGCTGTTACCAATACATCTACCAATCCTTCTTTCAAAGCTTTGGTAGCGGCAACAAATGATTTTATGGCATATTTGCCAATTTTCTCATCGTTTACACCAAAATTAATCTCTACTCCTTCCTGCCAAACATTCAAAACGTTGATTTTACCCAAGACTATTTGGTCTAATCTGTCAATTCCATGAAGCATTGAGGTAGATTCGAAACTCTTCTTTACAAATGAAAGGATTTTTACATTCGCAAAAATAACTGGTGTACATAATTCCAACATTCGAGAATCTTCAAATGTTTTTAGAATGACTTCGCTTCCAATACCGTTTAAATCTCCTATTGAAATTCCGACGATTATATTTTCTGCTTTTTTTATCATGACATCAGGTTATTTATTGCTAATTTTGAAGTGCAAATTTAGTAAAATAAAACAAGAAATGTTTACAGGAATTATAGAAACACTTGGTCAAATCCAAGAAATAAAAAAAGACAAAGACAATCTTCATATTACAATAGCTTCTTCCATTACTAATGAACTTAAAATAGATCAAAGTGTAGCTCATAATGGAATTTGCCTGACCGTAGTCAACATAAGCCAAAACCTATATACTGTAACTGCTATAGACGAGACAGTAAAAAAAACAAATATTTCACATTGGCAAACCGGAGATACCGTTAACCTTGAAAGAGCAATGAAATTAGGAGATCGATTGGACGGTCATATTGTTCAGGGACATGTAGATCAAACTGGAACTTGTATCTCCGCAAAAGAAAACAATGGAAGCTGGACCTATACTTTTGAATATGACGAATCACTTGGAAACATAACTATCGAAAAAGGATCCATTACAGTAAATGGAGTAAGTTTGACTGTGGTAGATTCAGGGAAAAACAATTTTAGTGTTGCCATTATTCCTTATACTTTTGAACACACCAACTTTAATACTTTTAAAGAAGGCACAAAAATAAATCTTGAATTTGATGTGATTGGCAAATATGTTTCCAGATTATATTCTAAGAAATAGAAACCTAAATTACCAATAAAAAACAAAAGCTCCAATTAAATTATTGGAGCTTTTGTTTTTAACTGATATTTATAAACAATATATATACCTAAAAGTATACCTGTCATTAATAAAATGAAAATATTATCATCTATTGGTAATCCAGGTGGCGGTGGTGGCTTTTTTGCTCCTGGAGTTGGAGGAGTTGGTATAGCAGAAACATTCATCACTCCAAGCAGGGTAATAACTAAAATAAAAAAATTCCTTAAAATATTCTTCATACTTACTACGATGAAATAGGTTTTTAATAATTAATACTGATTAAAATTATATTATAATCAATTGAATAGTTTGTAAAGCTAATTTTTTTTTTGAAAAAAACAACAATTTCATCGATTAAAGCATATTTTTTTTGACGAAATACATCATTTTTTTATATCCCTAAAAAAAACCCCTGCAAAATCAATGGTTTTGAAGGGGTTGTTTGTGGTCCCACTTGGAATCGAACCAAGCACCTACTGATTATGAGTCAGTTGCTCTAACCGAATGAGCTATAGGACCGTTATTGCGGATGCGAAATTACTACTATTTTACTTTCGTTCCAAATATTTTTGGAATAGATTTATATTTAACGACATTAATAAGCCATTTAAAACAGAACGTATTGATTATTAGAATCTTTGTTAAAATATTTTCTTTTTGAGAATTATCTTATTTCCTGACAGAGTTCAATTAAAACTCCATTAGTGTTTTTTGGATGTACAAAAGCCACCCATTTATTATCAGCTCCTTTTTGAGGCACTTCATTATTTAGAATTACAAATCCTTCTTTTTTTAAACGAGCAATTTCAGCAACAATATCTTCCACTTCAAAAGCTATATGATGAATTCCTTCACCTTTTTTGGCAATAAATTTAGCAATAGGACTTTCTTTATTTACCGCTTCAAGAAGTTCTATTTTGTTTGGTCCGTTTTTAAAAAAAGCAGTATTCACACCTTCATTGACTACCTGTTCATGTTTATACGCAGCAGAACCCAATAATTTTTCATATATAACAGAAGCTTCTTCTAAACTATTAACTGCAATTCCTATGTGTTCAATTTTTTTCATTGTTTATTTTTTGTCACCAAGACATAGAGCCACGAATTTTATGTAAATATAAATAAAATTAAGAGGTCAAAATCCATACTTTCATACCTTTAAATCCAAACTTTGTCGCTTTACCCCTTTGTGGCTCTAAAAAAATTGTATTTTTGCAGCATGGAAACAAATAGACAGAAAAAAATAGGCGGAGTTATCCAAAAAGATTTGGTAGACATCCTGCAAGGTGAAGTGAGAAAGAACGGACTTACCAATTTGATAATTTCGGTATCCAAGGTTAGCGTAACTACAGATTTATCAGTAGCAACAATTTATTTAAGTATATTTCCTCAGGAAAAAGCACAGGAAACCTTAGTGGGAATAAAAGCAAATTCTAAATTAATCAAACACGATTTATCGCAAAGAGTACGCTTGCAATTGCGTAAAGTTCCTAATTTGGTATTCTTTATAGATGACTCATTAGATTATATTGAAAAAATCGACAATGCTTTATCTTCAAAAGAAAATCCTATTGAAAACCGTGATCTTTTAGAAAAACGCAGATTTCAATAAAATTTGAATTTCCCTCTTTACATAGCCAAACGCTATATTTTTAGCAATAGTAAAAACAATGCTATTAATATAATCAATCGCATTGCCAGTATGGGAATCATTGTTGGCGCAATGGCTTTGTTTGTAGTATTATCTGTTTTTAGCGGATTGAAAATCTTTAGTCTTTCGTTTACCAATGAAATCGATCCTGATTTGAAAATCAGCAGTACATTGGGAAAATCCTTATATATTTCTCCTTCACAAGAAAATCAAATCAAACAAATTGAAGGTGTTGCTTCTTACAGTAAAATAATTGAAGAACGCGTTTTATTTACCTTTAACGAAAAACAGGAAGTTACCTATCTAAAAGGTGTTGATTCTACTTTTACCAAAGTAAATGCCATCAAGAAAAAACTATATAATGGACAATGGCTGGATAAAGATACGTATCAGGTAGTTGTAGGTTATGGAATTGCACAACAATTTTCAATGGGGTTGCTTGATTTCAATAATCAATTGGAGGTTTTAGTGCCAAGACCAGGAAAAGGGAATATTGAAAATCCTGAGGAAGCATTTAATAAAGTAGCTGTTATTCCAGTTGGAATTTATGCCATCAGCGAAGATTTGGATTCTAAATATGTTTTTGCTGATTTAGGACTAGCTCAGGAATTATTAGAATACAAACCCAACCAAATTTCAGGAATTGAGCTCAAAATGAAAAAGGAAGCCGATGAAAATGCCATCACCAGCAAACTTCAAACTATTTTCAACAATAAAATCACAGTAAAAAACAGAGCGCAACTCAACGAGTCTTTATATAAGATGCTCAATACAGAGAATCTTGCGGTCTATCTCATATTTACTTTGGTCATTATTATTGCTCTTTTTAATTTGATTGGAGCATTAATAATGATGATTCTCGATAAAAAAGGAAACCTAAAAACATTACTAAATCTGGGAACTGACATCAAAGATTTACGTAAAATATTCCTGCTTCAAGGCACTTTATTGAGTCTTTTTGGAGGAATTATTGGTTTGCTTTTAGGAATAGCTCTTGTGCTATTACAACAACATTATGAACTTGTGATGATTACACCTACACTAGCTTATCCAGTAGTTTTTACAATAGAAAATGTATTGATTGTTTTGACAACTATTGTCACGCTTGGTTTTATTGCTTCGTTAATTGCTAGTAGTCGAGTGAGTAAGAAGTTATTGAATTAAAAGTCATATCCAATTCTTGCCTGAATGTCTACAGTTGTATTATTATGTTCGCAATCACAACCACTTGCTTCGCTAAAAATATTATACTGATATCCCACACCAGCTGAAAATTCATAATTAAAGTGCTTTGCAAAAGCTCTACGAATTCCATATTTAGGAATAATGGTAATTGCTGAAACCACATCAAAATCAGCATTATTAGTTATTGGAGTCTTAGTAGAAAGATACGTCGTTGCCAATGAAACATAATTTGAAGAATTGTTATAGGTCTTTTTTCCAAGTCTTTTACGTCTATCTAAACTATAATACCATCTTGGCTCCAATGTTAGGTAAGGAGCAATAAGTGTTGCATTTTCATCTTTGATTAAAGGGTCTTCATAATCTTTTGTAGAAAATGCTAATGTCAATCCTACTTCTGTTCGAAGTGAAATTTTTCTTTGTAATTGAGCTTCATAATAAAAACCTGTATTTAGCAAACCCAATTGTGCCCCAAACAAACTTTTCTCAACGGAAATTTTTTCAAATTCTTGCGTGTCTTGTGCTTTTCCTATAAAACCGATTAAAACGAAACCTAGAACTATGAAATTCTTCATTAGTGTATTTTTTTTGCAAAAATAGTTTTTCTTTTACGAATTTAAAATACAAATAAAATGATTTTTATATTACCTGATAATCAGAATAAGCTTCTTCAATTTCATTCAAAACGGCAAATAATTCTTCGGGATGATCTAAAGTTACTAGTTTTTGTTTAAAGGTTTTGAAAGAATGAATTCCTTTGAAATAATTGGTGTAATGCGGACGTGTTTCTACAATTCCGAGTCGTTCACCTTTCCATTCCATTGCCCATGTAAGGTGATTACGAACGGCTTCTACTCTATTGGCAACGGTTGGTTTTGCTAAATGTTCTCCAGTGTTGAAGTAATGTTTGATTTCATTGAAAATCCAAGGATAACCAATGGCGGCACGACCAATCATAATTCCGTCGATACCGTATTCGTTTTTATACTGCAATGCTTTTTCAGGAGAATCAATATCTCCGTTTCCGAAAATAGGCATTGTAATTCTGGGATTATTTTTCACTCTGGCGATATGTGACCAATCCGAATGGCCTTTATACATTTGGGCACGCGTTCTAGCGTGTATACTCAAAGCAGCAACCCCAATATCCTGCAAACGCTCGGCAACCTCATCAATGTTGATGGAATTATCATCCCAACCCAAACGGGTTTTTACCGTAACCGGCAAATGGGTGCTGTCGATAACAGCTTGTGTTAAGCGAATCATCAAATCAACATCTTTCAAAACGCCTGCGCCTGCGCCTTTGCAAACTACTTTCTTTACGGGACAGCCAAAGTTGATATCAATTAAATCTGGATTTACCGTAGAAACAATTTTAGACGACAACGCCATTGCTTCTTCGTCTCCTCCAAAAATTTGAATTCCAACAGGTCTTTCGTAATCGAAAATATCTAATTTCATTCGGCTTTTGATGGCGTCTCGAATTAATCCTTCGGAGGAAATAAATTCGGAATACATCAAATCGGCTCCGTGTTGTTTACACAATCTGCGAAATGGCGGATCGCTCACATCTTCCATAGGTGCGAGAAGTAACGGAAAATCAGGAAGTTCTATGTTGCCAATCTTTATCAAGGATAATTTTTTTGCAAAGATAGATGATTTAAGAGAATAGAAAAAAGATAAAAGAAGAAAGACTTAGGGTCAGTTATTTGAAACTGTTGAATTTAAACTATATTTGCAGATTAATTGCGTGCGCGTGAGGGATTGAAGAGGAAAGCCCACAGCAAAGTGTAGCGATAGCGGAACTTTGCGAGGACTTGTAACGAAAAGCCCGACCCTTGTGGTCACGCCCAAAAAATTGACACAAACAGAGAATGAAACACATAAGAAATTTTTGCATTATTGCACACATTGACCACGGTAAAAGTACGCTTGCAGACCGATTATTAGGGGCAACTCAAACTGTTACGGCTCGTGAAGAAAAGGCCCAATTGCTTGACAATATGGACTTGGAACGCGAACGTGGGATTACCATAAAAAGTCACGCGATTCAGATGGAATACAAGTACAAAGGCGAGGATTATATCCTGAATTTGATTGATACTCCGGGACACGTGGATTTTTCGTATGAGGTTTCCCGATCGATTGCGGCTTGTGAAGGAGCCCTTTTGATTGTAGATGCTGCGCAAAGTATTCAGGCACAAACGATTTCGAACTTGTATTTAGCTCTTGAAAATGACTTGGAAATTATTCCAGTTTTGAATAAAGTGGATTTACCAAGCGCGAATCCTGAGGAAGTTAGCGATGATATTATTGATTTATTAGGATGTAAACTAGAAGATATTATTCATGCTTCAGGGAAAACTGGTTTTGGAGTTGAAAATATTTTGGCAGCCATTATCGAAAAAATTCCTGCTCCAAAAGGAAATAAAGACGAACCCCTTCAAGCTTTGATTTTTGACTCTCATTACAATCCTTTTAGAGGAATTGAGGTTATTTTTAGAGTGATGAATGGTGAAATCAAAAAAGGGCAAAAGATTAAATTCATGGCTACAGACAATGAATATTTTGCCGATGAAGTAGGAACTTTGAAACTAAACCAAGTTCCGAAAAATGTAATCTCGACAGGAGATGTTGGTTATTTGATTTCAGGAATTAAAGAGGCGAAAGAAGTAAAAGTAGGTGATACACTTACGGATGCCAAAACGCCAACTACAAATATGATTACCGGTTTCGAAGATGTGAAACCAATGGTTTTTGCGGGGATTTATCCTGTAGATACAGAAGATTATGAAGATTTACGTGCTTCGATGGAAAAACTACAATTGAACGATGCTTCTTTGGTGTTTTTACCGGAAAGTTCGGCGGCTTTAGGTTTTGGTTTCCGTTGCGGATTTTTAGGAATGCTGCACATGGAAATTATTCAGGAAAGATTGGAACGCGAGTTCGATATGACCGTTATTACTACGGTTCCCAACGTTTCGTATTTGGCTTATACCAAAAAAGAACCTGAAGTTGGAATGGTGGTGAACAATCCATCGGATTTGCCGGAACCTTCTAAACTAGACCGTGTTGAAGAGCCTTACATCAAAGCAACTATCATTACCAAAGCTGATTTTGTTGGAAATGTAATGAGTTTGTGTATTGAAAAACGTGGCGTTATTACGAATCAAACCTATTTGACTACGGAAAGAGTGGAATTGAATTTCGATATGCCATTGGCCGAAATTGTATTCGATTTTTATGATCGTTTGAAAACAGTTTCTAAAGGTTATGCTTCTTTTGATTATTCGCCAATTGGAATGCGTACTTCTAAATTAGTTCGTTTGGATGTGTTGTTAAATGCTCAATCAGTGGATGCGCTTTCTGCTTTGATTCACGAAAGCAACGCTTACAATATTGGTAAAAAAATGTGTGAGAAATTGCGTGAATTAATTCCGAGACAGCAATTTGATATTCCGATTCAGGCGGCAATTGGTGCTAAAATCATTGCCCGTGAAACGATAAAAGCTTTACGTAAAGACGTTACCGCAAAATGTTATGGTGGAGATATTTCACGTAAACGTAAATTATTGGAAAAACAGAAAAAAGGTAAAAAACGTATGAGACTGGTTGGAAACGTTGAGATTCCGCAAGAAGCGTTTATGGCTGTTTTGAAATTGAATGATTAAAATTTAGACTTTTTAGATAAAAGACGAATAGATAATAGAGAAAACCTGATGATGAAAATTGTCAGGTTTTTTTGTTTTAATTTAATTTCGCAAAATAGCAAAACTGTATCTTTGAAGTAAAAAATTCATAAAATGCTCGACGAAACCCCAAAACGATTTGACCGTATTGTTGCCATTCTGATTCAATTACAATCTAAAAAAATTGTAAAAGCACAGGAATTAGCCAATCGTTTTGATGTTAGTCTGCGGACTATTTATCGTGACATTCGCACATTGGAAGCTTCGGGAGTTCCTATTTATAGTGAAGCAGGAGTTGGTTATGCTTTAATGGACGGCTACCGATTACCACCTGTAATGTTTACCCGAGAAGAAGCCAGTAGTTTTATTGCAGCTGAAAAATTAATGCAGAAATTTACTGATGTGACTTTGGGCAATCATTATGCTTCGGCGATGTACAAACTAAAATCGGTACTTCGAAGTGATGATAAAGATTGGGTTTCGAGCATTGAATCGAGTGTTTTGATGCAATCGTCAGAAAAGCTTTTTAATGATAAATCGCCAAATACTTTGGCCACTCTTTTTGAAAGTATAGCTGAGAAAACACAAGTTATCCTTTCGTATGAAGCAATTCAATCAGACGGAATTACGGTGCGGAATATTGAACCTGTTGGTGTTTTTCATGACAATAACAATTGGTATATGCTAGGCTATTGCCATTTACGCAAAGATTATAGACAATTTCGGGCTGATCGTATTCACGGAATCCAAAAAACAGAAATCCCTTTCTCGATAGAACACGATGCATTGGAAACCTATCTGGACAAAAACAAAAATGTTCCAACTACCAAAATCCGGATTCTTGTAGATAAAAAAATTGCCAGCTATCTCGCGCACGAACGAAAATACCACGGCTTCGTTTCTGAAAAGAAAATAGATGACAAAATTGAAATGACTTTTATGTCCTGTGATACATTGGAAGGATTTTCGCGCTGGTATCTGATGTTTGGAGATTATGCCACCATATTAGAACCGGAAGGATTGAAAACCAGAATTCTGGAATTATTGGAAACAAACAAACAAAGGCTTTTATAAAAAAACTCCTAAAACAAAATTCATTTTAGGAGCTTTTTTAGTTTTTATCTTTCCCAGAAAAAAGGTGGTTCAATGCCTAACGCACGCAAATACACATATCCCTGACCACGATGATGTACTTCATTATCAATAAAATATAAAATGTTCTGAATAATAGGAAATTCGTATTGCCCAAACAAATTGAACGTTTCATTAAAATCTTCTATCGTTAATTTCTCCCAATTCTGATTGATTTCCGCTGTAGCTTCATCCCATCTTTCAAGATACTGTGCTTTGAAAATTAATTTTTCTGCTCCTTGTTCATTATAAGGTTGAATTTCCCGATTTACAATACCTTTCAAAGCAGGTGAACCAATCGCCAAAAGTTCGTCAACTAATTTTGCAAAACTTCGCATGCCGCCAATAGAGAATTCGAAGAAATCTTTTTCAGGGAATAATTCAATTACACGGCGTGTCAAGGCACGATGCCCTTGCCAGTGTTTCAATAAATCTTCAGGAGTAATAACTTGTTGGGCTAATGTTTTCATAATTTTAAAGTTTTGGATTTTTACTTCTTCAAAAGTAGATACCGCTAGTGACAACAGTTTGTCAGCAGTATTTTTATTTATTTAAAAAAACTGAATTTAATTAGGTAAACATCTGATTTAAAATTATTTAACACCTTATTTAAATCGATTTTTTTAATTAGACAAAAACCTTTACAACTTTGTACCTTTGCAACTTGAAAAACAAAATAAAATGATCGAAGATAAAAACCAACAACGAACCAGCATTGCTCAATTAGGCGAATTTGGACTCATAGACCACCTGACCAAAAACTTTGAAATCAACCAGACTTCTACCTTAAAAGGAATTGGTGATGATGCTGCTGTTTTGGATTTCAAAGACAAAAAAACCGTTGTTTCAACTGATTTGTTAATTGAAGGCGTTCATTTCGATTTGGCTTATATGCCTTTGAGACATTTAGGTTACAAAGCTGTCGTTGTCAATGTTTCGGACATTTGTGCGATGAATGCCAAAGCGACTCAGATTTTGGTTTCGATAGCAGTTTCCAATCGTTTTCCATTAGAAGCTTTAGAAGAATTATTTGATGGAATTACGCTTGCTGCGAATGAATACAAAGTGGATGTTATTGGCGGTGACACAACTTCTTCTCAAAAAGGTATGATTATCAGCATTACTGTTATTGGTGAGGCCGAAGAAAATGAGATTGTATATAGAAATGGAGCTGGAGAAACTGATTTATTAGTTGTAACTGGTGATCTTGGTGCCGCTTATATGGGATTGCAGGTTTTGGAAAGAGAGAAACAAGTTTTTCAGGTAAACCCAAACTCGCAACCAGATTTGGATGCATATACGTATTTAATTGAACGTCAATTGAAGCCGGAAGCTCGCAAAGACGTTCGTACTTTGCTGCACGCATTAGAAATACAGCCAACTGCTATGATTGATATTTCAGATGGATTGTCTTCTGAAATTATGCACATCTGCAAACAGTCAAAAGTAGGCTGTAATTTATATGAAGATAAACTGCCGCTTGACCCGCAGTTTATGAATGTCTGTGAAGAATTCGATCTGGATGCAACAACTGTCGCGATAAATGGCGGTGAAGATTATGAATTGCTTTTCACCATTAAAATGGAAGATTTTGATAAGATAAAAGGAAATCCAAACTTTTCTATTATTGGTCATATGACTCAGGAAAGTGAAGGAATTCATTTAGTAACTAGAGCCAATACCCGAATTCCTTTGAAAGCTCGTGGCTGGAATGCTTTGAGTGAAGAATAGAATAAAATTTAACCATATAAGACATATAAGAGTACTCAATAAAAAACGGCATTTTATAAATGCCGTTTTTTTATTTTAAATCAGAATAATAAGCCTTTGTCTTTCGCTTTTCGTACTAATTCAGTATCGCTTTCGTCTTGTACAGCCAATATGCTTTTTAAATTCTGCTTTCTTTTTTCGACAGCTTCTAAAGATATGGGTACATATTGCGGAATATCTATTGTTTTGGTTCCTTTGGATAAATGAAAGAGAATTTGTTTGTCAAAAATATCTATTTCTATAACATCCTGTTGTCCTAAATTAATCATTTTTTGAATGGACTGACTGTAATAAATTTCGTTTTTTATCACTTTGTCAAATCCAAAAAGCAATTCATCAAATGTCAGATCATTTTTTATAACTAATCCACTTGGATTTATAGCATCAATAACATTTTTTATTTGCAGCTCTTCTGTATACATCGTCAGCAGAATAATTTTGCAATTGGGCATATATTCCATCAACAGCTTAGCCAAATCTTCACCGGAATAAATACCTTTCTCTTCGTAAATGGGCATACTAATGTCTAAGAAAGCGATATCGAAGGCTTGCGTTTGTGAATTAGTAATTATTTCGTAACCCGATTTACAATCAATAGCCTGGGAAATAGAAAATTCATATTCATTTGGATGGTATCTGGTAATACCATTTTTGTATCCTTCAATTATAAATGGATGATCATCAACAATCAGTATGTTTTTTTTAATTAAGGTTTTATTAACCGAATCATTCATTATTTCTTAGTTTTTATTTGGGACTGTAACTGTAATGATTGTTCCTTCTCCTTTTTTGGATTCTATTGCAAATGTTCCTTTGCATTCATTTATTCTGGAAAACATATTTTGCAAACCAATTCCTTTTTTTGCCTTGTTAATGTCAAACCCTATTCCATCATCCTTTATCTCCAAAAACAGGTTATTTCCTTGTTTTTTGAATTCTACATTAATGATATTAGCATTGGCGTACTTATTAATGTTTTGGAGTGATTCCTGAATAATACGGTATAAATTAATTTTGACTGCATTACTCACTGTTTCCCATTTAATAGTTGAATCAATATTTGAAACTAATTTTGTTTTAAACGTCTTTTTTTGATCTTCAAATAGGTTTTCAAGAATAGCAACGAAGTTATTAATTAATTCTGACTTCTCTCTATTCAGATCATGTGAAATTTCCCGGATGTCCTGTTCTATGTTCTTTAATTCTGTTAAATAATTAGTTCTTTGAACAGAAGCATTTTCGTCATTAAGCTTATTCAGACTATCCAAATTCATTCTCACGCCAAACATTCTGCCCAACACACCATCATGCAATTCCTGAGCCACTCTCTTTTTTTCTTTTACTCTAATAGTATCAACATTATTTTGCTGAGAAATCATTAAATTATAGATTTCCTCATTGACTTTTTGCTGCTCTTGCTTAAGCAACAATTCTCTTGTTTTGGCTTTTTGCGCTTTGATTATATATAAAAACATTCCGAGTATTAAAATAGCACCAAAGATGTAAACCAGATTCCTGTTTTTTTCCGTTAAATCCGTGTTTTCTTGTTTAATTACATCTGTTTCATATTCAATGCGAGAGAATTTGTCAGCAATTTTTCGATCTGCTTTTTGTAAACTATCATTAATATAAATGTATTCTTTGTTATATGCTGATGCTTTAATTGGTTCAATAGCTGCCAATTGTTTAAGTGGTAATAAAAAATTTCGGGCATTTCCAGACTTTCGGGCTAATGCAAGTGCTTCATTAGAGTATTGTGTTGCTTTTACAATATCATTTTTAGAAGCAAAATATTCCGATAAATGGACTTTGCTAATAATGATTCCTGTTGTCAGTTGTAAACTGTCTCTTATTTTCAAAGATTGATAAAACAGTTCTGGAAGTTGGTAGGATTCTTTGAGTTTGAATCTGGAATAGGCCAAATTATCCAGTAACATAGCATATATAAAAGGTTTATATGTAATTAAATCCTTTTCATTTTCCAGTCCTTTTTGAAAATAAGGAATTGCCAATTCATGCTTATCCATGTTTTGATAAACATACCCAATATTATTTAATGAGGTTGGTTTTGACTGGAATTCTATTGAAGCCGTTTCACCTACAATACTGGTTAAAGCTTTATTATGAAACTCAATTGATTTTTCATATTCATCAAGCTCATTATATATGATTCCCAAAAGATTATATGATTCATACTCTATATCACTTGCCTTTTCTCTTTTAATAACCCGCAATGCCTTAAAAACTGATATTTCACTTCCCAAAAAGTCATTTTCATTAAATTGTAATAAAGCTTTATTTAATCTCGCTCTGGCAAGATTATAATTGTCTCCAAGCTGAAGGTATATCTTTTCTGCTTTAAAATAATTCATAAATGCACTATCAGTAGCTCTTTGATTTCCATAATAATCGCCTAAATAGCTGTATGCTTTAGCCATATTTATAGTATCCTTACTGATTACAGATTTTTCTAAAACTATTTTTACCGTTTCTTTATATGCAGCCCAATTATTTATGTTATAATACCTATTGGCAATCCGAAACAGATTCACCCGATTCATCGAATCGTTGGGTTGATTGATGACGATAGCGAAAGCTTTTTGAATGTATTCTTGTCTTTTTTTAGGAACCGAGTTAAAATCGTTTGCTTTAGACAAATAACTAGAAAGACTGTCTTCTACAGAAGTAGTGATTTGATTTTCTGTATTCTTATTGGTACAACCAAAGAACAGCAACAGGAACAGTAATATTATGTAGTAAATATTTTTCAATAGTTGCTTTTGAATTTTATCAAAAATACTAAAAATATAACTATTGAAATAAAAAATAAGGCTATCAAAAAACTGATAGCCTTATTGTAAGTCTAATTAAAAAACTCTAATTGTTTTAGTCTTTTTTTATAACTTGTCCTGCTCCTTGGCTTCCAGATCCACCACCGTAAGCTACTGTTACATTACTTTTCAAATCAGCTCCAAGTGTTGATTTTACTTTATTAGTTGTAGTAAATGAAGTTAATACCATTACCATTGACAATAATCCGATTGCTAAAAATGACTTTTTCATAATGTGGGGTTTTATACTGTTATTTTTGTTTTTTATTGATTATAAGATTGTAAGTATCACATAATCACAGTGTAAAACTACGCAGCATATTCTTACTTTTGTAGTAAAAGTGGGCTGTTTTAGTAGAACATAGTCGTTTGTTAGTGTATGACTATCAAATTTGGGTAGATGGTATTTTTTTAAATTTCCAGATAATTCCCATTAGTAAAATCAGAAATTATAAGATCCACATTTTCCTTATAAGATTTAGAAAACGGAAGTTTTGTAGCAGTATTTTTGATATAACATAATGCATTTCCTGTATGAATTCTGGAAATATAATTACGGTTTACAATATAACTATTATGGATTCTGGCAAAAGGATATGGTAAAACAATTTCAAAATGTTTCAATGTTTTGAAAGCTGTAATCATTTCTCCATTATTCAGATGGATGTCAGTAGAATTATTATCGGCTTTGAAATAACTAATATCTCTGGTGTCAATATATCTATAATCACCATAAGATTTAATACACAATATAAGTGGTTCTTGATTCTTTTGAATTTCTCCTTTTACTAATTGTTTTGAAGATTGATCAGGAACTGGTATTTGAGTCAAAAAAACGTCGCCATCTCCACTCCCTTTTTTTAGTTTTAAAAGGGATTTTACCAAATCAATACGTTTTAAAGGCTTGAGTATATAATCAAACACTTCATATTGTATGGCATCAAACGCCAAATCTTTTTTGGAAGTTGTTACAATAATTTTAGGAACAACTTTTAAATAGCGATACAGTTCATTGATAAGTGACAATGACAAATTAGACTTTTTTTCGACGGGGTCAATTTCAAGAAAAATTAATATTGGAGTGTGTTCTAATATTAGATTTAAACCATCCTTATAATTATTGGCAGAAGCCACGAAAACCAGTTCCGAAAAACCGTCAGCAATTGCTTTCGTTTTCAAAACACTTTCCTGATTGTCGTCTATAATAATGTATGGATAATTCATCAATGTTTTGTCCTAATTTGTTAGGCATAACATTAGACCCTCAAAGTAAAACACTTTAAAATATTTAAGTAATCCAAGGTAGTTTTGGGAAACCAATTATATAAAAACTTATATTCTATATAAAAACCCAATTTAATGTGTTAAAAATAAACATTTACGGTATTCATAATACGCTGTTGTTAATACTTTTTGAACTAATTGTTAATACATTAAAGCAAACTACAAATAAATCTGATAAAACAAATAAACTAACTTATTCAATATCAGATTTTAAACAAATTTTTACATTGTTTTGGTCAATATAAAATTATATCGTAATATTGCGATATGGGAATAACAAAAACAATAGGTTTCTCTACAGAAACGAATGAAATGTCCGAAATCCTTAAAGCATTAGGACATCCGGCACGCTTAGAGATTGTACAATTTCTAATGAACTCACCTTCCTGTATTTGTGGTGACATTGTGGAGGTTTTGCCATTGGCACAATCTACAGTTTCCAAACATTTATCCGAATTGAAAAAAGTGGGCATCATAAAAGGAACTATTACCGGAAATAATATTTGTTATTGTCTGGATGAAAAAATCATACAAAAAATTCAAAGTTTCATCAACTTAGTTCAAACAACTTGCTGCAAATCTTCTAAATGCTGCTAAAATCTTAATATTATGAACTGGAATATATTTAAAACACAACTAGCTCAATATCCTGAGCATCATTTGCAATTTGAATTTGCAGAAAATAAAAAAGTGCATCCCTCTTTTCATATCACCGAAATAAAACAAGCCAATATCACATCAGTTGATTGTGGCGGAAAGATGAATGCCTGGACTGAAATTATTGTGCAGCTTTGGGAACCGTCTATTCAGAATTCTGAGCGCTCGATGAAAATTTCGAAAGCGTTATCTATTATCGAATTAGTCGAAAAAACGCTGCCGTTAAATCCAAATAGCCCCGTAAAAATCGAATTTGGAAATGATACTTTCGACACACGCCAAATGCATCCACAAGATTTTGAAATCAAAGGAAATGAAATCATCGTGAAATTACAAGCGGATAAAACACAATGCAAAGCCATTGACAGAGGTGATACTTGTGGAACTCCAAAACCAAAAGTAAAACTATCAGAAATTCAAAATAGCTGCTGTTCTCCGGAATCAAGCTGTTGCTAAGTCTCATGAAAAAATTAATTATCACATACAAAAAACCAATTACAATTACAATTGGTATCACAATCTTAAATATCATTTATGGATTTGACCCACGATTTACAATTATTAACTTATTATGGCTGTTAGTATGAAAAAAATTTTAGTTCTATGTACAGGAAACTCGTGCAGAAGCCAAATGGCACATGGCTATTTGCAATATTTTGGAAAAGATAAAGTAAAAGTATATAGTGCCGGAGTAGAGATACATGGCCTTAATCCTTTTGCTCTAGGAATTATGACAGAAGACGGAGTCGATATTTCCAAACACACTTCCAATCACGTTGATGAATATTCAGATATTATTTTTGATTATGTAATTACCGTTTGTGACAATGCGAAAGAATCTTGTCCTTTTTTCCCAACGCAAACAATCAAAATTCATCATAGCTTTGAAGATCCTTCTAAATCTTCAGGTACTGCCAAACAATTAATAGCTGAATTCCGCAAAGTGCGTAACCAAATTAAAGCTTATTCTCAAGAATTTATCGATACTTTATAAAACAAAAAAGGCTTCTCAATTGAGAAGCCTTTTTTATATAAATAAATGTGTAATTACATTTTCATCAACCAATTTTTCATCGAAACTTCATTTTCGATAATTGATTTCAAATCAGAAATTGCTACACGGTCTTGTTTCATTGTATCTCTGTGACGAATCGTTACCGTTTGATCTTCGATAGTTTGGTGATCCACTGTAATACAGAAAGGAGTTCCCAAAGCATCTTGTCTTCTGTAACGACGACCTACAGCATCTTTTTCATCATAAGCTACATTGAAATCCCAACGCAAATCGTCAATGATTTTGTTTGCGATTTCCGGCAATCCGTCTTTTTTAACCAATGGTAAAACGGCTGCTTTAGTTGGTGCTAAAACAGCTGGCAATTTTAGAACTGTTCTTGTTGAACCGTCTTCCAATGTTTCTTCTTTTAAAGAAGTTGCAAAAACCGCCAAGAACATTCTATCCAATCCAACAGAAGTTTCTACCACATAAGGAACATAATTTTGGTTCAATTCAGCATCGAAATACTGTAATTTTCTTCCTGAATATTGTTCGTGTGCTTTCAAATCAAAATCCGTACGGGAATGAATTCCTTCCAATTCTTTGAATCCAAAAGGAAAATTGAACTCAATATCAGCAGCTGCATTCGCATAGTGTGCTAATTTTTCATGATCGTGAAAACGATAATTTTCTTTTCCCAAACCTAAAGACAAATGCCAGTTCAAACGAGCTGTTTTCCAATGTTCGTACCATTGCATTTCTTCTCCCGGACGTACAAAAAACTGCATTTCCATTTGTTCGAATTCACGCATACGGAAGATGAACTGTCTGGCAACGATTTCATTTCTGAACGCTTTTCCAGTTTGTGCAATTCCAAAAGGGACTTTCATTCTTCCTGATTTTTGAACATTCAGGAAGTTCACGAAAATACCCTGAGCCGTTTCCGGACGTAAGTATAAATCCATTGCTGTGTCTGCAGAAGCTCCTAATTTTGTACCAAACATCAAGTTAAATTGACGCACTTCAGTCCAGTTTCTGGAACCCGTTTCAGGATCAGCAATTTCTAATTCTTCGATTAATGCTTTTACATCTTCCAAGTCACCAGAACCTAAAGAACGACCCATTCTTTCCAGAATTTCTCTTTCTTTAGCGAGATATTCAACTACTCTTGTATTAGTT
The DNA here is from genome assembly GCA_040387175.1 of Bacteroidota bacterium. Lineage (GTDB taxonomy): Bacteria > Bacteroidota > Bacteroidia > Flavobacteriales > Flavobacteriaceae > Flavobacterium. The sequence goes on along the minus strand of JAZKED010000001.1, from coordinate 205,625 downwards.
GTGATGAATTCCTGTTCGTTGAAAGCCTCTCCAAAACGAGTTTTCGCTTTTTCAATTTCCTTTTTGGCTTTCAGATTTAGCTTTTCGGCATAATCTTCAATCAAAACATCGGCTCTGTATCTTTTTTTGGAATCTTTGTTATCAATCAATGGATCGTTGAAAGCATCTACGTGGCCTGAAGCTTTCCATGTTGTTGGGTGCATCAATATAGCCGCGTCTAGTCCAACGATATTATCGTTCATTTGAACCATTGATTTCCACCAATATTCGCGTATGTTCTTTTTTAATTCTACTCCGTTTTGTGCATAATCATAGACTGCACTTAAACCATCGTATATTTCGCTTGACGGAAAAATAAATCCATATTCTTTTGCGTGCGAAACTACATTCTTAAATAAATCTTCTTGTTTTGCCATAGTGGTGCAAAAATATAAAAAGTGAACTTAAAAAAAAGAAAATAGTTGAAGTTTGAAGCATTGATTTCCTTATTTTTATAAATAATATCTCATTTTTATGTTCAAAAACATTATCAATCTATTTTTTCCTCCTGTTTGTGCCGGATGTCATTCTTTTTTAATATCAAATGAAAATGTGATTTGCACCCCTTGCCGACACAATATTCCACTGACGAATCATCATCTAAATAGGAAAAACGAAGCTTTCAAAAAGTTTTACGGAAGAATTCCTGTCGAACATACTTCGGCATTGTTGTATTTTCATAAAAAAGGAATTGTTCAGGAATTAATTCACAATCTAAAATACAAAGGACAAGAGGAAATTGGAACTGTTTTGGGCGAATGGTATGCCGATGATTTGAAAAAATCAGAAATACTGCAATCAGTAGATGAAATTATCCCTGTGCCTTTGCACAAAAGAAAACTACGAGAAAGAGGTTACAATCAGGTGACTAATTTTGGGACAACACTTTCTAATAGTTTGAATATTCCCTATAATCCAAATTTATTGGTTCGTAATATTTATTCTAAAACCCAATCACGAAAAAGTTTTTTAAACCGAAGCGACGGAATCGATACCATATTTGATGTTGCTTTCACGGAAAAAGATTATGGAAAACATTTCTTATTGATTGATGATGTACTTACGACTGGTTCTACTCTGGAAGCTTGTTCACATGCATTACTAAAAATTCCCGGAGCCAAAATCAGTATTGTCTGTATGGCAATGGCGCATTCATAATTTGTCATTTAAACCCAATATTATTCTGAAATGCGAACAGTTTTAGCCCAGATGGGAACGACAATCCTTTTTCTTTTTCCTTTAAAAAGAAAAAGATATAGTGGACAGCTGGATTAAGCTCCTAATAAAAATTTAAAACATTTCTTTTACAGCGAATATAATTGTTATTTTGTAGCTGATAAATTTTGATTCACTATGTTGAAAAACAACTTTAAGTATATTCTGTTTCTGCTCGTATTAACAATGATGAGTTGTGCCAAAAGAGGCAGTATTACTGGCGGTTTGAAAGATACTTTAGCCCCAGTTTTGAGTGTAAGTTTTCCTGAAAACTATAGCACAAATTTTAAAGCAAAAGAAATTAAATTGACTTTTGACGAATATGTCAAGTTAAAAGACCTGAACAAACAATTGATTATTTCACCTCCAATGAAATATGAACCTATTATATTACCAACAAACGTCAGCAAAAATATTAGTATAAAAATATTAGATACACTACAAGCTAACACGACTTATAGTTTCAATTTTGGTCAAAGTATTATTGATAATAATGAAGGAAATCCATACAACCAGTTCAAATATGTATTTTCGACTGGATCTTATATTGATTCTTTGTCTATCGAAGGAACAGTAAAAGATGCCTACAAAAAAGAAGTGGAATCTTTTGTTTCTGTAATGTTGTATGATGTAAATGACACTTTTAAAGACTCAATAGTTTACAAACAAAATCCAAGATATATTACGAACACTTTGGATAGTTTAAAAACATTTAAATTAGAAAATTTAAAGGCTGGAAAATATCTTTTGGTAGCCATGAAAGATTATGGTTCCAATAATAAATTCAATTCAAAAAAAGACAAAATTGGATTTTATCAAGAGTACATAAACGTTCCTAGTGACTCTAAATATGAATTAAAATTGTTTAAAGAAATACAGGCTTTCAAAACTCTTAGGCCTTATCAGGCTTCTAAAAACAGATTAATTCTTCCTTATGAAGGAATTGCAAAAAACATTAAAATTACACTCAAAAATGGGGAAACAGTTCTGCCAACCATCATTACCAAGTTTCCAAAAAAAGATTCACTTCAGGTTTGGTTTAAACCGTTAAAAATTGATTCATTGGCCGCTGCTATAAGTCAGGAAAAATATACTAAAAGTTATACTGTAAAAATTAGGGATCAGAAAAAAGACAGTTTATTCATTAATGCGGTTCAGTCCGGAACATTAAATTTCAAAAACCGATTTACTTTAACGACCAATACCCCTTTAGACAAATTCGATAATTCAAAAATAAAACTGATTAATAAAGATTCTGTTTCAGTTGATTTTAAAACAGAATATGATGAATTTAACCAACAACTATTTCTGGATTTCAAAAAAGAACCTTTACAGAAATATACTTTCCGAATTATGCCTGGTGCATTGACCGATTATTTAGGGCAATCTAATGACACCTTGATCTACAAATTTATTACAAGAGATTTAGCTGATTATGGTAATTTGAAAGTGAATTTACAAAACGTAAAACAATTTCCTGTGATTTTGGAACTGACCAATGAAAAAGGAGACGTGCTAGCTACACAATATTCTGAAAACAGTCCTAATGTTGAATTTAATTTGATTGAACCTGGTTTATTTTGGCTTCGTTTAATTTATGATGATAATAAAAACCAAGTATGGGATTCAGGCAATTATTTAGAAAAACGACAAGCCGAGGAAGTAATTTATTTTTCGAAATCAGTAGATGTTCGTGCTAATTGGGATGTAGATCAGGTTTTTGATGTGAGTATTCCCTACTCTCCGGGACCTCCAAAAAAAGCAGAGAAAAAGAAGCCTGCTAAAAAATCAAGATTTTAATTCGAAAGAATCTCTGTCGTTTAAAAATCCTAGTTTTTTTCTAGCTTCAAATAATTTTTCCTTGTTTAATTCCACAAGGAAAATATCTTCAGTTTCTTGTGGTTCCAGGATGTAATTTCCAAGAAAATCGACTGTTTGTGAATGTCCATTGTGTTCAAAATTGTTATTGTCAAATCCAACTCTATTTACCCCAATAGTATAACACATATTTTCGACTGAGCGTGCTCTAAGTAAAATATCCCAAGCCTGAATTCTTGATTTTGGCCAATTGGCAACGTAAAGCAACAAATCATAATCTTCAACATTTCGGGAAAAAACAGGGAAACGTAAATCGTAACAGACGAGAGGACAAATTTTCCAGCCTTTATATTCAATAATTAATTTGTTGTTCCCAACTGTATAAACTTTATCTTCTCCTGCCAGTGTAAACAAATGCCGTTTGTCATAAAATTGTATTTCTCCTGATGGAAAAGCAAACACCAATCGGTTGTAGAAATTATCTTTTTCTTTGATAACTACGCTGCCTGTAATAGCAATACTTTTGGTTTTTGCTAAAGATTGCATCCACAAAATAGTTTCACCTTCCATTGTTTCTGCAACAGCTTTTGGATTCATCGTAAAACCTGTAGAAAACATTTCCGGAAGTACAATCAAATCTACTTTTTCAGCAATAGCATTGATTTTTACTTCGAAATGATTTCGGCTGGCTTTGGAATTTTCCCAGAATAAAGTGGATTGAATGAGTGCTATTTTCATAGTATAAAATTAGTAAAAAATGACACACAGATAACACGAACTAAACAGATTCCAATGGTTTGATTCAATAAAAAAACGCATCCATTTATCTGGATGCGTTTTTTATTAATTAACTTTCTGACATCAACCTTAATTAGGTCTTTCGTCGTGTTTAACTCAAACTAGTAATAATAATAGTTCATCGTTGTTGTATTCGACGCACTTGAACTTCCTGCAGAATAATATTTTTCTACCGCTTTTATTATATTATTGTTTTTATCATATGTATTTTCAAATACAACCGTTGCTGTAAGCTCATCATCATATGAGTCATATATTTTTATTTTTTTTCTGTTGTTAACAGAATTCTGACTTCCAATAACGTATCTGAACGCATCTGGTTTTACTGAAGACAAATAATTACTCCCATTATCATATTCAATTGTATAATACTCATCTGAGAAACCTGTTCCAGGTGCTTCATAATAAATTAAATTCCCATTAGAATATTCAAAAAATTCTTCATTATCAACTGTTGTTATATCCTCACATACTGTGTTATCACCACCAGTAATCTGAATATAGTGTTTTATTGAAGTTAGTCCGGAACCAGAGTAGGTCTGACTAATCCTATCAACTGAATTCGTTAGATAACCTGACATCATTTCATTTCTATCAATACAAATATTAGTAATCAGCCCGTTAGTATATTCTAATGAATTTACTTGATTTATTACATCAGAAGGATCAGATATATAGTATTCTTTTAAATTCCAACTAATCATTTTATCAGATGAGTCATAATTACAAGTGGTTTCGTAAGATTTCCAAAAATCTTTTATAGTCATCTTAGTAATATTTCCTAAACTGTTATACTGAAAATTTGTTGTTTTTATTACAACACCGTTTTGAATTTCTTCAATTTTTTTTATTCTCTTTGAAGAAGAAGGTGTATTTGGTGAATCATCAGTTCCTGAATCACCAGAACAACTTATTAGAAATGAGGTAATCAACAATAGTAAGAATTTGTTTTTCATATAAGTGAAATTGATTGGTTTAGATAATATTTTTATTAGGTTTATAAATATGTAAATTATTAGGTTCAAATATAGATTAAATATTAAGAATTTTTGTACTTTATAAAAAAACGTCCCAATTTCTAGGGACGTTTTTGATATAAAATTATTTGAAAATACTATTTCAAACTTGCAGATAAAAATTCTCTGTTCATACGAGCAATGTTTTCCAAAGAAATTCCTTTAGGACATTCTACTTCGCAAGCTCCGGTATTGGTACAGTTACCAAAACCTTCTTCATCCATTTGACGCACCATGTTCAATACACGGTCTGTAGCTTCAATTCGTCCTTGAGGCAACAAAGCGTATTGAGAAACTTTTGCTCCAACGAATAACATAGCTGAACCGTTTTTACAAGTTGCCACACAAGCACCACAACCAATACAAGCTGCTGCTTCAAAAGCTTTATCAGCATCTTGTTTGTTAATTGGAGTTGCATTCGCATCGATAGTGTTTCCAGAAGTATTTACTGAAACGAAACCTCCCGCTTGCTGAATTCTGTCGAAAGAAGTTCTGTCTACAATCAAATCCTTAATTACAGGAAAAGCTGCAGAACGCCAAGGCTCGATAACGATGGTATCTCCGTCGTTGAACATTCTCATGTGTAACTGACAAGTAGTGATTCCGGTATCTGGTCCGTGTGCACGTCCATTGATATACAAAGAACACATACCACAAATTCCTTCACGACAGTCGTGGTCAAATGCGATTGGTTCTTTTCTTTCGTTTACTAATTGTTCGTTCAATTGGTCTAACATTTCCAAAAATGAACTAGCCGTAGAGACATCGTTCAATTTGTATGTTTCCATTTTTCCTTTTTCTTTGGAGTTTTTCTGACGCCAAATTTGAAGGCTTATATTGATATTTTTTGCTGCGCTCATAATTTTTTTATTTGTAATTTCTTGCGGCTATTTTAATAAACTCGTATTTCAATTCCTCTTTGTGAAGTTCCGATTTTGTAACATCGTATCCTTTGTTTTCCCAAGCTCCTACAAACGAGAAGTTTTCATCATCACGAAGCGTTTCCCCTTCTGAATCCTGATACTCTTCACGGAAGTGACCACCACAAGATTCTTTACGTTGCAAAGCATCCATAGCCATCAATTGGCCTAATTCGATGAAATCGGCAACACGAAGTGCTTTTTCTAATTCAGGATTCAATTCGTCTGCACTACCAGGAACATAAACTTCTTTGTAGAATTCTTCTTTTAAAGCTGCAATTTCAGAAATGGCTTCAGTTAAACCTTTTTCATTACGACCCATTCCAACTTTATTCCACATAATGTGTCCTAAACGTTTGTGGAAATGATCCACCGTTTTAGATCCATTATTAGATAAGAATTTATTGATTTGGTCTTTTACATTATTTTCTGCAGCTACGAATTCTGGTAAATCTGTAGAGATTTTTCCAGTACGAATATCATCAGCTAAATAATTAGAAACAGTGTAAGGCAACACAAAATATCCATCAGCCAAACCTTGCATCAAAGCCGAAGCTCCTAAACGGTTCGCTCCGTGGTCAGAGAAATTAGCTTCTCCTGCAACGAAACAACCTGGAATAGTAGATTGTAAGTTATAATCAACCCAAACACCACCCATTGTATAGTGAACTGCAGGATAAATTTTCATTGGAGTTTCATAAGGATTCTCATCCGTAATCTTTTGGTACATTGTAAACAAATTACCGTATTTTTCCTCCAACCATTTTTTTCCTAAAGTAAGGATTTCTTCCTGAGAAGGATTGTGATTTCCTTTAGCGTAAGCTGTTTGTCTTCCTTTAGATTGAACCTCTGTAGCGAAATCCAAATAAACTCCTTCATTGGTATCGTTAGCCTCAATTCCACGACCTTCGTCACAAACTTCTTTTCCTGCTCTTGAAGCCACATCACGAGGAACTAAGTTACCAAATGCCGGATATTTTCTTTCTAAGTAGTAATCTCTGTCTTCTTCTGCAATTTGTGTTGGTTTTAATTTACCTGCACGAATCGCTTCTGAATCTTCTTTTTTCTTTGGAACCCAAATACGTCCAGAGTTTCTTAACGACTCTGACATCAACGTCAATTTAGATTGATTAGTTCCGTGTACCGGAATACAAGTTGGGTGAATTTGTACGTAACAAGGATTTGCGAACAAAGCTCCTTGTTTGTGAATTTTCCAACCAGCAGTTACATTTGATCCCATTGCATTAGTAGAAAGGAAATAAACGTTTCCGTATCCTCCAGTTGCAATAATTACAGCGTGAGCAGAATGTCTTTCGATTTCTCCAGTAATCAGGTTACGGGCAATGATTCCACGAGCTTTTCCGTCAACCTTTACCAATTCCAACATTTCGTGACGGTTGTACATATCGATTTTTCCTAAACCGATTTGTCTTGATAAAGAAGAATAAGCTCCTAATAACAACTGTTGTCCTGTTTGTCCAGCAGCGTAAAAAGTACGTTGTACTTGTGTACCACCAAAAGAACGGTTGTCCAACATTCCACCGTAATCACGAGCAAAAGGAACTCCCTGAGCTACACACTGGTCGATAATGTTTCCAGAAACTTCAGCTAAACGGTGAACGTTTGCCTCACGTGCTCTGTAATCTCCACCTTTGATAGTGTCGTAAAACAAACGGAAAGTACTATCACCATCATTTTGATAATTTTTTGCAGCGTTGATACCTCCTTGTGCAGCGATTGAGTGTGCACGGCGTGGAGAATCCTGATAACAAAATGCTTTTACGTTATAACCCATTTCGGCAAAAGACGCAGCTGCCGAAGCACCAGCTAATCCAGTTCCTACAACGATAATATCTATTTTTGGTCGGTTGTTTGGAGCAACTAACCTTAAGTGATCTTTATAATCAGTCCATTTTTGTGAAATGTGACCTTCTGGTATTTTAGAATCTAGTTTCATTTATAGATTGATATTAATTATTAATAAGATGGTGAAATATTGCAATGAAAATAAATCCAGCTGGAACTATTACTGCAAATGAATAACAGATGGTATGCAATGATTTTCCAATTTTGTTATCAAATCCTATTGATTGCAAAGACGATGTGAAACCATGCCAAAGGTGTAATCCCAATAATACGAAAGCAACGCTGTACAATCCTGTACGAACTGGACTTTCAAATTTAGCCACCAATTCGTGGAAATATCTAGTTTCATCAATTGCATTTCCTTCCACATATTTATAAACTATTTCGTGAAACCAAAAGTCATACATATGCAATCCTAAAAATGCCAAGACAACTAAACCAGAAATAATCATATTTCTTGATGCCCAAGTGGAATTTGCTCCACCATCAAACTTTACATAAGCAATTGGTCTTGCATTTCTGTTTTTGAATTCCAATACGAATCCCATAACGAAGTGAAAAATAACTCCAGCCACCAAAACAGGTTGCATTACATATTGTATTACAGGATTATAACCCATAAAATGAGACATTTCATTGAAAGATTCTGCACTAAAAACAGAAACGAAATTAATAAAGAAATGTAAAGCTAGAAACGAAATCAGAAAAACTCCAGAAAGTGCCATCGCCACTTTTTTTGCTATTGACGACTTCAACAACGTAGATTTTGCCATAAGATTTGAATAAATTATTTATAAAATTTACGCAAAAATAAAGCAAATAGTAATGAACTACAACCTTTTCGTTACTATTTATAATAAATCTAAAGTGTTTTTTCAAGACACTATTTCAACCCTTTTCAGATCAAAAACATTGACATATTATCATATTTAAATACGTATTTTTAGATTATTACGTATTTTTACTTATTTATTAAAGTATTCTTGACCGATATTTATTCATAATCTTGGTTTCGAATGAGAGAAACATTGTTTTTTTGAACAAAGAAAAATTAAAATGTTATTTTTCCTTTTTTGTTTCCAAAGTATTTACTTTTGAGTATCCGAAGTAATAAATCTGAATTTTATGAAGTATCATCAAATCGACCGACAGCTTTTTATAAAAAACCGCAACAAATTCACGGCTCAAATGAAGCCGAAAAGTGTAGCGATTTTTAACTCCAACGATATTTATCCCGTTTCTGCCGACAGTACTTTGCCTTTTGCCCAACACCGAGACATCTTCTATTTATCAGGCGTTGATCAGGAAGAAAGTATTTTACTGCTTTTCCCGGATGCGCCTTATGAAAACCAAAGAGAAATATTGTTCCTGAAAGAAACCAGCGAACACATTGCCATTTGGGAAGGCGAAAAACTGACCAAAGAAAGAGCCTTTGAAGTTTCGGGAATCAAAACCGTGCATTGGTTACAGGATTTCGAAAAAGTTTTGGCGGAAATAATGAGTTATTCCGATACCATTTACATTAACACCAACGAGCATTATCGCGCTACAATTGAAACCGAAACTCGGGAAGCCCGTTTTGTAAAATGGTGGAAAGAGAAATATCCTGCTCATCAGGTCGCTAAAAGCAATCCGATTTTACAAAGACTGCGTTCTGTTAAAGAAAGTGAAGAATTGGATTTAATTCAGAACGCCTGTAACATTACCGAAAAAGGTTTTAGAAGAATCCTTTCTTTTGTAAAACCCAATGTGATGGAATACGAAATCGAAGCCGAATTCATTCACGAATTCATTCGCAATCGTTCCAAAGGTTTTGCTTATACACCCATTATCGCTTCGGGAAATAATGCCAATGTGTTACATTACATTGAAAACAACCAACAATGCAAAGCCGGTGATTTGATTTTATTAGATGTTGCTGCCGAATACGCTAATTATTCAAGCGATTTAACCCGAACGATTCCTGTTTCCGGACGTTATTCCGACAGACAAAAAGCAGTTTACAATGCCGTTCTTCGAGTAAAAAACGAAGCAACCAAAATGCTTACTCCAGGAACAATTTGGAAACAATACCAAGCTGAAGTGGGAAAAATAATGTCTTCAGAATTGCTTGGTTTGGGACTTTTGGACAAAGCCGATGTACAAAATGAAAACCCGGATTGGCCAGCTTACAAAAAATATTTTATGCACGGAACTTCACACCATATGGGATTAGACACCCACGATTACGGAATTCTAACTGAACCGATGCAAGCCAATATGGTTTTCACCGTTGAGCCGGGAATCTACATTCCTGCCGAAGGTTTCGGAATTCGATTAGAGGACAATGTAATCGTTCAGGAAAATGGAGAACCTTTTAACTTGATGCGAAATATTCCAATTGAAGTGGAGGAGATTGAGAGTTTGATGAATACTTAAATTAGAGAAGAATAATAAACGGTTTACATAAATATGAGCCGTTTATTATTCTATTTATTACCATTTTTTGTAAGCTAAAAATTTTCCATCCAGTGTAATTTTGATACGATCTCCTTTTGGATTTTCTTCTTTTTCTATATCCATTGTAAAATCAATAGCACTCATAATACCATCGCCAGCTTTTTCATGAATTACTTCTTTTATAGTTTCACCATAAACTAGTACAATTTCATAAAGTCTATAAATCAAAGGATCCGTTGGAGGCATAACAGCATTTACTGCCTTTTCAGGAAAAATTTGCAAAGCCTTTTCTACATCAGTATCTAAATTAAGTATTTCGCAAACTATTTTAGCTTCATTTGCATCAAAAGTATTTTGCCCCAAAATAGCTGAAGTAGTCCAAACTATATTTCTTTTTATAGCTTGAGCAATATATTGGTAGGTAATTTGTTTTTCTTGCTTGGCTTCCATTACCAATGCGGTGCAAACTTCTCTATTCATGTTGTTAATTTTAAATTAGTGTTATTCCGTAAAAATATAAAACTAACCTACAAATTGTCTGTAATTAGCCAAAATTGAAAGGTAAAAAACCTAAAAACATGTTTTTTGTTGCGAAAAATCAAATTTTGAATTATTGGTTGGTATAATAATGAATACATCAATCTCCAAAATTACTTTTCTCAAAATACACCCTCTTAAAGGCATTAAAGTTTTTCTTATATGACTTTTATATGGTTTAAAATTTTTAACCTTATTTTTGCTCCAAGTTTAACGTCATGAATCAAATCCTCTACAAAAACACGAAAATATTCTATTCTGATACCGGAAAAGGCAATGCCATTGTGTTGCTTCACGGTTTTTTGGAAAATCAAACAATGTGGCAGGATTTGGTTCCGGAATTGAGCAAAAAATACCGCATCATTACCATTGATTTATTGGGTCACGGCGAAACAGAATGCTTGGGTTATGTACATTCTATGGAAGATAATGCCGAAGCGGTTCAAGCGGTTTTATCCAAATTACGAATCCGAAAAGCTGTTTTCGTTGGACATTCTATGGGAGGTTATGTGGCTTTGGCTTTCGCCGAATTGTATCCTGAAAATGTGAGGGCTTTGGTTTTACTGAATTCCACTTCCAAAGCCGACAGCGAGGAACGAAAAACGAATCGCGATCGCGCCATCAAAGCCGTAAAGAAAGATTACAGTAGTTTTGTCAGACTTTCTATTGGAAATCTTTTTAGTCCTGACAATCGGGAACGATTAACCGACGAAATCGAAAAAGTAAAAACCGAAGCCTTGAAAACTTCACTTCAAGGAGTTGTCGCTTCACTCGAAGGAATGAAAATCCGTAAGGACCGGGAAGTTTTATTGCATCTTACACCTTATCCAAAAATGCTTATTCTTGGAGAAAAAGATCCTGTTTTACTCCACAACGATTCTTTGGAACAAATAGAAAATACTGCCGTAAAACTCGTTACTTTCCCCGACGGACATATGAGCCACATTGAAAACCAAGACGAATTGAAAAGCGTTTTATTGGACTTTTTTAATGTCGTTTAAGGCTTTACCGCAAAGACGCGAAGGCGCAAAAGTTTATATTAAAGTAAATTTTTAAATACAATACCTCCTCATTCTTTCTTTGTGACTCTGCGTCTTTGCGGTAAAAAAACTAAATTTTTTCTTCAAAAGGTTTTGTCTCATCCAAAATCTCATTCAACAACAAAACCATTTGTTCCAAATAATCATTTAAAATAGCAGTATCAATCGTCGTATTTTCCTCTTTTCCTTCTTTGAAATTGAAAGGTAGAAATCCCGATTTTAAATTCTTGAACGAAATGATTCCAGCTTCAATTGGTTTTCTGTTGGCTTCCTTTTCGTACATATAAGCATACGCCAAAACCTGAATGATTTTATCGTTTTTAATATCTTCTGTCAAACCTCTCCAAGATTTCAAGGTAACGTTTGGTTTTTCAACTTTTCCTGTTTTGTAATCGATAATTCGGATGACACCGTTGCGCTCCTCAATTCTGTCTACTTTCCCGGCAATTTTTATTGGAAACGGTAAACTAGGATGTTCTAAAATTCTTTCACAAGCTTTTTCTAAATGAAGAATTTTAATTACATCGCCATTTTTGATACTTTCCAATTCAACTTTTAGAAAATTGGAAACATTTCGTTTCGCAACTTCAAAAGCCAACAGATTTCGACCTTTTTTAATTTCACCTTCCCTGTAAACCAATTTGAATTGTTTCAATACCTCATCATCCAATAATTTGAAACAACCTAAAATATCATTTTCAGATAAAAACTTCCCGATAAATGGCGTGTATAAAGCTTCTAAAGTTTCGTGAATAATCGTTCCCAAAGTATTCAAAGCAATATTCTCTTCGACTTCTTCGACTTCACTAATACGCAAAATCTTTTGGAAATAAAAATCAATCGGATTTCGGATATAACTCGTCAATGCCGATGGAGAAAATCCTTTATCAGCAATTTCCCTCAACCGTATCATTACCGATTCCGATTTTGGAACTATAATTGGTTGATAAGCTGTTTCAGGTAAAACTGCATTATAAATTTCGTGAGTTAAGGTATGTTTGACTTGTTTTTCTACTTCCAATTGGGTAATGAATCGGCTTTTTTCACCTGCATCCAAACCTTCACTTTCCGTATTGTAAATCAAATAAATGTTCTTGGCACGTTGTAATAAATGATAAAAGTGATAGGTGTAAATAGCATCTTTTTCTTTGAATGTAGGCAAGCCTAATTCCCTTTTTACATCATACGGAATAAACGAATTCTGTGATTTTCCCGCCGGAAATTTCCCTTCATTCATAGAAGTTACAATCACAGTTTCAAAATCCAAAACACGACTTTCCAATACTCCCATAATTTGCAAACCATTCAAAGGTTCTCCTTCAAAGGAAACTTCAGCTAAATCAATTACCTGTTTGTAAATCGCATAAAGCGTCTCGATTTTATCGATATGAGAATGCTGTGAATAATAATTAATCAGTTTGTTGATTACTTTAAAAATAGCATACACAAAGGCTTTCGTGATTTTTTCTTCTTCATTATCGTTGCTTAAATTATTTTTAATGGTTTGCAACAAACTCGAAATAGTTTCCAAAACTGCCATCGAACCACTTTCCCATTTTTGGAATAACAAAAGAAACAAATCACTTGGATTTGGATTCAATTCCATTAATTTCTGATGCGTAATAAAAGTATAATTATTTTGATTAATTACACCAACTAACAAACTGGTTTTGGCAAAAGGTTCTACCAATGGATGTGTCAAAATATCTAAAACATCTTTGTAATACAGCACATAACTTTTGGCATTTCGCGACAAAGCATTTGTATGCATTTTGAACAATTTGGCAATCAAAATCTGTGCAGGATTGTTCTTGCTTGAATAACCCATTGTAATATTCAAAGCACCAACAGTGGAAGGCAAGGAATACAAAAGTGGCACCAGCAAATTTTCTTCTCCAAGCACTACTGCTACTTTGTCGAGTGTTGTATTTGGATTATCAGTTATAATATTTTCAATGATACTTCCGGCAATTTTAGCCTGACCAATAGTTTTTGGCGTACCAATAACCTGAATGTTTTTCGACTGCGAAAAATCATCCACAATCCATTCAAAAGGATTTGATTTATAATGTCTCCAACTCGATTTGAAACGTCTTACAAACAATCCGGCATCGTGATACGGATCATTCAAAAACGTTTGATCCACATCCCAATATATTTTTGCCTGATCGGAAGCTATCAAATGTTGAATGATTCGTTCTTCGGCAGCATTCAAAGCGTTAAAACCTGCAAAGACATATTGTTTTTCTTTTATAGAATCCGAAAAGTGATTGAGATTATTTACGGCTTCCCGATAAATTAATCCTTGGTAACCAATTCCTTTGTTCAGTAAATGATTGTAAAGTGAGTGGTAATAATTGGGTAATAATTTCCAGAAATCAATATATTTCTCCAGTAATTGAGTTTTGTTTTCGACTTCAATTCCCCATTTCTTGATATCTTCAATATCTTTTAGATATGTAAGTACATGTAAAGGATCTAATAAGTAACGATCAATCTCATTGAAATCCTGTAGTAATGTTTTAGCCCAATTGGCAAAAAGCTCAAACGATTGTTGATTCGGTTTTTCGGTAATGGACAAATAGACTTCATAAAATTCGAACAATAATTCTATTGGATCAATAGTACGAATACTGGCAATATCCTGAATAAATTCCTCAATGCTAATAATCTCTGGAGACAGGATGTTAGTATCAACCTGTTTTTTTAAAGCTTCTATCAAAAATATTTTGGCCCTTTTGTTGGGCAAAACCACAATGGTATTTGAGAATTTTCCAGAATAGTTTTCAATTAAAACTGTTGCAGTTTTATCTAAGAAAGAAGTATTTGTCATTTTATAAAAATAAAAAAAGCCATTCAATTAAGAATGGCTTTTTAAAATTATTTATAAAAGTAAATTATAATTTACTTTCGTATATAGAACCTACGTGTTTCACTTCAGTTCTTCTGTTTTGAGCTTTACCAGCTGCTGTTTTGTTAGTAGCAATTGGTTTAGATTCACCAAAACCTACAGCATTTAAGTTATTAGCATTAATTCCTTTTTCAATCAAGTAATTTCTAACAGCATTAGCTCTGTCTTCAGAAAGTTTTTGATTTAATTTATCAGAACCATCGCTATCTGTATGTCCTTCAATACTAAATTTAGCAGTAGGGTAATCCTTAAGGATTTCTTTCATCGCTTCTAAACTAGTAATAGTTGCAGCATCACCTGTTTTGAAAGTTGATTTACCAGAATTAAAGAATACTGATCTAGCTTGGATTTTAAGTTTTTCAATAACCTCAACAGTTACTTCAGGGCATCCTTTATTGCTAATAGGACCAGCTACAGTAGGACAATCATCCTCTTTATCATTAACACCATCTTTATCAGTGTCTAATATTGGACAACCACCATTTTCTTTAGGACCAGCTACAGTAGGACATTTGTCATCTTTATCAGCAACACCATCTTTATCAGTATCAGGACATCCTTTGAAAGAAGCTAAACCAGCAACTTCTGGACAAGCATCATCTTTATCAGCAATACCATCACCATCAGTATCAGGACATCCGTTCAAAGCAGCTAAACCAGCAACATCTGGACAAGCATCACTTCCGTCGATAATTCCATCTCCATCAGTATCAGGACAACCATTGAATTGTTTTAAACCAGCAACATCTGGACAAGCATCATCTTTGTCATAAATTCCGTCTTTGTCAGTATCTACACCTCCAAATTGGAAAATGATACCGGCTGTATGTTGAAAATGAGATGGAGCGTCTGGTGCACCATTAGCATCTTCTCTTTCTCCAAATGACCATTTATATGTAGTTGCTAATGCTAAACCAACATTTTCAGTAAACCAGAAAGTTAAACCAGCACCTGGATTAACTGTTCCATAACTGCTATCACCAAAGAAAGTATATCCACCTCCAAGACTCAATGAAGGATCGATTACTTTAGATTTGACTAAACTTTTAAAACTATATTTAACGTTTGCATCAATACCATAGTACATTAAATCTCCAGGATTATACACTCCATAACCACTAGAATTAGATGGTATATTTGGATTATTATAAACAACATATTTGTCAATTTTGTTTAGAGAAGCTTGAAGTCCAACAGAAAAATTATTCCCAACTGATCTAGCTAATCCAATATAGGATACTGAAGGAAGAATATTCCAGTTTTCACTTACATTAAATGCTTGAGAAAAATGGCGGTCTGCCCAATTCTTTCCTCCACCAGCACTAGTTCGTGTATCAACTGCATTAACTCCAAAAGACAATGCCCATGGATTGTTATTGTCTTGTGCGTGAGAACTTAATGTCATCACCATCGCAACAATAAATAAAAGTTTTTTAAGATGTTTCATAGCTTAATTTTGTTAGATTACTATTTGTAGTTTACAAATATAACGTGTACTTTTTTAACTACAAAAAAAAAAGTTAAAAAAAAACAGAAATATGGGAATTATATAACATTTAGATTCGTTATTAATATCGGGCTATGTTTTAGCAATTTCACAGAATATACACAAAGAATTTATAGATTTGAGAATCAAAAGTATATAGTGGCTATTTAAAGATTTACTACATTGATTTGTTCACCTATATATATAAGGGCCTTTTTTAATACTTTATAACCCATCTTTTCGATGGCATTTTGATAATTTTCTAATTGTAATTGATATTTCGGGTTATGTGTTCCTGTTTTATAATCTAATAAAAATACTTCATTGTTTTTTGTTAAAACCATTCTATCGGGCTTTATAGTTTTACCTTCTTTTTGAATAATGGTTTGCTCATTTAATATTTCACTTGCTTCTTGAAAATAATCTGAGAGTTCTGTATGATTAACAATTTCCTGAATAGTATTCAAAACCAACTCCTTCTGATTCATTTTAATCAATCCGCTTTCTATGGCTTTTATAATTGCCAAATCAACATCGGATTTTGTTTTTACGAAAGATAAAATTTCATGAACTACATTTCCATATTCTATTGCTTCCTGCTGATGTGTTCCCCACATTACTGATTCTCTTTGGGCAATTTTGATGTTTTTGTGATTTAAAACTTCACTAACGCATTCAATCATTTTTACATCTTCTACTTTATGACTTTCAGAAGACAATTTGATTGCACTTCCTAATTTATATTCTAATTTCTCTTCGTCAAATTCTCCTTTATGAATTAAATATTGAATAAAGAAAGAAGCCATATTCTCTGGATATTTTCCGTCTTTTCTTGTTTGTATCGATTGAGAAATCACATACAGCTGTTCTTCAGCTCTAGTTAAAGCAACGTACAAAACATTGATATTATCCAATAATTCCTCTTGCGATTTTTGCACGTAAACTATTTTTGCCGATTCTCCAAAACCTTCAACAGCTTTGCTATTATCCACTAAAACTTTCGGCAAACCGAAATCATCGGCTTCTGCATCAATCCATAATTTATTTTTTGGACTACGACTGTAATCTTCATCTGCAAAAGGCATAATCACGACTGGAAATTCCAATCCTTTCGATTTATGAATGGTCATAATCCGAACTGCATTTTTCCCTTCGGGAGATGGAATGCTGAATTTCTCTGCATTTTTATCCCAATAATTCAAGAAATCTGAAATTCCTGCCTGGTTGCGCACATCCCTTTCCAAAACAATATCCAAGAAATACTGAATATAGGCATTTCCGTTTTGAGTATGAAGGAATTTTGAAACAATTAGTTCCACCGATTCATACAATGACTTTTTTCGAATATCCTGAAAAGAAAGCGAAATATCAAAATTCGTTAACCAATTTTCAAATTCAGATTCCTGTTTTTTGTCCATTCCCTGAGCAATGAAATCGTGGACAGGGAATTGATCCTGAATATTATCAGCAACATAATGCAGAAAATGAGCTTTCGCTTCTAAGTCGGAACTGTTTTTTAAGTATTTCAATAAATGAATAATGAATCGAACTTCAGTAGCATTTTGAATCATTAAGGTTTCCGATGATAAAAGCGGAATTCTTTGTTCAGTCAAATAATTGGCGACAGCAATTCCCTGACTCCGCTTTCGGGTTAGAATAACAATGTCTTTGTATTCGAAACCTTGTTGTTTAACTTTTTGAATCGTATTTAAAGTCGCCAATAAATACAATTCTGTTTTGTTTAATGCTTCTTCATCGTCTTCGCTTTCCTCAATTTTTGGAATAAAAGAAATGTTTACATAGCCGCCTGTTTTATCGTTGCTTTTTTGATGGCTATGATTGGCATACAAATCTTTGTAATCTTTGTGTTCGAATTCATTGGATAACAATTGAAAAAAATCGTTGTTAAATTCGATTATTTGCGAATACGAACGGTAATTTTTATCTAAATGCTCTAAAACTTTTTCAGGATTATTGAACGGATTATGGTCTTTACTTAACTCTATAAACTGCTCTGCTTTTCCGCCACGCCAACGGTAAATGGATTGTTTTGGATCACCCACAATCATCAGCGTTCCTTTTTCTCCATCAATTTCACTAGAGGTGGCATTGTCAATCAGCGGAACCAGATTTTGCCATTGCATTTCGGAAGTGTCCTGAAATTCATCAATAAAAAAATGACGGTAACGTTCGCCCAATCTTTCGTAAATAAAAGGAGCTGGCTGGTTCTGAATTTCACGATGAATAATAGCGTTGAATTCCGAAATAGAAAGTACGTTTTGTTCTTCCTGAATTTTAGCCAATTCATTACTAACGGTATTTAGCAGAGATAATGGCGTAATGTTTTTCAGGAATGCTTTGTAGAAATCCCGCTTTTCGAAATTTTTATAAACTGTACCTAGAATTTGCAATAATTCTGGGATTATATTTTCTATAATAGCTCCATCCTTTGCGGTTTTATTGATTTTTATATCTTCGAATTCGTGGTAGGTTTTGTTTTTCGGGTTGAATTTACCTTCTTGGATACTTTGCAAATGTTTTGGAAAATACCCTCCAGAAAATGATTTGGTGTCAATTCCGTTTTTTTCGATTAACAGCAAAGCACTTTCGGCAAATTCGACATTTTGTTTTTCTAAAACTTTACAGGCTTCGGCTAGTTTGTTTTTTATTTCGACAAATTCAGCAATGGATTTATTCTGAAAATGGGTGATTTCATTTCGATTGTTTTCATTGAGAACCAAACGACCGGTATCGAGAATTTCTCTGGAAATATCCCAAGACTTATCATCGTCGGTTTTTTCCATGGTGAAATCGATGAGCAATTTGGTCAGCGTTTCGTCTTCACCTGCTTGGGCAATAATGGCATCAACAGCTTCAACGAGCAAGTTTTCGGTGTCTAATGTAACTTCAAAAGTCATAGGCAATCCTAAATCGTGCGCAAAAGCCCGAATAACTTTGTGGGTAAATTTATCAATGGTAGAAATATCAAAAGCCGCATAATTGTGAATAATATGCTTGATAATCTGCTGTGATTTGGTTTTGATTTGAATGATGGAAAGTTCTGTTTCTATTGCCAAATCCTGCATTAAATCCTGTGCTTTTTTACTCGGTTCGTCTTTAGCAAATTCAGATAAATTACCGACTATTCTGCTCTTCATTTCGTGAACCGCTTTGTTGGTAAACGTAATGGCGAGAATATTGCGATACGCATCATTTTTAGTAGCAACGAGAATAATTTTCAGGTATTCTTTGACAAGAGCATACGTTTTTCCGGAACCAGCTGATGCGTCATATATAGAAAATGATGGTCTTTGCATTTGATTTTTGATTTAGATTCCGAATACCCTAGCCCTGATGGAAACGGCATCCTTTGTTGCCGGGGTTCGGCAACAAAGATTGAGTGTACAGCAGGAAACAGCTCCTAAAAATTTCATTATCGATTTATTTAATAGAATTATAACAAAATAGAATTTCCAATTCCAAAGTTAATTGTTATTTTTGATAAAATTTTTATAAATCATTTAAACAACAATATTATGGCTTTTGAATTACCACAATTACCTTATGCTTACGATGCATTAGAACCACATATTGATGCAAAAACAATGGAAATCCACCATTCTAAACATCATAATGCTTATACTACTAATTTGAATGCTGCTATTGCAGGAACAGAATTAGAAGGTAAAACTATCGAAGAAATTTTAGCAAATTTAGATTTGAAAAACGTAGCTGTTCGCAACAACGGTGGTGGTTTTTACAATCACAATTTATTCTGGACTGTATTGTCTCCAAACGGTGGCGGATTGCCAACAGGAGAATTAGCATCTGCTATTGACAGTGCTTTCGGTTCTTTTGATGCATTTAAAGCTGCTTTAGCAAAAGCTGGAGCTACTCAATTTGGTTCAGGATGGGCTTGGTTAACTGTAAAAGACGGAAAATTGGAAGTTTTAGGAACTCCAAATCAAGATAACACTTTGATGCCAGGTGTTGGTAACGGTGGAACTCCAATCTTAGGATTAGATGTTTGGGAACACGCTTACTACTTGAACTACCAAAACAGAAGACCTGACTATATTGAAGCTTTCTTTAATCTAATCAACTGGGATGAAGTAGCTAAAAGATATGCTGCGGCAAAATAGTCTTTTAAGAAAATAGACTTTTAGATGATAGACGAATAGACTGAAAAGTTTGTTCGTCTATTTTTTTTCTCACCCCAACTCTATCTAAGGAGAAGTAGCCGAAACTAGATTAAAAAGTATTATTTAATAAAAAAGACTTTTAGATAATTATAGACTAAAAGTTCATTCGCCTATTCTATCATCTAAAAGTCTATTCTCTTTTATCTATATTCTCTTTTCCTTGACTTTATTCCAATAAAAAAGGTGAAATTGCTTTCACCTTTTTTGCCCCAAATCTACCATAAACTTAACCTACTAATATTATGGTTCAGTAAAGGTATATCGACAGTCATCTTTCTAAAAATAAAATAGATGAAATGCCCAAATAGTCGTTGAACTGCTAAAAAACAACTTTAATATGCTCTTGCATCTTTACCTTCATAAAAATTCATAAACGCTCTGTTTACTACTCGATTACCACCAGGAGTTGGATAATCTCCAGTGAAGTACCAATCTCCTAAGTTTTTAGGACAGGCAATGTGTAAATCCTCAACTGTTTGAAAAATAATTTTTACTTCGGCATTGATTTCTGGTGAACTCAATAATTCTGCTATTTTATCTGAAACTTCCTGTGGCTGGAATGGTGCATAAATTTCAGTAACAAAATTTACCACTTCACTGTCCTGAAAATCTTCTTGTTTTTTACATTTGGCGTAAACCTCATCCACAATATGATATAGGTTTCTTTCTTTTAGTAATTCTAACGCTGCCTGAAAAGCGATTAAACCTTCCAGTTTTGCCATATCGATTCCGTAACAATCCGGGAAACGAATTTGTGGTGCCGATGAAACAATAACAATACTTTTTGGTTTCAAACGATCCATCATTTTGATAATGCTCTTTTTCAATGTCGTTCCACGAACAATACTATCATCAATAATTACCAAATTATCTGTTGGCTTTATCACACCATAAGTCACATCATAAACGTGAGCAACCAAATCATCACGACTGCTATCTTCAGTAATAAAGGTTCTCAGTTTTGCGTCTTTGATAGCTACTTTCTCGGTTCTGATCTTAACAGCCAGAAGTTCCTGAAGCGTTTCTTTGGTTAATGTATTTCTATTTTCAAGAATATAATTGTTTTTTCTTTGATTCAGAAAATCCTGAGCTGCTTCGACCATTCCGTAGAAAGAAGTTTCTGCAGTATTGGGGATATAAGAGAAAACCGTATTGTCAGTATCGTCATCAATAGCATTTAAAACTGCTGGTAGAATTAATTTTCCAAGGTTTTTTCTTTCCTGATATATTTCAGCATCACTTCCACGAGAGAAATAAATTCTTTCGAAAGAACAGGCTTTCTTTACAGTTGGTTCCAGAATTTGCTGCTCTGTTACTGTTCCGTTTTTCTTAATGATTAATGCGTTTCCAGGCTGCAATTCCTGTACTTTATCAAAATCAACATTGAAAACGGTTTGAATAACCGGACGTTCTGATGCTACTACTACAATTTCATCATCTTCATAAAAATAAGCTGGACGAATTCCTGCCGGATCTCTAAAAACAAAAGCGTCTCCGTGACCCAAAAGTCCTGCCATAGCATAACCTCCATCTAAATTTTTAGAAGCTCTTCTTAATATCTTACCAACATCTAATCTTTCGGCAATTACAGGAGATGCTTCCCTTTTATTCAACCCTTCATTTTTACATTCCTGATATAAATCCGTTACCGCATTATCTAAGAAATGTCCAATCTTTTCCATAACCGTAACCGTATCCGCCATTTCTTTTGGATGCTGTCCTAAATCAATAAGGTTTTGGAAAAGTTCTTTTACATTGGTCATATTGAAATTTCCGGCCAAAATCAGATTTCTATGCATCCAGTTATTCTGACGTAAAAATGGGTGAACACTTTCAATACTGTTTTTTCCAAAAGTTCCATAACGAACGTGTCCTAAAAACAACTCGCCTAAATAAGGAAGTTCCTTTTTTTGCAAGGCTACATTATCCGCATATTCCGGATGAGCCGCCATTTCCTCGTTGATTCTGTCATTGATTTGAGCAAAAACATCCTGAATTGGCTGTGACTGATTGGATCTCACTCGGCTGATGTATCTTTCTCCCGGTTCCACATCCAATTTGATACTTGCGAAACCTGCACCGTCCTGCCCGCGATTGTGCTGCTTTTCCATAAGAAGATACATTTTCTGTATTCCGTAGAAAGCTGTACCGTATTTTTCTTTGTAGAATTCCAACGGTTTTTTTAATCTTAAAAGGGCAATCCCGCATTCGTGTTTAATTGCGTCGCTCATTGTCTAGTAGTTATGTAGTTGTGTTTTTATATCAAAAAAGCCCCGTTTCCGAGGCGTTATTATACTGTTATAAAGGCATTTCATATTGAGTTAAAGACTTAAATTGCTTCAACCTCTCAGTAGCTTCCTCTTTTTTGAGTTCAACCATTCTTTCGGTTCCAAATTTCTCCACACAGAAGGAAGCTAAATTAGATCCGTAAATGATGGAGTTTTTAAGACTTTCAAAAGAAATATCACCACTTTGGGTAACGTATCCTGCAAAACCTCCTGCAAAAGTATCTCCTGCACCTGTTGGATCAAAAACTTCTTCTAGTGGCAATGCCGGAGCAAAGAAAATTTCTGCCTTATCAAACAGCAAAGCACCGTGTTCTCCTTTTTTAATTACCACATATTTAGGTCCCATTTCATGAATTTTAGCGGCAGCTTTTTTCAAAGAATGTTCTCCCGAAAGCTGTCTTGCTTCCTCATCATTGATCGTAATAACATCTACACGTTTAATTACTTCCAATAATTCTGGTAAAGCACAATCCATCCAGAAGTTCATAGTGTCTAAAATAACCAATTTAGGTTTAGTTTCCATTTGGTCCAACACACTGCTTTGTACTAATGGATGCAAGTTTCCGAGCATTACAACATCGGCATTTTTGAAATTTTCAGGGACTTTTGGCTGAAAATCGGCCAATACATTCAATTCTGTTATTAATGTATCTCTGGAATTCAAATCGTTGTGGTACAAACCGCTCCAAAAGAACGTTTTCCCTCCTTTAACAACTTCAAGACCCGAAATATCAATGTTTCTATCTGTTAATAAATCTAAATATTCTTGTGGAAAGTCATCACCAACAACTGAAACAATAGCAGATTCAAGGTTAAAATGAGCCGCAGAAAGTCCTATATAAGTTCCTGCTCCACCCAAGATTTTATCTGTTTTACCAAAAGGTGTTTCAATAGCGTCGAAAGCAACAGTTCCAACAATCAGTAATTTATTCATTTGAAGAGTTTCGAATTAAAGTGCAAAGATAGTTCATAAGTTGCAAAGTTGCAAAGGATGATTATCTCAAAGTTTTCATAAAAGTTTAGCCTCTTCTTTTTCGTAGAAAGCATCAATAGAAAGGTCTTTTTGAGCCGAAGCCATAACTGCCAATTCATCACAACGTTCGTTTTGAGGATGATTGTTATGTCCTTTTATCCATTTGAAATCGACTTTGTGCTTTCTGTAAACGATTAGAAAACGCTTCCACAAATCAGGATTTTTCCTGTCTGCAAAACTTTTTTTCTCCCAGCCAAAAACCCATTTCTTTAAAACAGAATCCACCACATATTTAGAATCAGAAATAACTAAAACCTTCATGTTCGGATTTTTCAGTTTTTCGAGACCTACAATTACTGCAAGCAATTCCATTCTATTATTCGTAGTATGACGAAAACCTTCATAAAATTCTTTTTTATGTGGGGTTCCTACCAATTCCATTACAACGCCATAACCTCCGCGCCCGGGGTTTCCCTTGGCAGCGCCATCCGTATATATATGTACGTCGTGTTCCAATTTAGACTTTTTAGACTATTAGATTTTCAGACCTTTTAGATTATTGAACTATTAAATTTTAGACTTTTTAGATACTTGCATTTTGGATAAGTACATTCGAATATCTAAGAATTCTAATTTTCTAACAATCTATGAATCACTTCCGGAAAATATTTCTGTTCCAATTCGTGTATTTTTTCTGCCACAACCTCTGGCGTGTCTGTAATTAATACAGTTACCTTTTTTTGAAAAATAATATTTCCTTCATCATAATTTTCATTAACATAATGAATGGTAATACCCGTTTCCTTTTCTTTATTTTCAACAATAGCGTTATGTACATTCATACCGTACATTCCTTTTCCGCCATACTTTGGCAATAAGGCTGGATGCACGTTTATTATTTTATCCGGATATTGTGCAATAATATTTTCAGGAAATTTTAATAAAAATCCGGCAAGAACTATCAAATCGGGCTGAATAATATTTAATTTTTGTAGTATTTTATCGCTATTTATTTCGTCTTTTGAGAATACTTCTATGGGAAGTTGAAAGTTTTTGGCTCTTTCAATTACATAAGCCTTTGGGTTGTTTGTGAATACAGAAACCACAGTTCCTATACTGGTGTTTTTAAAATGTTTTATAATGTTTTCAGCATTAGTACCAGATCCAGAAGCAAAAATTACTATTTTTTTCATATTTCTAACCAATTTCAATTATGCAAAAAAAAGAATAAAAAGTCATAATAAATAGTATTAGAGAGTCTTTATGAAATTTATTTTATAATTTAGCTGTCACATTTATTAACTAAATAGTTGTTTTCAAATAAAGTTTTTTATTTTTGCCAACAATTAAAATTTAAAATTAAAGATTATGTCAGACATTGCATCAAGAGTAAAAGCGATTATCGTAGACAAATTAGGTGTTGACGAAAACGAAGTTGTAACAGAAGCTAGCTTCACTAATGATTTAGGAGCTGACTCATTAGACACTGTAGAGCTTATTATGGAGTTCGAAAAAGAATTTGATATTCAAATTCCAGACGATCAGGCAGAAAATATCGCTACTGTAGGTCAAGCAATTTCTTATATCGAAGAAGCTAAGAAATAATAATAAAACACCCGTTTACATTTTATTGTAAACGGGTGTTATTATTTTTTAAAATTAAATTCCGGATTGAATTTCAATCAAAAAGATATATAATATAACACCCATAGCTCTTTTGTGATACTAAAATACAGCAAGAAGGCATGGGTTTTGTTTGTTTAAAAATACTAATCAATAAATTATGGAATTAAGGCGAGTTGTTGTAACAGGCTTAGGTGCTCTTACTCCTATTGGAAATAACATCCAGGAGTATTGGGATGGTCTTATTAACGGCGTTAGTGGAGCTGCTCCAATAACTTATTTTGATGCAGCTAAATTTAGAACTCATTTTGCTTGCGAATTGAAAAACTTTAATGTTGAAGATTTTATCGACAGAAAAGAAGCCAGAAAAATGGATCGTTATGCACAATATGCTATGGTTTCTTCAGAAGAGGCAATGAAAGATGCCAATTTTGATTTAGATAAAATTGACAAAGACCGCGCAGGTGTAATTTGGGGTTCAGGAATTGGAGGATTAGAAACTTTTCAAATAGAAGTTCTTAATTTTGCAGCAGGTGACGGAACACCAAAATTCAATCCTTTTTTCATCCCTAAAATGATCTCGGATATTGCAAGCGGACATATTTCTATAAAATACGGATTCAGAGGTCCAAATTTTGCAACCGTTTCAGCTTGTGCATCTTCAACCAATGCAATTATCGATGCTTTCAATTACATTCGTCTGGGTCATGCCGATGTTATGGTAACTGGAGGTTCAGAAGCAGCGGTAACTATTGCCGGAATGGGTGGATTTAATGCAATGCACGCCCTTTCTACAAGAAATGACGACCCAAAAAGCGCTTCAAGACCTATGGATAAAGACCGTGATGGTTTTGTTTTAGGAGAAGGAGCTGGAGCTTTAATCCTTGAAGAATATGAGCATGCTATAGCGCGTGGCGCTAAAATCTATTGTGAAATTGGTGGAGGCGGAATGTCTGCAGATGCTCATCATATTACAGCCCCACATCCAGAAGGATTGGGCGCGAAAAATGTAATGCTGAACTGTTTAAGAGATGCCGGATTAAAACCTACAGATGTTGATGGTGTAAATATGCACGGAACTTCAACGCCTCTTGGTGATTTAGCAGAATCTAAAGCAATTGAACATGTTTTTGGAGAACATGCTTATACGATGAATCTGAATTCTACAAAATCCATGACAGGTCATTTACTTGGTGCTGCCGGAGCTGTAGAAACCATATCGGCTATACTTTCCATGAAACACGGAATTATTCCTCCTACAATCAATCATTTTACAGATGATGAAAGCATTAATCCTAAATTAAACTTTACTTTTAATGTTGCCCAAAAAAGAGAAGTAAATGTTCTAATGAGCAATACTTTTGGTTTTGGTGGACATAATGCTTGTGTATTAGTAAAAAAATTAGGTTACTAATTATATAAATGCCAATGCGTATAATTAAAAAAATATTTTCAAAATCCCGTTCTCTTGAAGACGGGATTTTTTTTGATTCTATACGTGAAATTTTAGGATTTGAACCTAAAAATCTGGAAAATTACAAAAAAGCATTTACACATCGTTCCTCTAATAAACTAGATGGACAAGGTAATGCAATTAATTATGAGCGTCTCGAATTTTTGGGTGATGCTATGTTAAGTTCAGTAATTGCAGCTTATTTATATACTGAAGCTCCAGCTGGAGATGAAGGTTATCTCACCAAAATGAGATCCAAAATTGTCAGTAGGGAACATTTAAATGAATTGGGAAAAGATTTAAATCTTATTCAATACATAGAAAGTAAAGTTCCTGTACAACATTTTGGAGAAAACATTCACGGTAATATTTTTGAATCTTTGGTCGGAGCCATTTATCTTGATAGAGGTTATGAATTCTGTGAAAAATTTATTCAAAAAAGAGTCATAATTCCTTATGTAGATATTGCCAGACTGGAAGGAAAAGTAATTAGCTATAAAAGTCTGCTTATAGAATGGTGTCAAAAAGAAAAAAAACAATTTCACTATGACATTTTTGAAGACAATGGTATCGATGGGCAGCGATTATTCGGAGTAAAACTAAGCATCGACGATAAGGTAATTGCTAAAGCAAGAGCAACCTCTAAAAAGAAAGCGGAAGAAAAAGCATCCCAACGAGCCTACTTTGCATTTCAAAAAAAAATAGACAATAAATAGCTACAACGCAATTCAAACGATAACGTTTTCGTTTATAAAAATAACAAATTCATCCATTTTGAGAAGTTTCTGCTTCAATAGAAATGCTATATTTACAACTTATTATATTTCATATAATGGCTATTCATAAATTGGATTTTGGCGAATTTGACGAAATTGATTATCATCTGATTGCTATTCATACTTCATTAGAAGATTATCGATTGGCTTATTTCATCAATCAAAAGCTTTCGATCAATTTAAGCAAAAGTGAAAACGAAATTCAAATTAATATAAAAGAAGGAGAGACAAAATTCTCCAGATTTTATTATTATGATACTGAAAAAACCATTTCCTGGAATTTAATTCACAATAAAAACGAAGTCATCCAGCAAAAAAATGGCAATGGACAAAATCTATTTTCAAATGTAAGCATGGAAGTTTCGACAAAAGTGTATCTGCTTACTGAGTTCAAAAAAGTAGATTATTTTCTGAAAATAGAAAATACAGAAGACACTATGAATTTGTTAGAAATACAGACTTTATTAAATACAATTGACAATATATCGACCGTTTACGTTGTCGAAACAAATAAAATAAAAGCAAAAAACAATTTAATTTTTTAATACCAATGATTACACAGAAAAAAACAAAAATTGTAGCCACACTCGGACCTGCATGTAGTACCAGAGAAATCATAAAAGACATGATTGAAGCAGGTGTAAATGTGTTTAGAATAAATTTTTCGCATGCTGACTATGAAGATGTTAAAAATAAAATCAATATAATAAGAGGACTTAACGAAGAATTTGGATACACAACTGCTATTCTTGGAGACTTACAAGGACCAAAACTTCGTGTAGGTGTAATGGAAACAGGTGTAGTAGTAAATGATGGTGATTTAATCACTTTTACAACTGCTGAAGACATCATTGGTACTGCCAAAAAAGTTTTCATGAAATACCAAAATTTTCCAAATGACGTAAATCCTGGAGAGAAAATTTTGCTTGACGATGGTAAATTAATCTTTGAAATTGTTGAAACTGACAAAAAAACCGAAGTGGTTGCAAGAGTACTTCAGGGAGGTGAATTGAAATCTAAAAAAGGAGTAAACCTTCCGAATACAAAAATTTCTTTACCTGCTTTGACAGAAAAAGATATTGCTGATGCTATTTTTGCTATTGGTCAAAACGTAGACTGGATTGCTCTTTCATTCGTAAAAACGCCAAGAGATTTACAAGATCTTCAGGAATTAATTGCAGAACATTCCGATCATAAAATTCCAATCGTTGCTAAAATTGAAATGCCAGAAGCATTAGTAAATATTGACAAGATTATTGCTTATTCAGATGCTTTGATGGTAGCACGTGGAGATTTGGGTGTAGAACTTCCTGCTCATGAAGTTCCTTTGGTACAAAAAGACTTGATTCGCAGAGCCAAAACGGCTAGAATTCCTGTTATCGTAGCTACACAGATGATGGAAACTATGATTACGAGTCTAACTCCAACAAGAGCCGAAGTAAATGACGTTGCAAATTCTGTTATGGATGGTGCTGATGCGGTAATGCTTTCTGGAGAAACTGCTGCTGGTAATTATCCGGTTCAGGTAATCCAACAAATGACAAAAATCCTGGAAGCTGTTGAAGATTCTCCATTAATTCAGGTTCCTCAAAACACACCACAAATAAGAACAAATCGTTATGTGACTAAAGTTATTTGTCACCATGCGACAGAAATTGCAAACTCTATTAAAGCAAAAGCAATTTCTACTTTGACCAATAGTGGTTATACAGCTTTTCAAATTTCTGCCTGGAGGCCACAATCTCATATATTAGTTTTTACTTCAAATAAAACCATTTTAACACGTCTTAATTTATTATGGGGTGTAAAAACATTCTACTATGACAGTTCTATAAGTACGGATGATACGGTTTCTGATGTAAATGAAATTGCAAGAAAAAGCGGTTATGTAGCTAAGGGGGATTTTCTTGTAAATCTTTCTGCAATGCCACTTATTGATAGAGGTATGGTTAATACGTTAAGAGTTTCAGAAATAGAATAGTCAAACTTATTTCATTACTATCAAATCCGTGTCGTTATCAATGACACGGATTTTTTTGTTTCTGATTAGATTAAAAAATTTAAGAATAAATAAACAATCTTCTGAAGAATATCTTTTATATTTGGAAAAATTAAACTTTATACATTATGGCTTTCGAATCGAAAAATCCGTTTTTAAACAATAAATCTTTTACCGCTACCTCAAAAGCAGAACAAGTACATGAAGCTACCGTTATTGGTTTTGACCAGGAAATGAGTCTTTCTGGAACTATTAATAAAACTTTAATTCTTTTCTTATTACTCACTGCTGCTGCCATGGTTACCTGGTGGATGGCTTTTAACGGAATGAACCCAATTCTTCCTACTATTGGCGGAGCAATTATAGGATTAATTTTAGTAGTAATTGCTGCTTTCAAACCGCAATATTCTGGCTATTTAGCTCCTGGCTATGCGTTGTTCGAAGGTTTATTTATAGGAGGTGTATCCGCCATTTTTGAAGCCCAATACCCAGGAATTGTCATTCAGGCTGTTGGTGCTACATTCGTAACTTTTGGAGTTTGTCTAGGATTGTATAAGTTTAAAATCGTAAAAGTAACCGAGCAGTTTAAATCAGTTGTTGTGGCGGCTACATTGGCTATTGCTACTTATTACCTTATATCCTGGATTTTCTCTATGTTTACCAGCTTTACTCCGGTTCATCACGGAAATTCGATGATGAGTATAGGTATCAGTGTTTTTGTAATCATAATTGCTGCTTTAAATCTGTTTCTGGATTTTGACAGTATCGAAAAAGGAGTGCAACAAAAAATGCCTAAATACATGGAATGGTTTGGCGCAATGGGCTTAATGATAACCTTGGTTTGGTTGTATATTGAATTTTTAAGATTGCTTTCTAAACTTTCTAGTAGAGACTAAATAAAAAAATTAAGATATTTCTAAAACCACGCTTTCGGGCGTGGTTTTTTTTGTTAGAACTCAAATTTCAACTGCACCACCACCGTCTTTTTTTCTTCGGTGTTTAAATTGCTTAAAGAAATCCCCAATAATCGAACGGAATCTTTCATTCGTTCCTGAAACAAAAGTTCCTTGACACTTTCCATAATCAGTCCTTTATCGGATATAAAGTAAGGCAAAGTTTTACTTCTGGTTTGTTGAGTAAAATCGCTGTATTTTATTTTGAGTGTAACTGTCTTTCCTGAAATATTATTTTTTTTCAATCTTTTTTCCAATGAAGTGGCAATTTTTTCCAGTTGATCCAACATAAAAATCTCGGAAGAAAGATTGACATCAAAAGTATGCTCGGCCGCCACAGATTTAGTTATTCGATCCGATTTTACCTGACCATTATGAATCCCTCTGACTACATTATAATAGAAGTTTCCTGATTTCCCGAAATGTTTTTCCAGGAATTCCAAAGATTTAGATTTTAATTCCAAACCGGTAAAGATTCCCAATTGGTACATTTTTTCGGTAGTCACTTTCCCAACTCCATAAAACTTTCGGATAGGCAATACTTCCAAAAATGGAATAACCTCATCAGGATTGACCGTTTTCTGACCATTAGGCTTGTTGTAATCACTAGCTATTTTTGCCACAAATTTATTGACTGAAATCCCTGCCGAAGCTGTCAAACCTACTTCATTGAAAATGCGTGATCTTATTTCCTGTGCTAATAAACTGGCACTCGGATTCCCTTTCTTATTTACCGTAACATCAAGATAAGCTTCGTCCAGCGACAACGGTTCTACCAAATCAGTGTATTCGTAGAAAATGTTTCTTATTTTGTTGGATATTTCTTTGTAACGATCAAATCTAGGTGATACAAAAATCAATTCAGGACAATTTTTCTTGGCCAAAACACCGCTAATAGCACTTCGAACTCCAAATTTTCTGGCTTCATAACTTGCTGCTGCCACTACACCACGATTTTCTGCTCCACCAACAGCAATTGGTTTTCCACGCAAATCAGGATTATCCATTTGCTCTACGGAAGCATAAAAGGCATCCATATCGATGTGTATGATTTTTCTATTTGGAGTTAATTCAGACATTTTAAACTAAACAATATTCTAAATTATTTTTGTTCTTCTACGTGTAAATAATTTTCGACCACAACCGATTTACTTTTGTTTTCTGTTGGAAAAAAAAAACTAAATGGTTTTGATTTGAAATGGTTCCAAATAGAAGCAGTAACAAATCGCAATTCGAATAAAGGGATGGCCC
This sequence comes from Bacteroidota bacterium, assembly GCA_040387175.1. Lineage (GTDB taxonomy): Bacteria > Bacteroidota > Bacteroidia > Flavobacteriales > Flavobacteriaceae > Flavobacterium. The sequence goes on along the minus strand of JAZKED010000001.1, from coordinate 174,022 downwards.
TCGAGCGAAATGCCAATCCTAAAGAAAGACTGAAGCTAACTATAAAATTAACCAATCCTATAATTCCAATTCCAAAAACACCCCAAAACAACATAGAATTAGAAATCTGATAATTGGCACCGTATAATCCTAAAGCCAAATTTCCACTTACAAAAGTAATGTGTCGCACATCCAGATTGAGTCCTAAAAACAAACCAATAGAAGCGGTACTCCCCATGAAAACACCAAACCAAAAATTAGAAATAATTCCTGCCCATTTTTTTTCATATAACTTCGCTAGTTTAACTGTTATACTTTTCCCGAATTTTTTCTTTAACACAGGATGTTCTGAGATGCGAAAGTATACCTGATCGTGTTTGTCTCTATTAGCAATACTGCCGGAAATAATTCCGGACAAGAATAAAAATACACCAGCAATAGCAGCATGAAAAATCGCCAGCGAATGAATAGGACTTATATCAGTAATTAGTTTTTCCCATTTTGTCGCAGCAATATTATAATCAAATGCATAATCAATTAGCCAAATTCCGAGTAATGAAATCGGAAAAGCCATAATCACATTACCCATAAAGGCGATAAACTGTGATCGAAATACCCGTGCAAAAAGAATAGCAAAAGCGTTGTATTTTTCGGTTTTTTTACCTTGTTTGGATTCTCCTTCTTCTAAGGCTTTAATCAAAGCGGAAGCTGTCATAGCGGGTTGTTTAGTTGCTAAAGTAAAACCTAAAATATAAATAGCTATAAATCCTAAAGCATAATTCATGCTATACAGAAATGCATGTCCAAAAATACTCGTGTCAACTTTGGAAAGCAGTACTTTTATAACACATAAAATCCCTACAACAAAGCCACCGCCCATTGCATTTCGGAACATTTTGAAGTATTCGCTTCGGGTTTCTGTAATGTATTTTTCGCCTGTTTTTGCTGTGTGCTGGGTAATTTCATACGAAATCAGCTGAGTACTTTCTGAAATGAATTTTCGAACATTATTTTTATAACAATTGAACTTTATCAGTTGCAAAGCCAATAAAATTCCGTTGTTTTTTTTATCTATTTCATTATCTACTATGAATAAAGAAACTAAAAATTTTAGTCTTGCTAATTGCTGTTTAATCTTCAATAAATTCTGATTGACCCTAAGTGAAATTCCATATTTGGAACTGTTGTGAAATGCTTTGTCTACAAATCCCTCGCAATGCTTATGTAGTACTAACAACTGAGCATATGAGATATCGTCTGACGAAATATAATGCTTTTCAGAATTTCTAATTTCATCTCCAATTAGAAATAGTTCCTTTTCAAAAGCCGAAAAAGGACTTTCGTAATCATCAAATTCAGGTACCATTTTAATTACATCGGTTTCCAGAGCACGCCCACTAATACGCTGTGTAATTAAATGAGTGGCCACTAATAATTCCGACAAAACTGAATTAGGATTAATACTTTCATAAATAGAATCAAATCCCAACAAATTGTATAGTTGCTCTAATTGATGCAACGGAATTTTATCAATCCAGACACCATCATTAGCCAAATGAAAAACCTGATTCAAAATATATTCTAAAGTGTCTTTTTGAGGCTGATAGGGTAATAATTTAGCGAGAATTCTTTTCTTGACTTCAAAAATAAAATCTACATCCTGCAATATTGCTGCATCGGTAAGGATTTTATTGAACTTTCTGTCTTTTAAAATTTCTTTGAGATAAATAGAGATTTGTATTCGATAAGAATTATTTTCTTGCAAAAAAGAAATAATTTCCTGCAAATCTACCGTTTCCAGATTTTTAATTTTCAAAGGCCTGATGAATCGAATTAACTCGATTAAAGGCTCCAGATTATCTTCCTTTTCTCGCCAGGACTGATTTTCTCCGAAAAGTTCGGTTATTAGTCCAGATAGAGTTGGTTTCTTCTTTACTTTGAAAAGTGATTTCATAAAATTAATTCAATTTATGTAAAAATACATATTGACCTCCCAAATTCCATTAACTTATTCATAAATAACATACATCAAATGTGAAAAATATCTTCAAATATAAAATTGATATATTTGAAGTTGTTAATTAGCCTAAAATCTCCAAAAGAATGATTGAAATAGAAAGAAAATTTTTGGTCACATCAGATACTTTTAAAACAGAAGCTTTTACCCAAAGTAATGTTGCACAAGGTTATTTGAGTTCAGTTCCGGATCGAACGGTGAGAGTTCGCATAAAAGGAGATAAAGGATTCCTAACCATAAAAGGCAACTCAAATGAATCGGGTTTGTCTCGTTTTGAATGGGAAAAAGAAATCCTTGTTGAAGAGGCGAAAGAACTATTGAAGCTGTGTGAAAAAGGCGTTATCGATAAAACCCGTTTTGAGATAAAAATTGGTAATCACATCTTTGAAGTTGACGAATTCTACGGAGAAAACGAAGGCTTAATTATGGCTGAAATTGAGCTGAATTCTGAAACTGAAATTTTTGAAAAACCAAACTGGTTGGGTGTAGAAGTTACCAATGACAATCGGTATTATAATTCTTATTTGAGTAGAAATCCTTATAAAAACTGGTAATTATTTTTGCAGTACTTCGATAGTTACCTTCATCGCACCTGAAGACTTATTATTGGCAATTTCCATAAAAGCACGTCTGGACAAATCAATTTCTCTTGCTCTCACAAATGGTCCTCTGTCTGTAATTTCAACAATTACTATTTTCCCATTGGCCTCATTTGTAACTTTTACTTTGGTTCCAAAAGGTAGTTTTTTATGTGCAGCGGTATATCTGTTTTTATCGTATTTTTTCCCGCTTGCCGTTCTTCTCCCATGAAATTTATCAGCATAATAAGAAGCATGAGCTGATTTTTTATAGAATTTAAAATCTCCTGTTACCAATAATAAACTATCCGCAACTACTTCCTGTTCCTCAACTAATGGTTTATTTTTTTTTACAGTATCTTTTTGTACTGCGGTTTTTTGTTTGTCAGTAATCAAAGTTTGACTGCTTGCAAAAGCAACAAAGGCTATCGAAAGAAAAAGTAATATTGATTTTTTTTTCATTTTAAACTTTTTAGTTAAACTCCAATTCGCAAAAACCATACCTCGGTAAAAAAAGTCCTTTTCAGTACTTTCTTTTAGAATTTTTTAGAACCACAATTTCCAAGGAATTCTACTCAAAATAAGTAGTAATCCTAAACCATAAAAAATTGAAAATGTTTTAAACTTTGATTCACTCGTCGTTAGTTTTTTATGTTTGGACCAACCGATTGTTATTAAAACAATGGCAATAAGATTAATTAACGGATGCTCTAATGAAGTCAATCGTATCGTTGCTACTTTCATTTCTCCTAGAGAAGCTAAACCCAAAGGGGAAACAAAATAAATAATCAAGCCAATCAATAATTGGGTGTGTATTCCTATCAAACCAAATAATGCAATTTTTCTATCTTTTGCTGTGAATTCTTTTTTAGAAGATAATCCAATAAGGGAATTTACAACTGCAATGACTAATACTAAAAGTGCTAAATAAGCCCAACCTGAATGAAGTTTTTGAATGAATTCGTACATAAAAATATTTTTTGTTTTAACAAATATAAATAAAAAAGGTGTTCTTTTATCAAGAACACCTTTTGGAATCATTCAAAATTATATTTTATTTATTCTTCAAAAAATGATTAAGTAAAAACGTTGTCGAGCTATCGTGTCCGTTCACCTTTGTAGTATGTATTTCATCAAGAATTGAATTGGCTAATTGTTTTCCAAGTTCTACTCCCCATTGATCATAACTGAAAATGTTCCAGATTATTCCCTGAACAAAAATTTTGTGTTCGTATAATGCCACCAAAGAACCCAATGATTTCGGCGTTAGTTTTTGGATTAAAATAGTATTAGTTGGTTTGTTTCCAGTGAATACTTTAAAAGGTAAGAGAAACTTTGCCGTTTCTTTAGAAAGTCCCTGTTTGTCAAATTCAGTCTGAACTTGCTTTTCTGTTTTGCCATTCATCAACGCTTCGGTTTGAGCAAAAAAGTTTGACATTAATTTGTCGTGATGATTTTGGTTTCCATACAATGGTTTTACAAATCCAATGAAATCTGTCGGAATCAACTTGGTTCCCTGGTGTATTAATTGAAAAAAAGCATGCTGAGAATTGGTCCCTGGTTCTCCCCAAATAATGGTTCCCGTTTGATAATTGACAGGTTTCCCATCACGACCAACACTTTTGCCATTGCTTTCCATTGTTCCTTGTTGGAGGTAAGGAGCGAGTTTTTGCAAATATTGAGTATATGGAATCAAGGCTTCACTTTCAGCTCCAAAAAAATTGTTGTACCAAATACTCAATAAAGCCAAAGTAACGGGAATGTTTTTATCAAAATCGGCAGTTTTAAAATGTTCATCCATTTCATTGGCACCTGATAATAATTCATCATAATTATCATAACCAATCGCTAAACTTATCGAAAGACCAACAGCGCTCCAAAGAGAAAATCGTCCGCCAACCCAATCCCACATAGGGAAAACATTGTCTGGATCTATTCCAAATTCGGTTACTTTTTGAATATTGGTAGAAACTGCCACAAAATGTTTGGCTACATCATGAGGTAAGGCATATTTCAAAAACCATTCTTTAATCGTTTCTGAATTGGTCAATGTTTCCTGAGTCGTAAATGTTTTGGAAACAATAACAAAAAGAGTGGTTTCAGGATTTAGTTTTTTGATAATTTCATTTACGTGATCACCATCTACATTGGATAAAAAATGAACGTTGAGATGATTTTTATAATATTGCAAACCTTCTACAGCCATAGCTGGTCCAAGATCTGAACCTCCAATTCCGATGTTTACAATATCTGTAAATGGTTTTTCGGTAAATCCTCTTCTGTCACCGTTTACAACTTCATTCGTAAAGTTTTTTATTTTATTTTTAACTTCAAAAACTTCCGGGATTACATTCTCTCCCTCTACTTTAATGATAGCTGTTTCTTTAGCACGCAAAGCAGTGTGCAAAACAGCTCTATTCTCAGTCTGATTTATAATTTCTCCATCAAAATATTCAGCAATAGCTTCTTTTAACTTGATTTCATTAGTCAACTCCAGTAACAGATTTATTGTTTCCTGATTTATAATGTTTTTAGAATAATCAACTAAGAAGTCATTCCATTGCAAATGAAATTTTTCAGTCCTTGTTTTATCATCATTAAACATTTCCTTCATTGAAACATTTTGCAATTCCTGAAAATGTTTCTGAAGCTTTTGCCAAGATGATGTTGTAGTGGGATTTGTAGTTTGTAATGCCATTGCTCTTTCTGTTTTTGATACAATGTAAATTTACACTATTCCTTTGAAAAAGAATAATGCTTTTACACCATAAAAACAGAAAATTATTTCTTAATTATAATTTGGCAACACTGTCTAATTCTCTTTTTAAAGGTTCCATTTCAGACATAAATCGAGGTAGGTTTTTCTTATCCATAGGCTGGGAATTAGGCAACTTTAATCTTAATGCATCAACTTGTACACCATTTTTCCAAAATCGATAACAAACGTGAGGTCCAGTCGCCAATCCTGTACTTCCTACTTTGCCTATTGTTTGTCCCTGAGTAATTCTTTGTCCTCTACGTACCAATATTTTGGACATATGCAGATATTGTGTCGAATAGGTTTTATCGTGTTTTACTTTAACGAAATTTCCGTTTCCAGCCGTATAACCTGCTTGCTCCACAATACCAGATGCTGTACTCATAATTGGAGTTCCTGTTGGTGCTGCATAATCGGTTCCTTTGTGAGCCTTCCAAATCATTTGCACAGGATGAAATCTATTTTTAGCGAAACGCGAAGTAATATGAACGTATTTTAATGGTGCTTTCAAAAAGAAATTCTTGAGCGCTTTTCCATTTTCATCATAATAATCCAATTTGCCTGACACTTGATTTTGAGCGAAAGGAAAAGCATAAATTAATTTTCCTTTGTACTCAAAAAAAGCTGCTTTTAAACTATCGACTCCATCATAAATAGTATCATCAATATATCTTTCGGTAAAAGTAATACCAAACTTATCTCCTTTTTTCAACTTGAAAAAATCAATGGACCAGGCATATACTTTTGTCAATTTATTAGCCAAAGCTACATCCACTCCTTTTTTATTTAATGCTTCTGACAAAGAACCGTCTAATTCTCCAGCGATAGTTCTTTGCTTCACACGAACAGGTCGGTGTTTTTTATAAACACTAACAGAATCTCTAAAATCAATTACATAAAAACTTTCTCTATCGGGTTGATAAACCAATACCTGTAATTTTTTGTATCGGTCTTTGGAACGTAATAACGTAAACGCTTTTCCAATTCTAACCGTTCTAACATCAAAAGTGTCTTTCACTTTTTCAATAATGTCGTAAACTTGCTTATCTCCAAGATTTTGATTTTCAATTATACTTCCAAAAGTGTCTCCACTTTGAATAGTGTCGTGAAGCACATTAAAATCATTGAATTTAAATCCGAATTGTTCTTTATTAGGATGTGGTTTTTGATCTGGTATTACGCTCAAAGTTTCTTTTTGATTACAAGAAATCATTATGAATAAAACGAGAATAAATATGGATATTTTTTTCAAAATATAGCTATTATACAATTAGTTTATTTTCTTTTTAAATGGGTATTTTAACCCTTTATATTCTTCTAAATCAGCTTTTATCGATCCAACCATAAGATTGGCTTTTATTCGGATAGGTAATTTATTTTCATCATCTGATATCCAAATAGTTACACTTTCTTCTTCTTTGAAAACTCGTCCAGATTGTACTAATGGTTTAAAAATCATTGTTGAAACGGTTCCAAATTTAGTTGTAATATTCTCACGTCCTATAAATTTTAACCTAAATTTTGTGGTTTCGCTATCAAAAAACATATCAATTGATACAAATTCTCCAGTTTTCATTTTATCGATATCAGGATAATTTCGAAGATAATAAAAAGAAGATAAAATGTCTTGTGTATTTTTGGGGATAATCAGTGTTTTTTCAGTTTTGTGTTTATAATCTTTTACTAAGATTTTATTACCAGCTGAATTAAAAAAACCTTCTTGATTTTTGGTATAACCTCCCTCGTTAATTTTCCTGACATATCGATAAGGATTTCCAGTTTCTTTATCGATGTAGCTTTCGTATAAATCCTCCACTTTAAAAAAGAACTTAGACAAACCAGTAGTATATCCTTTGCCGACAACATGAAAAACCTTCGTGCTGTTTATAACTCCTTCTTTGACTTCTAAAGTAGCATAACCAGCATTCACAATTCCATAATGCACACGGAATTTGAACCATTCCCCTACAGCATAAGCATCATCTTTTCGGGAATCAAAACTTACAGTGGTTATAAATATAAATAATAAAATTATTTTTTTCATTGCTATACTATTTTGGACTATAATATTATAGCAAATACAAATTTTGTTCCAAAAGTATTAAAACAAAAAAACTCAGTCAAATAATGACTGAGTTTTATGCTATTAACTAACCAAAAAATATAAATTATGAAAATTTATATTAAATATAAGGAAGGAAACCACCCCTTCCATTTTTATAAGTACAAAGATAATTAAGGAGTTACACATTTTCAACAAAAAAATAAGTTTAACAGAAGATTTACAGACACATACGTTATATGCTGCTTATTTTTTTACATAATATAAAAAAAAGGTGGTTTTTGAGAGTTTCTTTCAAGAAATTTAGCATTTAATTAATGCTAAAAAACATTAAAATGAGTTAAAAATGAATATTTTCTATACGAATTTTATAAAATTACATCCCCTTTTCACCATTTTAGAAATAATTTGATAAAAATCATCCCTTAAACTATTTATATCTCTTCTAATTAAAACCAAAATCCAATACTGAACCAGACAAATCCTTTGGCTTTTTCAGGTGACCAGGAATATTTCACTTCTAAGGGGCCAATTATAGTTTCTAAACCATAGCCAATAGCATACCCAGAATATTTTGGTAAGGAAAGCCAATCGAAAGAGTCAAAATAATTGTCACCTATATTTGCATAATTAGCAGAAAAATTAAGGTGGTTATTCTTGAAAACTTCATAGTCAAATGTTGCAGAAGACTTAAGATAGCTATTACCAGCAAGACTTAAAAAATCATAGCCATAAAAAGGTTTGAAATTATTCAAAGGGATAAAACCAAAACCACCTAAAACAAAATCAAAAAAAGGAACACTATCTTCTCCTATAGTAAATCCACCTTCCGCTTGAATTTTCAAAGTTGTTTTCTTTAAAAGTTTGAAGGCAATTCCAACATCAGCTTTAACAATTGAAAACGGACTGAAGTTGCCTGTATAATCTGAAGAGAATAAATAATTATGCATATCACCAGCAAAATACCAGCCTTCTGTAGGGAAATAATGATTGTCAAACGAATCATATTTCATATAAGCAAAAACACTGGTGTAATTACTTCTATCAAGTACTGGACTAGTTTCAGCAAGTGTTTCTGACTCTATACTTATATGCTTATACTCTAATCCACCTCCTAGAAGAAATTTTTGTGCAAATATAGATTGGATATAAAGCTCATTTGTAAGGTCTAAAAAATCTACATTAATAGAATTTACATTAATTAAAGGATCAACAGCCAGACTACTAATTGCTTTAGTAACATTTTTGTTAAATTGATTCAACTGTGACTTAAATCCAAAACTCAAATTATAGCCATTATCAACATAATAGTCCAAATTGTAACGCAAATTATCTCCAACAATAAAATCAAAGGAAGCAACATCATTTTTAAAAAATGTTTTCTTATTAGTAATATTGACTAAAACTCCACTTTTATAGAGCCCGTCATAATGCAATCCAAATTTCAAATAAGTTTTTGTGGGATTCTCAACAAAGCTGAGTATTAAGTTATCTCCTGATCCATTAGATTCTAATGAATAGCTTACCGCACCAAAATTATGAGTAGCATCAATATTATTTATTCCCATTTCTAAATCTTTGTAACAAATTTTTGCTCCGGATTTAAACTTTAATTTTCCTTCAATATAATTTTGGGAATAATTCATCAAATTATTACAAATAATATCTACAATTTGTAAGCTATCAGATTCTATTTTTAATTTAGGTTTGTGATATGGTTTTAGCTTGTCAGCCAATTCATCAATTTTTTCATAAACAGAAAATGCAGATTCTTCACCTCTTTGAATAATTTCTGCTGCTTTTTCAAAAGATACTGCCCCATAATCCTTGATGTCTGGTTTTATATAAATATCAGTATTTTTAGATTCTCTTTGCATTTTTTTTATCATTTCCAGATTCGTAATCTGAAACAATATCTTTGAAGCATCTTTAAGTTCCTCTCTGTCTCTCAAACCATTTTGAACATCAACACCAATAATAATATCAGCTCCTAGTTGACGTACCTCTTCTATTGGATAATTATTGGTAATACCACCATCAATTAAAACCTTACCGTTAATTATTACAGGAGAAAAAACCGAAGGTAATGCCGAACTGGCATACAATGCTTGAGCCAAAACACCTTTATCCATAACTACTTGTTCTCCATGCTCAATATCAGTCGCAAGGCACAAAAAAGGAGTTGGCAGTTGATTAAAATCCCTGACATGTCTTACATGTAAAGTAAGTTGATTGAATAAATTATAATTAAACATTCCTTTAGAAAGGGATTGTGGAACGCCAATTCTAAATTTATTAAAAGGGAGTACCAATGCATACAATTCATCATTTCTTTTTTCATAAAAACTTTTTGATGAACGCGGAATATAATCGAGCAATAAGTTGTCGAAATTTGTCACTCTTACAATTGAATCAATTTGAGCAGCATTATAACCAGAAGCATAAAGTCCGCCAATAACCGCTCCCATACTGGTTCCGCCAATGTAATCGATTTTTATTCCAGCTTCTTCAAGTACCTTTAAAACCCCAACATGCGCAAATCCTTTTGCCCCGCCGCCACTTAGAACCAATCCAATTTTGGGTCTTTTGATGGTGTCCTGAGAAAAAGACATTTGGAAAAGAAAAAAAAGTAAAACTAATAGGGCAAACTTCTTCATTTTGATTTGCTAATTGGTTTTGTAAAAGTCGGTAATTTTTTTGGCTTTTGAAAGACCTACAACCTCGGAAATTTCTTTTTCTGTAGCTAATTTCAATCTTTTTACACTTTTGAAATGTTGTATCAACGTCAGCATCGTTTTTTCGCCAATTCCCGGAATACTTTCTATTGAAGAATTCAATGCTGATTTGCTTCTTTTGTCCCGATGATGTGTGATTCCAAATCGGTGTGCTTCGTTTCGTAATTGCTGAATGACCTTCAAAGTCTCTGATTTTTTATCCAAATACAACGGAATTGAATCACCTGGATAAAACAATTCTTCCAGTCTCTTGGCAATTCCAATTATAGCAATTTTACCACGCAATCCCAATTCATCAATACTTTTCAATGCAGAAGACAATTGTCCTTTTCCTCCATCAATGATAATAAGTTGTGGCAAAGGTTCATTTTCATCTAATAATCTTTTATATCTTCTATAGACTACTTCGGTCATCGAAGCAAAATCATCTGGTCCTTCGACGGTTTTTATATTGAAATGGCGGTAGTCTTTTTTGCTGGGTTTTCCATCTTTAAAAACCACGCAAGCCGAAACAGGATTTGTTCCCTGAATATTGGAATTATCAAAACATTCAATGTGACGCGGTTCAACTGGCAATCGCAAATCCTTTTGCATCTGTGCCATAATTCGGTTGGCATGACGATCTGGATCTACGATTTGCAATTGTTTCAATTGTTCGATTCGGTAGAATTTAGCATTCCTAATAGACAAATCCAAAATCTGCTTTTTATCTCCCAATTGTGGGACGGTAACTTTTATTTTCTCTCCCAAATGAACTTCAAACGGAACTATTATTTCTTTGGACAATAATTGAAAACGCTCCCGAAGTTCAATAATTGCCAACTCCAATAATTCTTCGTCTGTTTCATCCAGCTTCTTCTTCATTTCCAAAGTATGCGAACGAATAATCGAACCGTGTGAAATTTGCAGAAAGTTTACATAAGCAGCGCTTTCGTCAGAAACGATTGAAAACACATCGATATTGGTGATTTTCGGATTGACAATCGTAGAACGTGACTGGTAATTTTCGAGCACTTCTATTTTCTCTTTTATTTTTTGGGCTTCTTCAAAACGCATATCCTGAGCTAAATCAGTCATTAGCTTTTTAAAATCCTTCATAGATTCCTTGAAATTCCCTTTCAAAATTTCCCGAATAGCATCTACTTGTTTTTGGTAATCTTCCAAAGATTGATATTCTTCGCAAGGTCCTTTGCAATTGCCAATATGATATTCCAAACATACCTTGAATTTTCCACTTTCAATATTCGATTTACTCAAATCATAATTACAAGTTCGTAGTGGATACAATTCTTTTATTAAATCCAAAATAGTATGAACGGTTTTGAAACTGGTGTAGGGCCCAAAATATTCCGAACCATCTTTGACCATTCTTCTTGTAGAAAATATTCGTGAAAAAGGCTCTCTTTTGATACAGATCCAGGGATAACTTTTATCATCTTTCAGCAAGACGTTGTATCTTGGCATCAAGGTTTTAATCAAATTGTTTTCCAATAAAAGTGCATCCGTTTCCGTAGGAACAACAATGTGTCTTATAGTTACAATTTTCCTGACCAGAACATTCGTTTTTCTGGTATCGTGGATTTTATTGAAATAGGATGAAACCCTTTTTTTAAGATTTTTGGCTTTACCAACATACAAAATCTTGCCTTCCTTATCATAATATTGATAGACTCCAGGACCATCAGGCAAGGTTTGAATTTGAAGTTCGAGTGTTGGGCTGTTCATGCAACAAAGTTAATAAATTCAATACTGAAATAAGGATGGAATTTAAAAAGAGATTCTGAATTTAACTACTTTTATATTTTCAAATTTACTATGACTAAAAAAGAATTACGAAATAAATATAAAGCTTTACGAAACGAAATTTCAGAAGATAATTTGGAAGAGATGAGTCTGACGATTGCTAATAAAATCCTAAAGCTTCCTGTTTGGGAGAAAACTTATTTTCATATTTTCCTACCCATTGCCGAACAAAAAGAAGTCAATACCGAATATATACTGCATCTGCTTTCTGGAAAAGACAAAGAAATTATCATTTCAAAAAGTGATTTTCAAACCAGAGATATGACTCATTTCCTTTTGACGGATAATACCAAAATTAAAAAGAATGAATACAATATTCCCGAACCTGTTGATGGTATCGAAGTTCCAACAAACAAAATCGAAGTGGTTTTTGTACCCCTTTTAGCTTTTGACAAGTCGGGACATCGTGCAGGTTATGGCAAAGGATTTTATGATAAATTCTTAATGGAATGCAAACCTGAAACTATTAAAATAGGTCTTTCTTTTTTTGATCCTGAAGTCATTATTAAAGATGTTTTTGAAAATGACGTAAAACTGAATTATTGCGTGACTCCAAATGAAATATACGAGTTTTAAATACGTATTTTAGCAATCTAAATAATTTATGAACTATGAAAAAAATTAACCTCTCGAGATTTGGAATGACAATTTTAGTTATTCTATTTGCTTTTTCAATATCAGGTTGCAGTATTCATGCAGGAACACATTCTTCTCATTCAACGAAAAAAGTTCCTCCCGGACAAGCTAAAAAAATGAATGGAGATAAAAGTGCTAAAAAATATGCTCCAGGCCAAAACAAGTAAAAAAGAAGACCTATTTCATAACACGAAATAGGTCTTTTTATATTGTAGAAAATTAGTTTTTCTATAAATTCTCCTGATGAAATGCTTTTTTATTAAAAACTATCAAAATCCCAACTCCTGTAGAAATCGCCACATCTGCAATATTGAAAATTGCATTGAAGAATTTAAAATGCTGTCCGCCTAAAACAGGAAACCATTCTGGCCAATTCCCTTCGAATAATGGAAAATACAACATATCCACTACTTTACCGTGAAACCATGTCCCATAAGGTTTGTCCGTAAATAAAGTAGCCAAATGACCGTAACTGTCATCGAAAATTACACCGTAAAAAACAGAGTCGATAATATTACCAAAAGCACCTGCAAGAATTAAAGAAATGGCTACAATCAAATAATTGGAACTATTCTTTTTTTCAACAGAATCCCAAAGCCAATACCCAATTCCCGTTACGGCAAATAAGCGAAAAACCGTAAGAAATAATTTCCCATAAGTACCTGGAATTACAGTCCCCCAAGCCATTCCTTCGTTTTCTATCAATAAGATTTTGAACCAGCTTGTAACGTCAATTTGACCCATTTCGCCATATACAAAATTAGTTTTGATGTATATTTTAGAAATTTGATCAACCAGTAAGATGATAAAAACTATCAGATAAGCTTTTCGTAAAGACATTTTGTAAATTTTAATGACGCAAAAGTAAGGGTATTTTCTAAAAAAAACGCTCCAAATGGAGCGTTTAATTGCTTTTATGATAATGAAATTATCGTTGCATGTTTTTTGCTTCGATGCTCATTGTTGCGTGAGGAACGATCATTAATCTTTCTTTGCTGATTAATTTACCTGTTACTTTACAAGTTCCATACGTTTTGTTTTCAACACGGAAAAGTGCATTTTTCAAATCACGAATAAACTTCTCCTGACGGATAGCCAACTGTGAATTTGCTTCTTTTGACATCGTTTCGCTTCCTTCTTCAAATGCTTTGAAGGTAGGCGAAGTATCGTCTGTTCCATTGTTTAAATCGTTCATATAAGCACTTTTGATTAGATCTAAATCTTCTTGTGCTTTGGCAATTTTTTTTAGAATTAACTCTTTGAACTCTGCTAAATCAGCATCTGAGTATCTTGCTATTTCATCTATCATTTTCTCGTTATTTTGTAATTGATATTCTTGTTTTTATCTCGTCGAATTCTACTTCGATTCCTTCATTTATAGCATCTTCAAAAACCAATGTTTCTGTTAGTGTTTCTGATTTAATATATTCTTCATTTGCTTTTACAGCTGTTTCCAGTTCTGTATTTTTTTGCAAATGCACTTTTATTTTGTCGGTAACTTCAAAACCAGAATCTTTTCTGATGTTCTGAATTCTGTTGACCAATTCTCTTGCGATTCCTTCTTCTTTCAATTCCGGAGAAATCGTTATGTCAAGCGCCACGGTTATTCCGTTTGAATTAGCAACCAGCCAGCCTTCGATATCCTGTGAAGAAATCTCCACATCTTCTAATGATAAAGTTATACTATTTCCTGAAATAACAATACCTATAGTACCTGTCTTATCCAATTGGTTGATTTGCTCTGCAGAAAAACTTTGTATCTCTTTGGCAATCAATCCCATATCTTTTCCAAAACGGGGTCCAAGTGCCTTGAAATTAGGCTTAATCTGCTTCACCAAAATCCCTGAAGCATCATCCAAAAGCACGATTTCTTTCACGTTTACCTCCGCTTTTATAAGGTCGGAAACAGCTTCAATTTCAGCACGCTGATTCTCGTCAAGCACCGGAATCATTACCTTTTGCAAAGGCTGGCGTACCTTAATCATTTCCTTTTTTCGAAGCGATAAAACGAGTGATGATATGGTCTGTGCTTTCTGCATTTTGCTCTCCAACGATTTATCAACAAAGTTTTCAACTGAAATAGGAAATTTCGCCAAATGTACGCTGTCAAATTTTTCCGTACTTGTTGCCAATGTCAAGTCTCTGTAAAGCTTGTCCATAAAGAACGGAGCGATTGGAGCACCTAGCTTGCTGATGGTCAATAAACAAGTGTATAATGTTTGGTAAGCAGCTATTTTATCCTGTGCATATTCGCCTTTCCAAAAACGACGACGACACAAACGAACGTACCAGTTGCTTAAATTTTCCTGTACAAATTCCGAAATCGCACGAGCGGCTTTTGTTGGTTCATAATCTGCATACGCTTCATCAACCACTTTTACCAAAGTATTTAATTCTGAAATAATCCATCGGTCGATTTCCGGTCTTTCGTTCAACGGAACTTCGGCTTCAGAATAAGTGAAATTATCGATATTGGCATACAATGCAAAGAAAGAATAGGTGTTATATAAAGTTCCGAAGAATTTACGACGAACTTCAGCAATTCCTTCGAGGTCAAATTTCAAATTGTCCCAAGGATTAGCATTCGAAATCATATACCAACGTGTGGCATCCGGACCATATTCTGCAATTGTTTCAAAAGGATCAGTAGCATTACCTAAACGTTTAGACATTTTTTGTCCGTTTTTGTCCAAAACCAAACCGTTTGAAACCACGTTTTTATAAGCTGTTTTGTCAAAAACCAAAGTAGCAATCGCGTGTAAAGTATAAAACCAACCACGAGTTTGATCTACTCCTTCTGCAATGAAATCTGCAGGAAAATCTTGGTTTCCGTCAATTTTGTCTTTATTTTCAAAAGGATAATGCCATTGCGCATACGGCATTGAACCCGAATCAAACCAAACGTCAATCAAATCCGATTCGCGTTTCATTGGTTTTCCGGAAGCCGAAACCAACGTAATTTCATCGACTACATTTTTGTGCAAGTCAACCAAATCATAGTTTGCTTCGTCCATATTTCCAATTTCAAAACCTTTGAAAGGATTTTCTTTTTGGAAACCTGCTTCGATAGATTTTTCGATTTCGTTGTATAATTCTTCAACAGAACCAATCAGGATTTCTTCTGTTCCTTCTTCGTTTCTCCAAATTGGCAACGGAATTCCCCAAAAACGAGAGCGTGATAAGTTCCAGTCGTTGGCATTTTTTAACCAGTTTCCGAAACGTCCTTCTCCGGTTGCTTTTGGTTTCCAGTTGATGGTTTCGTTCAATTCGAACATTCTGTCTCTGACTTCCGTGATTTTGATGAACCAGGAATCCAGCGGATAATATAAAATTGGCGTGTCAGTTCTCCAGCAATGTGGGTAACTGTGCACATATTTCTCTACTTTGAACGCTTTATTTTCTTCTTTTAACTGAATGGCGATTTCTACATCGGCAGAACGTTCCGGAGCGTCGTTATCCGTATAATATTCGTTTTTAACGTATTTACCGGAGTAACTTCCTAAACCATCAATGAATTTTCCTTGCAAATTTACCAATGGAATTGGTGTTCCGTTTTCGTCTAAAACCAACATTGGCGGAACTTCAGGAGTAGCTTCTTTAGCAACTTTAGCATCATCAGCACCAAATGTTGGAGCGGTGTGTACAATTCCTGTTCCGTCTTCTGTAGTCACAAAATCTCCTGAAATTACTCGGAAAGCATTTTCCGGATTTTGGTATGGTAAAGCCAATTTCATTAATTGTTCATAACGAATTCCAACTAAGTCAGCTCCTTTGCATTCGGTCAGGATTTGGTATGGAATTTTCTTGTCGCCTTCTTTGAAATTTTCAAAATCGGAAACTTCTGTACTTGCAAAAAATCCTTTTCCGAATTGTTTTCCAACTAAATTTTTAGCCAAAATTACTTTGACAGGTCGGAAGGTATATTGATTAAAAGTTTCAACTAAAACATAATCGATTTTTGGACCAACTGTCAAAGCGGTGTTTGAAGGCAAAGTCCAAGGCGTTGTCGTCCATGCCAAGATATGAATATCTCCAAATCCCTGAAGAAATGAAGGTAAAGTTTCGTTTAAGGCTTTGAATTGAGCTACAATTGTTGTGTCTGTTACATCACGGTAACTTCCCGGTTGATTCACTTCGTGTGACGATAGTCCTGTTCCCGCTTTTGGAGAATAGGGCTGAATGGTGTAGCCTTTGTACATCAAATCCTTGTTGTAGATTTGTTTCAAAATCCACCAAACGGTTTCCATATACTTGGATTTGTAAGTCACATACGGATCTTCCATATCGACCCAATACCCCATTTTTTCGGTTAGATCGTTCCATACATCAGTGTAACGCATAACCGTTTTTTTACAGGCTTCGTTGTATTCTGCTACGGAAATAGTTTTTCCAATATCTTCTTTGGTAATGCCTAATAAAGCTTCGGTGCCTAATTCTACAGGCAAACCATGAGTATCCCAGCCTGCTTTACGCTTAACCTGGAATCCTTTTTGAGTTTTATATCGGCAAAATATATCTTTAATCGCACGTGCCATCACGTGGTGAATTCCCGGTAGTCCATTTGCCGAAGGTGGTCCTTCAAAAAATACGAATGGTGGGTTGCCTTCACGAGTGGTTACACTCTTCTCGAATATGTTTTCTTTTTTCCAAAAATCAAGTACTTCTGATGCAACTGTAGGTAAGTTAAGTCCTTTGTACTCAGTAAATTTTATGCTCATTTTATCCTTTTCTTTAATCGTGGTGCGAAAGTAAGAAATAGTTATGAATTATGAGTGATGAGTGATGAGTTTTTGCGTGAGGGATAGAAGCGGTATCCTCGTAGTGAAACGGAGAGATAAAGCCGAAAGCCCGACCCGAAGTTTTTACGGAGGGTCACGCCGAAATTTTCAGGAAAAAACTTCTTTCAGAACGTCTAAAGATTTTGGTTTTTGGAAGCCATCGAGATCAAATGTGTAGTAATCAATCAGGATTTTAGCTGCGTTATTTATTCCTTAATCTGCAACCATTCCGGGATAGGTTGAATTGGTGATTTTTTACTTGCATTTCCAACAATTACATCACTTAATCCTGCACTACGATTTTTTTTGGTAGCGACAGTAAAACCTTGTTCTAGTAATACTTTTTGAAATTCTCCGTTAAAGTCAAAATCATATTCTCCCTTATATCCAATCTTTTCTAAAAGAGATTTAAACACAAGAAAATCTGCATGGACAAATTTATTATTTACTAATTTATAAATTTCAAATTTTACAAGATTCTCTTCCATATTTCCCATAAACGGCTTGGTTGTATCTATAATTTTATTCTCGATTTTTGTGAACAGGATTAAATAATCTATTTTATTTTGTACAAATCGTAGTCGGTATCCTCCACAAATATATTCTACCACGTCTTTTAATTCCTCCTCTCTATTTGGAAAATTTATTTTGTAACTAGTATATTTTTCAACAGTAGGTTTAATTTCGAAATAACTTATAGCCTCTTCTGCTGTTTCAAATTCTAATGGATTTACATTGGCACAATAGGTTTTATACCAAATAGGTTTTACAGGTTCATCAACAAATGATGCTCCTTTTATCTTTATTGGGGGATCATAAACAATAAAATTATCTGCAATTAATTTATTTTTCAATAATTCTTTTTGAGCAAAAACGTTCCAACTTAAAAATAAACATATTACGATTATACTATTTTTCATGATTTTTTGATTTTAACTATAACTTGATTAAGTCTACAATATCTATATCCAAGTCCTGTTGTTGTTTTTACGAAAATACTTATTTCACTATGCTTTTTTGAATTCTCAAAAAACATTTTAAAAAACAAGAATTCTCATCTGTTTTGTGTCCCCCAATTTTCAGGAGAAAACTTCTTTCAGAACGTCCAATGATTTTGGTTTTCGGAAACCATCGAGATGGAAAGTGTAGTAATCAATCAGGATTTTCAAAATGATTTGTCTTTCTATGACGTGGAAGATTTTTTGATCGTTATCGAATTTTAATGGAATAAGTTTTTTGAAAAGATTCGTTTCATGTTCAGTGAGTGAACCAATGCCGTGAAATGGGGTAAAAATTCCTTCGTTGGCGTCGAAAAAAGGAAATTCTATTTCGGAAATATCTGGATAAAAACCGAGATATTTTGTTATTTCGAGCATTAAAATCAAATGGAAATTAGCTATTTGATCGTGATTGTCAAGCCAGTATAAAGCGGTTTCCAAGAAAGAAAAAAGGTGTTCGTTTTTCTCTTCTTCGTGAATGGAATGGTGCAAAATTTCAGAAACAAACATCACAATCGTACTCTTGAAAATATCCGAGTGAATCGATTGGAATGGGGTTGAAATTTTAATTTCTTTAAAATTCTCTAAAGTTCCTTTATTTTTATGAACGGCTTCAATTTCCAGAATAGTCAACGGTTGAAAATAAGCGATTTTCTGATTGGACTTTCGGGAAGAAAAAGCATCACGAACAAAATAGGTTTTTAAACCGTGTGATTGTGTAAAGCATTTTACGATCAGACTTTTCTCCTGATATTTGAGAGAAGAAATGACGATGGCTTTGGTTTTGATTTGCATTTTCTATGTGTTACACAATTTTTATGAACCTAAAATTAGGCTTTATAGTCTTTCTTTAAATTCAAAAAATAACTTTCAAAATACTTATAGGACAGATGCGCTGTAATGATTGTAAAAGTGAAAACTAAAAGATTAAAAAGCAGTATTGATTCCAGACTTGAAATTTTTGATGGGACACTAAATTTTAAAAAAATAAATCCTGCAACCTGCATCATTATAGCATGATACATGTATACACCATATGATATTTTTCCCAAATGATTCAGTAATTTATTTTCTAATACTTTTATTGATTTTTCTACTAAAACACAAAGCAAAAATCCGAATAAAAGCATGCTGAAAAGATGATAAAACATGTTGGATAAGTTGTTTTTGAATATTGATGTGGTAAAATATAATATGAAAATTACAAAGAAGAAAACTCTAAATTTCTGGAGTCCAATTTTGTTATTCAATAATAATATTGAACACAATCCACTAAATGAAAAGTAAAAAAACAGCATATAATATTTTTCAAGAAAGGGCAACAAGTCGGAAAAATACAGTATAAAATATGCCATTGTGAAAAACAATAAAAACTGGAGAATATACTTAAATGGTAAAACAAAAATTAAAGGAGCGATTAGTAAATAAAATTGTTCTTCGATTCCTATTGACCATAAAACTTCTATTATTCCTCCTGGCTTGTATAAAGCAAAAATATTTGGAAAAAAGGTATATGATAAAAAAAGACCCTTAACTAAATCGTAATTATTTTGATAATCAAATCCAAAATAAGGCAATATCAGTCTGTAATAGATTAATCCAAAGCTTAATACCAGATAATATAATGGAAAAATTCTCAATATTCTTCTTAGAAAAAAATGCTGTAAGTTGATTGAATTAAAAACTGATTTCTCAATATATAGTTGCCTAATAATCAGAAAACCGCTTAAAGAAAAAAACATAGAAACTGCTTCTTCTCCTTTATTAAAAATAGAGAAATTATTAAAAAAAGGAAAACCTCTATTTTGGCAAAATTGAGGAATATGAAAAATCATAACTAGTGATGCTAAAACAAATCTTAAACCAGTTATATTTGGTAGTTTCTTCATATTTAATTCAGATGATTTTGTAAAAAAATCTATTAAAAAGCAATTATCTAATAATCATTACCTTTTTGACTTTAGTTTCAACACCATCTTCTGCCGAAATAAAAATCATATAGACGCCTGAAGCTACTTTATGTCGTCCAAAAGCAGTAGTATCCCATTCTATTGTTCCTCCTTGGGATGTGGTTTCGTAAACAAGATTACCTTCAATATCGGTAATTTTTACAGTAGCTTTATCTAATAATCCTGAGACCTTTACAGTTCCTTCATATTCTGGTCGGACAGGATTTGGATAAACAAACACATTGCTTAAATCTTCATTGGCAGATGTTGCTGTTCCTTTAAAAGACACTAATCCTTTTGAAGTGGCAATGAAAACTTCTCCTGTTATACTATTTATGTCAATATCATTTATTTCATTGCTTGGTAAAGGTGAGTTTTTAGTTGTAAAATGATATTTTGTTTCCTGTCCGTTTGGTGAAACTAAAAATATTCCGGAATCCAGCGTACCAATCCATTTGTTATTAGCTCCATCTACAACAATATCAGTAATAAATTGTTCATACATTAATTCCTGAGCCAAACCATCTTCGAGAATAATTATTGATTTTGTTGTTAATTGATCTTCTGTTGAAAAATTATTTACATTTAACAAAACTCTTAATCCTTTTGCAGTTCCTATCCAAAGTTGATTATTATTGTCTGGAACAGCAACACGTGCATCTTGAATTGGCAAGTTTCCTGAATCCGAACCAACCGTGATTTTCTTATAAACGTTTCCTTTTTCATTAAATGCAATAACTCCATCTGTATATGTTGCTATCCATTTTGTGCCATTTTTATCAATTGCCATTCTCCCATACCTGCATTGTTCAGGATTAATTACTATTGGCTTTGTTGAATAACTTTGCCAAGTTCCGTTTGACTTCAATACTTTAATACCATTGTTGACTAGACTGTTTGAAAGCCAAAGATTTCCTGCCTTATCAAATACACCTCCATTTATTCTTACATCATTAAAATAATTTGGAACAGACGTAATTTCTTCTAATCCACTATTATTTTCATTATATAAAATAGATGGTGTATCATCCACTATTTTTAACAAACCTGAAAAATATGAACTAATATAAACTTCTTTTTCATTATTAGGATTTACATTAATTCTTGTTAATGATTTTGCATCAAAAACTTTGCTATAAGGAATATTCAACCAACCTGTTTCACTTAATTTACTTATACCATAACTATCTAAAGGATAAGGATTATATTCAACATTATAATCTCCATATACAGCCCAAAGTGATGATGTGGTGACTTGAAATGCAAAAATATTATTTCGGGAAGGACCGTCTGGAGTGCTATTATCAAAACCCGAAGTAACAGCGATAGTGGTATTTATTAATCCATTTTCTTTTGTCCCAATATATACAACATCATCTATATTGGTGGCACAGGTAAAACTCACATTACTTTGTGGAACTTGATTACTGTTTATTTGACGAATAAGCACCATTTGTTTATTGTAAATATAAACACTGTTTACTGTAGTGACAACAAGATAATTAGTTGTTTTCCTCATATCCACTGTTGCTTGCGAAAGTTGTGAATACCCAATAAAAGAATTGGAACCTGTATTGTATCTGTGAATATATCCCGAACTATTAATAGCAATTAAGTTTGTGTCAAAAGTTTCTATACTCGACCAGCTCCCTGTCGCAATTTGAGTCCACTGGCTAAAATCAATTAAATTTTTATTAGTGATATCAGCTCTTCTAATACCATCAATTGTAGCTGCATAAATGTGCCCATTATATACTGCAGTTTGCTTCACACTAATCTCTGCCCCATTATTACCAATAAAATAAGTATCACCAAACAACATCGTAGCTAAATTAAACTGAACGATTCCAAAATCACAAGAAACATAAACTATGCCTTGATATTCCATAAAATGATTGATTTTCTTCATATTCGAAGGCAATTCCTTATTGACAATATCAACAATATTTAGCATACTGCCATCTGCTTCATTGATTACAGTCATCAAACCATTTTCATAGCCTACAAGTGTCTTGTTAGTTGTTAGGCTATGGTACAAAGACGAAATAGTTTCGCCCGAAAGTCCATCAATAGTATTAGTAGTTTTAAGTTGACTTGTAGTTATATTTTTAGAAAATAAAGCGTTTTCAGAAACTGCAAAAACTGATGTTGGTGATTCAGACACATCTTTAATTTCATTATAGGAAAAATAGCCTTGCCACACCAATTTGTTTTGGGCAAAACTTATTTGTATAGTAATCAGGAGTATAAAATAGAGAAGTGTTTTTTTCATTATTTGCATGAATATTTAGTATACAAATATAATATAAACGGAAGTAATGGAATTTTGTTTCATTTAAAAAATATGCCTTCCATTCAATCCTAAAATTTATAGGTCGAAAGAAGGCATTTTATTTGTTCAAAAATTATACTACGCCTTGAGCCAGCATAGCATCAGCTACTTTTACAAATCCTGCAATATTGGCTCCTTTTACATAGTTAACATAACCATCTTTTTCAATTCCGTATTTTTTGCATTGATTATGAATCCCCACCATAATATCTTTCAATCTCTCATCCACCTCTTCACTAGTCCAGTTTAAACGAATAGAATTTTGCGTCATCTCTAATCCGGAAGCTGCAACACCTCCTGCGTTGGCAGCTTTACCTGGTGCATATAAGACTTTTGCATTCAGAAATTCTTTAATAGCTCCTAATGTACAGGGCATATTTGCAGCTTCAGTAACACAAATAACGCCGTTTGCAATTAATAACTTTGCATCATCTTCATTCAATTCGTTTTGTGTGGCACAAGGAATAGCAATATCTGCTTTGACTTCCCAAACACTTTTCCCTTTATGAAAAATTGCATTTGGATATTTCTCCAGATACATTTCGGCTCTATTATCTCCATTTGCCCTCATTTCAAGCATAAACTCAATTTTATCACCTGAAATTCCTTCGGCATCATAAATATATCCATCAGGGCCAGAAAGAGTCAATACTTTTCCTCCCAGTTCATTTATTTTTAAAGCAACACCCCAGGCTACATTTCCAAATCCGGAAATGATAACTGTTTTACCCTTAATTACCTGGTCAATACTGCGAAGCATTTGCTCAGTGAAATAAACTACTCCGTATCCCGTTGCTTCAGGTCTTATCAATGAACCACCATAAGCAAGACCTTTTCCGGTTAAAACTCCAGTAAATTCATTTCTAATTCTTTTATATTGACCAAACAGATAGCCTATCTCTCTCGCTCCAACTCCAATATCTCCAGCGGGAACATCTAAGTCCTGACCTATATGTCTACACAATTCCGTCATGAAAGATTGGCAAAAACGCATAACTTCTGGATCTGATTTTCCCTGAGGATCAAAATCTGAACCTCCTTTTCCACCTCCCATAGGAAGTGTTGTCAGACTATTTTTAAAGACTTGCTCGAAGGCAAGAAATTTAAGTACCGACAAATTAACCGTATGGTGAAAACGAATACCTCCTTTATAGGGGCCTATTGCTGAATTCATTTGAATCCTGAATCCTCTGTTAACCCGAATTTCTCCTTTGTCATCTACCCAGGGAACTCTAAATATTATAGATCTTTCAGGTTCTGCTATCCTAAGAAGTAAGTTCTTCCCATCATATTTTTTTTGTTCCGCAATAAAAGGGATAACTGTTTCTGCAAATTCTCTGACTGCTTGAATAAATTCAGGCTCATTCGGATTTTTTGACTCTACCAGAGCCATAAATTGATTTATTTTCTCTTCCATTTCAAAATAAATTTTTCAAACAGGGTTAATAATACTAATACACTTAAAATAAAATAGTTATATAAGAAAACGATTTCGCAGTTATATACAAATATACGTTATATAAGGGTATTTAGGAAAAATTATCCGATTTCTTAATTTAATTTTAAATTCTCTAGGTAGCATTTTTAAAGTGATTTTATTTAAAAAGCCTTACATTTTTTTCTAAAAACACAAAAAAAATTATATTTTATTTGCATAACATCCTTAGTGAATGATGTTTTTATATATTTGTAAAAAAGTAAAACATTTTAAATGAGTCCAAAATCTCTTATAGCTTCATGTATTCTTCTCTTCGGATTTTCGAATGTAACTAATGCTCAATTTGGATTTTCTCATGAAGTTGGCGTCATTGTAGGTCCTGTGGCGTTTCAATCAGATTATGGGGAAAGACATGATTTTAGCACAAATGCTGGGAATACAGGATATGGAATTGGAATAGTTCATTATATGAATTTTTCCTACAAAGCAGAGTGTAACTGTTATACTCCCGAAACTTATTTTAATGACCACTTCAAATTGAGAAGTGAATTATCATATAATAAAACTGATTTAGATCATTTCGGACAATGGGTAGAAGGAAACAACTCTATTGGTAAACAACAATTAAGAGCAATGTACGGAAGTACATCTGTAACCAATATAGGAATGCAACTGGAATTTTTTCCATGGAGTATTCGCGAATTTACCGCAACAATAGGAAGTTTTGCTCCATTTATTAGCCTTGGTGGACAATTTAGTTTTTACGACACTGAAGTAGCCTCAACAATGGGACCTTTAGGATCGGCTTTAACTACTTTTCCTAAATATTTAACTCCATCAGACGGAGAACCTTATGGATTTTCTAACGACGGAGGTTCAGTATGGTCTGTAGTAGGAAGTGTAGGAACTAGATATAAACTTTCTGAACTTTCTGATTTGATGGTCGATTTAAGATTGCAGTATTATTTTTCTGACTGGGTAGACGGATTGAATCCTAATCCAGATCTTTATAAAGAAAATAAAGCAAATGATTGGCTTGTTTGGTTCAATGTAGGTTATATTTATTACTTACAATAGTAGCAAAGAACAAACCTTATTTTAATTATAAACGAAAATCCCAATTCTAAAAATTCAGAATTGGGATTTTGTTTTATATGAGAATTTTATATGACAAACAGAATCTTGATTAAACCAACTTGCGAATTCCCATCATTACTCCAATATGAACTCCTTCATGAAAACTGTTGAAAGTCATTGCAGCTAAAGCACTCGTTAAAATAAATCCTGTCGAAGTTGGATACTCAGTATAGTTTTTGAAAATTCCATTCTCATAATCCTCTTTGGTTTTATTGATAGTTTTAAATAACAAAGATTTGATTTCGTCTACTTCAGCTTGGGTTGCATCTTGTTCCGGCTTGGTTCCTTTTCTGTATTTTTCTGCTAATTCATCAGAAACCATCATTGGCAAACCAGAAAGCTTATAAACTAACAATTGTTGTGTGACAATAATGTGAGCTATATTCCAAATCAAATTATTACTAAATCCTTCCGGAATCTTGTTTAGTTGTTCTAATGTATGGTTTTCCAGGAATTTTGAAACCATATTTCTGCTTGTTTCTGCAACGGTAAAAAGTTGATCCATATTTTTTTAAATTTTCGATAAAAATAATCATTTTCCGTTTCAAATGAATTTTCTTTGCACAAAGAAATCAACGTTTATCATGAACAAAATATATTATCTCGCTTCCTGCGATACCTGCCGAAAAATCATCAAATCATTACCAAAAAATCATAATTTGGTATTTCACGATATCAAACAAGATCCGATTACGGTTGATGAACTTGAAGAAATGCACCGGCTTTCCGGAAGCTATGAAGCACTTTTTAGCAAAAAAGCACAACTCTACAAATCAATGGATTTGAAGAATAAATCTTTGACGGAAGCTGATTTTAAAAAATACATTCTAGAACATTATACTTTTTTGAGTCGTCCTGTTTTTATTATTGGCGATAAAATTTACATTGGCAACACACAGCAAAATATACTTCAGGTAATGAAAGCTTTAGCCTAATGACCAGAAGAACGCTTGCCCTCTTTACCGCTACCATTGTTTCCATAATATACGGAATGACTTTTACGCTTGCCAAAGACGTAATGCCCAATTATGTCGAGGCATACGGATTTATTATCATGCGTGTGGGTGGAGCTACCATTTTGTTTTGGCTGGTTTGGCTTTTGAGCAGAAAATCTGAAGCTATTCGGGATGAGCAAATTGATCCAAAAGATTACCTGCGAATAGTTTGGGCCGCCTTTTTTGGAGTAGCCTTAAATATGCTTTCTTTCTTCAAAGGATTGAGTCTGACTTCTCCTATTTCCGCATCAGTGCTTATGGTTTCCACACCTATAATCGTATTGATTCTTTCGGCAATTATTCTTAAGGAACGAATGCAAAGACGAATGGTTTTTGGAATTATTCTGGGGTTAATTGGTACCGCTTTTCTTATTCTTTACGGGAAATCTGTGGGGAATGCCACCAATGCTAGTTTGGGGAATTTTTTGGTTTTTGTTAATGCTTCTTCTTATGGAGTGTATTTGGTCATTGTCAAAAAACTGATGGAAAAATACAATCCGTTCAACTTTGCAAAATGGATTTATCTACTTGGTTTTATTATGGTTTTACCTTTTGGCTGGAGCCAATTTGAATCTGTGGATTGGGTAGCGATGCCAATAGATATTTATTGGAAAATTGGTTTTGTAGTAGTTTTTTCGACTTTCCTGACTTACTTGCTGAATTTACTTTCAATGAAAGAATTAAAACCTACTACTATTGCTGTTTTTGTTTACTTGCAACCATTTTTCGCGACCATTTTTGCCATTAGCCTTGGAAAAGATGAATTGAATTTAGTGAAAATTGTTTCGGCTGTTTTGATATTTACTGGTGTGTATTTAGTTACGCAAAAGAAAGGTTAATATTGGATGAATTTCCGCTAATTATCTAGCTAAAAACTACCACCGACCACTGAAATCTTTTTTCTTATCTTTGAACTCTTTTAGAAAATTATATGATACAATCAATGACTGGATTTGGTAAAGCTAGCTTGCAATTACCAACCAAAAAAATAACAGTAGAAGTAAAATCCCTGAACAGTAAAGGTTTGGATTTAAGCGTGCGAATGCCTTCATCTTACCGCGAAATGGAATTGGGTTTACGCAATCAAATCGCCTTAAAATTGGAAAGAGGAAAAGTAGATTTTTCAATTTTTATTGAAAGTACTGCCGAGCAAACTTCTACTAAAGTAAATGTACCCATTGTAAAAGCATACATCAGTCAATTGCGAGAAGTATATCCTGATGCCGATGAAACGGAATTGATGAAAATGGCTATCAGAATGCCGGACACTTTGAAAACCGAAAGAGAAGAAATTGACGAAAATGACTGGGCTGAAATTCAAAAAGTTATTTTGGAAGCCTTGGATTATATTGGTGATTTCCGAAAAGACGAAGGGGGTTCATTGGAAAAAGAATTTCAATTGCGTATTGGTAATATTCGTCAATATATGAATGATGCTTTGGCATTAGATCCAGAGCGTGTTCAGGCGATAAAAGACCGTTTACAAACTGCGATTTCAGAGTTAAAAGTGAATGTGGACGAAAACCGTTTTGAACAGGAATTGATTTATTACCTGGAAAAATTAGACATTACTGAAGAGAAAGTTCGTCTAACAAACCATTTAGATTATTTCTTAGAAACCATCAACGGAACAGAAGCCAACGGTAGAAAATTAGGTTTCATTACTCAGGAAATGGGACGTGAAATTAATACTATGGGTTCTAAATCCAATCACGCACAAATGCAAAAATTAGTCGTGATGATGAAGGACGAATTGGAAAAAATTAAGGAACAGGTTTTGAATGTGCTTTAAAAAATAGATTTCAGATTTAGAATTTAGAAGAATGAAAAAAGGAAAATTAATAGTGTTTTCGGCACCATCAGGGTCAGGAAAAACCACCATAGTTAGGTATTTATTAGGAAAAGAAGACTTGAATTTGGAGTTTTCTATTTCAGCAGCGACACGTGAAGCTCGTGGGGAAGAAGTAAGCGGAAAAGATTATTACTTTATGTCGTTGGAAGAATTTAAAATCCACATTAAAAATGAAGATTTTGTGGAATGGGAAGAAGTCTACAGAGATAATTTTTATGGTACTTTAAAAAGCGAAGTAGAACGCATTTGGGCTCAGGGAAAAAACGTAATTTTTGACATTGACGTTGCCGGAGGTTTACGAATCAAACATAAATTTCCTGAAGAAACTCTGGCTGTTTTTGTAAAACCACCAAGTGTTGACGAACTAAAAAGAAGACTCAAAGAACGTTCTACCGAAAGTGAAGAAAAAATCAATATGCGTATTGCCAAAGCCCACGTAGAATTGGCGACAGCACCACAATTTGATGTGATTATCAAAAACTACGATTTGGATATTGCTTTGGAAGAAGCATATCAATTGGTAAGTGATTTTGTAAATAAATAAATTGAAAAATTGAAAATCGGTCTTTATTTCGGAACATTCAATCCCATTCATATGGGGCATTTGATTATTGCTAACCATTTTGCTGAACATACAAGTTTGGATCAAATTTGGATGGTGGTAACGCCACATAATCCATTGAAAAATAAAGAGACTTTGTTGGATGATTACCAACGTTTGCAATTGGTTACTTTGGCTACCGAAGATTATCCAAAAATTAAGCCTTCGGATATTGAGTTTAAATTATCACAGCCTAATTATACCGTGAATACTTTGGCACATTTACAGGATAAATTTCCAAATCACGAATTTTCATTAATTATGGGTGAAGACAATCTTAAGTCTTTGCACAAATGGAAAAACTATGAAGTAATTTTGCAAAACCACGAAGTTTATGTTTATCCGAGAATTTCATCGGGAGTTGAAAATTCAATTTTTAAAGACAATCCCAAAATTCATTTTATTGCTGCGCCAATTGTAGAAATTTCATCAACCTTTATTCGGGAAAATATCAAAAAAAAGAAGAATGTTCAACCGCTTTTACCTTCAAAAGTTTGGGAATATATTGACCATAATAATTTATATAAAAAATAAACAAGGCTAAATGAAATTAACATTTAGCCTTGTTTACTTTGTGAATTTTATTCCTTAAAATATTCCTTCGACAGTTTCTGAGCAATTAATTTTCGCTTTTCTTTTATAGCATCATTTTCACTTTCAAATGCTTTGACCATTCGCTGTCCTTTGGTACCAATTCTACCATATTGGACAATGACATTTTTATTTTCTATACCAATTTCCCAAAATTTATTACTCCCTTTGGATGTATTAATATATCTTTCAAAATCAGTATTTTCAACAGTTTCAGGTTGAATTTCTTCTTCGACAATGGCATCATTTTCAATTTCAATAGCACTGTTTTCAAATTCAACTTCATCAAAAAACAGTTCTTTGTTCAATGAAGCACCAATCATTTTAAGCACTCTTGGTTTATTCTCTATCCAATCCTTTGAGTAGATTTGACAAATATTCCAACCATTTGTTTTTAAAATTTCCGGTCTCAAAAGATATTGTTCCAAAATATCATTGTTCGAATAATGCAAATCATCATCAATTATAATTCCCAAGACAAACTCTTCATCTTCTGCGGATTTTTTAATTCCCAAATGGCATTTAAACTTACTTTGCCCAATATTTCGTGTGGCAAAATATCCCATTTTTTCGATTTCAGTTTGTATTTGGTCTGCAATTTGACTTGATTCTTGAATGTTGTTTTTACTGTTGATGGAATTTAAAACATTATTCGCCGATTCCAATTCTCCCAAACTGATTAATTCCGCATACTGAAGGTATTTTCTAAAATAATTAGCTCCTTCGTTGTATTCATTTTTAATATCAAAATATTTTATAGAACTCACCACACACATACTTTTCTTGGCTCTGGAAAAAATTACATTCAATCGTTTTTCTCCTCCTCGTTTGTTAATTGGACCGAAATTCATCAACATTTTACCATTGGGATTATATCCGTAACAAGTACTCATAATGATAATATCACGTTCGTCTCCTTGTACATTCTCCAGATTTTTTACAAAAAGCCCAACAAATTGATTGTTTTCAATACGCTTGTATTCTTCTTCAATTAGATTTTCAAAAACCTTATCTCCAATACAAATCGCTTCAATTGCAGTTTCTATTTCATTTTGCTGTTCCATCGAAAAAGCAACAATTCCAATACTTTGCTCTTTATTTTGAGTCAAAAGTTCACGAACCATATTAGCGATATATTGTGCTTCTTTTACATTGGACCTCGCATTATATACTCCTTTTTCAATGTAATGATAGGATATTGGCTTTGAAAATAAGTGATCTAAATTCGCTTTGGCATCCAGAACATCTGTTACAATTATAGGTTCTGCTATTTTATTGTGATCTTTCAAATCAGGAATTGTCAATAATTTGCTATCATAAAAAGAAGCATTCGAAAAACCAATTAAAGCTTCATGTTTGCTTCGATAATGCCAACCCAACATAATCGAAGGAAATTTACGTGCACCTTGTGTCAGGAAACTATCGGCATCTAATGAAAATGAATCATTGTCCTCGGCTGTTGCGTCTGCCCACAAATCATCCTGATTACCTGACGAACTTCCAAAGAAATTACTTGGAGGCATCTGCATTTCGTCACCCACAATTATCGTTTGCTTGGCTCTGTAGATGGGAACAAGTCCTTCTTCGAGCGTGATTTGACTTGCTTCATCAAAAATCACAACATCGAAATAGTTTTCATCAACCGGTAAAGTATCCGAAACACTCAAAGGACTCATCAGCCAAACGGGTTTAATTTCCCGAATAATTTGACCTGAATCTGAAGACGCCAATTCGCGAATAGATTTAAATCTGATGCTTTTACTAAATTCATTTTCCAGAATTTTTCTGCCTTCTGTTATCGATTTTTTTCTTTCTTTCTCTTCTGTTGTCATTCCGGCAACTGACATTTCAGAAGTTAAAATCAGACCCTTGAGATTGCTAATTTGCTTGGCAATAATATATTTTCCATTCAGTTCTAATAAATCGACATGCATTTTTTTGACTTTCTGAATCGATGTGTGCAACAAATCCATGTTGTATCTCTTATGCAAATAATGTGTCGCATAATATTTCTCCAATGACTTTTCGGCCAAAGTAATTTTCAAATGCTTCAGCGGAATTTTTTTAGTTTTCAATAATTGAAAAATAGACGGATTCAAATCCTGAATTTCCTCAAAAAATGAAGCATATAGATTGAAAAAAGTTTTTTTGCTGTTAATTTGAATAAGCGCATTTTCAATTTCTGATAAGCTTAAATCTTCATAATTTTCAATACTTTTTGATAATAAATAATCGACTTTCGAAAACAACTTTTCTATTTCTGAAACTTCTTTACGATCCGATTCATTTAAGTTTTTAACAAAATTTAAAATACTGGAATCCAATTCGCTTTTAAGAATTTCTGTTTTATTCTTTAATTCAAATAAATCTCCCAGATGATATTTCTTTTCAAAATTGATTTTCGAATTATTATATTTTTCTTCTAATTCAAATTGAGCGTGTTGATTTTCTAAAATGCTTGTAAGGCTTGGTTTCACAGTATGTTTATTAATTTCATAAACTGCTGAAATTTCACTTTTTATTTTTTTATAATTAGAATTAAAAAAATTAAAAAAGCTCTTCTCGTTCTTACCAATGACTTCTAAAGCTATTTTTGCATCCGTTTCTGATAGCTTTTTTGTCCAATACGGAAACTGTTTGGCTAACTTCACTATATCATTTTGTAATTCTAATAAAGTCTGAATATCATTTTCCAATGAATGATAAAGAGCTGTATCGGGAAACAATAAATCGGAAACATTCTTGTCAAAAAACGGAAAAGTATCCTCTGATTTTCGTAAAAAATCCTGAATTGTAAAAAACGTATCCACATTGGCCGGAAGCGAAACAAAATCTAATCTTTCATAAATATTTTCAAGTGTTTCTTTACTATCTTCTATTTCATTTTTCAAATCAGTCAGATTTTCATATCTGGTAAAAGCGTCTATTTGCAAAAAACGGAAAGGATGCACAGAGAAAAACTCCGATTGATTGGTTTCTTCATTAATCGCAAATAATTTCTCAAACGATTCCTGATAATTTACCCAATCCTGTAAGCCTGCTTTTTCATCAAGAATATTCAAACTATCTAATAAAGCTTTGTGCGAATCGGAAATCAAAACATCAAAAAGCGATTTGATTGTAAGGTCGCTTTTTGAATCAATTTTGGCATTCATGAAATCATGAAAATTGGAAACTTTCTGAATTTCTTCATCAATTTTCTGAACCAAATTATTGCGATTATTTTCTATAGACTGAAAACTATTTTTTGATGCTGTGAAGTCGTAAAAAGTCTTTTTCAAATCAAAAATAAACTCCTTTTTATCAGCTTGTGAATCGTGAATTAAACTGCACAAATCATCTAAACCCTGATTTTTTAGTCGGTAGAAAACCACATCCAATGCGGCACGCTTCTCACAAACAAAGAGTACTTTTTTGCCATTGGCAACATAATTGGCAATCAAATTGGCAATGGTTTGCGATTTTCCTGTTCCCGGAGGCCCTTGGATAATATAGCTTTCTCCCGTTTCCGAATATTTTACCGCATTGTTTTGTGTGGGATCACTCGCAACAACATTAAAAGTTTTGGTAAAACTATTGCCGGATTCTAACTCATTTTTAAAGTCTTTTTGCGCCAATGAATTGAACAAACTTTTAAAAACATTGCTTTCGACATCATTTTCAATAACTTGATTGTAATCCCGAACCAATGACATCTTCTTATAATTGAAATTCCCTAAGACCAAATTACAAGTATCAAATTCCCAACGAAAAGGATTCGTTTCTCCTTCATCAAGTTGATAAAACTCTCGTTCTATGGTTTTGTTTGGATTAAAAAACTGTGGATTACTCTTGATGTCACTGTTTATCAAATATTCTAATGAGGAAGCTTGTGTAAAAACGTAATTTCTGAAAAGTTCCAAACCATACGGTTGAAAATTTTCCTGTTGGTAAGAATAATTTAAATTTCGTTGATCCTGAATGGCTTCTCTCTTTTTAGAACGTTTATTAAACTGGGTCAGAATTTGTTTTGCCTGGGAATGAATCAGTTTAATTTTAGGCTTGTTGCAGTAATCAAGGACAATTCCAGAATTATTTTTCTCTACTTGCAGTTTCAATAATTCATATATATCCTCTATTTTAGTTTCAGAAAGTTGAATCCGTTCCGGCAAACGAATATCATATAACTCCTTTAACATATTTGCTAAAACTGGATTTATCTCCACTTCGGAATCTAAAAATTCTAATGAATATTGATCTTTCACACCTTTTTTCTTGGTCAAGGCTACCGAAACCAAAAGCAAAGGTGAAACTATTTTTTCAGAACTATTTTCTTTGGTATTGAACCAATTCAAATTACATAATGCTAGTTTTAATTGGCTAAAACCGTATTCGTTAATATCTTTATTTGCCTCTAAACGAATTTTATCTAATGTAGGAATGATATACGGATTATCTCCAATTTCCAAATATTTATTAAGGGAAATTGTAGTGGTATTGCTTATTTTTTTTGAAATTTCGGGATTCCAGTAAAAAATAGAATTGGGATCTATATTCTCATAATTTAAAACCTGCGGAACCGATGAAACCGTAAGATTCAGGAATTTCAAATTCGGCTGAAAATACAAAAGGCGATTGCGTTTGCTATTATCAAAAAGTCTGTTTCGAAGTTTTTCGTGAATAAATTGGTTTCTGTTTTGTGTTTTAGAATCCACTAAACTTGATAAATCATATTCCGTTTCCGGATTATAATCTCTGTAGTTTTTAAGTTTTTCTGTAATTTCGTTTAAATCTTTCCAACGGTTTTCCCGATTCAATTCGGTCATTCCAAGAATTATATTGGCAATAGCAGGATTTATATTGCTATTCAAAAAATACATTTTCTTGCGGTATTCCACAAAACGCTTCACATCATCAATATCCGTGAAATCAAATTGCAAAGCGATACTCGCCAAAATCATTCCCAAAATAAAAATATCAGTTAATGGATCATGATGATCAAATTCAAGTTCAAAACAGTTGTAATCTTTTATATAAACCGGTTTTTTTAGATTATCTGTATCACTTTCAGAAACACTTTTATCTTCATATTCCCTATTAATATCATCGCCGATTTCGACAATATCATGATGTTCTCCTGTAATTTCAAATACATTGCTTTTGCCTTTGAAAAATGCAGCAATCACTTTCGCATTTTGCTTTATTTCGAACGCATTATCGGTTATATGAAAATGTTGGTTTTCAATATAAATTGTTGAAATATCTTGTAAAGAGGCTACTTTTCCCTGATTATGAATATCCGAAACCGTTCTTAGCAACGGCATCATTATAGCAATAATATCGTCGTTGGCAAAAGTTCCTTTCTGAAAATTTTCGGTAATAAATTGATAAAAAGCCGATTCCTTTATTGGTGTAATCATCTTAATAAGTGTTTTCTTTGTCTGATTCTAAAATGCTGTTTAATGTAGTGGTACAATTTTGACAGAATGATTTATATGTTTTTTCAGTAAGGTTCAGTTCTTTTTTCAAAATTGTTTTCATACTCTCTTCCAAACCTAATTGTTCTGAAATATCCAGAATATGACCTATAAAACCTTCTTTCAAATCGGCATCGCAAAGTGCAAAATCAAGCATGATATATGCATAATAGTCTTTTAGATTTTTCTTGCTGTTTTCGATTTTCAATTTGAAAGCATCGTTAATAAAGGCATTGCTGTTTTTATCAGCATCCGAGAAATATTGTTTGTAAAGTGTGGTACAATATTCAGATTGAGTCCATTTTGGTTTCAGGATAATCGAGATTAATTCTTTTGTAATATCAAAAACCAATGTTTTACTGAACAAGTTTAATTGATGCAAATCCGTTTTTCCGGAAATTATTTTTTCTGTTCTAGTGTAGAAATTAGCATTGTCTGTTTCAAATATTTGTAAAGATTTAGCACGAATAAAATTTTCCGGATGTGTTTCTCCATCGGAACCTTCATTGATTCTTTCCAGAATTTCGTTGGCTTGTTTTAAGTAACTTTCTGCCGAAACTTTTTCTAAACCTGTATTTAGTTTAACCAAAGTATTAATAGTATTTTCTAAACTTCCGCTCACTTTCAATGCTCCTAAATCACAAAATAATTCAGTGTATAATTGGTATAATCTTGCCGTTTCGTAATAAAACAATTCACTCCTGTTATCACTGGCAATGGTATTGATAATTCTGTTAGTTATTTCGAAATCACCATTTTCTAAATTGAATAATAGAATGTGCGATAATTCATGAGCAAATAAAACCAGTAATTCATCATCGTTTAGCAATTTCAAAATTGTTCCTGATAAAATAATATGTGCTTCATTTTCAAAGAAAACTACTCCTGCATTATTAGTATCAATGGTTTGTGATTGATAAATCGTAATCGGAATAATGATGCCTAATTTATCTTTTGCGATGCCTAAAATCTCGTACACTTTTGGTTCATTTTCCGGATCTAATCTATAGGCATTTTTTAATAAATCTGTTTTATAAGCTTCTTGTTGCTCTTCTTTTACTTTTTCTTCAGAAAACCAAGACCAGGTTTTTCTTTGTTTTTTGAAATGATTTCTTAAATCGGAATGGAATGGGAATGGTTTTATCATTATATATTATTTAAGCAAATTTTATTTCAATAAAGCATTACATTTTTGTTTGTTAAACCTGAAAACACGTATGATACAAATATAAAAATAGTTTTACAACTTAAAGTTGAGTAGGGATAAATCGTAATGTATTTTACATAAACCAAACTACTATGGAAATTATATAATCCAACCATTAAAGAATAACGCAAATTAATAGTTGAAAGCTTATAAAATAAAAAAGGCGTTATTAAATGGGATTTAATAACGCCTTTCTCAACAAAACTAAAACAAAACTAACTAATTAAACTGAGATGTTAATTTGTAAAAATCAAATTAACAACAAGTTACAACGAAAAAACAGTACTTATATTGTATTCAAAGGTGAGTATTTTTAATTTTTTTTTAATATTCTTTTTTTGGTTGTTTCAAAATCCTTTTCTCTGGATGATTTATTGTTTTATTAGTGTATTTTTAAGTACTTTTGATTTTAAAAATTTATAAAAATAATGACCAAAGATCTAAAATTTGCAGTAATTGGAGGCGGAAGTTGGGCAACCGCAATTGCCAAAATGTTATGTGTAAATCTAAAAGAAATCACTTGGTATATGCGAAATGAAGATGCTATTGAACATATAAAAATCCATCATCATAATCCAAATTACCTAAGCTCTGTCGAATTTGACATAAAAAAACTAAAATTGACCAGCGACATCAACGAAGCCGTGGCTTATGCTGATTACATTATTTTTGCTATTCCTTCGGCTTTTTTAGACAATGAACTTAAAAAATTAACCGAAAGTCTAAGCGATAAAGTTGTTTTCTCAGCCATCAAAGGAATAGTTCCCGAAACTAGTTTGATTGTTGGCGAGCATTTCAATAAAACATACAACATTCCTTTTGAAAACATTGGTGTAATTACCGGACCTTGCCACGCCGAAGAAGTTGCCCTGGAGCGTTTGTCCTATTTAACAATTGCTTGTGGCGATGCTGAAAAAGCAAAAATAATGGCAAAAGATTTATCCAGCAATTATATTAAAACCAAGATTTCTGATGATATTATAGGTACTGAATATGCTGCAATGCTCAAGAATATTTATGCTATAGCTGCAGGAATCGCACACGGATTAGGTTATGGTGATAATTTTCAATCAGTGTTAATGAGTAACGGCATCAGAGAGATGAAAAAATTCATCAAAAAAGTGCACAAAATGAAACGTAACATCAATGATTCGGCTTATTTAGGAGATTTATTGGTAACGGGTTATTCGGTGTTTTCCAGAAACAGAATGTTTGGAAATATGATTGGAAAAGGTTATACCGTAAAATCAGCCATGATGGAAATGAGTATGGTTGCTGAAGGGTATTACGCAGCAAAAAGCGCCTACAATCTCAATCTTACTTATGGAGCCAAAACACCAATTATCGATGCGGTTTACAGCGTTTTATACGAAGGAAAATCAGCCAAAAAAGTGTTTGAAAAACTGACTGAGAAGTTGGATTAGAGCCGATTCATTCGCCTCCGACCATAAAAAAATCGCAACTTTCAGTATAACTTTAGTTCTGAAAGTTGCGGTTTTTGCTTTTATAAAAAATTCATTTCACAGTAACCTGATGAAGATGAAAAGAGTTTGATATTTAAGTTTGATAGTATAAAACAAATATTTAGTTTAGCAAAATGAGGAAAAAGTTTATTCTACCGTTATTTATCTGTTTTCTTTGCATTGGTTACGGACAAAATCAATCCGATTTTAAAGACAGCACTATTAATAAAAATTATAATATTCTTAATTATACTAAAGTTGCAAAAGATACTATAAAGATAATTTATGATAAACAACTAAAATATATATCAGATAATTTAAATATTTCTACGCTTACGTTTATAAGTAAATCGTATAGATTAGAAGATTTGGATTTATATTCTGTACCCGTTTTTAAACTAAAAAATGAAACTTACAACAGATATGATTTAAGTCAAAACATTGAGGGTTACATAGATTTTGAACCTAATTACACTTTTCAAAGAATTTATATTTACACACAGGACACCCTTTTGAATTTTATTCAAATACCTGATTTTAGATTTGAATCTTTGAAAGTACACGATCCTGATGAATATTTTCCAAGGTACAAAAATGACAGAAATGAAAAACTGATGCATAAATTTACCTTTTCTCCTAGCTACTCAAAACAGTATAGAAGTAAATATATAAATGATAAACCAAGTATATATCAACAATCTATAAACAGAATAAGAAAATCAGGTAATTTTTATTTTATGATTTATGGATTAACTACAGAATTATTTGAAATTGATAACTTAACAGGTATTCTTTATGTAAATGATATTTATTTTGTACATGGTAGAGAACGTAATAAGCGATTACCTGCAAATGAATATATATTAAAATATATTGGAGCCAATGTTATTAAACAATTGTCTAGAGGTTATTTCGATGGAAAAGAAGAACCAATTGCTCATTTGTATTATTATGAAGAAAGTAATAAAAAGTACAATGCAAATAGGAAAAAAGTATTTTTAAATTTTAAAAGAATTGAATAGATACTATCTAAAAATATTAAAAAAATAAAATTACTTTACCTCACAATCACTCCATCCACAAATAAAAGTGGCACTTCCTCTACATAATCCGGAGTGATGGAATTGGCTCTGAAAATATATTTTCTGTCATATAATGTATTACCAATAAAGAAAGTAACCATAAACTCGTTGTTGAGTGCCAAAACACTTTTTTCAACCATTTCAACTTTTACAAAAGTAACCGATGGCACTTCCATAAAAGCATGGCGCAAAAGTGATGTTTTTTTCATTTCACCATCAATGGTTCCAAAAGCTTTGGAAACAACCATTACACTATCCAATTGAAAATCACTGTCGTTTACTAAATAGATATACCAAACTTTTTCCATAAAATCGTCGCTCCATTCCTGAACTGCGGCAAGGAAAACGTTTTCAACTTCGGGGATGATGATATCTTTTTTCATGTTTTTTAAAACTTTGACAAAGTTGAATTATTTAGATATTCGCTTTAAATTGCTCCAGGAAACGAACGTCATTTTCGTAGAACATACGGATATCGCCAATTTGATACAACAACATAGCAATTCTTTCGATTCCCATTCCGAAGGCAAAACCGGTGTATTCTTCAGGGTTGATATTGCAATTTTTCAAAACATTTGGATCCACCATTCCACAACCACCAATTTCTAACCAACCGGTTCCTTTGGTAATTCGGTAATCAGTTTCGGTTTTTAAACCCCAATAAATGTCAATTTCTGCACTTGGTTCCGTAAATGGAAAATAAGAAGGACGAAGACGGATTTTTGATTTTCCGAACATTTCTTTAGTGAAATATAAAAGGGTTTGCTTCAAATCGGCAAAGGAAACATCTTTGTCAATATACAATCCTTCCACTTGGTGGAAAATACAGTGTGAACGTGATGAAACGGCTTCGTTACGGAAAACTCTTCCCGGAGAAATCGTTCTGATAGGCGGTTTATTGTTTTCCATATAACGTACTTGCACAGATGAAGTGTGGGTACGCAACAAAATATCAGGATTGGTTTGAATGAAAAAAGTATCCTGCATATCACGCGCCGGATGGTATTCAGGCAAGTTCAATGCGGTAAAATTATGCCAATCATCCTCAATTTCCGGACCTTCAGAAACGTTGAAACCAACATTAGAAAAGATGTCAATAATTTGGTTTTTTACCAATGATATCGGATGACGGGAACCAATGATTACAGGCTCTGCCGAACGTGTTAAATCACCATAAATTCCTTTGGCTTCTTCTTTACTCTCTAAAGATTCCTGAATCGATTTTACTTTTTCTTCTGCAGAAGATTTTAGCAAATTAATTACCTGTCCGAATTCCTTTTTTTGATCATTCGGCACGTTTTTGAATTCGGCGAAAAAATCTTTTAAAAGTCCTTTACTTCCCAGGAATTTAATTCTAAATGCTTCTAATTCTGCTGTGTTTTGTGTTGAAAAAGCTTGTGCTTCACCAATATATTCTTTTATCTTGTCTATCATTTTCATCCAATAATTGAGAGTGCAAATTTAGCTTTTTTTAAGCATTAGTAAAAAGTAATTAGCCTAAAAAAAGTTAATCACTAATTACTTTTTACTAATCCTATTGTATAAGTTCTTTTTCGATAAAATAATTCACAATCGCTTCTTTCATCAAAACGGATTGTTCTCCAGCTTTTAGTGCAGGTAATTCCTCCTTCACTTTGTAGTGTGGCCAACCTTCTTCATCGAAAAATTCGAATTCGTAGAAACCATAAGGTTCCAATAATCGGCAAATAGCTATGTGCATTAGGTTTAGTTTTTCGTCTTTGGCATAGGTTTGATGTACTTTTCCCAATTCCTGAACACCTATTAAATAAATGATGGCATCCAGATCCAAATCTTCGCCTTGCGAAAATTGATCTGAAAGTAGTGTAACGAGCTTTTCCCAGCGTTCCTTTAGTTGTATATCTCTTGACATTTGATTGCAAATTTTAGATTGTAGATTTTAGATTCAAACTTTTCAATCTAAAATTACTCGTGCAAAGATACCAACATAATTCTTTTATCTTTGCTCTTTATTCTTTCTCTTTTTATTATGAGTTTTTTAGATATTGTTTTGGGAAGTTTACTTCTTTTTGGTTTATATAAAGGAATTAAAAACGGACTTTTTGTAGAAATTGCTTCCTTGATTTCCTTGCTATTGGGGATTTATATTGCGGTGAAATTTTCAATTCTAACAGCAGAAATCATTTCTGGATTTTTGCATTGGAATCCAAAAACCATTCAGATTACCGCTTTTATATTGACCTTTATTTTAGTTATTATTGGAGTTTCCTTATTAGCAAAATTCCTTACCGGAATTGCTGATTTTGCTCAATTGGGGTGGATTAATAAACTGGGCGGTGGATTTTTTAGAATTTTAAAAACGATATTGATAGTGAGTATTTTTCTCAATCTTTTCGAAAAAATAAATTTCAACAATACGTTTGCCAAAAAAGAAACACTGGACAATTCACTATTTTATCGTCCTATTCAAAAAACGGCAGGATTCGTTTATCCTTCGGTTGAAAAATGGTATGAAGATCTTAAAAAAAGTAATCAATAATCAGTTTGCAAAAAGACTGAACACTACTTCTTCACTTCCTTAATAGCAGTTTTTTCAATCCAGCCTTCAGTTCCGTCGGTCAATTGAATTTTTCTCCAATTGTTTAGTGTTTCCAATACAAAAACTTTAGTTCCTTCGTGGAGCATTAAAGCAGTATTACTTGCTTTTTGTGGTTCGCTTTTCATTTCAGTTACTTCCGCAAAAACAATTGCTGGTTTCTCATTTTCGAAATGATTTTTCTCTGAAATTCCAGCTGAAACACTGATTAAAAGCAACAAAAGCAAAACAAACATTCCGATGAAAAATATTCTTTTTAACAAAGTTGTTTGCAAAAAATAATAGCCTATAAAAAATGCTAAAAACAAAATCGAAAATCCAACAGAAATCCAGGCCCAGGTATTGTAATGAAAAGTTGCAGTAAAATTCTGAACCATTTTTGAGAATCCAACTGCTGGCACTACTTTTATTTCATCAATTTGCAATTTTTGAGCAAATTTAAGGTTGTTCATAATTTCAGCATCATCTGGATTAAGTATCAATGCTTTTTCATAATTGTAAATAGCCGGAGCTACTTTATTCAATTTATAATAGCAATTCCCCAGATTAAAATACAATTCTGCTGAATGTTTTTTACTTGCCAAAATACTCTCATATTCAGAAATTGCCTGATCGTATTTTCCTTTTTGATACAAATCATTTCCTTTTTCAAAGCTACTCTGAGCAAAGAAAAATTGAGAAGTTAGTAGCAATATAAAAATTATCTTTTTCATTATTTATGTTTTTACAACACGTGTTTTTTATGAAATCTGTTTTTCTAAATCTGAAATTATCAATACTGCTTTGTCAAAATCCTGCTGGATAGTTGAACTTGATGTTAGTGCATAACGAGCCAATTCACAATTTTCGGTAAGATTGATAAAATCCGTTACGGTTTCCGGACTTGCATTTCTGGACAGCAACAATTCCTTAATATTACTTTTACTCATTTCTGAGGTTTCGATATGCAATTTAGCTTTTAGGAAATTGTGCATCGCTTTTTCCAAAGCCACATAAAACGGCTCTTTGTTGTTGATTTGTTTTTTGGCTTCAGATAAATATTTCTTAGCCAATTTGTTATTCATTTTTATTTTATTTCCAAAAACATCACTATCGATAGCGTCTTTTTTCTTTTTGAATAATACAATTAATGGAAGTATTAAAAATGGTAAAAATAACAAGGCGTAAAAAGAATTCGAGCCTAAGAAATCTTTCTCATTTATTGATGCTAAATTGCTTTTTCGCTTAATGAATTTGAATTGTTCATTGCTGGCAATGGTCTGTTTTTGAACTTCTGGAGTTGTTGTGTTTACTACCTGATCATCGGCTATTGGACCGTCTAAAACATTCACCACTATTTCCTGTGAAGTTATGGTTTTATACCTTCCTGTACTCAAATCAAAATATGAAAACTGCAATGGTTTTATGGAATATTTTCCTTTGAATTGAGGAATAATGGTATAACTATCCGAAATTTTACCTGACATTCCAGACAAAGTTGTATTCACTTTTTCGTCATGAACTGGATCATACATTTCCAATGAATTTGGAACTACAGGTTTTGGCAAATTAAATAATTTCATGTTCCCGATTCCGCTGACATTAACCACCAAATCCAGACTTTCACCACTTTTCAAATTCATTTTTGATGGTGTTACCCTAAAATCAAATTTACCTACAGCTCCTGAAAAATCTGCTGGTTTTCCTGCCTCAGGAAGCGCTCTTACAACAATTGTTTTGGTATCAGTTGAAAGTTTTTTGCTTCCATTGTTAACCACAGTAAAAACTCGTCCAAACATGTCCTTGCGATAAGTAGGAAATTCCACGTCAACGTCTAAAGTTATAGGTTCGATAACCAATTTTCCGGATTTTTGTGGATATAAAACTGCTTTTCTTAGTACTGCATATCTATATTTTTCACCCTTAAACATTCCTTCATCAACAACAAGTTGTCTAACATCGATATTTTGACTCCAAAAATTATTGTATTTAGCCAAGGTCAGTCGTCCCCAATTTGTGATTCCAACATTATAACTGAAATATAGCTTGTAAACCACCGTGATTGGTTCATTGATATATGGACTGGTTTTAGAAATATCGGCAACAAGATAGAGATTACCATCAGCAGTAATTTGAGGGGGATCATTTGGGTCTCTTGCCTCTTGTACAGCATTTGTAACATGTATTTTTATGGGAGACGTTTTGTAAACCTGACCACCAAATTCTATAGAAGCATACTTGATGATTAAATTCCCTTTTTTTAATGGTAAGAGAAAATAGGAATAGACTTTTTGGAAAGTAACTCTTCCATTATTATTTAACCATTTTATTTCCTGGGTCGGTCCAGCAATAATTTTAAATCCTTCGAAAGAAGGTTCACTAAAATTATCTCCATCCATATTCATGACAAAATTAATTTGCAGTCTTTCGTTAAGTCCAAGCGTAGTTTTGTTTACTCTTGCTTCAAATTGTACTTGAGCCAAAAGTGATTGAAAACTTAATAATACTATAATTAAATACCTTTTCATTAAATTGTTGAATCGTTTTTTATTGAATTGCTGAATCGTTTTTTGTTGAAATTTTGAATCTAATAAAGGACTCAACATACTGATTCAGCAAAAAATCTTACCAATCTTTTTCTGTTTGTACTGGTCTTCCTTTTCCTTTTTTGGCATTTACCTTATCCTGAACCTTTTTCTCTTCATTGTTTACCGCATCTAAAAGATTCTCTAAGCGTTGTTGAGAAATTCCGCCCGGAGTTGGTTTTGGCCTTCCTTGATTTTGTGTTTCATCGTCTTTTTTATTTCCCTTATCAGAAGGTTTGTCTTTTCCTTTATTGTCCTCTTTTTCTTTTTTATCGTCTTTCTTGTCTTTGTCGTCCTTATTTTTATCTTCCTTTTTGTCTTTTTTATCGTCCCCTTTTGACGGATTTTCTTTCAGCATTTTTTTTGCCAAGGCATAATTATATCGGGTTTCTTCGTCTGAAGGTTTGTTACGCAAAGCATTTTTATAAGCTTCAACTGAGGCCAAATAATTTTTTTCCTTCATAAAAACATTACCCAAATTGTGGTATAATTTATGTTTTTGAGCTCTAGATTGTATGTTTTCAATAGCTTTTCCATAAGCCAATTTAGCTTCTGCAATTTGGTTTTGCTTATAAATAGCATTTCCTAAATTATAAGCTGCAACTGTACTTTTAGGATATTTAGAATTTGAAATTCTATAATTAGCTTCTGCCTCAACGAACTTTTTTTCAGTATATTCGACATTAGCTTTGGGTAAAGTTTTATCCTTTTCTTGTGCAAAAACTGCAAAAGAAAGCATTAATACTATATATAAGATAAAATTCTTCATTATTCTTT
The DNA here is from genome assembly GCA_040387175.1 of Bacteroidota bacterium. Classification (GTDB taxonomy): domain Bacteria; phylum Bacteroidota; class Bacteroidia; order Flavobacteriales; family Flavobacteriaceae; genus Flavobacterium. The sequence continues at coordinate 129,659 of JAZKED010000001.1, read as the reverse complement.
TTCGTTAAATAAATTCAACTTTTTGACCCATTGTGTCTTTCTTTCCAATAAAAAAATATCCAAAAATAATAAGGCAAAAGCAAAGGCTAAAAGCCATTGAAATTGAGACTGGAAATCCGCCATTTGTGTCGATTCTAATTCAGTTTTTTGAATATTGTTTATCTCTTTTTTTACATAATCCAAAACAGTCTTAGTATTGTTTCCATCAACATATCCACCGTTTTTTGTAGCTGTGGCAATATCATTTAAGCTTTGTTTATTCAACTTGGTTATCACTACTTGATTGTTGCCGTCTCTTTTAAAACTTTCCACGACTCCGTTTACCCGTAACGGAATAGGTCCTCCATTTGCAGTTCCAACTCCAATAGTAATGATTTTCATTCCCTTTTCATTAGCCTCTTCTGCAGCTGATTCTGCTCCTTCTGAATGATCTTCACCATCAGAAATTAGAATCAATAATTTACTGGTTTTTCTTTTTTCGTCAAAATACGTCGCCGACAATTGTATGGCTTCATCCAACGAAGTTCCCTGTGAGGAAACAATATCTGTATTTATACCTTGCAAATACATTTTGGCGGCACTATAATCCGTGGTAATTGGCAATACAGGAAAAGCACTTCCGGCGTAAGCCACAATTCCTATTCTGTCACTCCCTAATTGATTAATAATTTGAGAAACAATCTGTTTGCTTTTTTCCAATCGGCTTGGCGCAACGTCTTCAGCCAGCATACTTTTGGAAACATCCAATGCAAAAACAATATCGATTCCTTCTCGTTTTACAGTTTCCATTTTTGTTCCCATTTTTGGATTTACCAATCCTAGAATCAATCCAACCAATGCTAAAAGTAATAAAACCAATTTCAAAATAGGTTTGAAAACAGATCTTTCCGGGCTTAATTTTTTTACCAGATCAAAATCTCCAAATTCAAGCTGTTTTTTTCTTTTCCAATATTGATTGTATAGAAAAAGCATCACCAAAAGGGGCAATATAAATAGAATATATAAATATTTTGATTCGTCTAATTCCATAATTATTAACCGCTAAGTTCACAAAGTTTTACAAAGCTTATTATTTCTTATTTTTATATAAATGACCTATAAATCGTATTTCTTAACCCAACTTCCAGCAAAATTAAAAAGCCTGCAATCCATACAAAAGCCCTGTATTTTTCGTCGTAATCATAGAATTTTAATTCTTCAATTTCGGTGGTTTCCAGTTTATTTATTTCATCATAAATTTCGGAAAGTTTACTGTTGCTTGTTGCTCTGAAATATTTTCCATCAGTTTTTCGGGCTATACTTCTCATCAATTGTTCATCGATTTCTACTTTCATCATTCGGAATAAGTACTCTCCAGTTGGTGAAATTTCATATGGAGATTGAGCCATTCCATTGGTTCCAATACCAATCGTATATACTTTAATTCCGTATTGTTTAGCAATATCAGCAGCAGTTTCAGGTTCAATAAAACCCGCATTATTCACACCATCAGTCAAAAGTATAACAACTCTACTTTTGGCTTTACTGTCTTTTAAACGATTTATGGCTGTTGCCAATCCCATTCCTATTCCAGTTCCGTCTTGTATAGCATTGTCGTATTTTACACTTTTTATAGCCTCTAGAACCATTTTTTTATCACTCGTTACAGGTGTTCTTGTGTATGCTTCTGATGCGTAAAGTACCAATCCTATTCTGTCATTTGATCTATCTTTAACAAAATCGGCAGCTACTTCTTTGAGTGCTTCTATTCGGTTTGGTTTTAAATCCATAGCATGCATACTTCCTGAAACGTCCATTGCAATTACAATATCAACTCCTTTTGTAATCATGGTCTGATTGCTAATATCAACCGTTCTTGGTCTTGCCATTGCAATAATCAAAGAACTCAATGCTAATAATCGCAACACATTTAAAAATGGTTTCAATTTTACTGCCAAACTATCTGAACCTTTGAATCCTTGTGTTGAACTAATCTTGAATGTTGCCGATTCCTCATTTCTTTTCCAAAATAACCACGCACCAGCCATTGGAACCAAAAGGAACAACCAAAAAAACTCTGGGTTTAAAAAAGTGATTTTTCCCATTATTGTTGTGCTTTTTGAAGTTCAACAGAGTTCAATATTTTTTCCGAAATTTCATTGGCGTATTTATCTCCTTCTTCGTGAACGATGATAATTTGCTGTAATCCTCCATCCTGACTAAAAATCAATGTTTCATAATAATACTTGGTACTAGTCTGATTTTCTCCATCAATTTTAGAGAATGTGCCGTAACCTTTTAAGCCTTTTACAGCTCCTTCATTGGTTTCAAAATCTTCTTGTTTGACAATCATATTTTGTGCTCCCTGCGCTTCTAAGGACTGCAAAGCAGATTCCAATGATTTTGCCAAATCAATTTTTGTTTCCTGCTTGTATTGCAAGGTCGAAACCATAATATAAAAATTATCAATAAAGCTTCCAAAAGCAAAAGATTGCATATCCTTAATCAATGCCATTCCGTCTTTTGGAAGTATCTTTTTCAAATCAGTTCGTACCAAAACTTTCGGAGTTTCAATACGTATACTTGGGCTTCCATATTCACTTTTAACCCATTCACCTTCCAATAATTCTTTAGATGAATTTCCAAAAACATTGTCGATAATGTAATCAGGGCCTTTGGCTACAACGAAGAAAGTAGTTACAGCAAAAAGTACAAAAAATACAGATACTACAATAGTAACAATACGTTTCTTCTTTTTATTTTCTAATTCTCTTTTGAGTTGTTCCTGACGCTGCATTTCGTTGAGCAATATTTCATCTTCTACTTCAATCACTTTTGGAATGGCTTTGTCCAAAGTGACTATTGCTCTTTCTATTTTCTTCCGATCTTCGGTAATTTCAAAATCCAATGGCTTTGATTTGGCGAATTTTACTAAATCGGCTTGTTTTAAAACCTCAAGCAGATTATCCAAAGTATCTTTCGAAAGCTTCATTTTCTTTTTGAGGGAAGCGTCTTTAAGTCCTTCAATCAATTCCGCAGTAGTACTTTCCATTGCCGGAATTTCAATGGCTTCTTCGATATAATTCCGAACAATATTCGTTAATTCACTATAATATTCTTTGACTTCACCGTGCTGCCAAAGTTCTTTGCTCTCCAGGTTATTCAGCAAACTGGTTGCTTTTTCTATTGGCGTTTTATAAACTTCTTCTTCCGCTTTTAGATTTTTACGTTTTTTGAAATACCAATACACTAAAGTTCCAAGTCCGGCAAGCAATACTAAACCTAAAAGATATTTCCACCAATCACCTATAGTATTTTCAACTTGAACAATATCTTTGATGTCGTACATTTTTTGTTTTAATGTATCAACTTGTACATTGGCAACCTCAACTTTGATTGAATCCGATAAATAGGCTTTGTTATTGATTAAAATATTTACACTCGGAATGGTGTATCTCCCAGAATCAAATTGGGTCAGGCCGTATTTTTTGATTAATTCGTAACGGTCATTTTTTAAAATGGTGTCAATTGGATATGACTGAATTACTTCGAGTGCACCAAAGTTTTTAAGATTCGGAAAAACCACTTTTGAAGCAGTATCTACCGAAGTTTTAAAGGTAAGTTTAAACTCAGCCCCAATTTTATTTTTAGTAGTATCAATACTGGTTAACACTTGTTTTTGCTGGGCAAAAACAGTGGCGGTAAACAGAAAGTATAATAATATTTTTTTCATTCTTTATTTGGGAACAATTTGATTTTAGATTCAATCTAAAATTTTATCTCGATTTAAAATAGCCTAATAATTTCGTTACATAACTTTCGTCAACTCTTGTATTTACAACTCCTGCACCCGATTTACTAAAAGTTTCCTTGAAATATCTCAACTTCTCCTGATAGTATTTTTCATAATTCATTCGTACCGATTTTGAACCTGTATCAATCAATTGTGTTTCGCCGGTTTCTGCATCCAGCATAGAAACCATTCCTAGATTTGGCATTTTTTCTTCGCGAATGTCATACACCCTGATGCCTGTAATGTCGTGTTTTTTGGAAGCTATTTTCAAGGTATGCTCATAACTTTCAGAAATGAAATCAGAAATTACAAACACGATGGCTTTCTTTTTTTGTGTCCCCGAAAGAAATTTCAAAGCCTGAGCAATATCGGTTTTATGGCTTTTCGGTTCAAATTCTATCAGTTCACGAATGATTCTCAAAACGTGTGAACGCCCTTTTTTGGGTGGGATATACAATTCGATTTGATCCGAAAACAAAATCAAACCAATTTTGTCATTATTTTGCGTTGCCGAAAATGCCATTGTAGCTGCAATTTCGGTAACAACATCTTTTTTGAATTGATTTTTGGAACCAAAACTTTCTGAACCTGAAATATCAACCATCAACATCATCGTTAATTCACGTTCTTCCTCAAAAACTTTTACATGCGCTTCGTTGTAGCGAGCGGTCACGTTCCAGTCAATAGCACGAATATCATCCCCATATTGGTACGGACGCACTTCGCTAAAAGTCATCCCACGCCCTTTGAACGATGTATGGTATTCTCCCGAAAAGATGTGATCACTCAATCTTCGGGTTTTGATTTCTATTTTTCGTACTTTTTTTAAGAGGTCTTTTGTTTCCATTTCTTTAGTAATTAGTAACTAGTGAATAGTGAATAGTAACCAACCAAGGCTAATTACTATTCACTTATTACTATTTACTTTTTATGGTACTTCAATCTCGTTTACGATTTTGTTGATGATGTCAACCGAAGTTATGTTTTCCGCTTCAGCTTCGTAAGTAATTCCAATTCTGTGACGCAATACATCGTGAACTACGGCGCGAACGTCTTCGGGAATTACATAACCACGGCGTTTGATAAAAGCATAACATTTTGCTGCATTCGCCAAATTGATACTTCCACGAGGAGAAGATCCAAAACTGATTAATGGTTTCAAATCAGCTAATTTGTATTTCTCCGGATAACGGGTAGCGAAGATAATATCAAGAATATATTTCTCAATTTTTTCGTCCATGTAAACTTCACGAACAGCTTCCTGCGCACGCAGAATTTGTTCGATAGAAACTACTGCATTTACTTTTTCGTAATTCCCTTTTAGGTTTTGACGAACAACCAATCTCTCGTCTTCCATTTTTGGATAATCGATAACCGTTTTCAACATAAAACGATCGACCTGTGCTTCAGGCAAAGGATAAGTTCCTTCCTGTTCAATTGGGTTTTGAGTAGCTAAAACTAAAAATGGTTTATCTAATTTGAAAGTTGTATCACCAATGGTAACTTGTTTTTCCTGCATCGCTTCTAACAATGCCGATTGCACTTTGGCAGGCGCACGGTTAATCTCATCGGCAAGAACGAAATTGGCAAAAATCGGTCCTTTTTTTATAGAAAATTCATTGGCTTTAATGTTGTAAATCATCGTTCCCACAACATCCGCAGGCAATAAATCGGGAGTAAACTGAATTCGGCTAAACGAACCTTGAACTGCTTGTGATAAAGTATTTATGGCTAAAGTTTTTGCCAATCCCGGAACTCCTTCCAACAAGATGTGTCCTTGTCCCAAAAGTCCGATTAACAATCGCTCGATCATGTGTTTTTGACCAACGATTACTTTATTCATTTCCATGGTAAGCAAATCGATAAAAGCACTTTCTCTTTCTATTTTTTCATTGATCGCTCTAATGTCCAAAGTCGTTGTATTCTCTTCCATTTCCTTATTTTGATTACTGTGAGTTGTGTTCGTTTTTTTTGATGGTGCAAATTGAATTTTTTTTTAGAAGTAGGATGTTAAAAAATGGTTAAAACTTGTTATAACTCCCCAATTTTAAGGATGTTTTGTGATAGTATTTTCATAATTTTAAAGTTTACAAAAATTAGGGATTCAAATTGGAGATTTTTGAAAATTCATAAAAAAATAAGGACTAAAAAATTCAATGGCAATAGCAATTGCAATTTCAAAAATCAATTGTATATTCCAACACAATCTGAAGCCTAAAATCTTCCATCTAAAATTGCATGATTAACAAGCGTCTTTTAATTAAAAACCTCTTGGCTCACAATGATGAGAGTAGTTTTTATGACAAAAAACGACAGTTGAATTTGCATACCCGCGAAGGAAAAGCCAAGTTTTTGAAACACATTTGCGCTTTATCCAATTCTAATCCGGCCAATAATTCTTATATCGTTGTGGGAGTGGAAGATCACGATAATGAAATTGTAGGGGACGACTTTTTTGACGACAGTCGCATTCAAAATTTAGTCAATGCCTATTTAGAAAATCCACCTAAAATTCAATACGAAAACGTGCCTTTTCCCAATTTGCCAAAAGATAAAGTCATCGGATTGGTTACTATAAAAGCCAAAAATAAAACCTCACATTTCAAAAAAGGAATTCACACCATTCCTGCCAATAGCGTTTTTATTCGCAGAGGCAGTAATACCATGCCTATTGAAGAAGAAATTGAAGTCGAAAAAAATTATCAAAACACAGAAACCGTTATTGGCATTGAAAATAGTTCCAGAAATAGTATTGAATATACACTTGATGGTGTAATTGATTTTATGAATTTCCGCCACAAGGATATGGCACCAAAATACAAAGTTTTCAAAGAATTATTTGTCATTTGCTGGGCGGGTGTCCCCAAAAAATCACGCGACAAAACCTTTCTTTCCCGTGTTGATATTGAACTGATAAACGAGCAAATCAAGTTATTTTATTCCGCTCAGGATGTGGTAACGATTACTTTTGACGATGATTCTTTTACGATTATGGAATATGTGCCTTTAGGCTTGAACGACAAAACCAGTTACTATCCGTTGGAAAAACAAACCATTCATTTTCAAGACAATGGCTATTACAAAATTGAACGGGAATTTCTTTTTCAGCCTCCGGAATTCAACCGGAAAATGTTGTTTCATATTTATAATTCCAATATTTCTTTGCTGAATAAACTCCAAAAAGGGATTTCATTAAATGAACGGGAATTTAAAGATTTAGAAAATTTACCTTCTACTTTTATGATTTGTTACCTCAACGAATTTGATGATGCCAGACAAAAATTGATTGATGCCAAATTGCTTTTGAAACCTTTCACTTCTGTATATTTGTCTTTCAAAGAGGCTTTAAGAATCTTGAGGAAAATGAAATATGATGTGCAGTAAAAATTAAAAACAGAATGAGAACATTAGTAATAGGAGATATTCACGGAGGGTTGCGTGCACTACACCAAATCATGGAAAGAGCCAATGTTACTCCTAAAGACACTTTGGTTTTTCTAGGCGATTATGTTGATGGCTGGAGTCAATCGCCACAGGTAATTGATTTTTTGATAGAATTGAAAAAAACGCAAAATTGTGTTTGTATCCTGGGTAATCACGATGAATTATTGCTGGACTGGCTTACCAAAAACAGTAAAGATAATCCAGAATGGTACAACCACGGAGGTGAAGCAACGGTTCTAGCTTATAACGAAGTAAGTGCCGAAACGATTCAAAAACATATTGAATTCATAAAATCTTTGTCAACTTACTATCTCGACGAAGAAAATCGTTTGTTTGTTCACGCTGGTTTTACCAATATGAATGGCGTTGATTTTGAATATTATCCAAGATTATTTTACTGGGACAGATCGCTTTGGGAAACTGCTTTGGCATTGGATAAAACAATGAAAACAGATGATTTGTTCTTTCCCAAACGATTGACATTGTACAAAGAAATTTACATTGGTCACACACCTGTTTCCCGAATAAATAAAACAACGCCTGTTCGAATGGCTAATGTCTGGAATGTGGACACTGGAGCTGCTTTCAAAGGACCACTAACAATTATGGATGTGGACACAAAAGAATTTTGGCAAAGCGAACCTCTGCCGAATTTATACCCAACCGAAAAAGGTCGAAATTAAAAAAACCTATATTTGCAAAAAAATAAATATGAAAAAGATTTTTACAATTGTATTATTAAGCGTATTTTGTATGGTAAATGCACAGGCTTTTAAAGGAAAAGGAGATACCAAGTTAAGTATTGGAATGCTCGCTCAAGATCATGCAACAGGAATTGTAGCTGCTGCTGATTTTGGATTAGGACAGAACTTTTCTGTTGGTGTTCTTTCTTCTTATTTATTAGGTGGAAGTTATATTGAAGATGTTGATTTTAAATATAAATTTGATCTTAAGGCAAGATTTAATGCGAATCTAGGAAGTGTGCTAAACATTTCACCAAAATTCGATTTATATCCTGGTTTGAATTTAGGTTTAAAAAACTTTGGCGGCCATATTGGTGCACGTTATTTCTTTACGGATGGATTTGGTCTTTTCGCTGAATTTTCTGCTCCATTTGTAAAATATGATTCAGATGCTGCCTCAGTATACAATAATGACAACTCATTTAACTTTGGAGCTTCCTTTAATTTAGACTAAGCTTTTCAAATAAACTAAAAAGCGGCAAGATGAAAATCAAGCCGCTTTTTTTTATGGGTTTATTTTTTTTACAAATCAAATTTGATTCCTTGTGCCAATGGCAGACTCGTGGTATAATTAATCGTATTGGTTTGACGACGCATATAGATTTTCCATGCATCAGAACCTGATTCTCTTCCTCCTCCTGTTTCTTTTTCCCCACCAAAAGCACCTCCAATTTCAGCTCCTGAAGTTCCAATATTAACGTTAGCAATTCCACAATCAGAACCCGTAACAGACAGGAACAATTCAGCTTCGCGTAAATTATTCGTCATAATCGCAGATGATAATCCTTGGGCAACTCTATTCTGAATTTCGATAGCATTTTCGACCGAACCAGAATATTTCAACAAATATAAAACAGGTGCAAAGGTTTCCTGCTGCACAATTTCAAATGAATTTTCCGCTTCGGCTATTGCGGGTTTTACATAACAACCGCTTTCATATCCTTCACCCGAAAGAACTCCGCCTTTCACAATAACAGTTCCGCCTTCAGCAACTACTTTTTCTAAAGCTTTAGCATACATTTCGACAGCCTGCAAATCAATTAATGGACCAACGTGATTTTTTTCGTCCAATGGATTTCCAATTTTTAACTGACCATAAGCCGAAACCAAAGCCTCTTTTACTTTATCATAAATGCTTTCGTGAATAATCAAACGACGGGTTGAAGTACAGCGTTGCCCCGCTGTTCCCACTGCTCCAAAAACTGCTCCGATTATCGTCATTTTTATGTCAGCATCTGGCGTTACAATAATGGCATTGTTTCCTCCCAATTCCAATAATGATTTTCCTAAACGACTTGCAACGGCTTGGGCTACGGTTTTTCCCATTCGAGTAGAACCTGTCGCCGAAATCAATGGAATTCGTTTGTCATTTGTCATTAATTCGCCCACTTTATAATCACCATTAATCAGGCAGGAAATGCCTTCCGGCAGCTTATTTTCTTTAATGACTTCGGCAATGATATTTTGACAGGCTATCCCGCAAAGAGGTGTTTTTTCAGAAGGTTTCCAAATGCAGACATCACCACAAATCCAAGCCAAAGCTGTGTTCCAAGCCCAAACCGCAACGGGAAAATTAAACGCTGAAATGATTCCGACAATTCCCAATGGATGGTATTGTTCGTACATTCTGTGTCCAGGACGTTCTGAGTGCATCGTCAATCCGTGTAATTGGCGTGAAAGTCCCACAGCAAAATCACAGATATCTATCATTTCCTGAACTTCGCCATAGCCTTCCTGCAAGGATTTCCCCATTTCGTAGGAAACCAATTTGCCTAAAGCTTCTTTGTTTTTGCGTAATTTGTCTCCAAACTGACGTACGATTTCACCTCTTTGTGGCGCAGGCATCAGTCGGAATATTTTAAAAGCTTCGGAAGCGGTTTGCATTACTTTCTCGTAATCAGCTTCAGAAGTGGTTTTTACAGTTGCAATTAATAATCCGTCAACCGGAGAATGGCTGTCGAGAATTTCTCCGTTTGAGAAACTAGTATTTCCCGTTGAAGTCCCTTCGTTTATGGATTTTATGCCTAATTGAGCCAGCCCTTCTTTCATTCCGAATTGTTCTGCTATTGTTGCCATTTTGATTTTTAAAATTGTTCTAATGAAGTATAAAGATACACAATGTTGACTTAAATATTTAACCAATCATTTTACTTCTTTTATCAAATAAATATAAACTGGAAAGTGATCGCTATAGCCAATTTCGTTAGCAGAATGTCGCAAAGGATAACCCGCATATTTACCAAATTTATCAATCAAAAACGGTTTGTTATAAATTCCGGCTTTCCAATATTGATAGGTTGAAAAATCATTTTTAATCAAAGTTTCCGAAACCATAATCTGGTCAAAAATATCTCCGGAATCTCTGAAAAATAAAGTAGCCTGTCCTTCTTTTGCCATTTGCTCGAAAGGATTGTAAATACCAAATGGTTTTACTTCCGATTTTTTGAGTTTGGCACCAACTCCTTCTTTGATACTTTTATTATAACTCCCGTCATTGAAATCCCCCATCGAAATAATTTTGGCATTGGGATTTACTTTATAAATAGAGTCCATAATTTTTCGGCTCAATTTTCCCGCTGCTTCCCGAAAAGCACTGCTTTTTTTCTCTCCGCCAGAACGTGACGGCCAGTGATTGACCATCATATTAATTTCTTCTCCATCCAAAAAACCGGTTACCAACAGAATATCTCTGGTATAAATCCGATGATTATGAGTGACTTCTATTTTATCATTATCGGTTTTGTCTTCGTCAGTTTCTTTCTCTTCTTTCTTTTCGTCATTGTAATTTTTAGCATAAATCATCAAAGGAATATTAGTGTAACTCGTCGGTTTGAAATGCTTTTTCTGATACAAAAGCGCCACATCAATTCCTCTTTTATCAGGGGAATCAAAATGCACAATTCCATAATCCTTATTAATCAAATTAGGCTGTTTGATCAAATCTTCGAGAACGCCACGGTTTTCAATTTCACAGCCTCCAATGAAAGTCGGTGATTCTTTTTGCTGTTCATTAGTTCCTATCTGCATCAGGACTTTCGAAAGGTTTGCTAGTTTTTGATGATACTTTTCTGAAGTCCAACGTTGCGTCCCATCAGGCAGCCATTCTTCATCATTATTGGGATTGTTAATGGTATCAAATAGATTTTCAAAATTATAAAAGGCAACTGTGTGTACGCTATATTTCTTCTGTTGTGCATCGGCATTCACAGATAAAAATAAAACAAATAAAACTGATATTAATATTTTAATTCGCATTTTTTATAAAGTTTATACTACAAATTTAAAAATATTATTTATAATTGCATTTTTATTTAGTAAGAAAATAATTATTTTATATTTATGGGTAAACTTATAATCAGCACATTATTTTTAATACATTCATTATTTTCCTTTGGCCAATCGGAAACAGATGTTTCCGGAAAAGTGGTCGATTCAAAAACACAAAATCCAATTCAGAGTCTTATTGTAACAGTTCAAAACACGAACTTAATGCAGCTCACCGATGCCAACGGAAAGTTCACTTTTCATCAACTTGAAACTGGAAAACAGTTTTTACTCTTTAGAAGCGAAGGTTATAAAGAGCAATTGGTTCAAATTGAAATTGTCGAAGGGAAACTGCTCGATATAGGTTTAGTATATTTTGAAGAAGATTTAACTCTGGAAAAACAATCCACCTTAATCGCTATTACGGATAATGATTTGAGTGACGATAACAGTGGATCGGAAAGTACTGCAGGATTGCTTCAGTCTACAAAAGACATTTTTCTCCAGGCTTCTGCTTATAATTTTGGGCAAGCCCGATTTAGTGTTCGCGGAATTGACAATGAATATTCAAGTATTCTCATCAACGGCATTTCGATGAATCGATTGTCTGACGGAAGACCGCAATACAGCAATTGGGGAGGATTGAATGACGCTACCAGAAATCAGGAATTCACCAATGGTTCCACTCCCTCCGATTATACTTTTGGAGGAATTGGCGGGACACAATACATCACGACCCGAGCTTCGGTTTATAGACCCGGAACCCGAATTTCATTTTTGGGAACCAATACCAATTACAGTTATCGTGCAATGGCAACTTATGCTTCGGGAATGAATAAAAACGGCTGGGCGTATGCTTTTTCGGGTGGCAGAAGATGGGCTCAAGAAGGCTTTTTTGACGGAACAGATTATGCTGCGAATTCTTTATTTGCAAGCATTGAAAAACGAATTAATAACAAACACAGTTTAAATTTCACAGCCATTTATGCCCAAAACCGAAGAGGGAAAAATTCGCCAAATACACAGGAAGTTACCGATTTAACCAACTTTAAATACAATTCCTATTGGGGAACACAGGAAGGTGAAAAAAGAAATTCAAGAGTGAAAGATGTCGAAGAACCCATTTTTACTTTGAGTCATTATTGGAAACTCAATCCTAAAACAAGATTGCACACCAATCTTTCGTACCAGTTTGGAAAAATTGGAAATAGTCGTATTGATTATCAAAAAGCGGACAATCCCGATCCAAGTTATTACAAAAACCTACCAAGTTATTATACGACTTTATACACTTATGTTGATGATGTGCCCACTTACAATCCCGATTATGCCGGAGCTGAAAACGCAAAAACCAATTTCCTTACTAACCCACAATTGGATTGGTCGGAAATGTACCGCATCAACAATGAAAATAGTGCCAACGGAAGCCGTTATATTTTATACGAAGACCGAACCGATGACAAAACTTTAATTGCAAATACAATTCTCTCGTCACAATTAGCAGATAATATTGTGATGAATGCCGGAGGAAGTTTTACCCAATCGAAATCGTCCAATTTTCAAAAGGTTTTGGATCTTTTGGGAGGAACTTATTATACAGACATTGATACTTTTGGAACTACAGAAGGCCAACAACAACCGGATTTGAATCATCCCAACAGAACTGTTGTCGAGGGTGATAAATTTGGTTACAACTATGATATTAATGCTACGAAAATAGATTTCTTCACTCAATTTAAATTCACTTATTCCAAAGTCGATTTTTACCTCGGACAATCTTTTGCAAGAAGCAGTTACCAAAGAGAAGGATTTTACAAAAACGGTTATTATCCCGATAATTCATTGGGGAAAAGCGAAAAGAAAAACTTTGATAATTTTGGATTCAAAGGTGGAGCAACTTATAAATTATCGGGACAGCATTACTTTGATTTCAACGGTGTTTATATGTCGAAAGCACCCAATAGCAAAGATGTTTTTCCAAATGCCCGCATCAGCAACTCCATAACAGACAATATCATGAACGAAATTATTAGAAGTGGTGATGCCTCTTATATTCTTAGAATGTCAACTCTTAAAGCCAGATTCACAGCTTACTTCAATGAAACCGAAAATACAACGGATATCACTTTTTATTACGCAGATAATATTAGCGTTGGAAGTGGCGAGTTTGTATCGGAAGTCGTTTCGGGTCAAAATAAAAGAAACAAAGGCATTGAAGTGGGTTTGGAATATCAAATTACTTCTACTCTGAAAGCAACAGCTGTCGTAGCTTATGGCGAATATACTTATACCAATAATCCCAATTTATCCATTCGTGCCGATGGTGTAACTGAAGACATTTTCAACGGAAAAACAAATATGGAAGGATACAAACAATCCGGAATGCCACAACAAGCTTATTCTGTGGGATTGGAATATCGTGATCCTAAATTTTGGTGGATTGGTGCCAATGCCAATTATTTATCGAATAATTATTTGGACGTAGCACCTTTATTAAGAACCTCGCAATTCATTACCAATTCTGACGGAGATAATTTTCCTTACGATTCGGAATTGGCAGACAAATATTTGGCTCAGGAAAAATTTGATGCTTTTATGCTTGTCAATCTTATGGGAGGGAAATCCTGGAGAATAAAAGGAAAAACTTTAGGCTTGTTTGCCAACATCAACAATCTATTTGATATTCAATACAAAACAGGCGGATTCGAACAGGCTAGAAACGCTACCTACAGCGAATTATACAAAGACCATCAGGGACCAACCCGATCTTTTGGCCCAAAATATTTCTACGGTTACGGAAGAACATTTATGCTGAATATCTATTTAAACTTTTAGCCTCATGAAGAATAAAATAAAAAACAGCTGTATCATTTTGGTATTCATTGCTTTGTTTTCAAGCTGTGTAAATGATACTTATGATACACCAAAATTAGATTGCATCAATCCGAATTTAACCAAAACTAAGGAAGTTACAGACATTTATACCGTAGCTATAAATCCTGTAGCGACTAAACCAAGCGTAATTCCAAACACGCCAACTTATACCGAAGATGATATCATTGAAGCCTATGTCATTTCGAGCGACGAAGGCGGAAATTTTTTCAAAAGCATGTATTTCCAACCCACCGATGGTTCGAAGGGATTTAATCTTTCGATTGACGAAACAAATCTTTATACAAAGAACTTTCAACTGGGGAAAAAAGTGTTTTTGAGACTAAAAGGTTTGGCTTATGCAAATCCTTCGAATCTTGGAAGAGGATTGATTTTTGGTGCTCCGCCAACGGAGGAATATGATGTGGACAGACTTCCAAATTTAACCTATAAAAACTATTTAATCTCTTCCTGCAACATCATTAGCGAAGACGAAATCGTCAAACATTTGACTTTAGATCAGGCTTTAAATGATACTTATCTGAACACATTGGTCGAAATAGAAGACGTACAATTCAAAACAGATTGCGCATCTTATAGCCAACCCGATTTTGACACTAGTTTAAAAATCACAAACGGAACCAAAACGCTGGATTTAAGAACGAGTCGATATGCTAATTTTGCAAGTCATACTGTTCCATCAGGCAGAGGTACTATTCGAGGCGTATTAGCAAAATACAATAATGGCTATCAAATGATTATTAGAACACCGAGAGATGTGAAATTGACCAAGCCAAGAGTAGAAGACATTTATTTACCGAAAGGTGGAACCAATATTCAATATTCAGGAGCTTTTACTGAAAACTTTGAAAGTTATACACCAACAACAACAGGCACCAATTTTCCTAAATACATCAATCAGGTTACAGTTGGTTATAAATATTGGGATGTAGAACTTTTTAGCTCTAACAAATACATCGAAATGTCGGCTTACAATAATGGTTGTGCCAAAACCTATCTCATTATTCCTGTTGATTTGACGACTGCTAATAAATTTTCATTCAAATCAAAAGACGGGTACAATGATGGAGATCCTTTGAAAATATATTATTCAACTGATTATGTACCGGGTGGCAAAATAAGTCAGGCAACTTTGGTAGATATTACCAGTAAATTCAAAATTTCTACCGGACATACGGCATCGTATGGAAGCGATTTTATCAGCAGTGGAGCTTATAACATTCCAACAACACTAACCGGAAACGGCTATTTTATTTTTGAATATGACGGCACAACCGGAATTTCAACAACGATACAAATTGATGATGTTATCGTAAATTAGGAATTCCCTTTGCTTATATTTGTTCTACCAAAACAAAAAATATGAATATTCGATTTTCATTTATAAAGGGTAGTGCTGTTTTTTATAAATTGCTCCTACTTATTTTTGTTTTACAATCGACAAACATTCAAGCTCAAACTACTATGATTACACCACCTTATTTGCAAAAAGGAGATACGATTGCCATTGTGGCAACTGCCCGAAAAAATATTGATGATAACTTGAAACCGACCATAAAATTATTAAAATCATGGGGTTTGGAAGTCATTATCGGAAGCACCATAGGATTAGAAAATAATCAATTGGCGGGAACCGATGAACAGCGCGCTTCTGATTTTCAGCATCAAATGGACAACCCGAATATAAAAGCGATTTGGTGTGCCCGTGGCGGTTATGGTACCGTACGCATGATTGATTTATTGGATTTTACCAAATTCAAACAAAACCCAAAATGGATTGTAGGTTTTAGTGATGTTACGGTTTTGCACAATCATCTGAACACAATGGGTTACAAATCCATTCACGGAACGATGCCTGTGAGTATTGCCACTACAGCTCCCGAATCGATTGCCACTTTGAAAACCGCTTTGTTTGGCGAAAAATTATCTTATGAAATAGATCCGTTTCCGATGAATCGGTTTGGCAAAGCTACTGGGGAATTGGTGGGGGGGAATTTGTCTATTTTATATAGTTTATTCGGATCCAAATCGGCTATTGACTGTACAGATAAAATTTTGTTCATAGAAGATTTGGACGAATATCTGTATCACATTGACCGAATGATGATGAACCTGAAACGCAATGGCTGTCTCGAAAGTATCAAAGGAATTATTGTGGGTGGAATGACCAAAATGAAAGACAATGACATTCCCTGGGGCAAAAACGCCAATGAAATTGTTCAGGATGTAACCCAAAAATACAATATTCCAATTCTGTATAATTTCCCTGCAGGTCATGTGAAGGACAACAGAGCCTTGATTATGGGGAATATCGTAAGTATGGATGTGAATGAAAATTGCAATACCGTAGTTTTTGAGTAAAGAAAATAGAAGAAAGAGGATAGACTTTAACTTCTTGAACTCTGATTTCGAATCTATAATTTCTTTTTTCTTTGCTCTTTCTTCTATTTTCTAAAATCTAACTTCTAAAAATGGCCGAACACAACGAATTAGGAAAACTGGGAGAAGAATTGGCTGTTGAATTTCTCCAAAAAGAAGGGTATGAAATTCTGGAAACCAATTGGACGTTTCAAAAAGCCGAGATCGACATCATTGCCCAAAAAGAAAACACACTTGCCGTAGTTGAAGTAAAAACCCGTTCATCTCTCGAATTTGGTTTGCCACAGGATTTTGTAAAACCCAAAAAAATCCAACTTTTAGTAAAAGCGGTAAACGAATACGTAGTTTTTAAAAATTTAGACGTTAATGTCCGTTTTGACATAATTGCCATCCATAAAGAGGGTAAATCTTTTGTAATTGAACACCTTATCGACGCTTTTTATCATTTTTAGTAAAAAAAATTGATGTTATATTTGTAACAAATTGTTTTTAATGTATCTTTGCCTAGATTTTGGAGCAAAAAACTAAGTAAAAACTACGTAAAAACACCTAACGTCCTATGAAAACTGTATCTTCAATAGTAGAGAACTATATTAAAACCAAGCCTTTTCTACTAAACGCACTGTCGTTAGGAATAATTAATTTGACTTCTTTGTCCAGAAACATAATGGTCGAATTAGAGAGTGAATTTGGCAAAGAAGTAAAACAAGGTGCTGTTGTAATGGCACTAAAAAGACTAACTGAAGAATTAGACTTTAGACTGAATCACAAAATCAATAAAGTAATAAAAAATATTGGCGAAATCACCGTTCGTTCCGCTTTGACCGATTATACTTTTGCTGCATCGGATACTGTTTTGAACAAACAAGCCGATTTAATTACGGATATTAACACTTTTGCAGATATTTTCTATACGTCTTCAAGAGGAGTAAACGAAACTAATATCGTAGTAAGCAACACCGTAAATCATTTGGTTGACAAACATTTTGCCAACGAAAAACTGATTCAGAAATTAGAAAATCTGGCTTCGATTACGGTTAAATTACCTAAAGAAAATATTGTTGTTCCTGGGATTTATTATTTCATTTTCCAGCGTTTGGCCTGGGAAGGAATCATCATCAATGAAGTAATTTCAACATCTAACGAATTTACGATTTTAGTAAGCGAAGATGAAGTAGATGTAGCTTTCAAAGTAATTAAAGATTTGAAAAACTAAAAAAATAATTTTTTTATAATTGAAAACGAAGCCTTAGTGCTTCGTTTTTTATTTATACCTAAATTTACACTTTTATTGCACGATTAAAACAATTACAATCGCTATGTTAACTCCATCCTATCAAAAGTTAAAAGACATTTTATCGGTATATATCGATCCCAAACGTATTTTGACCAATCCATTGCAGACTCTTGCGTATGGAACTGATGCCAGTTTTTATAGACTCATTCCTAAAATCGTAATTTTAGCACACAACGAAACCGAAGTAATCGAAATTATAAAACAAGCTAAAAAATTAGATATCGCTTTGACTTTTCGTGCCGCAGGAACCAGTTTGTCTGGTCAGGCCATTACCGATTCTGTTTTGGTAGTTGCCACACACGGCTGGAAAAGCTTTGAACTTTTAGACAACAATCAAAAAATAAAATTAGAACCTGGAATTGTAGGTGCACGAGCGAATACTTTTTTAGCACCACACGGATTAAAAATTGGTCCAGATCCCGCTTCCATCGGAGCAGCGATGATTGGCGGAATTGTTGCCAATAATGCTAGCGGTATGTGCTGTGGGACGGCTCAAAATTCGTATCAGACCATAGCCGATATTCGAATTGTACTGAACGACGGAACTATTCTTGACACAGCAGATTCCGAAAGTGTTGCTGCTTTCAGAACCAATCACAAGATATTAATTGAAGAAATTGAAGAGTTAAGAGATACTATCAAAAGTGACGAAACCCTGTATTATCTCATCAAAAATAAATTTAAAATAAAAAACACCACAGGCTACAGCATTAATGCCTTAGTTGATTATCAAGATCCAATTGAAATCATCAAACATCTGATGGTGGGATCAGAAGGAACTTTGGCTTTTATTTCGAATGTAACTTTCAAAACAGTTATTGACGAAAAACACAAATCCTGTTCCCTGATAATTTTCAATACGATTAAGGATGCCTGTAATGCGACTATTTTATTGAAATCAGCTCCAGTTGCTGCCGTAGAATTATTAGATAGAGAATCCATTCGATCGGTAGAATTAGATCCAGATGCACCTGAATATTTCAGAACTTTACCCGAATCGGCTTGCGCTTTATTGGTCGAATGCCGTGACAATGATTTGGATAATATGCTGCTCAAACAGCTTAACGTCCGTTTGGAAATTGAATCCATTCCAACCTATGCAGAATATGAATTTACTTCCAATCCCAAACAATATTATTTCAACTGGAAAGCCCGAAAAGGTTTGCTTCCAACGGTTGGCGGACTACGAAAAAACGGAACTTCTGTTATCATTGAAGACGTTGCTTTTCCTTTACCTCAGCTTGCCGATGCTTGTGTGGCTATGAAAGAATTGTTTCAAAAACACGAATACCACGATGCCGTTATGTTTGGTCACGCTTTGGAAGGTAATCTACATTTGGTGTTTTCACAGGATTTTTCGAACAAAACCGAAGTCGATCGTTATGAAAAACTGATGTCGGAATTGGTAGTTTTGGTCGTTGACCGTTTTGATGGTTCCTTGAAAGCTGAACACGGAACAGGCCGAAACATGGCTCCATTTGTGGAAAAAGAATGGGGAACAAAAGCTTACGAAATTATGAAACGTATCAAGACTATTTTTGATCCTCATAATAAAATCAATCCCGATGTTTTAATCAATCCGGATCCAAAGGCGCATCTCAAAAATTTGAAACCAATGCCTGAATCCCACGCCATTGTTGACAAATGTATGGAGTGCGGATTTTGTGAACCGCATTGCGTTTCCGAAGGTTTGACTTTATCGCCAAGACAAAGAATCGTAATTGCAAGAGAAATTAGCCGATTGGAAGAAACCAATGATAATCCACAGCGATTGGCTGACATTCGAAAAGATGTTACTTATCAATTAGATGAAACCTGCGCAACCGATGGACTTTGTGCTTTAGCTTGCCCAGTTTATATTGATACCGGAAAATTTGTAAAAGAATGGCGTGCCAATGAATTGAATGCTGGAGATAAAAATGTTGCCAATTATATAGGTTCTCATATGGCTGGAACTACATCAGTTTTGAGAGTGGGATTAAAATCAGTTTCTTTTTTTCATTCGATATTGGGAACTGCAATTATGAATACTTTATCCAATGGCATCCATTTTATAAGCTTCGGAAAAGTTCCAAAATGGATTCCGGAAATGCCAAAAGGAGCAGACAAAATAAACACGAATCAATAGCAGTAAAATGAACACAACCTCTGATTTAAAAGTAGTTTACTATCCTTCCTGCATCAACAGAAGTATGGGGAAAAATAGTTTTCAAAATGCAGACGATCTTCAGTTGACTGCCATTACCCATCAATTATTGATTCGTGCCGGTTTTACAATTATTTATCCTGAATCAATAGACAGTCATTGCTGTGGAATGCCTTTTTCGAGCAAAGGTTTCGCCGAAGCCAATCACACCCAATCAAGCGCCTTGGAAACTGCCCTTTTAAAAGCATCAGAAAACGGGAAATATCCTGTTTTATATGATATGAGTCCGTGTTTTTACCATTCGAAAGAAGAATTTTCTAAAGACTTAATCATTGTGGATCCCGTTGAATTTATGCTCAATTACGTAATGCCTCATTTGACTGTAAAAAACAAAAAAGATACTGTTGCGGTTTTCCCTGTTTGTTCTGTTAAAAAAATTGGAAGAATGGATCAGCTTCTTGCTTTGTCTCAACTGTGTGCTGATAAAGTTACCATGATTGACAGCAATTGTTGTGGTTTTGCAGGAGATAGAGGTTTCCTAATTCCAGAATTACGCGAACATGGATTACGTGAATTAAAACAACAAATCCCTGCCAACTGCAAAGAAGGCTATTCCACCAGCAGAACTTGCGAAATTGGATTAGAAAATGTTAGCGGCATTGATTTTAAATCTATCTTTTATTTGGTAGATGAAGTGACTAAATAAAAAAACCAGCACCAATTTCACTTTGAAATTAGTGCTGGTTTTTATTTTTCTATGGATAATTACAAATGAATTCCTCCAGCAACTTCTATACGCTGTCCATTTACCCATTTGGAATCGTCTGAGCACAAAAAGGCTACAACAGTCCCTATATCATCTGGCAAACCTACTCTTCCCAATGCTGTTATGGAAGCAATTTGTTGATTTAATTGTTCGTTATCACGAACGGCACCACCGCCAAAATCAGTTTCTATAGCACCTGGTGCAACAATATTCACTCTGATTTTTCTAGCACCTAATTCCTGTGCCTGATATTTTGTCAAGGTTTCAATTGCCCCTTTCATACTAGCATAAGCAGCGTATCCTGGGTATGAAAAACGAGCCAGTCCAGATGAAATATTTACAATTCCACCACCATCATTGAGTACATCCAAAGCTTTTTGAGTTAAGAAGAAAGCGCCTTTTAAATGAACATTGACCATATCATCAAATTGTGCTTCGGTGGTTTTTGCAAAACTTTCGTAAACGCCAACGCCAGCATTATTGATTAAAAAATCGATTTTATCCGTACCAAAAGTGTTTTGCAAAACTTTTTTTGCATTTTGAAAAAAGGAATCAAAACTGCTTACTTCAGCAACATTCAATTGAAGAGCTACGGCTTTTTGTCCTAATTTTTCGATTTCAGCGACAACTTCTTCGGCTTCTGCTTTTTTGCTGTGATAGGTTAACACCACATCAAGTCCTTTTTTGGCAAGACTCAAAGCCATATTTTTTCCTAATCCGCGACTTCCTCCTGTAACCAATGCTATTTTATTTCCCATCTTAAATTTTGTTTTAAATTATTTAAGACAAAATTAGCTGAGATTTAAAGTTCCGCTATTGTAAATATCAATCCAGAATTTGCAAAATTCAAATCAAACTATTTAAACCCGAAAAGACAATGGTGACAAAGCAGTTTGTTTTTTGAAAAAATTAGAGAAATGTGCCAGCTCTTCAAAACCTAATGAATACGCGATTTCCGAAATGTTCCAATCCGTTTCTTTTAATAAAATTTTGGCTTCCTGAATCAATCGTTCACTGATTAATTCCGTAGTCGTTTTTCCTGTATTTTCTTTTAAAACCTTATTCAAATGATTCACATGAATGGACAAACGATCCGCAAAATCTTTGGCCGATTTCAATTCCAATCGTTGGCGGGATGATTCAATAGGAAATTGTCTTTCGAGTAATTCCACAAATAAAGAAGAAACTCTGGCTGCCGAATTGTGTTTGGAATACAAGGCTGTTACAGGCTGTAATTTTTGTCCAAAGTGAATCAGCTCCGCTACATAATTCCGAATCAAATCGTATTTATATACATAATCCGAATTAATTTCCTGATGTATCTTTTTGAAAATCAAATCCATTTCATTAGCCTCTTCTGCCGTCAGCTGGAAAACAGGATACCCATCTGTTTGGAAAATGGGCAGTTTATCCAAATCCATCCCGATTTTTTCCTTAGTGAGAAACTCACTAGTAAAAACACAAAAATGACCTGATTGGTCCATATCCAATGGAAGATAATTATACGGAATCTTGGGCGTTGCAAATAAAAGTGCCTGTTGTTCAATTTCAATAGTACGGTCTGCATACTCGACTCTGTTTTTCCCCCGAATCAAACTTATCTTATAATACGCTCTTCTGTCATAAGGCATATTGCAATGTCCTTTTAATCTTTCATATAATTCTTTGATATTAAAAACATTGAAATGCCCAATTTCTTTTTGAATACCATTCGGCAACAAAACGCACGGATTCGCAAAACTGTCACTGGAAATTTCTTCGTAAAACTCGTCTATGGATTTTGATTTCATTTGAAACTAGATTTGTAAAAATCAAATATACAAATTATTACAAATTAGCTTTCTTTTAAAAGCATTTATCCGCAAAAAAACAAACTCTTAAAATAATTTCAAGTTTTTATACATTTTTAAAACCACACTTATGTTTTGCTCGTACATACCTGATAACCAAAACTTATCTTATTATGAACAAAACAACTTTAAACAATAGCCTTGCTTCGTTTTTACTTTTAGCAACACTAGCCTTAACCATTTTTTCCTGCAACAATGATGATAATGATTCAGGAAATATGGGACCAACTGCACCAGATGTAAATTTTACAGCCTTAACCAACAGCAATAGTATTGTAAAATATAATGCGAGAAATTTAGCAACACCAACTTCCACAACCGCCATTACTGGTTTACCAGATGGAGAAAAGATTGTGAGTATCGATTACAGACCCGCAACTGGGCAGTTGTATGCAATAGGAACTTCAAGCCGTCTTTATTTCATTAATGAAGAATCTGGTTTGGCTACCGCTTTAGGAAGTACTGCATTTACTCCGGCAATAAGTGGAGCTACCGCTGTCATCAATTTTAATCCAACCGTTGATAGAATTCGTTTGGTAACACCAACAGGACAAAATTTACGTTTGCATCCTGAACTAGGGACTGTTGCGGCAACAGATGGTCCAATAAACGGCGGATCATCTCCAAGTATTGGAGCCGTGGCTTACACCAATAGCATTGCAGGTGCTGCGACTACACAACTTTTTGATATTGACTTTACTCAGGATAAATTATACCTTCAAAATCCACCCAATAACGGAACTTTAGAAGAAGTAGGTTCTTTAGGAGTTGATTTTGCAGGAGTTGGAAATTTCGATATTCTTCCTGATAACAGTTCAGCGTTGGCTGTTACCTACAATAATAATGTATCAACCTTATTCACCGTTAATTTAACTAGCGGAAAAGCTGAAAAAGTAGGTACTTTTGGATTAGCCATTATTGGAATAGCTTTCAAAACTAATCCTGTAGCGTATGCAGCAACTGCTGACGGTAAATTATACCGATTCGACCCAACGAATCCAACTCTAAATCCAGTAAATTTTGTTGGGCTTTTGGCTAGTGAAACTGTGGTTGGTTTGGATTTCAGACCTGCAACCGGAGCGTTATATGCTGTGACCAATCAAAGTAGATTATTGACTGTAAATACCGCTAACGGACAAGTTACAGCAGTAGGAGCAACTTTGGCACCTGCATTATCCGGAACTTGTTTTGGATTTGATTTCAACCCGGTAGTGGACAGAATTAGACTAGTAAGTGATACAGGACAAAACTTAAGACTGCATCCCGATTTAGGAACTGTTGTAGGAACAGATACCACTTTAAGTCCAGGTACGCCAGCTGTTAGTGGTGCAGCTTACACTAATAATTTTGTAACTACTGCCACAACCAATTTATTTGTCATAGACTATACCACCAATATGCTTTACAATCAAACTCCACCGAACAATGGTACTTTGGTTCCGATAGGTGCATTAGGAATTGATGTAGATTCTGAAAATGGTTTTGATATTGGAGGGAATTCTAATACGGCTTTTGCCTTATTTAAAGTAGGTGGAACAACATCCGTATATTCTGTGAATTTGACAACTGGAGCAGCTACAAAAATTAAAGATTTTAATATCTCAGCAACTGCAATGGCGGTTGGTTTGGGATTCTAGGAATAAAGTTTCATTTTGTTTTAGTTAGAAAACCCAGTCAGGATTTATAAATCTTGGTTGGGTTTTTTTATACAATTAGTCCATTTCCATTATGGTATAAGAAAAATGGGAAACTCTTTATTTCTTTAATTCTGGATAAATATCATCATCTGTATTTAAAATTAAATCTGGTCCTAATGATTTTAAAATATAATCGTTTTCTACTCTTTTATAATAAAATCTTAATGGTATTGATTTCTCAAAATTGAATTCACTATTAAAAAACTCCTGATCATTAGAAAATTTATTTTGCAGTTTCAATTCGGCTAAATTATCTGGATATTGTCCTTTTTTGATTTTGTAAAACTCTAAATCTTTTACCACTTCATTTAATTGAATGTGAGTAAATTGAATCAAATGGTCTCTATGAAAATCACTATTTAGATAAACATACCAAAATACAGGAGTGAAAAGGATTCCGGATAATCCAATCATTTTCATTTTATTATCTTTTCTTATAAACCCTTGCAATAATAAAATTCCGCCTGAGATTAATCCAAAATTTGGAATTAACCCAACAAAGCCAAATTTGTAAAGAGTTTTAGAAGATATCTTTTGAAAAAATGATTTTTCCTTAGTAGTATTTGTTATCAATTATTGAATAATTTAAAGTTTTTTGAACAAATATTTTTTTATTCCCCACCCAACATTTCCATCAATTCCAAAGCCCTCCTCGTAGTTTTCACATTATCAAAAGTCAACAATAATCGTAAACCGGCAGGCGTTTGTTTTTCTTTCATTACACAGATAGCACTGTTTTTTTGCACAAACTGAATCACTTTATGAAAACGATTGGAAGTGTAAAAATCCGATTGCTGGTCGGAAACAAAATAACCAATCATCTTGCCTTTTTTCATTACCAGTTTTTCGATTCCCACTTTAGTAGCAATCCATTTGATGCGAATACTATTCATCAAAGCATTGGCTCTTGGTGGCATCGGACCAAAACGGTCAATCAGTTTGTTTTGGAAAACAACCAATTCCTCTTCATTTTTTACATCGCCTAATTCGTTATACAAACTCAATCGCTCCGTAACATTATTGATGTATTCATCTGAAAATAACAACTCAAAATCAGTGTCGATTTGCAGATCTTTTACATATTCTTTTTCAACTCCGCTATCTTGGTTTTCATACAAATCCTTGAATTCGTTTTCCTTCAATTCATCGATAGCTTCATTCATGATTTTTTGGTATGTATCAAAACCAATTTCGTTGATGAAACCACTTTGTTCGCCTCCCAATAAATCTCCTGCTCCACGAATTTCCAAGTCCTTCATCGCAATATTGAAACCGCTTCCCAATTCCGAGAATTGTTCCAAAGCCTGAATTCGTTTACGGGCATCATCGGTCATCGCCGAATAAGGCGGACAAATAAAATAACAAAACGCCTTCTTATTACTTCGACCCACACGACCACGCATTTGATGCAAATCAGACAGTCCAAAATTATTGGCATTATTGATGAAAATAGTATTCGCATTCGGAACATCCAAACCGCTTTCGATAATCGTTGTGGCAACCAAAACATCGAATTCACCGTTCATAAAAGCCAGCATCAATTCTTCCAATTTGCTTCCGTCCATCTGACCGTGACCAATTCCAACTCTCGCATCAGGAACCAATCGTTGAATCATTCCCGCTACTTCCTTGATATTTTCGATTCGATTATTGATAAAGAAAACCTGTCCGTTCCTCTGAATTTCATACGAAATCGCATCCCGAATCATTTCTTCGCTAAAACCAACCACATTCGTTTCAATAGGATAACGGTTGGGCGGAGGCGTTGTAATTACAGATAAATCGCGTGCCGCCATCAATGAAAACTGCAAAGTTCTCGGAATTGGCGTTGCTGTTAATGTCAAAGTATCCACATTGGCAGCAATGGTTTTGAGTTTGTCTTTTACATTTACGCCGAATTTTTGTTCTTCGTCCACAATCAATAATCCCAGATCTTTAAAAACTACATTTTTGTTAACCAATTGATGGGTTCCTATAACGATGTCCAATTTTCCTTCGGCTAATTGTTTGAGCGTTTCGGCTTTTTGTTTAGCCGTTCTAAAACGGTTTAAATAACCGATAGAAACGGGCATATCTTTCAATCGTTCCGAAAAAGTACGGTAATGCTGGTACGCCAAAATCGTGGTAGGAACTAAAACGGCAACTTGTTTGGAATTATCCACTGCTTTGAAAGCAGCACGAATCGCTACTTCCGTTTTTCCAAAACCAACGTCTCCACAAACCAGACGATCCATTGGACGGTCGCTTTCCATATCGGCTTTGACTTCGGCGGTTGATTTGGTTTGGTCAGGCGTATCTTCGTAGATGAAAGAACTTTCCAATTCGTTTTGCAGATAACTGTCAGGTGCAAACTGGAATCCTTTTTCCAATCTTCTTTTGGCATACAACTGAATCAAATTGAACGCAATATTTTTGACACGAGCCTTGGTTTTCTGCTTTAGGATCTTCCAGGCATTCGAACCTACTTTATAAATTTTGGGAGGTGTTCCGTCTTTTCCGTTGTATTTCGAAATCTTGTACAACGAGTGAATACTCACATACACAATATCATTATCAGCATAAACGAGCTTAATCGCTTCCTGGGTTTTTCCTTCGACCTGAATTTTTTGCAAACCTCCAAATTTTCCAATTCCGTGATCGATGTGCGTTACATAATCACCAACAGACAAAGTCGTCAATTCCTTTAAAGTAATATTTTGCTTCTTGGAATAATTGCTTTTGAGATTGAATTTATGATAACGCTCAAAAATCTGGTGATCGGTATAACAAGCTAATTGATTCTCTTCATCGATAAATCCTTGGTAAATAGGAAGAACAATCGTGTTGTATTGCTTTCTGATATTCTCTGAATTTTCTTCATCCAGGGTTTCAAAAATATCGTGAAATCGTTTCGCCTGATTTTCATTGGCACAGAACAAATAATTTTTATACCCATTAAAATGATTGTCATTCAAGTTATTCAACAGCAAATCAAATTGTTTGTTGAACGAAGGCTGTGGTTTAATGTGAAAATCGAAAGCCGTTTTAGTTCTGTAAATCGCTTTTGAACTCAATTCGATCACTGAAAAATCAAGACTTTTCTTGATGAATTCTGCCTGATTCAGGAACAATTGGTTCGGTGCGACGTGATTTACAGTCGCATTCAGATTTTCGAAAATTTCATTGGCTTTGCCAAATAATTTATCCAAAACAGAAAAAAGCAAATCGGTATTCTGAATAAAAATAACCGTTTGATTATTGATATATTCTAAGAAACTTTCACGGTTTTCCTGAAAGAATTTATTTTCTACATTGGGAATAATGGTGATTTTCTTTTGCTTTTCTATAGACAATTGGGTTTCTACATCAAAGCTTCGGATACTATCGACTTCGTTGCCAAAAAATTCGATTCGATACGGATTATCATTCGAAAAAGAAAACACATCGACAATTCCTCCACGAACGGAAAATTCGCCTGGTTCGGTAATGAAATCCACTCTTTTGAATTCGTATTCGAACAAAACTTCATTGATAAAATCAATCGAAATCTGGTCACCAACGGTCACTTTCAAAGTGTTTTTATCCAATTCTTTTCGGGTAACTACTTTCTCGAAAAGTGCTTCTGGATACGTAACAATAATAGCTGGTTTTTTTCGGGAATTAATGCGGTTCAATACTTCGGCACGAAGTAGAACATTGGCATTATCGGTATCTTCAATCTGGTACGGACGACGATACGAACCGGGATAAAAAAGAACATCTTCCTCGCCTATCATCTGCTCTAAGTCGTTCAGATAATAAGCGGCTTCTTCCTTGTCGTTCAGGATAAGTAAAAATGGTTTCTCGGTTTTTTTGAAAAGCGATTGCACCACAAACGAAAGCGACGAACCTATCAATCCATTCAACTGGATTTTCTGTTCGGCTTGCTGCAGACTATCAATAATTTGCTTAATTTTTGGCGAATTATCGTAGATGTTATATAAGGTTGTTTTACTCAACTCTGGGTGAATTTGGATTGGGTTGCGGTGTATTTGGAATGGCTCTCGTTGTATCCAGCATTCTCAATAATTCTGACTCTCCTTCTTCGAGAGGAATTTTGCTTTTTTGAACAATTTTATCCATTTGGTTTTGCAAAGACACTAATTCGGTATTGATTTCAGGAATTAAAGCAACTACTTTCTGGTCTGGAATATCTTTCAAATGAATGTATAAATCCAGCATTCGAATCTTAGTTATCAAGATGGCAATTCTGGCTTTTATTTGTGGTTTGTTAAAGTCTATTGGAATATTCTCATTCAGTGCCATTGCTTTCTTAGAAAGTTCAGCTGATTTTTTCTGAAAAGCGCCAATGGTTTTCTTCGGTTTTTGCTCTAATTCGGATAAGAATAATCGCCATTCATTCCAGCTAGTTACATTTGCTCGCGAAGTAGCATTAATCGGATTAGCATTAAAAACCCAGCCCTTATTGATATTCGAAAAAATCACTTCTTTCTTTTGGGCGTCTTTCCTGGTTTCGACAATACGGATTTCATTTTCGTCTTTACACGAATTCAGAACAAAAAACAAAATAAGAAAACAGGCAAATTTAAAGTTCATTTCGAATTTATTAGGCTGTAAAGTTACAAATAAAGCATAGACAATAAAAAAACTATGCACGGAAGTACATAGTTTTTAGTAGAACTTTAACGATAATTATTTTTAGTTGGCGAAGCTGTAATTAACTCCTACACCAAACACTTCTCTGGTTTGAAAACCAGCAAAGGCATCATCGTCATATATTGTTTGGAAAGTCAAATTAGCAGATAATACTTTGTTAATTTTCATTACTATATTTAAAGCATAATTAATATCAATGTTTTGAGGATCTTTTAGGTAATTAGAAAACAAACTCAAATTATTTTCTGCAGTTACATTTTCCATTATGGTGAATTTATAATAAGCAGAAGCATTAAAACCGAGTTGGTACAAAACGCTTTTATTAGCTTCAACTCCAAAATAACTATAGTTTACATAAGCAGGATCTGAAGTGTAAAAACTGTCAACAAAAGTAAATCGCGAAGTAACAGGTGCGAAATTCAGCTTCAGGTTTTCATTTTTCTTCCAAAATACACCGGGTCCAAATAACAAATATCCTGGTGACATAAAGTTGGTGCTTCTTTCTCTTATTTCAACTCCGTTCACATCTTTCGAATAAACATAACCTTGTGTAAATTGAGTTCTGAAATTCACAAGGAATGAATAATACCAATATCCTTTTGTCTTTTTCGCCAGAATGGAATTGATTTCAACCTGATCATCGGTTTTCTTTTCAAAACTGGCATTTTGTGTTTGAAGCAAACCATAAGAAGCGATAATTCTATTTTCCCAGGTGTAGTCGTTTTTTTTATAATCAATTTTATAATCGACAGCTAAATTTCCAGAAAAACTGTTTTCTCCTCCGGCAACCCAGTTATTAAAATTGGCCTGATTAAAAAGAAAGGTGACTTTGCCTTGGTATTTCCAACCATTTCTCAAAGTATCATCTAATACTTTAGCCGCTTCTTCGGTCTTTTTTATTAAATCTTTCTCTGTGGATTGGGCTTGAATTTTAAACGAAATACTTAGCAGGAATGCTAATAGAATTACTTTTTTCATTATAGTAGTATTAGTTGTACTACAAATGTAATAAAAAGAGTAAAATGAGGAAATTCTATTAGTTTAAAACTGCTTATTTTTTAGGAGATTTGTACAAAGGAACTGCTGAACAAGCTTCGCCATACATAATACTTCGGGCATAACCTTGCAAATGATGTGCTGCCAAAATATAAGCTCTGGTTGGCACTGGTTTTTTAGAACAACCTTTTATAATAACAGGTTTGTTTTCGTAAACAGAGTAATCAATTTTAGAAAGAATTTCTTCATACAAAGCTGAATCCAAATCTTCAATATTACCATTTACAATTTTCTTCGCAAAAGGTGCCAATTGAATCGCAACCAATATAGAAGCCCAGGCTGGAACAATAGCATCAGTACTGCAGTTGATTGCCACATATTGATCCTGATATTGCGACCAATCGTGGTTTTTTAGATGTTCCCTAAAGTCTTTTTCCTTTAGTAAAAAACCTTCCAGAAGCCATTGCGAAATATCAATTTGCGCACGAAATCCCTTTGGATAATAGTCTTCTAAATCGAAAACTTCCAAAATACTATTGGCCACTTTATTTTCTATTTCTTCCATATCTTGAATAGTGGTCAGTGGTCAGTTTTTTAGTGGTCAGCCACAAACTGAATACTAAAAAACTGAACACTGCCTACTTTTTATTAAAGCATCCCTAATTCTAATTTTGCTTCTTCGCTCATTAAATCTTTGCTCCAAGGCGGATCAAAAGTGATTTCCACTTCAGCACCTTTGATATGCTCAATTGATTTTATTTTTTCTTCCACTTCTCTTGGCAGACTTTCCGCTACTGGACAGTTCGGAGAAGTTAATGTCATCAGGATTTTCACCTCGAAATCGGTGCTTACCATTACGTCATAAATCAATCCCAATTCGTAAATATCAACAGGAATCTCCGGATCGTAGATGGTCTTCAATTTCGCTACAATATCAGCTCCTAATTGGTCTGTGTCTATTATTGTTTCCATAGTTTTATTTTTTTGCATCGAATGCCAATGCGTACATTTTTATATTTTTTATCATCGAAACCAATCCATTGGCTCGTGTTGGCGACAAATGTTCTTTTAACCCAATTTCGTCAATGAAATCCATATCTGCATTCAAAATTTCGGCAGAAGTCTGGTTCGAAAAAACACGAATCAGAATCGCTATAATTCCTTTGGTTAAAATCGCATCACTATCGGCAGTGAAGACAATTTTATCGTCATTTTTCTCCCCTTTCAGCCAAACTTTTGATTGACATCCTTTGATGAGATTGTCGTCTGTTTTGAATTCTTCCTCGATTAAAGGCAAATTTTTACCCAAATCAATTATGTATTCATAACGCTGCATCCAATCATCAAACATGGAGAATTCGTCTATTATTTCTTCTTGTTTATCTTTTATGCTCATTATTCTTTTTTAGCAAATGAATTTATTTTAGTAACCAGTTTTTTGATAGCTTCCGGCGGATAACCGTGATCAAAAGAAGTGGTTTTATATTCTTTATCTTTATAGGTAACTTCTAAATTGGCAATGGCCGCACCATCATAAAAACGTTTTTCCGTTGGTGCTTTTAAAGTTACTAAACTATCCAAATTAATGGCTTCGAAATCGGTAATTAATTCCTTCCAATCAGCCTCCGAAATTTTTGTTGGAACAGGTTTGTCATTACCACTTCTGTCTTTCGAAACAGAAACTGCCTGATCTTTAATTGTAATTTTTTGATAGAAACCTCTCGTATTGGCAGTATATTCCAAAACAGCCGTTTTCAGATCATTCTGGTTTTGGCTTCCACAACTTTTTCCAAGAAGCATACTCAAAAAAAACATTGCAAATAGTTTCATGTCTTTTTGTTTTAAGCCAACATTAATTGTGCTTTTTTCACTGCTTCAACCATAAGATCAATTTCTTCTTTGGTATTGTAAAAAGAAAACGAAGCGCGAATAGTTCCTGGAATATTGAAATAATTCATAACCGGTTGCGCGCAATGATGTCCTGTTCTCACGGCTATTCCTAATTTGTCAATGATTGTTCCCACGTCATACGGATGAATGCCTTCAATATTAAATGAAACCACGGAAGTCTTTTCTTTGGCTGTACCAAAAATCTTCAAACCTTCGATTTCCAATAATCGCTTTGTAGCATATTCCAATAATTCCAATTCCTGTTGTTGAATGTTCTCAAAACCAACGGAATTTAAATAATCTACTGCTGTTCCTAAAACAATTCCACCAGCAATATTGGGTGTTCCCGCTTCAAATTTGTGTGGCAAATCGGCATAAGTCGTTTTCTCGAAAGTTACTTCCTTAATCATTTCGCCACCACCCTGATAAGGCGGTAATTTGTTCAGCCAGGCTTCTTTTCCGTATAAAATTCCGGTTCCTGTTGGCCCACACATTTTATGTCCTGAAAAGGTATAAAAATCGCAATCCAAAGCCTGAACATCGGGTTTCAAATGCGGAACAGCCTGTGCTCCGTCAATCAGAATTGCTGCTCCAAATTCGTGCGCTTTGTCAATCATATATTTAATAGGATTCACAGTCCCCAACGCATTCGAAATATGATTTACGGTTACGATTTTGGTTTTATCCGAAAGTAATTTATCGAATTCATCCATAATCAATTCCCCGTTTTCATTCATTGGAATTACTTTCAAAACAGCGCCTGTTTTCTCGCACAACATTTGCCAAGGCACAATATTGCTGTGGTGTTCCAATGCCGAAACCAAAACTTCATCGCCCGGTTTTAATATCGAAGCAAATCCGTTGGTAACCAAATTGATTCCGTGTGTGGTTCCTGAAGTAAAAATCACTTCGTGAGCAAATTTTGCGTTAATGTGATTTTGCAATTTCCCACGAGAAATCTCATAAGCATCAGTTGCCAATTGACTCAAAGTATGTACGCCACGATGAATATTGGCATTAATTTCCTGATAGTATTTTGAAATCGCATCAATCACAATTTGTGGTTTTTGCGAGGTAGCTCCGTTGTCGAAATAAACCAATGGTTTTCCGTTTACAGTTTGGGAAAGTATTGGGAAATCGGCTCTTATTTTTTGAATGTCTAGCATAATTATTTAGAAAAATTCTATGTACAAAAGTAATAAAACTTCAAGGGTTTATTACTAAATAATTGTTATAGTTTTTTAGCTTTAAGATAACACTATTGTTATAGATTTTAACCGACTAAAATTTATGTTAATCTGAAATCTGCATTCTATTTTTTACTAAATTGCTGTAAATTTATCTTCAAATGAAAAAAATATTCCGGTTTCTTGGTTTGGCTCTTTTATTATTTCTAGTTTATTTTGGCTACATTACTTATCCTAAACTGGATCTAATTTCAGGATTTTCGGCTAAAAGTATGGCTTCGGGACATTTTATCGACCATCGTTCACAGGAAATGATTGAACAAGGTGACAATGATATTCCGAAAATTAATTGGGCAACAAACAAAATTGATGAGAACGGAAAATTTGCCACTTCTACTGTGTACGGATTGAAAGAACGCAAAGCCATTTACCGAGAAGGCATAGGAGTGACTCTAATCAACGACGATTTTGATGTTACAAAACCATACGAAATTCCAAAAAGAACCAACCTCATCAATAATTTGCCTTTTCCTTATGGAAATAATGAACCGAAAGACAGCATTTTTTCCAATATTGATTATGATAAATTAGAAAAGGCTATAGCCAATGTTTTTGACAAAAAAGGAGTTAAAAAAAATAGAACACGCGCCGTTTTGGTTATTTACAAAGACAAAATCATAGCCGAAAAATATGATACTGGCTTTAATAAAGATTCAAAAATATTAGGCTGGTCTATGACTAAAAGTGTTACGGCAACTCTATTTGGTATTTTGCAGAAACAAGGGAAAATAGACATCAATAAACCTGCTCCTGTAACGGAATGGGCAAATGATGAGCGGGCAAAAATCACTCTGGCCAATTTGCTTAATATGAACTCTGGATTGGAATGGGAAGAAGATTACACCAAGATTTGTGATGCTACTTTAATGCTTTTTGCATCAGAAGATATGAGCCAGACTCAACTTGTGAAACCAGCTTTATTCAAACCGAATACCCATTGGAATTATTCTTCAGGAACAACCAATTTATTGTCTGGAATTCTGCGAAAACAATTCAAAACGCATCAGGAATATTTGGATTTTTGGTATTCTGCCCTGATTGACAAAATCGGAATGAACTCGATGTTGATTGAAACCGATATGGCTGGAAATTATTCCGGTTCGTCTTATGGCTGGGCAACGACAAGAGATTGGGCAAAATTTGGATCACTGTATTTGAACAAAGGCAATTGGAATGGTGAGCAACTTTTCGATGAAAAATGGATGCAATTTGTAACCAAGCCAACTCCTACTTCCAACGGAAGATATGGAGGTCAATTTTGGCTCAATGCTGGAGGAAAATATCCTAGCGCACCTGGAAATATGTTTTATTGCAGTGGCTATCAAGGACAAAAAATATTTATACTTCCTTCCCAGGATATTGTGATTGTTCGTATGGGATTAACAGATGACAATCAATTTAATTTTGATGCTTTTTTGAAAGAAGTTTTAGGGAGCTTGAAGAAATAAAAAAACCCGACAGATTTAAAAAATCTGTCGGGTTTAAAATTATAATTTTAGAATTATCTACAAATCAAATCCCAATTTAACGCCTAATTTCATAGCGATGATTTTGGTAATTCTTTGTTTCAATTCCGGTATTTTAATGCTTTCGATTACGGCATTTGAAAATGCGTACATCAATAAAGCTTTGGCTTCTTTCTTTGGAATTCCACGCTGTTGCATGTAGAACAAGGCAGTTTCATCTAATTGTCCAACCGTACAACCGTGAGAACATTTTACGTCATCGGCAAAAATCTCTAATTGTGGTTTGGCATTTATGGTAGATTTATCGCCTAGTAAAATGTTGTTGCTTTTTTGGAAAGCATTGGTTTTTTGCGCTTCTTTTTCTACATAAACTTTTCCGTTGAAAACTCCTGTTGAGTTATCTGAAAATATTCCTTTGTAATCCTGAAAGCTTTCGCAATTTGGCGTAGCATGGTTTACTAAAGTATAGTGATCTACATGTTGCTTGTCGCCAATAATGGTGATTCCGTTTAATGTGCTTGTCAATCTTTCGCCAAAATGATAGAAATTCAAATTGTTTCTGGTCAAATTTCCTCCAAAAGAAAAAGTATGAACATACACATGGCTTTCTTGTTTTTGAGAAACGTAAGTATTGTCAATTAAATTCGCTCCCTGATTGTCATTTTGGATTTTATAGTAATCCACAATGGCACGTTTTTGTGCAAAAATCTCGGTAACCGAATTAGTCAAAACAGGATTTTCGTTTAAACTTTGGTGTCTTTCGATGATTTGAACATGAGAGTTTTCACCAACAATTATCAAATTTCTTGGTTGAACCAAAAGAGCTGTTTCGTTTCCAGTTGAGAAATACATAATCTCAATAGGTTTGTCAGCTACTTTGCTTTTTGGAATATTAATGTAAGCTCCTTCATTGGCGAAAGCCGTATTCAAAGAAGTCAAACTTTCATCTTTACTGGCAATTTGGTTAAAATAAGTATCAATAACCATTTTGTATTTTGGTTTGTTCAATGCCGATGACATCAAGCAAACGTCAATTCCTTCGTGCGTGGTAGAAGACAAATGTGAACTAAAAATACCGTCAACAAAAACTACTTTGTAAGTATCGATTTCATGCAAAAAGTATTTTTTAACATCAGAATACTTAACGACATCATTTTCACTTTTTGGAAATACGGTAAAGTCATTTTTCAGGATGGCGTTTAACGAAGTATATTTCCAGGATTCTTCTTTTTTGGTTGGGAAACCTTTATTTTCAAAGTTTTTTATAGCCGAAGTTCGCACATCGTGTAGTTCTGAATGAACATCGATTTTCTCTTCAAAAGCCATAAAAGACGATAATAATTTTTCTTTCAATTCCATTTTAGGTAGTTATAAGTTATGAGTTATAAGTTATGAGTTTTGCAAACTGCAAACTGTAAACTGCAAACTAATTACGCTTCTTGTTCTTGTTTAATCCAGTCGTATCCTTTTTCTTCAAGCTCATGAGCCAAAGATGCATCACCAGATTTTACAATTCGACCGTTGTATAATACGTGAACAAAATCAGGAACGATATAATCCAATAATCTTTGGTAGTGCGTGATAACGATGATTGCGTTTTTGTCGCTTTTCAATTTGTTTACTCCATTGGCAACAATTCTCAAAGCATCAATATCCAATCCGGAATCGGTTTCGTCAAGAATAGCCAATTTTGGTTCTAACATCGCCATTTGGAAAATCTCGTTACGTTTTTTCTCTCCTCCAGAAAATCCTTCGTTCAAAGAACGGGACAAAAATTTACGGTCAATTTCCAATAATTCTGATTTCTCACGAATTACTTTCAACATTTCGTTAGCTGGCATTTCTTCCAAATTCTGTGCTTTACGGGTTTCGTTGATAGCCGTTCTCATAAAGTTGGTTACCGAAACTCCCGGGATTTCAACAGGATATTGAAAAGATAAAAATACTCCTTTGTGCGCTCTTTCTTCCGGAGCCAATTCTGAAATATCTTCGTTGTCTAAAAAGATTTCTCCTTCTGTTACTTCGTAATTTTCATTTCCGGCAATAATAGCCGAAAGCGTACTTTTTCCGGCACCGTTTGGTCCCATTATAGCGTGGATTTCTCCAGCTTTAACTTCAAGGTTAATTCCTTTAAGGATTTCTTTGTCGCCAATTGAGGCGTGAAGGTTTTTTATTGATAACATTGTTTGTTTTGTTTATTCGTAATGACCTTTTAAAGAAAGGATATTTAATATTTCTATTGTGTTTTCGTCTATGATTTCATAAACTAATCTATGTTCTTTGTCAATTCTTCGCGACCAAACTCCGGATAAATTATATTTTAATTGCTCTGGTTTTCCAATTCCATCAAAAGGATGAAGCTGAATGTCATTAATTAATTGAGTTATTTTTTTAATGATACTTTTATTACCGGATTTTATCCAAAAGTCTAAATCTTTTTTTGCTTTTGGAGTAAATATTACTTCCATAAGCTATTTAACTCATCCATTGTCATCTTTATGCCTCGACCTTCGGCAATGTCTTTTCGACCTTGCAAAATCTCTTTTACAAATTCCTCGTTATATGGTTTCTCCTTTTCTTCAATAATTTCAAAACCAAGTGATTTTGCCAATGATTTCAACACTGGAAAATCTTTTTTCTTTACGTTTTTTAAAACTATATCCATAACTATTTAAGATTTATGAAGGATTAACCTACTGAACCTTCCAGTGAAATTTCCAATAATTTCTGTGCTTCCACGGCAAATTCCATTGGTAACTTATTCAATACATCTTTACTGAAACCGTTTACTATCAAAGCAATAGCTTTTTCAGTTGGTATTCCACGTTGGTTGCAATAGAAAACCTGATCTTCTCCAATTTTACTTGTAGTTGCTTCGTGTTCTATTTTGGCTGATGGATTTTTACTTTCGATATATGGAAAAGTATGTGCACCACAATTATTACCCATTAACAATGAATCACATTGTGAAAAGTTCCTTGCATTTTCTGCATTTGGACCAATTTTCACTAATCCTCTATAACTGTTTTGTGATTTTCCAGCAGAAATTCCTTTGGAAATAATAGTTGATTTGGTATTTTTTCCGATGTGAATCATCTTGGTTCCAGTATCGGCTTGTTGGAAATTATTGGTTACAGCAATCGAATAAAATTCGCCTACTGAATTATCTCCTTTTAAAATAACCGATGGATATTTCCAGGTGATAGCAGATCCTGTTTCTACCTGTGTCCAGGAGATTTTAGCATTGTCTTCGCAAAATCCTCTTTTGGTTACAAAATTATAAACACCACCTACACCTTCTTTGTTTCCAGGAAACCAGTTTTGAACTGTTGAATATTTGATTTCGGCACCTTCTAAAGCGATTAGTTCAACCACAGCGGCGTGCAATTGATTTTCGTCACGACTTGGAGCCGTACATCCTTCAAGATATGAAACATAACTTCCTTCGTCGGCAACTAGTAAAGTTCTTTCGAATTGTCCTGTTCCTGCCTGATTGATACGGAAATAAGTTGATAATTCCATTGGACAACGAACGCCTTTTGGAATATAACAGAAACTTCCATCTGAGAAAACAGCTGAATTCAAGGCTGCGTAAAAGTTGTCTTTTTGAGGAACCACCGTACCCAAATATTTACGAACTAATTCCGGATGTTCTTTGATAGCTTCAGAAATACTCATAAAGATAATTCCTTTTTCGCCCAAAGTTTTCTTGAAAGTCGTCGCTACAGAAACGGAATCGACTACAATATCCATAGCGACATTGTTCATCATTTTTTGTTCATCGACAGAGATGCCTAACTTTTTGTACATTTCTAAAAGTTCAGGATCTACATCGTCTAATGTTTTATTAGGATCAATAGCTTTTGGGGCTGAATAATAAGAAATCGCCTGAAAATCAGGTTTGGTATATTTTACATTTGCCCATTCTGGCTCAATCATTTCTTTCCACGCACGAAAAGCCTCAAGGCGCCAATCGGTCATCCATTGTGGTTCTTCTTTTCGCAAAGAAATAGCACGAACAATGTCTTCGTTTAAACCAATAGGAAACGTATCCGATTCTATATTGGTATAAAATCCGTACTCGTATTCTTTGGTTTCGAGTTCAATTTTTAAATCGTCTTCGGTATATTTTGACATATTTTTTGTTTAAATGTTTTACAAAGAGAAACTCTCTCCGCAACCACAAGTTCTACTCGCATTTGGGTTATTGAAAACAAATCCTTTTCCGTTTAATCCGCCTGAAAATTCTAATATTGTTCCGGCTAAATAAAGGAATGATTTTTTTTCGACTGCAATTGTTATATCGTTGTCTACAAATATCTTATCGTCGTCGCCTTTGTTTTTGTCAAATTTTAAATCATAAGACAATCCTGAGCATCCGCCGCTTTTTACTCCAACTCTTACATAATCTACTGCAGCATCAAAACCATCATCTTTCATCAAGTCGATGATTTTCTTTTTGGCTGTATCTGAAACTTTTATCATACTGCTTGTTTTTAAGAACCAATTAACCACTAAAGCAGTTAAATTGATTCATCTTAAATGAAACGCAAAGATAGTGCATAAAAACCTTTTTGTGCAACAGATAACATTTTTATAACTAATTGGCTCATAAATAAAACTGATTCAAACAAAAAAACCTCATTTGTACAATAACAAATGAGGTTTTCTTCAAAAGGAACTAAGTAAATTCCTGAATTTTATTGCTTTATTATTTTTTGAGAATACTTATACTCTTGATTTTCTATGTTCAGGATGTAGATTCCATCTGATAAACTTTTTAAATCCAATGATTTGCTTTCTAAATTTTCGACTTTCGATTGATGAACAATTCGTCCGTTTAAATCAAAAACTTTTATGGAAGTATTTTCTATATTTTGATTTGAATTGATATTGAAAATTCCTGTTGATGGATTTGGGAAAATAATAATGTTTGATTTAGCGGTTTCATTTTCAGAAATTCCCAGAAGCGGTACACTTCCTAAGAATAAATCATCGTAGCAAGCATCATTATTGGTACCATTCACACGAATTGAATGTAGTTTTATTTTGATTTGTCTGGAATTTATTGGAGCTAATAATACGGCACTTACATTATTCCAAGCGTCTGTAGTAGTGTAAGGTCCAAAACTAAAAGTATTTAAAACTACATTATTTTCGTCAAGGAATTCAATAAATATATTGGCCTGATCGGTAGAAAACTGGGCATATGACCTGGTATATCCATTAAAATAATACGTTTTATTTCCAGAATCAATTGCAGTAATATCATTGGTTATGTCGATAGTTTGTTCCAATTCGCTTGCCAATTGAAAATTAGAATTTTGTTCTACACTGGCAGCAGGGAAAAATAATGATGAACCGCCTCCTGCCAAAGGTGCACCATTCATATAACCAACTTCATTTTGCTGTATCCAGGAATCGCCCAATGTTTCAGTCCAGTTTGGTATTTCTCCATTAACTATGGGTAATTCATTACCTGGATTTAAAATAAGATTGGGAGTAATTGTTACACTTACTTTTGAAGATTCTTTTGCACAAGCCGGAACATAAGAATAAGAAACGCTATAATCTCCATTTGCTGTAGCAGGATAAGTTTGACTGGTTGCACCAACAATTGGCTGGCCGTTCAAAAACCACTGAATTGTTCCTGAAAAAGAGGGTGTTACCATTAATATATTTCCGCTAACATTGATGGATGGCGATGGCGGTGTATCTGGCTCTTCGGTAAATTTCGCCACATACAAACCATTATTTCCCTGACGGCTAGCACAACTAAAAACGGGTGATGTACTATTATTTAACTTTCCGCCTGTATAAAAACCACCTGTATTATCCGTTGTTAAAGACCGAACGTAAGAACCAACTGGTCCACTGGAAAAAGCAAAAGAGTTTTGAAAAACACCACTATAATCAATCTTGGTAATAACCGAATTTCCATTGGCTGGATTAACAGAAGTTGAACCTAAAACCACAGGTTGAAATCCGAAAACTTGACCCCCACAAAATACTCCGGTTCCATCAGGATTATTCAAAAGACTCCAACTTTGTACATTTGTGGTTGTTGATTTTAACCAAATTTTATTTCCATCGGCATCCATTTTTAGAATAGCGCCAATTGTACTTCCATCTGTAGAGGAATTTGTAACCGTATCTGAACCAGCTGTTAAGGTTGCTGAAACTTGTAATCCAAAATAGATTCCGTTGTCATTGCCCACGGTCATTGGAATAGTATTTTTGTCTGGATTTCGTAAGCCATTCGTATAATTAGCCCAAATCAAGCCCAAGTTCTCTGTAGTTCTAAGCGTTAACATTGCCGTATGTGAAAATGAATTTTCAGTTGGAACAAGAACCGTAGTCCCGTACGTAATGGTTCCCATTGATGTTGCTGAAAAAACTAAATCACCATTGGCTAAAACACCTGCTCCTCTAAAAAAAACGGCATTAGTTGCTGTGGAAGAAGTAAAATTGTCAGCAGATAAAGTAGCTATAAATTGTCCCGAAGTATTTACTTTGGTTATGGACAAAGGTCCTGATTGAAAATAAATATGATTGTTGGCAAACAATAGCATTGATGCTGATGTAAAATTACCAAAACTGATATTATTTTTTATTCTCCAAATTAAATTACCGTCTGTATCTAATTTGAAAATATAATTGCGGTTATCTGTATCAATAATGTTCACACCATTAATTCGAATATCTGAAGTTCCCATAAGTGAGCCTAAGACATACACATTGTCATTTTCGCCAACCACTACATTCAATGGCGTAAAATTAGTTCCGATGGGTTTGATATAGACAATTTCGCCGG
Organism: Bacteroidota bacterium; assembly: GCA_040387175.1. Lineage (GTDB taxonomy): Bacteria > Bacteroidota > Bacteroidia > Flavobacteriales > Flavobacteriaceae > Flavobacterium. The sequence goes on along the minus strand of JAZKED010000001.1, from coordinate 88,361 downwards.
ACGCATTGAATTTGTATAGAAAAATATAAGTTCCGCCAGATGCTGGAGTTGCTGTTACGCCTTGGCTTTGTTGTGCAGCATTTGCAGTATCTAAAGTATATACATTTCCCTGAGAATCGCGAGCAATAGCTACAGCTCCGTTATAACCATTCGCTGCACCTGCATAACCCGCAGTGGCAACCCAATCAAATCTTTGAGCATTCATAAAAAGGCTCGAAAGCAATACGATTAATAGCGTAATTTTTTTCATAATTATTGTTTTATTATTTTTTGAGAATAATTATATGCTCCATTTTCAATGTTTAGAATGTAGATTCCATTTTGAAAATTGGTTAAATCCAACACTTTGTTTTCTGTATTTTTTTTCGATTGATGAACTATTCGTCCATTTAAATCAAAAACTTTTATAGAAGTATTTTCAATATTTTGATTTGAATTGATATTGAAGATTCCTGTAGATGGATTGGGATAAATGGTTAATGTTTTATTATTAAATTCTTCCGTAGACAATGCTAAATCACTTGGTAATAATCTAGTGATACGACCTACTGGATTGCCATTATACGTAGTAAACCATCCGGCAACTAAAATTTTTCCGTCTGGTTGAATTAATATATTTTCAACAGTACTATTAGCTCCCGTTCCCAGATCAAAAGTGGTGTCCAATGATCCGTCGTTATTCAGTAAGGCAATACTATTTCTTGGAACACCGTCATAAGAAGTAAGAAGTCCTCCTATCAAAATTTTTCCATCAGATTGAGGTGTCATTACAGTAATAATACCTTTTTGATTCGTTCCCGAATTGGTGTGAACCATAATTTTTGGCTGAAAAGTAGTATCTATCGTTCCATCAGAATTCAATCGGGCGATACCGTCTATTGCAGTGTTATTATAGGATACAAACTGTCCTGCAATTAAAATTTTTCCATCTGATTGCAGTTTAAGAAAAGGAGTACTCCATTCTACTCCACTTCCTCCTACATTAAATGTTGCATCAAGTGTTCCGTTAGTATTTAATCGGGTTATGTAATTTTTCGTAACACCATCATAAGAAGTAAATGCACCGGAAATCAAAATTTTACCGTCGGTTTGTAATCCCATAGAATAAACAGGACCACTTGCTCCTGTTACAGGGGCAAAAGTAGCATCAAGAGTTCCGTCAGCATTGAGTCGGGCTATGCGATTTTTAGTTGTACCATTAAAAGTCGGAAATTCTCCGGAAATCAAAATTTTTCCGTCAGTTTGAAGTACAATAGCATAAACCATAGCATTCGCGGCAGTTCCCGGATTGAAGGTTGTATCAAGTGTTCCGTCGGCATTCAGCCTAGTTATACGATTCTTCGAAATACCATTAAATCCTGTAAAAGTTCCACCAATTAAAATTTTACCGTCTGTTTGTACTGCAATAGAATAAACCCTGCCATTTGAGCCGGTTCCAGGGTTAAAACTAGTATCAAGTGTTCCGTCAGAATTAAGCCTGGCTATGCGAGTTCTATTAGTGCCATTATAACTAAAAAAATCTCCTCCAATTAAAATTTTTCCGTCTGCTTGCAATACAGTTGAAAAGATAACACTTTGTGCTCCAATTTGAAATCCGCCCGGGTTTAAAAAAGCAGTGTCCAATGTACCGTTAGAATTCAATAAAGCAATCTTACCTATCGCTGTATCATTATAAGAACTAAAATTTCCTGCTATCACAATTTTTCCATCTGTTTTTATTGCAATGGAAGATACATTATCATTTGCACCCGTTCCTGGATCCAAAGTAGCATCAAGCGTTCCGTCTGCATTTAGTCTGGCTATTCGGTTTATTGGAATATTATTATAAGATGTAAAGGCTCCTCCAATTAAAATTTTTCCACTAGGCTGTACAATTATTTCCCTAACACTACTGCTGGGTCCAACTCCAAGGTTGAAAGCAGTATTAAGAGATCCGTCTGCATTAAGTTGTGCCAAACAGCTTTTGGAAGCTCCGTTATAGGACGCAAAATAACCTCCAATTAAAATTTTTCCGTCTGCCTGTAAGGCAACAGACTCTATACCATTGGCTCCTGTTCCCGGATTAAAACTAGTGTCGAGTGTTCCATCTTCATTGAGCTGGGCGATATTTTTTCTAGGAACGCCATTATAGTCTAAAAAATCGCCTGTAATTAAAATTTTTCCGTTGGGTTTTACTATTACTTTTCTAACGGTACTGCCTGGTCCAACTCCTAAATTAAAAGTGGTATCTAATGTTCCGTCAGGATTAAGTCTTGCTATATGCTTTATGGTAACGCCATTATAGGAGGTAAAATAGCCTCCAATCAAAATTTTCCCATCGGTTTGAACGGCGTGAGAAACATAACTATTAAGACCTGTTCCGGGAGTAAAAGTAATATCCAGCGTTCCATCTGCATTAAGTCTTGCAATGCCATTTTTAGCAATACCATTATATGAAGTAAAACCTCCAAGGATTAAAATTTTTCCGTCTTCCTGTATTGCAACAGAATTGATTCCGTTATTTGCTCCGGTTCCAATATTAAAATTGGTATCGATAGTTCCGTCCGAATTCAATCTTGCAATACGGTTTTTTGGCGTATAAGCATAATTTGTAAATGCTCCTGCCATTATGATTTTTCCATCTGTTTGTACTGCAATGGAATTTATAGCGCCATTTGTTCCGGCGCCAACCGTTGCATTAAAAGTTGGGTCAATATTACCGGTTTGGGAATACATTCCTACGGTTATAAAGAATAAAAAGAATGGTATGAGTAGTGCTTTTTTCATAATTATTGTTTTAGATTTTGGCTATTTTGAAAAAACAGAGGTTTCCAATTTGTATTGTAAAGTTGAATTAAAATGAAATGTCTTACAATACGCAATTAAGAGTAGTCTTTTTATTTACTAATTAATTAAAAACCAATGTTCTATTGCTTTTATATCTTTTGATTTCGATTATAGCCAAAAAAAATACGCGTAATGGCGTATTAACTTTTCCTACAATTATTTTATTTGGTATTAAAAAGGAATTCTGATGCTGATTTTCAATCCATTGTTGGATTCCATTTTCAAATCGCCATTTAAGTTGGCAATCCTTTTTTTGATGTTTACTAATCCATTTCCAAATTTATTGGCTTCCTGCATTCCTTTGCCGTTGTCCTCGATTGTGATTAGAAGTTCTTTTTTGTCAAAGGATGAAATGATAATAATTATTTTAGTGGCATTAGCGTGTTTGATGGAGTTATTCAGTATTTCTTTGATAGTAAAAAATAAATTTTTTCGGGAATTTCCGTTCAGTATTTTAGTAGAAATACCTTCAATATCATCTGAAAAAAGCAACTTAATTTCAGTGCCTTCCAGAAATTTATAAGCATACTGTTTTACATATTCAGAAAAATTCTGAACGTTATTGTTGTCTGTATTTAATGACCAGATAAATGCATTGAGACGTTGCGAAATTTCGGAACTCGTATTGCTGATTTTATCAATCAGGATTTTTTGTTTGTCAGTAGGATCGAAATTCTTCAATAAATTAGTGTTGATCAAAATACTGCTTAATTCACTCCCAATATCATCGTGAAGATCTTTGCTGATTTCATTTTTCTGATCTAAAATTAGTTTTTGCAATCTGTTTTTTCTTCTGATAATAACAATGATTAATAACAAGATAAAGCCGAAAAAAATCGTGACGAGAAGCTGTAAAATTTTGATGTTTTTCTGTTTATCTAGTTCATTGATTTTGGATAACAGCAATTTATTTTCACTATTAATGTATTGATCAGTAATATTCTGAATGTAAAAATTCCCGTTATGATTGATGCTTTTTTCAAGTTCCAATAACTTGGTTTGTGTGGACAACAATAAATTTTTATCCTTAATCGATTGAAATATTGCCAAGGATTGTTGGTAAAAAACTTTTTGAAAAGAAGCATTTACACTATGTTGTTTTATTATTTCCTGTCCTTTCTCAAAATAATAATTTGCCGTTTGAGATTGTCCCGAACAACATTCCATCAAATTTCCATAGCCCAATAAAGCCGTGTCATAAATATTTGCATTTAGTGATGTTTCGATACTTTTTTTGAAATAATACTCCGCTGAATCTTTTTTGTTTTGTTTCAAAAATAATTCTCCAAAAGTACGTTCCACATTAGCAATACATCTTATGGTGTTCATTTTTTTAGCAAAACCATAGGCTTGTTTATTATAAAAATAAGCCGAATCCAACTGTTTGGTTCTAATTTTTAATTGAGCAATATTATTATAAATGTATTGTTCGCTATTTTGATATCTCTTGTAATTGGGATTGGGTTTCACAGGAAAATATTTTCTCCCTTTATGCAAAGACATTTCAGCTTTAGCTATTTTGCCTATTTCATACCAATTAATTCCTTCCATTAAGTAGGCATTCGAAAGGTATAAACTATCATTATTTTTTTGGGCTAATGCAATTCCTTTTTGGGCTTCGTGTAAACCAAACTGATACAATCCTGAGTAATAAAAAAGTTCCGATTGTAAACTATTGACATCATATTGTTGCTGATCATTAGGATATTTTAGCAACATTTTTTTAGCATAATCCAGCCACTTTTGAGATTCTTCAATTTCGTCCAATTCCAAATACTGCTCTGAAATGTCTATTGAACTGGTGATTTTACAACTGCTTGTTTGGCAATTGGCAAATGCCTTTTTTTTGTCTGAAATTGTTTCCTGAGAAAAAACAAAAACAGAAAAAAACAGAAAAAACAAGAAGTAATTCCATTTCATTTTTTCTTATTTTATTATCGTTTTAAATACACATTCACCGCTTCGACTCTGGTATTTACCTGAAGTTTTTCATAAATATGCTGAATGTGTTTTCTAACCGTTCCACCACTTATCTGAAGACTATCTGCCACTTCTTTGTTCATTTTTCCGGTAGCCAATAATTCTAAAATTTCGTTCTCCCGAGGCGTTAATAATAAGACACTTTCATCAATAGCTTCAAATTTTGAAAAGCTAGCCACCACTTTTCGGGCAATACTACTGCTCATCGGACTTCCACCATCGAATAAATCATTCAGGGCATCAATGATTTTTGTTGGTCCTTCGGTTTTCAAAATATATCCGCTGGCACCTGCTTTCAGACTTTTGAAAATAATTTCATCGTCTTCATAGGAAGTACACATCAAAAAAAGGAGTTTTGGTTTTTTGGTTTTTAAAATCGAAACGCATTCATAGCCATTGTATCCCGGTAAATTCACGTCCATAAGCAAGGCGTCGATTTCAATTGTAGGCACAATTTCTATTGCGGTTTCTGCATTTTCGAAGGTACCAACAAGTTCAAACTGATCCGTAAACTGAATCATCATAGCCATTGCTTCTCTCAAATCACGGTTATCTTCAACAATGCCTATCTTCTTTTTCATCTTGCAAATTCTTTAAACAATATTAAAAATAATAAACCAAATCTAAAATACGCAATTAAGCGTAGGTATAAAATTAAACTATTAAATTGCATTAAATTACAATTAGTCCACAAATGAAACTTTACCCCATAGAAACCGGAAATTTCAAACTCGATGGCGGAGCTATGTTTGGTGTTGTTCCTAAAACCATTTGGAACAAAACCAATCCTGCCGATGATAATAACCTCATCAATTTAGCTGCACGCTGTTTACTTATCGAAGACGAAAACCGCCTGATTCTGATTGACAACGGAATGGGAAACAAACAATCCGAGAAATTTTTTGGTTATTATTCGCTTTGGGGAACCCATTCTTTGGATAGATCTTTGGCAAGTTATGGTTTTCACCCTGATGATATTACCGATGTTTTTTTAACCCATTTGCATTTCGATCATTGTGGCGGAAGCGTCAATTGGAACCAAGACAAAACGGGCTATGAACTGGCTTTCAAAAATGCGAAATACTGGAGCAACGAAAGTCATTGGGAATGGGCAACCAAACCAAACGCCCGTGAAAAAGCTTCTTTTTTATCCGAAAACATTGTGCCTATTCAGGAAAGCGGACAGTTGAATTTTGTTACTAAACCAACGTCTGATTTTGGCATTTCAAAAGAATTGAATTTCGGGATTTTCTTTGCCGATGGTCACACCGAAAAACAAATGATTCCACAGATTCAGTATCAGGATAAAACCATTTGTTTTATGGCCGATTTGTTACCAACCGTTGGTCATATTCCTTTGCCTTATGTAATGGGCTATGACACCAGACCCTTATTGACCATGCCCGAAAAATCAAAATTCCTAAACACCGCCGCCGAAAATAATTACTATTTGTTTTTGGAACACGATGCACACAACGAAATCATCACTGTAGAAAAAACTGAAAAAGGAGTTCGTCTAAAAGATACTTTTAGCTGCGAGGATATTTTTTAAAACATAAAAAAACCACATTTTCAATCAAATGAAAATGTGGTTTCTAATTTTTATATAATTTCTAATTTACTCGACTACTATTTTCTTAACAATAGTTGCTCCCTGGCTTTCCAGATAAATATAATAAACACCACTTGGTAAACCTGCTAAATTGATGGTGTTACTATTTGAACCTTCAGCAAAAGTTGTGGTTTTTACTAGTTTTCCTAGTCCATCATACACAGTTGCTTTTTCAAGAACAACATTATCAATGTGTACTTCTCCTTTGGTGGGATTTGGATAAACAGCTATTGTATTAAAAATAGATTCTGTAGTTCCTAAAGTACAAGTTGTTTTCGAATAAATTGCTGTTACATCTTTGGCCGCAGACCAATTAGCATTAGCATACACATCGTCATCTACCTTGATACATGATAATGAAGCATTACTTTTGAAATTAACATTTACCAATTTACTATTATTCCCATTGTTTACATTCAAAGAAGTCAATTCATTGTTGGAACAATCTATATCAGTAAGAAGGGTATTCTTCGAAACATCTAAACTCACTATTTGATTATTAGAACAATCCAATTTAGTCAACAATAAATTATTAGAAAGATCTAACACCGTTAGTTGATTTATCCCACTCGTTTTTGCATTACTCTTTTTATTATTTATTGTAGCTATACCATCACAATACAATTCTATAAGTTGTGTGTTTTTTGTAATATCAAGAGCAGTTAACGGATTTTCGGAACAGTCTAAATATTTTAATGCTGTATTATATGTAACATCTACTGTAGATATCGAATTTCCTTTGCAAATTAAGGTTTCTAAATCTGAAAAATATTCAATGCCCGATAAATCTGTTATTCCCGAATTGGATACATCTATACTCTTTACATCTGTTATATCAGATAATAAAACCGAGCCGTTTTTCCCATCTGTATCTAAACCTAAAGCGATTAACTTATCCTCAAACTCGTTACTGATTACAACATAAGGAGCAGAACAATTTGTACTGTAACTTGCCGTAGCGTCTTTTGCTGTCGCCCAATTAGCGTTAGAATAAGCAACATCATCAACCATAATGCAGGTTAAATTTGGATTATTCTCTAAATTAATACTAACTATTTCAGTGTTATTGCCATTACGCAAATCTAAATGTGTTATTGGATTAGACATACAAGACAAACTTCTAAAAGCAGTATTCTTAGAAAGATCTAAACTCACTAAGTTATTAAAATCACAAAACACAGTCATTAAAGCCGTATTTTGGGAAACATCTAAATTTGTTAAATGATTTTGATCACACACTAAAAATTCAAAAGCAGTGTTCTTAGAAAAATCTAAATTCGTTAATTGATTATTAGTGCATTGCAATTCTAATAAAGCAGTACACTTAGAAACATCTAAACTAACTAAGAAATTATTAATACAATACATATATTTTAAAGCCGGATTTTGGGAAACATTTAGATTTACTAATGGATTATCACTAGAATTCAATTCTATCAAAGTAGGGTTCTTAGAAACATCTAAAGTAGTTAATTGATTATCCGTACAACTCAAAAATGTTAATGCTGTATTCTGAGAAACATCTAGATTTTTTAATAAATTAAATCCGCAACTCAAAAACGTTAAAGCAGCGTTATCTATAACATCTAAAAAAGGTAATTGATTACCACTACAATCTAAATTTGTTAAAGCGCTATTTTTAGAAATTTCGTTATTTTTAGCAACTGAAAGTTCAGTTAGTGTATTGTTAGAACAGTCTAAGTGTTTTAACGCCATATTATAAACGACATTTAATTTTGTTAATGCATTCCCTTGGCAAATTAATGTTTCTAAATCTGAAAAATATTCGATGCCGGATAAATCAGTTATTCCCGAGTTGGATACATCTAATGTTTTTACATCGGTTATGTCCGCTAATAAAACCGAACCGTTTTTCCCATCTGTATCAATACCTAAAGCAATTAATTTATCTTCAAACTCGCTGCTGATAACAACATAAGGAGGAGGGCAGTTTTCAGAATAGCTTGCGGTTGTAGCTTTTAATATAGCCCAATTGGTATTAGCGTAGGCTTCGTCGTCTACCTGAATACAAGGTAGATTGTTCCCGCTAAAATCAAGCTGAGTAAGTAAACTATTATTTCCATTTTTTAAATTCAAACTTCGTAAAAAGTTACCTTGAGCCCATAACAACACTAAATTAGGGTTTTTAGAAACATCCAAAGAGGTTATTTGATTATGATAACAAGAAAGAGTAGTTAATGCAACATTTTTAGAAACATCTAATCTCGATAATTGATTGTAACCACACTGCATTTCTGTTAATTCGATGCTTTTAGTAAGATCCAAAGTAGTTAAACTATTAACCATACAATTCAAATTTATCAATTTTACATTGTTTGAAAGATCTAAATTGGTCAATTTATTAGTATCACAACTGATATTTGTCAAGTCTACATTTTTAGAAACATCCAAAGAAGTTAATTGGTTATAATCACAGTTGATAGATGCTAATTTTACATTATTAGAAAAATCCAAATTCGCTAATTGATTGTAAGCGCAATTGATGTTTATCAATTCTACATTTTTAGAAACATCTAAACTAGTTAACAGATTATCAACACAATATAAATCTTTCAGTTTTGTGTTACTAGAAACGTCTAAAGAATTTAATGGGATTGCAGAAAGGTCCAAATAATTCAATTCTAAATTTTTGGAAAGGTCTAAAGAAGTAAATTTATTATCACTACAAGTTAAATAATTCAGTTCTGAATTTTTAGAAATATCCAAAACAGTTAATTGATTAGAATGACAACTTAAATAATTCAATTCTGAATTTTTAGAAATATCCAAATTGGTTAATTTATTAAAATAACAAGTTAAATGATCTAAAAAAATATTCTTTGAAACATCTAAAGTTGTTAATTGATTATAATCACATCGCAAATCTTTTAAATCTATATTTTTAGAAACATCTATACTTGATAATAAATTTTGACTACAATATAAGGTGTTCAAAGCAGTATTTTTAGAAACATTTAAACTCTTTAACTGATTAGCTTCACAGTTTAAATTTGTTAAGGATGAAAAATCCTTAATCCCGGTTAAATCGGTAATGGAACTATTTGAAACATCCAAAGTAGTCACCGAAGAAATGTTAGCCGTTAAAACTTGCCCATCAGCCGTACCGGAATCAATCTCCAAAGCAATCAATTTATTTTCAAAATTCACATCTGGAATAGAGGTGTACTGAGCGAAAGAAGATAAACAGGCTAAAAAAAGCAACAAGAGTAATTTTATTTTCATAAGTAAAATAGTAATGATTTTAAGAAGTTGCAAGTTTAGTCAAAATAGTTTATTTTCTTACTAAATATTATTTTTTTGTCCACTCTCCAATTTTATATATTTTTATATAGCTTCACTATAAAAAAATATAGCGTCGCTATATAAATCGTATAGTGTCACTATAAAAAAATATAGTGTCGCTATATAAATCGTATAGCGGCACTATATAAATCATATAGCGACGCTATGTAAATCGTATAGTGTCGCTATAAAAAAAATATAGCGGTGCTATGTAAATTATATAGTGAAGCTATATAAAAATATAATTACAGCCAACGGGTTAAAACAAGGTTAATTTCTGTATCTTTTATCCGAAAATAAATTATTTTTATTTTTTATTAAAACTCATAAATCCATTATATGAATCCTACTAAAACCTTATGTCTTTCTGCTCTTGCCATTTTAACTTTGGCTGGGTGCGGTACTTCCAGACAAGTTTCTAATACTACAGCAACTTTCACCGCTATTAGTGCACCTTTAAACATTAAAAAAAATAAGCCTTTAGCTGAAAAAGACCTAAAGCGCTGGAGCCATTTAGACATTATCAAAGACACTGTTCCCGGAATGAGTGTTGACAGGGCTTATGCTGAATTACTGAAAGATAAAAAAAGTGTAAAAGTCATTGTGGGCATTGTGGATTCAGGTGTAGATATCGGACATGATGATTTAAAATCAGTTATTTGGACTAACGAAAAGGAAATTGCAGGCAACGGAATTGATGATGATAAAAATGGATTCATCGATGACATCCATGGCTGGAATTTTATTGGAACAATTAGCAAAGAACATTATGAAGCAGACAGAATCCTCAAGAACAAAAGTCTTGTAGATGAAGCAACCTATCAACTGGCAAAAACAGACTATGATAAAAAAACAGAAGAAAATACTAAAGGAAAAGAGCGTTTCAGTATAATGTTAAAAACCCTAAATGAAAATGATTCCATTTTGGCTAAACATATTGGAAAACCAGTTTATACTATTGAAGAACTAAAAGCAATTGCTTCTTCAGCACCAGAAATACAAAAAAGTAAAGCCTTAATAGAACCAATATTTTTTAACGGAAGCTCTGTTGCAGAACAAAAAGAAGGCATTCAGGAACAGTTAAATGAGTATGAGGAATTTCTAAATGGAAACAACGCAAAAATTGACTACAGAAAAGTATTAGGTGACAATCCGGAAGATATAACAGATACAAAATACGGAGATAATAATGTTACAGGCGACATTAGCGGAAGCCTTCACGGAACACATGTTGCGGGGATAGTAGCACAAATCAGAAACAATAAATTAGGTGGTGACGGAATAGCAGACAATGTCGAAATTATGAGTGTTCGTGCTGTGCCTATGGGAGATGAATATGATAAAGATGTCGCATTGGGAATTCGTTATGCAGTGGATAATGGCGCTAAAGTAATTAATGCCAGTTTCGGAAAAAGTTTTTCTCCTCACAAACAATGGGTATATGATGCTATAAAATATGCCGAAAGCAAAGATGTATTAATCGTTCATGCATCAGGAAATGAGGGAAAAGATGTTGATATTGCAATTAAATATCCAACCGATTCTGATGATCAACTAACAGAATTTGCCGATAATTTAATTAACATCGGGGCATTGAATATTGATTACGGTCCTAAAATTGTTGCCCGATTTTCTAACTATGGGAAAATAAATGTGGACCTTTTTGCACCAGGAGTAAAAATTTATGCCACAACTCCCGAGAACACTTATAAATTTTTGCAAGGAACGTCTATGGCTGCGCCTAATGTAGCTGGAGTCGCAGCATTAATCCGTTCCTATTATCCCCAATTATCTGCTCAGGAAGTAAAACATATTTTGATAGATTCCGGAGTGACAATTACTGCAAATGTAATTGTTGGTGGTAAAACAAGCGACATCCGGCCTTTTAGCGAGTTATCAAAATCAGGAAAAATAGCCAATGCTTATAATGCTTTATTATTGGCCGAAAAAATGTCAAAAAAGAAATAATTTAACTATTTAGATTTCTAATTTTGGAAGGGTATTTTACACTTCCTTTTTTTATAATTCACATGAAAAAAATCTTTTTATTTTTCTTGCTTTTTCTGAGTGTTGGAAATATTTGGGCTCAAAGTTCAGCCTATTGGCAACAACACGTCAACTACAAGATGGATCTTGTAGTTAATGCAAAAAATTACCAATATAAAGGCACGCAGGAATTGGTTTATACCAATAATTCTCCCGACACTTTGAAAAGGGTTTATTATCATTTGTACAACAATGCATTTCAGCCCGGAAGCGAGATGGATGCCAGAATTCAAAGTATCAAAGATCCGGACAGAAGGATGAAAGATTCCATTACTGTAGATGGTAAAAAAATACTGGATAGCCGTATCAAATATTTAAAACCTAATGAGATTGGCTATTTAAATATTTCAAACTTCAGGCAAGATGGAATTGTTGCCAATACGAAAGTAGCAGGAACTATTCTTGAAGTAACGTTGGTAAAACCTATTTTACCCAACTCAAACACTACTTTCACACTCGATTTTGACGGACAGGTTCCAGTACAAATTCGTCGTTCAGGCAGAAATAATTCTGAAGGAGTAGAATTCTCCATGACACAATGGTATCCAAAAATAGCCGAATTTGATTTTGAAGGCTGGCATGCCGATCCTTACATTGCAAGAGAATTTCATGGTGTTTGGGGTGATTTTGATGTAAAAATTACCATTGATAAAAAGTATACTTTAGGTGGTACCGGTTATTTACAAAACAAAAACGAAATTGGTCACGGCTATCAGGATACAGGAATCAATGTTATATATCCTAAAAAAACTAAAACCCTGACCTGGCATTTTATTGCACCAATGGTACACGATTTCACTTGGGCAGCAGATAAAGACTATCTTCACGATATTGTAAAAGGGCCTAATAATGTTGATTTGCATTTCCTTTATAAAAACAATTCTAAAATCATTGATAATTGGAAAGCATTACAACCTTTAATGGTCAAGACTATGGATTTCTACAACAAAATCGTTGGTGATTATCCGTATAAACAATATTCTTTTATACAAGGTGGCGATGGCGGAATGGAATATGCCATGTGTACTTTAATAATGGGAAATGGAAAGCTGGAAGGTATTTTAGGTACCGCTACACATGAATTAGCACATTCCTGGTTCCAGCATATTTTAGCATCCAACGAATCGAAACATCCCTGGATGGATGAGGGTTTTGCAACTTATATTGAAGAATTGGCACTCAATGAAATGGCTGTCGAAAAAAAGGAAAACCCATTCGAAGAAATCTATTTTGTCTATTCTAAATTGGTAGAATCAGGAAAAGAAGAACCTCAAAGCACACACGGAGACCGCTTTAATGAAAACAGATCTTATAGTATTTCTTCCTACTACAAAGGATGTATTTTCTTGTCACAACTGGAATATTTGATTGGAAAGGAAAACGTAATGAAAACCCTGAAAAGGTTTTATGAAGAGTTTAAATTCAAACATCCAACTCCCAATGATATCAAGAGAACCGCCGAAAGAGTTTCTGGCGCCAATCTCGATTGGTATTTGACAGACTGGACGCAAACTACAAAAACCATCGATTACGGAATTACATCAGTAAAAGAAAACGGAGAAACAACAATTGTATCCTTGGAAAGAATTGGCAAAATACCAATGCCTATTGATATTTTAGTTGAATATGCTGATGGCACCAAAGAGAGTTTTTACATCCCGTTGCGAATGATGAATTTTGAAAAAGCAAACCCCAATCCTGCAATTGGCAGAACGGTTTTAAACGATTGGACCTGGGCAAATCCAAAATATGAATTCAGTATTTCCAAAAATAAAAATAATATCAAAAAAATCACCATAGACCCAAGCGGATTAATGGCAGATGTGAAGGAAAAGGACAATGCTTACGAAGCAAAAAAATAGTAAATTGAAACCAAAAATTTTGTTTTTAGCCAGTATTAATTTAGTTTTGAAAAAAAACGAATGAAATCATTTGATGTAGCCATAATTGGTAGTGGCCCGGCAGGAGCTTCTGCTGCCTTTGAATTATCTAAAAACGGAATTTCAACTGTAATAATTGAGAAAGAAATTTTACCCCGATATAAAACCTGTGGCGGCGGTTTAGTTTACAGGGGAAGAAAAAGCATGCCCTTTGATATTTCATCAGTCGTGGAAAAAGAATTCTATGAAGTAGATACCTATTTCTCAAAAACTAACATAAAACTTACTACAAAAAGAGACCAGCCCATAGTCAGTATGATTATGCGTGATGCTTTTGACAATTTAATTGTAGAAAAAGCAAAAGAAAATGGCGTTACTCTTTTACAAAATCATAAAGTTATTGACATTAGCTTCGGAGAGATACAAACCATTCACACTTCTGAAGGGGATGTACAAGCCAAATTTATTATTGCCGGAGACGGTGCATTGAGTCCCGTAGCCAAAATCGCTGGATGGCAGGAAACCCGAACAATAATCCCGGCTTTAGAATATGAAGTAGAAGTTCCTCAAGCCGATTTTGAGAGATTATCAAAAAATGTCCGTTTTGATGTGGATGCCAGTCCTTATGGATACGGCTGGTGTTTCCCTAAAAAAAATCATTTATCAATTGGTGTTGGTGTTTTTGTTAAAACGAAACAAAAAATTGATTTAAAAAAATATTATGCTGAGTACTTAAAAATCTTAGGAATTACTGAAATTCTGAGTGAAGAAGCGCATGGATTTGTAATCCCGGTTTCTCCCAGAACTGATACTTTTGTTCAAAAAAATGTGTTTTTGATTGGTGATTCGGCAGGATTTGCTGACCCGATAGTTGCTGAAGGTATTTCTAACGCTATATTAAGTGGTGTTTTAGCAGCACAATCTATTGTTGAAGCTGAGCTTGATGCTAAACGGGCTTCTGAATTGTATCACGAAAAATTAGAAAACAGCATTCTGCCCGAAATTAAAACCGGAGTTATTTTGTCTAAACTTTTCTACGAGAGAAAGAAATTGCGTAATTTCTTTGCTAAAAATTACGGTGATCTTTTGTCCAATGCTATGACAGATGTTTTTATGGGAGTCAGAACTTATCCTAAAGATTACAAAGCAGCCATTCGCAGAAAAATTAAAGAAGCAATTTTTTAGTTTTATAGATTCAAATCCCCATTAAAAAAGGTCTAATTATTTTAATTAGACCTTTTTTATTTTTATTCTTCTTTCTCTTCTTTTTCCACAGCATCCTTGTAATCTGGATACAAAAACTTGTTATACGGAAAGCGCGTGATGTGAATTTGTCTCACCGCTTCATAAACCCGTTCCCGGAATTCCTCAAAATTCTGTTTGTTGGCTGCCGAAATGAACAAGGCATTTTCTTCACCTACACGATTCATCCAGGTTGTTTTCCATTCGTCAAGTGTAAAATGTCTCGGCGTTTTTTCGGTAATTAAATCATCCTCATCAATGGTTAAATTCTTATAGACATCAATTTTATTAAAAACCATAAGAACTGGTTTGTCTTTAGCTTTAATGTCTGCCAAAGTTTGATTTACCGATGCAATATGATCTTCAAAATCAGGATGCGAAATATCTACAACGTGCAATAACAAATCGGCTTCGCGAACCTCATCCAGCGTACTTTTGAAAGAATCTACCAATTGGGTTGGTAATTTTCTAATGAAACCTACTGTATCCGAAAGTAAAAAGGGCAAGTTTTTGATCACCACTTTTCGAACCGTTGTATCTAATGTTGCAAAAAGTTTGTTCTCTACAAAAACATCACTTTTCCCAACAGCATTCATCAAAGTTGATTTCCCAACATTGGTATAACCTACCAAAGCTACACGAACCATAGCACCGCGATTCCCTCTTTGGGTTCCCATCTGTTTGTCTATGGCCTTTATTTTTTCCTTCAATAACGAAATTCGGTCACGAACAATACGTCTGTCGGTTTCAATTTCCGTTTCTCCGGGTCCACGCATTCCGATTCCACCTTTTTGACGTTCAAGGTGAGTCCATAAACCGGATAATCTTGGCAGCAAATAGATACATTGTGCCAATTCCACCTGGGTTCTGGCATAAGAAGTTTCAGCTCTTTGGGCAAAAATATCCAGAATTAGATTGGTTCTATCAAGGATTTTACAATCAATAATTTTGGATATATTTTTTTGTTGCGAAGGCGTTAATTCATCATCAAATATCAAGGTCGAAATACCATTCTCTTTTACAAAAAGATTGATTTCATCTATTTTTCCTGTACCTAAAAATGTTTTAGGGTTGGGTTTGTCCATTTTTTGCCAAAAACGTTTCACCACTTCACCGCCAGCTGTAAAAGTCAAAAAATCCAATTCGTCAAGATACTCATTGAGTTTATCTTCGCTTTGGTTTTGAGTTACAATTCCAACAATGGCCGTTTTTTCAAAATTTAATATTTCTTTTTCTAACATAACTTTTAATAAGTCACAAATTTAATCATTTGCCGTGGACTTTAAGGAGTTGTGAGCTTATAAAAAATGCTGTCTTTGAAATATGATAAATTTTGGTATGTTTGTGGAGATAACTTAACAAGTATCAAAACCAATAAAATTGATTTCTTAATGCTTTTTAACTCCATAAACTTTGCGCTTTTTTTACCAATAGTATTTATACTCTATTGGTTTGCAACAAATAAAAGTTTAAAAAATCAAAATATATTACTTTTAGTTTCGAGTTATTTCTTTTATGCTTGCTGGGATTGGAGATTTTTATTCTTATTGGTTTTCTCCACATTACTAGACTATTATACCGGTATTAAAATGTCGGATGCAAAAAATCAGAATGCAAAAAAGTTTTGGTTTTGGCTCAGTATATCTATTAATCTTGGGTTTTTAGGGTTTTTCAAATACTACAATTTTTTTACGGAATCATTTGCCCAGGCAATTTCACATTTGGGTTTACAGGTGAATCCCTGGACATTGAAAGTGATTCTTCCGGTAGGTATTTCATTTTACACATTTCACGGTTTATCTTATGTGATAGACATTTACAAAGACAGAATCAAAGCCGAAAAAAATTTTATTGAGTATTCCGTTTTTGTTAGTTTTTTTCCTTTGTTAGTAGCTGGGCCAATTGAAAGGGCTACTCACCTTTTGCCACAAATTAAAAAGAAAAGAGAATTTAATTACGCCAACGCAATTGATGGTTTGCGACAAATTTTATGGGGCTTGTTTAAGAAAATTGTCATTGCAGATAATTGCGCACAATTTGCCAATACTATTTTTAATAATTATGCGGATTACTCCGGAAGTACACTCGTACTAGGTGCTATCTTTTTTGCCTTTCAGATTTATGGCGATTTCTCCGGATATTCTGATATTGCATTAGGTACAGCAAGATTGTTTGGTATAGATTTATTGCGAAACTTTGCTTTTCCCTATTTTTCCAGAGACATAGCCGAATTTTGGAGGCGATGGCATATTTCTTTATCCTCGTGGTTTAGGGATTATTTATACATCCCTTTGGGAGGAAGTCAAGGCGGTATCTGGATGAAAGTGAGAAATACATTCATTATCTTTTTGGTAAGCGGTTTTTGGCACGGAGCAAACTGGACATTTATAATTTGGGGATTTCTGAATGCCTTATACATTATGCCTTCGATAATATTCAAAACCAACAGAAATCATCTTGACATTGTGGCCAAAGGAAAAATATTACCTTCAGCAAGGGAATTATTTTCTATAGGAATCACATTTAGTTTAACGGTTTTGGCCTGGATTTTCTTTAGATCGAACACTGTAACTGATGCCTTTAATTATATAGCCGGAATATTTTCAAACTCAATATTTAAAATACCTTATTTTCCAGGAATTGGAATATCCGTACCGACTTTTGTATTTCTTTTATTATTTCTAATTATTGAATGGATAGGAAGAGAACAACAATATGCCATACAATCATTTGGATTCAAATGGACAAAAACAAGTCGTTGGTCTTTTTATGCGAGTCTGATTTTAGTGATTTTTTATTTCTTTGTTTCTTCCAATACTGATCAACAATTCATTTATTTCCAGTTTTAAAAAATGAAAACATTTATAAAAAATACAATCAGATTCAGTCTTTTCATAATCTTCATTGCAATTACAGCACAGGGTATAATCTCCTTGAAGATAAGAAATGAAAGTTTAAATGAAATTGATAATCTGGAGCAAACCGCTAATGTAAATGCTGATTTGGTTTTTTTGGGTAGCTCCAGATGCTGGGTTCAGTTTGACCCGGCTTTTTTTGATGAAAATTTCAAAATCAAAAGCGTAAATATTGGGGTAAATGGACACTCCGAAATAACGATGACAATTTTAAGGCTAAAAAATTATTTGTCTAAAAACAAGCCTCCAAAATTTGCCATTTTAAATTTTGATCCATTAATGAGTGCTGGAAGTAAAACGGATAATTCTAACTTTTGCGATAAAGATATTTACGCGAGATATGCCTTTTTTCCAGACAATAAAAATCTGGGTTTTGTGAATTATTTTAAATTTGATTCATATGAAAAATACGTTCCTTTATACGCTGTTTTCAAATACAAAATGTTAGACGATTGTTTGTTCAAAACAGCTAAAAAGTACAGGAGGGATTGTAATCATATCGTGGATAAAAAATGGGATACCATTCATAATCCAATAACGAATATAATGAAAGAAAACTATTTTACCAGAGTTCAAATGGAATCTGTAACGAATTCATTAAGTGAACTCAATCATTTATGTAAAAAAAACAATATAAAATTACTTTGTATCCAGACTCCGGTTTATAAATCAATTTATGATAAATCCGCTTTTACAAATACTGAGATAATTTGTAAAAACCTATTAAATATTCCTTTTATCAACGTTAATGTAAAACCTATTAGAGATAATATAAACTATTTTTATTCTCCTACCCATCTCAATAAAGACGGTGTGGAACAAATGAATCAATTGTTCAAAAAAGAGGCAACCTTACTCTCTTTTTTGAATCAAAATTAAATGGAAGATTAGATTGAATATTCTACTCGTAAAAATACGTTTTTACCGTTTTCAGCATTCCATCATCTTCTAAAAGTGAATAAGATTCCGGATAATTAAAACTGTTGTATTTATATTTTCCGCTTTTGACAACATCTTTTATCGCCGTGGTTCTATAAGTGAGTTCATTAGCTTCTGAAATCATTTGAAAGTTAAATTCCTCTTCATGAAAAGAAATCAATGGCACAATAACTCTGTAATTTTCGCCAAATATGTTTTTTACCATCAATACATCTGCTGAATATTTGTCGTCGAAAGTATAATATTTTACAGACTTATCTCCTAACAATCCGGTGTGTCTGGTAATGTTGCCATTCGTATAAACGTATTCCGTTTTATTGATAATTTGCTCATTTCGATCTCTGCAGGAGCGTCGGGCTATAAGTCCATTTTCGACAATGTATTCAATATTATCTATAACAGCTTCTTTAGTTGTGCTCTTTCTGGTGATTACTTTTACCCTTGATCCTTCATAGGTTATAACTACTGTTTTAGTAACAAACTCTCCACCCTCCTGATATTTTTCACTGAATTTTATCAGTCGGTCCAATTCGTCATAAGTGTAGTTGGTAACCTCTTTCCAATTGCTTCCTTCTTTTTCTTTGACACTTCTGTCGAGTAATCCTTTTTGATTGTAAAAAAAGTTTTGGATTACATCAGATGTTTTTATCGATGAAAGTTTTCCTTCGTGAAATGAAATTGTTTTGTTGATAATTTCACCACTTTTGAAATCGCGATAATTAGTTTTTACTATGTTTATTTGTTTTAACTGGACCTGTTTTTCCTGGGCCTGGCTTTTTGCCAAATAGCTAAACAGCATCGTAAAAGTGATAATAAAGTAGATTTTTCTCATAAGTTTTATTCTGATTTAGGTATCCCAAAATACAAAAATCCTCTTAAGAAAAATACTTTTAAGCCTAAAAACTAATACTTGAAAATGATTTTTATAAAGGTGTAAACATTATGTTTTGATTTCCAATTATTTAGCTAAATATAATAAGCAGGCTTTTGATTTATTCAATCGCTTTAATTCTGGAAACCATTAAAGCAATAACAAATCCAAAAATACCAATGAAAGCAAATGAAAATCGCAGACTCGACAATTCAGCAATATAGCCTATAACGGGCGGTCCCATCAAAAATCCTAAGAAACTAACACTGGAAACTGCCGTTAATGCTTCTCCAGTTGGAATAGTGGGATGTTTTCCGGCAATACTATACAAAGTAGGAACCACGGTAGAAACACCCAATCCTATAACCATAAAAGCAATGGTTGACGGAATGATATACGGAAAAAGTACTGCCGTAAAAAAACCAGTTGAAATCATAATCCCACTGATTTGCATCACTCGTTTTCTTCCAAATTTATTAATCAAACTATCACCAAAAAACCGTCCGCTGGCCATCATAATCATAAAGGAAGTATAACCTAAAACGACTAATGCACCCGGAACTTTGACAATATCTTTGAAAAATACTCCTGTCCAGTCGAACATGATTCCTTCACTGGCCATACTGCAAAAACCAATTACACCCAGTAAAACCAAAGTCTTGTCAGGTTTTCGAAATCCTTTTTGTTTTTCCGGTCGGATGGTTTCTTTGGCTTTAACCAAAAATTTAAAATTAGAAACAATCAGAAAAAAAGCTATTGTTGCAACAATTAGAAAATGGGTATAGGTATTTAATCTAAATGCTAACATTCCCAAACCTACTAATGCTCCTGTAAATCCTGCCAGACTCCACATTCCGTGAAACGATGACATAATTGTTCTTCTGAAAAGTCCTTCGGTATAAACACCCTGAGTGTTAACAGAAATGTTGGTCAAATTTCCAAAAATACCAAAAACATACAATCCAAGAGCGAGCTGCCAGGCATTTTGAGCCAGTCCTAAATTGGTCAAACTAACCGCATACATTAAAATAGAAAGCGGTAGTACGCGGTGGCTACCAAAACGGGTAACAAATTTTCCCGAAAAATACATCATCGTCAACTGACCTACCGGCAATGCAAATAGAATCGTTCCCAATTGACCATCACTTAAATGCAAAGCCGATTTAATATGTGGAATTCGGCTCGCCCAAGTAGAAAAGCACAAACCCATTGCAAAATAAAAAAGCGATACTGCCCAACGAATTCTAACCAAATAAGAAGCTTTCGCATCCCGATAGTTTTTCTTGTATTTGCCCTTGGCTTTATACCAGCCAATAAAATTAAAATACTGCAAAGTCCCTGCTATTTAAAATGAAAGTACAAAAGTACCTAATTGAAGCTGTTCAAATTTAGCATTAACATCACTAACCGAAATTACAACGTTATTGTTTATAAATAGATGGCTTTCTTTTGCTCATTGCTTTGAAAAGCTGCTTCAATAATTCGCATCACATTGATTCCGTCCTGAGCCGTTACAGGTTCTGGTAAATCATTAGCAATAGACTGATAAACCCCATCAAAATAATCGTAATAATTCCCCTGAAGTGTTGGCACTTTTTCCTTGACAATTTTACCCTCGATTTCGGTATGCAACAATCCTTCATTACCTGGCTGTTCTGTTCCCCAGTCGGTTAAATTAGGTTTTTTGCTCAATTTCAATTCATCTTCCTGTACATCACCACGGGATTTCAAAAAGGAACCTTTCTTACCGTGAACCACATAAGAAGGATTAGCCTCTCTCACAAAAAAACCCGCTTTCAATCGCGCTCTAAAGTTTGGATAATACAACAAAACATCGAAATAATCATCAACTACCGAATGCTCTCTTGTGATTCTGATATCGGCAAAAACAGCGTTTGGCATACCAAACAAACTTAAGGTCTGGTCAATAATATGCGGTCCTAAATCCTTCAATGTTCCTGCTCCTGAATTAATGGTTTCCTTATGTAGTTTTGGACTTAAAACTGGATTGTAACGATCAAAATGAAATTCGGCTTCGACAATTTCGCCTAAACTGCCTTCCGAAACAATTTTTTGCACCGTTTTGAAATCACTGTCCCATCGTCTGTTTTGAAAAACATTCAGCTTCAATCCTTTCTCTTTGGCTATTGCATTCAATTCCTCTGCCTCGGCAACAGTAGTTGTAAATGCTTTTTCAACCAAAGCATGTTTCCCGGCAAGTAGTACTTTTTTAGCAAACTCAAAATGAGTAACAGTTGGTGTATTCACAATAACCAAATCAATGGACGGGTCTTCTAAAATGGATTCGAAACTTTCGAAACTTTTGACTTCCGGATAATCTTCCTGTATTAGTTTTTTGCTTCTTTCCCAGGAACCCAAAAGTTCAAAACCCGGATGAAGTGTTACAAATGGTGCATGAAAAACTTTTCCCGACATTCCATAAGACAAAAGTGCTGTTTTTATTTGTTTCATTATTATTTGTTTGTTTAACAGCTTTGACAAAGCTTATTAGGTATTATTATTTTGATCGTTCGTATTGTTTTGGCCAAGGTACGTCAACTCCGAGTTCTTTAGCAAAATTCAATGCCAGGTTTGGGTTTCTCAAAGATTCTCTGGCAAATAAAACCAAATCGGCTTTTCCGGAAGCAACAATTTCTTCCGCCTGATTGGCTTCGGTAATTAAACCCACAGCTCCTGTCAAAACTCCTGTTTCTTGTTTGATTCTTTCGGCAAAAGGAACCTGATATCCTGGTCCAACAGGAATTTGTTGATGCGATACCAATCCGCCAGAAGAAACATCAATTAAATCGACACCTTTCTCTTTTAATATCTTCGAAAGTTGCACTGATTCTTCAATATTCCATCCTCCTTCTGCCCAATCTGTAGCAGATATTCTAACAAATAAAGGCAAATCCTTTGACCATTCTGATTGTACCGCTTCCAGAATTTCCAACACCAGACGAATTCTGTTTTCGAAACTTCCTCCGTATTCATCGGTTCTTAGATTAGACAAAGGCGACAAAAACTGATGTAGCAAATACCCGTGTGCTGCGTGAATTTCGACTACCTGAAAACCGGCTTTCATAGCTCTTTGCGTAGCTAATTTAAAATCAGAAATTACTTTTTGAATACCAGTTTTATCCAAAGCAATGGGTGGTTCTTCATTCGAATGATTGCTTACCGCACTTGGTGCTACAGGTTGCCATCCACCATTAGATTTATCTAGTCTTTTGTTACCATTCCAGGGTTCGGACATACTTGCCTTTCTGCCTGCGTGTGCCAATTGAATTCCAGGTATTGCATTTTGAGAAAATATGAATTGATTGATAGCTTTTAATTTTTCGATATGTTCGTCATTCCAAAGTCCCATATCGCTAGGGGAAATTCGTCCTTCAAGTGAAACCGAAGTCGCTTCCTGAATGATTAAAGCTGCTCCGCCACTAGCCCGGCTTCCTAAATGTACCAGATGCCAATCATTGGCAAATCCATCTTTAGAAGAGTATTGGCACATTGGGGAAATGATAATTCTATTTTTAAAAGTGAGGCTTTTTATTTGGAGTGGTGAAAATAATTTTGATGCCATACGATTGGTTTTAATTGAGGAAATTAAATTTCAAAAAGTAAAGTTACGGGACAAGCACGGAAGATAAAAAGTAAATAGTGCAATTATTAACAAATTTTTATCGTCCGGGCTAAAAGTAAACCTTTGCAGCTAAAATAGAAAACCCTACTTTTGTGCGTTATACAGAATTTAAAAACAAGAAATGGAAATAGTTATCAAGCTTTCTCAATTTTTATTGAGCTTATCATTACTGATTATACTTCACGAATTAGGTCATTTTATTCCCGCTAAATTATTTAAAACCAGAGTAGAAAAATTCTATTTGTTTTTTGACGTTAAATTCTCTTTGCTTAAAAAGAAAATTGGCGAAACCGAATACGGAATTGGATGGCTGCCGCTGGGTGGTTACGTGAAAATTTCAGGAATGATTGACGAAAGTATGGACAAAGAGCAAATGGCTTTACCTCCTCAACCTTGGGAATTTCGTTCGAAACCAGCCTGGCAACGTTTGATCATTATGTTGGGTGGTGTTACGGTAAACTTTATTCTGGCGTTTATCATATATATTGGAATGGCGTATGCTTATGGTGATTATTATATTCAAAATGATTCTTTAAAAGATGGAATTTGGGTAACGAATCCTGTGGTAGAAAAAGCCGGAATCAAAACTGGAGATAAAATCATCTCGATCGATGGCCAAAAAGTAGATCGCTTTGTACCTGCTGTCGCTATGGATATTTTAACTGCAAAAGAAGTTGCGGTAGAAAGGAACGGCGAAGAAAAAAAGATAGTATTGCCGGTGAATTTTATTGGTAAATTTTTA
This sequence comes from Bacteroidota bacterium, assembly GCA_040387175.1. GTDB lineage: Bacteria > Bacteroidota > Bacteroidia > Flavobacteriales > Flavobacteriaceae > Flavobacterium. Next base: position 64,362 of record JAZKED010000001.1, on the reverse strand, counting down.
GGTGCTGATAAAAAAGGGGTAATTACCTTAAGAATGCCATTTGTTGTTGGTGGATTCGCAGACGATTCGAAAAACAAAGAACAACTAAAAGAGAAAGATATATTTGTTTCGCTTAACGGAGCATCCGTAAAGTATTTTGATCAGGCTGCTGCTGTTTTAGAAGCCAACAAAGGAAAAAAAATCAACGGAACTGTTTTAAGAAACCTAAAAGAAACACCAGTAACTGTTCAAGTGAATACTCAAGGAAAGTTAGGAGTTGCTTTGGGATCTTTAACAGAAAGCAACCTTGAAAAATTAGGCTACTATAAATTTAGCAAAGAAGAGTATACTTTTGCTGAATCCATTCCGGTAGGATTAGAAAAAGGAAAAAACCAATTAGTAGGTTACGGAAAACAATTGAAATTGATTTTTAATCCAGACACAGGTGCTTACAAAGGTGTGGGTGGTTTTGCAGCAATCTACAATGTTTTTCCTAATACCTGGAGCTGGGAAGTCTTCTGGAGCATTACTGCCTTATTATCAATAATGCTTGGCGTTATGAATTTATTGCCAATTCCAGCTCTTGATGGTGGTCATGTTATGTTTTTATTATACGAAATAATCAGTGGCAGAAAACCAAGCGACAAGTTTCTGGAAAATGCCCAAATGGTTGGTTTTGTACTCCTTATCACTTTGTTATTGTTTGCTAATGGAAACGATATCTACAAAGCTATTGTCGGGAAGTAAAATTTTTTAAAATTTTTTAAAATTTTGCTTGGAAAAAACAAATTTAGAACTATCTTTGCCACCGCTTAAACGATGAGACACAATCACCAATAAGCCTAGAAATACGTTCTTATACAAGTTAAAAATATACAGTTTCCTCCTTAGCTCAGTTGGTTAGAGCATCTGACTGTTAATCAGAGGGTCCTTGGTTCGAGCCCAAGAGGGGGAGCTTCATTAGAAAGCCTTTACAGTGATGTAAGGGCTTTTTTATTTTATGGGTCGAATAGAGGTCAAATAATTATTTTTGGCAGATGGAAACAGCAAAAACATATTACTGGAAAGTTTTCGAAAAGATAAATCAATACTCCAAAGAAAGTGTTGAATCAACTATTCCATTCACTTTAGATTTAGATCTATCCTTTATAAAACATTCTCTCCCTAATGAAGCTGCCTTATTTGATAGCTTTAAAAGTAATTTTACATCATTCACTATATCCAAAGAGGCTAAGAGTCATATTGATGATCTTCTTCATTCAAACAATATCCTAAATCGAAATAAGGAATTTTATCTTATTTCAGCTGTATTCCAATATAATTACATTTCTGAAATAGAAGACTTGTATCACTTTACAAATAAAGGATGGCAAAAAGACTTAGAAACAGCATCAAGCCAAAAAGAAAAATTCCTTGATATATTACGATTAAAAGTAAATAATGAGAAATCGGGAATAAATTCAATTTCCTTCAAAACAGATAAAGCACAAACCATAAATAATTTCTTTGTAGTTGATGACATTTTAGTTGCCCTCATAGATTACTATAGTCTTACACCTGATAATTTTGAATCTAAAAAAGCTGAATTAATTGGTAATTATTCTAGAAATAAAATTGGCAAAACTGATATTCGGTTAAAATTTCATCTGATGACAGGTCTAAATAATTTCATCTGTGACTTAATTAAACTGAGTACTGCATCTAACAGATCTTTGAGATTTGTTGGCAGTTTCTTTCTGATTTCACAAATACCTCTTCAAATCAAAAACCCTGAAATTCCTAAAGCATCTACCATCACAGTATTGATGCATGCCGAAGACATAAAATATCTTCATACATTTTTACATCGAAATGATTCATTTTAGAATGAAATAAAAACGAGAAAAATTTTATTCAAATTCCCCTCAAATCTTCAATGAGTGTTTTTGGAAATTTGTATCATTAAATCTATTAAAATGACACAAAACACAAAAGACATTCTAAACTTCAAGGAAGTGATAGAAATTTTAGGAATTTCCAAATCGGCTTTATACAAGCTAACTTCAGGAAACAAAATCCCATATTACAAACCTACAAATGGCAAACTATACTTTAAAAGACATGAAGTATTAGATTGGATTACTAATCAACAAAACAGTAGCCATGGAAGCACAAACTAACATCTCCGATGAAGTATACAACTTGCTACCCCCCTTTCTGCAAGAATTGTGTAGTCCATTTGAAGGACGAGAAAAAGACATCGTATTATTATCTAGTTTAGGTGTTATCAGTGCTATACTACCTAAAGTTTTTGGAGTGTACGATGGTAAAAAGTACCGACCAAATTTATTCATTATGATTGTTGCACCACCTGCTTCAGGAAAAGGCGTGATGAATAACTCTAAAAAGTTAATAGAAAAAATCCATCAGCATGTAATGGAAATTAGTTTAGGTAACATTGAAGACTGTAAATCTAAAAAAAAACGGACTGAAACTCCCTCTCCAAAATGTCCTGAACTTGAGATTAAGGTCATTCCTGGGAACGTGAGTAGTTCTAAAATTTACAAACACCTCAAAAACTCTAATGATGGCTTACTGATTTTTGAAACTGAAGCAGATACAATCTCTATGATGATAAAGCAGGATTGGGGTAACTTTTCTGATGTGATGAGGAAAGCATTTCACCATGAAACTATTTCAATAAGTCGAGAAATCGATGATAAATTCATTGAGGTAACAGCTCCAGAACTATCTATGGTAATTTCAGGCACTCCTAATCAAGTAAAGCCTTTCATTCAATCTAGAGAAAATGGATTGTTTAGTAGATTTTTATTCTACTTCTTTGAGGATACTTCACCATGGAAAGATGTTTCCCCACGAGGAATTGGAAACAATCATAACGATGTTTTTAATCTTGCAGGAAGCAACATCTTTAGTTTGTATGATAAATTACAAAAAAATGTATCTGACATTGAAGTAATCTTATCTGAATCACAATGGAGCATACTTAATACTCAAATGACAGAAGTGGTAGATGTCTATATTCATTTAAAAAATACTGACTCTATCTCTACATTAAAAAGACATGCAGTGATGATGTTCAGAATGTGCATGATTCTTACCATTATAAGAAATAAAGAAAATGATACATTTGAAAATAGCATTGAATGTTCAGATGATGACTTTAATGCTGCTTTAAAAATTATGAAAACTGCACTTGATCATTCCATAAGTGTTGCAAATCTTCTTAACGACAAGAAAAAAGAATTACCAGTTCTAGAAAATCTTATGCTTGCTTACCTAAATCTCAATTTCACTCGAGCAGAAGCAGTAGAGCAAGGGAATGCTCTAGGAATTCCGACTAGGACAGTTGATTCCATATTATCTAAATGGTTAAAATGGAATATTATAATAAGGATATCTCAAGGTAATTTCCAAAAAAATAATTAATAAACTTTTGCAATCATTGCAAAACCTGCAAAACCTGTTAAGTTTTGCAGGTTTTGCAGCGTTTGCATATTAATCCAAATTAGAAAGTTATGGCACATAGTATAAAACTCATACGTAAAAACAAAGCTTTAACAGACAAAACATTTCCAATAATGTTACAGATTATTAAAGACGGAAAGGTGAAATTGTTTAGCACTGGAATAAGTTGCTTAATAAATGAATGGGATGGAAATCAATTAAAAAAACCGCACCCAAATTATCAGCAAAGAAACTTAATACTACAACAAAACTTTAAAACAAAAGCTCTAAAAATCATTGATGAATTTACTAGAAGTGACACCGATTTTACATTAGTAGATTTTGAAATGAAATTTAGAGGTAATATTAGAAATCAGAAAATAACAGTATATGAACATTTTCAAGCAAGGATTGAACTTATGAAAATTTCAGGACGAATTGGTAATGCACGTAGCTATACTGATACTTGTAATTCTTTTTTCAGCTTCAATAAAGATAAAGACTTAAATTTTAAAAACCTAAATCATAATCTACTTGAAAAATATGAAGCATTTCTTAGAAGTAGAGGAAATCAGGATTCTGGAATTGCATTTAGAATGAGGAGTATTAGAGCGGTTTATAACTCTGCAATTAAGAGCGAGATCATAAACAAAGAGAATTATCCCTTTGAAACATACAAAATAGCTAAGTTAAAAGGCAAAGGTTTAAAAAGAGCATTGTCGAGAGAAGAGATTAAAAGAATTTTAGATTTAGACATTAAAGAAAGACCTGATTTAATAGATTCTAAAAACTACTTTATCTTCTCTTACTTTGTACAAGGAATAAATTTCATTGATATGATGAAGTTAAAAAAAAGTAATATTAAAGATGGTACAATTGAATATATAAGGTCTAAAACAAAAAGTAGATTCATAGTAAAAATATTGCCTCCAGTTCAGAAAATTATTAATTATTATTCAGATCAAAAATTTTCTACAGATTATATATTTCCACTACTCTTAAAAAACAACTTAACCCCTGAACAGATTGAAAATCGGAAGAATAAAACACTAAAAAAATTCAATAAAGATTTAAAAGATATTGGCAAGCTAGCAAAAGTGGATAAAAACATAACCTCCTATGTTATCAGGCATTCTTTTGCAACAAACTTGAAGCAACTTGGAGTTTCTGCCGATATAATTTCACAAAGTATGGGTCATTCAAATTTAGATGTAACTAATAATTATCTAGCAGAATTTGAAAACTCAATTATTAATGATGCTAATGAAAAACTATTAGTTTTTGAACAATGAAAGAAAATTTTAAACTTGACCCTTATGGGTTTGTTAGCGATACCGCTTTAGTCATAACTTCTAAAAATAGAATTGATATTCAGTTTAACATGAGTCAAGCCGCAGCCAAATTACACATAAAAGGAGTAGGAAGAAATAATTTATATGCCATACTTAGAGAAATGAATTTTATTGATCAGAATAACTGTGCAGTGGATAAACTTGTAGATCAGGGATTTTTTGTTAACGAAAAGAAGCTAGTACAAAGTGGTATAATTAACAAGGTTAAAGTAACCGAAAAAGGAATACTGTACTTAGAAGAACAACTAAAAGATAGTTAACATTTTTGTAAACCTAATTTAAAAGCGATTATTACACTCTAGCTGTAATAATCGCTTTTTCTTTTGAATAATTAAACAATCAATGAACCTTAAAATTAAAGAAATGAAATTAAAAAAATCAGAAAGAAAAAAAGCCAAAATTAAAATGGCTTTACAAGGACCAAGTGGGTCAGGTAAAACAATGAGTTCTCTATTAATAGCTCAGGGCTTAACCAATGGGAATCTATCAAAAGTTGGAATTATAGATAGTGAAAGCGGGAGTAGCAATTTATATTCACACCTCGGCAATTACAATGTGCTTAAATTGGATAATCCTCACTCTCCTGAAAGATATATTGAAGCTATAGACGTTTGCATCAATTCAGGAATGGAAGTTATTATTTTAGATAGTATTTCACATTGTTGGGACTACTTATTAGATTATCATGCTAGCTTACAAGGTAACTCATTTACAAATTGGGCTAAAATCAAACCATTGGAAAAAGCATTCGTTAATAAGATATTAGAAAGTGATGTTCACATTATTGCTACTATGAGAGTAAAACAAGATTATGTTTTATCTGAAAGAAATGGGAAAATGGTTCCTGAAAAAGTGGGTTTAAAAGCTATTCAAAGAGATGAAATAAGCTATGAGTTTACAATTGTCTTTGATGTTGATAGTAAACACTTTGCAGTATCTTCTAAAGATAGAACTTTACTATTTGAAGGAAAGCCTCAATTTGTTATTAATTCTAATACAGGAAAGAAGATTCTAGATTGGTGCAATAGTACAATGACAAAAGGAGAGTTAAGTATCAAGGTCACGGAATGTAACAATGTAGCTGAACTTACAACTCTATACCATAACAATCTTGACTTGGCTAAAACCATTGAAGCCGAGTTTGTAGATAAAAGAGATTTACTGAATAAATTAACTTCTAATATTACTTCAAATGGAAATGGAACTCACAAAAGTTAGAACAGATAATGAACATATAGAAAAAAATCATCATACAGAAGTACTCTTAGCTCAAGAACAATACTTTAGAGACAAGAGTACTGAGAGACTAGCACCTATTATAAAAACTCCTTTCATTGAGGCTAACACAGAAACTGTTAGCCTTTTGCATTTAAAGGAAAAATGTGTCATTCCTGTATTTACAAAGGATAATGAAACAACATTATCACATCAGGAGTTTATTGATGTTGTTTTAAACTGTGTTGAGAAAATTTTTCCTAATCAAATACTCGATGCTCCAGAAATTCGTGTATCCCATGAGATTAAAGGTAGAACACCTGATGCGCTTTATGTACCCGCAAAAGACTTACTTGAACATCAGCGAACATCATACTTTGAAAGAATGGCTTTTATTATAAGAGTTCCAGGAATTAAAGCAAAAATAAATGGGAATGATTTAGCATTGACAATTGGTGGAGTAAGAGCTTACAATATGGAGAATCTTTACAACAAAAAAACCTATGAAAAATTCAAGTTCTTTATTGGTTTTCAAAATATGGTATGCTGTAACTTATGCATTAATACAGATGGGTTTCAAAGTGAAATAAGGGCAATGAGTCGATTTGATCTTGAAGACAAAATTCATCAGATTATCCAAAGTTATAATACAGAAAAACATCTTAAAACAATGCAAGAAATGTCCGCCTATTCACTTTCGGAAAGAGATTTTGCACAAGTCATAGGGAAAAGTAGATTGTATAACTTTTTACCTAAGAGTGAGAAACTCTACTTGCCAGAGCTACTTTTGAATGATGGACATTTGTCAACTGTAACAAAAGATTATTATAATGATAAGAGTTTTTGCAGAGAAGATAATGGAAATATTAATCTGTGGAGATTTTATAATCTCCTTACAGGCTCAAATAAGACTTCTTATTTAGATACATTCCTTGATAGAGGAGTTAATGCTTTCAATTTTACTGAAGGTATTTCAAAAGTACTAAGCGGTAGTGATTCAAACTATTCTTGGTTTTTGAGTTGAAACTAACCCCTAGTATATTTTTAAGCACTAGGGGTTATAATTTCGTCTAATTCATTTGCGATATTTGCAATAAAATCATCAAGAAAATGGCGGAATTTATATTTATTCATTAACTCATTAATTGTTTCTCGAAATTCTATCAAACATTCATTTTGAATATCAAATGAAAATTCTTTTTCTGTATTTTTGAATTCAATATGAATTTCTTGTGATATTTCAAAAATTACTTTATCAATTTGCTTATAAAAATCACCAAATGTACATAACTCTTCAATAAACACACTAACGACTTTGCCAAGAATAAGCTCACAAACTTCTTTACTTCCTCTCAATAAATATTTATCTAAAAAAAATGAAAAAATTTCATTGTACTTATAATAATCCGTTTGTCCTATGCAAGTTTCTTTGGGACAGAAGCAAACATTAAAATTAAATCCTTCATCCTTTAAAATTGTTTTTTTAAAAATTGTTTCAAAAGCGCATCCACTAACTATTGAAATTAAATAAGTTATGAAAATTTCAGTTTGACTGACAATATCATCTTTAGAAAATTCGGGTAGAACTTGAACAAATCCTGACCAGTTAAAATATTTATCATGGGAAAAAGATATGTTAATCTTACTAAGATGTAAATTTTCTATTGTATCGGTTTTTTTAATATCAATTATCAAATGGCCTATTTCATGCCAAAGGATTTTTTGAATATTTACGAAATCTTCATTAAGGTGAGAATCTTTATTTTGTGATATGTTCATATTTCCTCAATTAAGTAAAAATGTGAAAAAATTAATCTAATTAATTTTTCATCATTAGGATTATTAACCAAATACTCTTTAAACTTGTTAATTTCAAATGGTGAAATGTATTCAAATTCATTAATTTTTTTTATAATGCTCACATTTAGTTCTTCAATAGAATCACTTTTTAATTCAATGAATAAATCGTAAAAAGTGTAACTTTTATAATTTGACACTCGCTCTAATCTATTTAAAATGGCTTTAAACTTCATTACATACTGTTTATAATTCAAATCAATATGTTCTGAATTTTCAGAAATTGTCAGAGGGGTTTCTTGGAATTCCACAAATGTCTCCAAGTCTATTTTTAGTTTTATTTCATTGATTAATTCAAATAACTTTATATTGTTAGCATTATCCAGTGAATTAAATTCATATATCAAATGATTAACAAACATTATAGATTTAGTTGATTTTTTGGATTGAAAATATTCAGAACAATTCCAAATTTTTAAGAAAAGGATATATGATAAAATCAACTTATCTAAGTTAACTGATGATTCATTGAGAGATGTAATCAAATACTTTGGGTACAAATGATTTACTGAACTCGTGCGATTATATTTGTCGTTGTTCCAAGAAGTAACATCTAATCCAACAATTTTTGAAAATTCATTTATAATGTAATTTTCACACTTTTTGCTTATTTCTGAACTGACTTTTTTTTGTAAATTAAATTTTACTATAAATTCTATAATCTCTTTATAAAAATCTACTATTCTTTTGTTTTTTATATACTTATTTAATAATAATTTAGAAATTTTTTCTCCTTCTTCTTCTTCAAGAAAAATCAGAATAATATCCTCGAAATTTTTATCTAAAAATAAATTTATTAAGATATAATCTGGTTCGTAAAGATTTAGATATTCTATTAAATCACAATAAAAAAAATATTTTGATTTTATAATTCCTGTATTTGTAGAACACTTAAAAATGTTAGAGTATGATTTTATGACTTTTTCTCTTATCTTAATCTTACATTCACTATATGCCAAAATTTTCTCCTCTTCATTCAAATGTTTCATATTTGAAAAGAGATTTTGATTAATGAAATATTTATTTTCTTCGTAAAACCCCACTTGAATTATAATTCGTTAATTATGTCTTTAAAGAAACCATTTTCTTCGTCAACTAACATTCTTCTATCTAAATATATATTTCTTAATTCACAAGATGTTTCACTTACTAAACTACATGAAAAACAAGATGCGAAGTTTAAATCAAACAAACCTTGTCCTTCTGACTCCCAACAAAGTGGGTCGCTATGGCAAATAGTTGATCTTTTTAATGCACTTTTAATTAAATTATTTAAGTTACCGGTTCTAGTTTGCGCTATTAATCCTCCCATGCTACCTTCTGCTCCTTCCGCAGTATATATCATAACCCCATACATTTGAGTTTTGGGATTATTTGAAACATAAATTCTTTCAGAAAGAGATGCTGTAGGATAACCGCACCTAAATTCAAGTTCTCTCATTAGTATATGGGAAAACGTATGAATAACGTACAATTGCCAATTATTGGAAATGGCATAGTTAATAGAATTAGATGAAAAGTTACTACTTTGCTTTTCTAGTTTTCCCAATTTAGAATTAAAATCGTCAATAAAGGTTTTAGTTTTAATATATTCTCCTATGTATTCTTCATTAAATGCTATAAAGATTCCTTCGCCATAATTCTCAACAACTGGATATACTTGAACATTTGCAGGTTGACTTCTAAATATATTTTTAGATGCAGATACATTTGAGTCAATATCAGCAGGTTCCACCCTAGAAAAATCTAATTCAGCGGAAGTGATTTTCATGTTATCTATCCTGAGTATTCTCGAAAAATACTTATTTAAATTTTCATCAAGTATTTCAGTTACATCCTTTACCTGTAAATATTTTTCTTCCTTATTTATTTCGGTTGTTGATTTATTTCGAAGAGCATTGAACTCCTGATATCGAAAGTAAATCTCTTTTTCAGAGTCTAATATTATCTCCTCACTAGAGTCATCTTGATTACTTAGTAAAAGTTTTATTTTTTTATTGATTTCTATTGCATCTTCCAGTCTATCTTCATATTTGGCTACTTGTTTTTCAATTTCGAGCTTTTTAATTTCGAGTTTTAATGTGCTTTCAAATAGTTCATCAGGCATAAATATACTTGAAATTAATCTTGAAAAATATAAATTATTACCAGTCGTTAAAGCAACTTTCATTGAATTAGCAGAAACACATACCTCTTTTGGGGAATCTTTTTTTCTTGCTTCTCTATCTCCAGAGTGAAAATCTTTATTTCCAGTTGTAGTTTCCCAAGGTAAATGTCCTATACATTTAATTTTTACACTCATAAGACCTTTCAAAGATGTCTGTTTCTTGCAATTATCACATTTTATCCACTTGCCATCAAAACCAGAAGCATTGGCAGAACTTGAAGTAATTTTAATTTGTGATGTAGGTTTATCGTCAGTTCCGCAACAAGGATTATATCTAAATAAATCAACAGTTTCTTTCTTTTCTATTCCAAGACGATTTTCTGTTCTCCAATTTAAAAATTTTGACCAAGGGAAATCACTTATATGCCCATTGTTACAAATCAAAACTATATTGTCTTGGGTCAAAAGTTCATTCCAATATTTCTTAGGTGGTGAAAAATTTTTTCCATAATTATCAGTCGGGTTATTTGTTATCCAATCAGAAAACCATTCCTTATATGTTTTGTGAAGTTTTAATTTATCAGAAAATACTTTTGGAAAGTAGGTACTTGGGACTGTAAATTCTGCATCACCTTTCAACTCGTTATTGTAATTTTTTACTTCTATAGTAGGTATTAGAGTCAAGTATTTTAGGTTAGACAAAGATTTTCTTTCTTTTAGTTCTTTTAATAGTCTTGAATCATTTGATATTCCGATATTTCCATTTCTAGCTAATTTTGCTTGGGTCAAAACATATTCTTTTAATTCATCCTCATTTTTGCCAAGACTTAGTCCTTCAGTCTCAATTTCTAATATTTTTTTTATAAATCCCCACTCTTCAATACAAGATATGATAATGCTCCCATATTGAGTATGTATAAGTGATCCAGGTCCACCATAAGCGGATAATAGTTTAAACTTACTAATAGATTCGTTAGCTTGTTTGTTTTCCGATAGTTGTTTTATTGCCATTTGCTTACTGTTGAACTGTTTTTATTACTGTTGACGGTGCAATCTCTCTTAAAGAGTGTGAAACTTTCCAGTGCTCAAGATAATTTTCGTCTGTTACACTTATAAAAAGAGATTTTTTTATGTTGTCGTTATCCCTGTATTTTAAATCAATAGGGGGGGTAGTTGAATATAACATATGAGTCCAATTTTTAAATAATATTTTGAGCTTGTTATCTAAATCAATTACATCGTCATGATTTATAATTCCATCAATACTTGATTTAAGACCTATTTGTCTACTTCTTAAATATTTTTCTAATTTTTCAGAATTATTTAAAATAGATTTTATTTCATCAACAATTATTATACTTATAGCTTTAATTTTATGATCATTTATATTTCTTGCATCTTCATTGTTCCTCAAATCAAGGGTTTCGTTATGCCTCATTAAAACTGAAGTAAACATCGCCAAATATCTGTCTAAAGCTTTGCTAGCAAAAGGAGTAACAGAAATCGGTTCTACATAACTATAAAATTTTTCATGAAATTCTTTAAATTTTTGATAATGAGAAATATCTCTTGATCTAAATGGATGATGGATAGTAAAAACAATTCCTTCTTTATCCCTTGCAACCCTACTTGATGCCTGAATATATTCGGCAACGTTCCTAGGCATGGAACTAATAATCATCGTATTAAATCGGGAGACATCGATTCCAACTGAGATCATATTAGTTGATATAACAAATTCAGGGGGGTTATTATTCTTTAATTTTAAATTACCATTATCAAATTCAAATAGTTCCCACTTACTTTCAATATCTGATAGGTTAGTTTTCACTTCCTCTCCGGTTAACCTACCAGTTAATTCAGAATATTTTATTTCTCCCTCGTCCCTAGTTAATCTATCTAAAAAGCTCCATGGGATTACATTTTTTGTTATGTAATTAACATCGCCAGGGAGATAATGATTTAGTTGAGATTGCGTTTTCCCAACATCTTTTAAGCTGTTGAAATAAGATAGTACAGTGTGATAGTAATCGAAAACACTTTTTAAATTATCTAATTCATTCGGAGTTTCAAATAATTGATTAATTAAAAACGTTTCTTTTAGATATTTTAACCTATGAACTAGTGCAATCGAAGTAATTCTCAATTGCATCCACACTTGTGTTTTTCCTACAGGAAGTACGCCAATATATTTTCTATTTGACTCATATTCGATTACATTATCTATATTTCGTTCATAATAAGCAAAAAATGAATCATCGCTAGTTATTCCTTGTTTTGGAAAAATCTCAGATCGCCTATTAAATAATGCGAAAATTTGCTTATCTGTGTTTCTAGTAGTAGCTGTTGATGTAATTATTTTTGGTCTAATATGTACTCCATGCTCTGTATAGCTACATAGATAATCAATACTTTTTTCAAACAATCCTACAGCAGAACCTAATGGTCCTAGTAATAAATGTAACTCATCTTGGATAATCAACTCTGGGGGATAAAAATCTCTATTCAGGCTTGTTTTTATATATCCTTTACCAAGAAATCTTCTAGAATCCTTATTAATACCTGTACTTAGAGTAGAGATGTTGTTAGCAAATGCTGCGAATTTATCTACAGTTCCAAATAATAATGTGGGAGGGAATTTGTATATGTCTTCATCAAATAATCTTATTGGTAAGCTTCTATCTGGATTTGGGAATAGTGGATTTGCTGCTGAAAAACTACAGCTACTATTATTACAACAAATTACTAGCTCTTCTTTTACACCATAGGAATTATTGATATGATTTGGATATATGTTTAATAATTCTGGTTTGACAAACAAATTATAGCCACACCAAGGGCAATCTGTAAAAGGAAGATTTGTAGAAATTTGATTTATTCCTTTCTCTACCTGACTAGATATTTTATTCAATTCAGAAACCATTGATTTATCTCCTGTATTCCATGTGTTGGGTAACGAGTCTGAACCAACAAATAATCCAATAGTTATTTTTTCATCCCCTAAATCACACGAATGGGGAATAAAAAAATCGTCTTTCCTTATTACTTCTAATGCACAAATAAGTAATGTTGCTCTTTGAAATTGTTGTAAAGTTAATAACCTTAATGTGTATCTCATTAAAACTGTTGTTCCAAATCCTCTATAACCTTTAGTAAACCTTCTATATGATATTGCAAAAGCAATTATTCCTAAATAAGCTTCTGTTTTTCCACCTCCAGTAGGAAACCAAACTAAATCTGCAATTTCATTTCTTTCTGGCCAACCTGAGTCGAAAACATCTTCCACAGTTTTATCATCTCTATGGGGTCTAACAAAGGCATCGATATTAATTAGTATAAATGCTAGCTGAAATGACCTCCATTTATATTCTTTTTCAATTTCTATGTCTTTGTAGTATTGCTCTTGAAATTTATTTTGAAATCGGTGCTTTTGTTTTTTAAGTATACTGTGGTGTAACTGCATGAACATTGCAGTATTCATTATTCTAAATGATGATAATGCTTTATTGTCATTAGCAAGAAGATTTACATTCCTTAACAGTCTGTTATAATCGTTTTCACATGCCCGTAATTGCGATTCTAAAATTCCTTTCTCTGTAACTGAATCATCATTACGTAACTCTTGTTTTTTTTCATTTATCCATACCTGATATTCATTAATAAATAATTTTAAACTACTGATAACTTCCGAATCTGCAATATCTGATAGTGTCGATAAATACCTTATAGAAAGAAAATCATCATTCAAAATCCTAGAAACAATTTTTCCGTTAACAATTTTACTAGGTACAAAATCGACTTTAGGTGTTTCTTGTTCAGGAAGAAAATCAGTTGAAATAAATTTTAAAGTACTTTTATAAACTCCCCAAGAAACAGATGTATTGTAGCCTTCTCCATAGTCAATAAAATTTCTATAAAGTAGTTTGTTAAAATTATCTTCCTCATCAATATCTAATAGTTGTGGTGGATTATATTGTAAAAGACAATTATCTTTAAGTTCTGAAACTTTTAACTCTACACCAAAAAAAGATTTTATATTAGCTTCATCTTTTTTATTCAATTGAATTGGTTCACCATCTTTTAACTTAATAGCAAATCTATTAATCAAAATAATTTTTACATAAATCTTATTTTCTTTCCGGATATATTGAACTTGGTATTCTAAATCTTTTAAATCAGAATCATTAATATTTATTGAACATGCTTTCTTTCTATCAATTCTTTTACTCGAATCATATTTAGGCATACTCAATTCCAAATCATATAATTTTGATTTCCATATTGGAGTAGGCTGTCTATCTTTATATACAGACTTTAAATCTGTGACTAAATTTTTTAATTGATTGAATATCTCTAATTGTTTAATTAAGTCCTTAAAAAGAATGAATTTTTTGATATCTGTTTCGAGTTCACTTTTTATATAATGCATTAAGTTATCATAAAGAGTATATACATAATCAAAATTATAACTCTTTTCTTTTATAGAATAAAACAATATATCCCTTTCTGCTTTTATGCCATATTGTATTACATCTGTGGTTCTTTTTAGCTCAACTAATTTCTCCTTAAAAACATTACTTAAAGTTTCGACAACGGTATCTTTTAAATACTTGCTTAAAAAGCTATAATCAATTTCATAAATTTTATCCTTATTTATTTCAGAATTTAAAGTGACAAAAACATTAGAATCTCTTTCCTCAAATTTAAATACTGAATTAAAATACTTTTCAATAGCAAATTTTATTTCAACTTCATTTTCAGGAATCCAAATTCCAAGTTTATTTTTATAGCAAGCTTTTTTAGAATATTGTTTATACTTTCTAAAAGACAATGAAATACTTAAATCCGTAAGGATGTTTACTTTATCTCCTATAACGAATGATAAACCTAATTGATTTGGATAGTTCTGTTGCTTACTTATCAAGCTCTCATTAGTATCTTCTATCAAATTCTCATCATCAGCTGATTCATTGTTGCCCTCTTCTATTTCAATGATATCATCTTGATTGTCTTCCTCAAAATCACTATGGGTAGTTTTTTTTTCAGATAATAAAATAGTTTCAGGAAATAAGATTGCGGAACTATATTGATAAGCTGGAACTTCAGGAATTATTTCGGATGTGTTTAAAATTGAACATTCGTTTTTTATACTCTTTCCAAAAAATTCAGAATCTTTCCAATTTTCAATAAAAAAGAATCTTTTATTATATGCTCCAGGTCCAATTATTTGTTCTTTGACAAAAGCTTGTAAACTATCTCTTTTTTTTCTGAACTCATCCATTTCTTAACTTACCTTAATGTTTAAAACTTCTTTTTTAATTGCAAAAAGCTCATTAGTTATATTTGAAATAATTGATTCGGAAATATCAGTCAAATTGAATTCCTCTATTCCCTTAAAAACTTCACCATGCTGTTCTACAATATCCATTATTCTTCTAATAACTTCAAAATCTTCTGTTCTTCCTAATAACTCGTTAACTACAAGTTCATTTATTATTTCTTTATACAAATTTTTTATTTGATTCTTCCTTTGTCTGCCATATCTAGCGATATAAGCCATATGCATTTCACTTTCATCAATTGTTAAAAAATCACATATTAATTTCCAATCTCTTTTTCTTGGTAATTTTAATTCTTCATGATCTTGATGTTTTTTATCAATTACATAATTTGAATTAAAGTAATATCCAGTAGATATCTCGAGCCCTCTTAATTTAAGTTTTTCAAAAGCGTTTTCTAGATTATAAAGTCGTTGTTTAAAAAATTTTACACTTTCTGGAATTTCTGAAAACTTATCTAAAAAATTTTCATCATTAATTATAAAACTTAAATCTTCATTTCTAATAAAATAGTCACCTGTGGTTAATGAATTTGGTGACAGGTTTATTAGGGAATTTCTAAAAACAAAAACTTTTTCAGTTTGTGAGAGATTTAACTCAACTACTTTATTATCGAGTTTAAATGTAATTAATATTGTAGTAAATGATTTGGTTTTTTCTTTTTTATCAATCACATATGTTTCTTCATCATTTGTTAATTCAATATCCTCAATAGTTTCCAACTCTTCAAAAATGTCTTCAAAAACCTCATTTTTTTTAAAATATTTTTTTCTATATTCTAATAAATCCGTTTTAATCTGTTGTGATATTTCAGTTAAAAATTCATCTGTTTTTTGTAAAGTTGATGTGTAATTTTCGTCTAAAACCTTCCTGATTTTATTTGATAGAGCTATTTTTTGAAAATTCACAATTTGATATTGAACCCATGGTTGATAAGAAAAGTAAAGGAAGTCAGGAATTAATATTTTAAAATTCTGATTCTGAAACAATTGAAGTTTATTTGTCAAATCGACATAATCAAATCCATTTAATAAGTATATATTTTCAGATTTTGATAAATCTAAATTTTCAACAAAACTCACATTAGAGTTTAAAGATATAGCGTGATTTTTAAAAGAATTGTATACCTTATTAAGTCTTTTCCATTTTAATCCTTTCATTTCGGGAAAGAAAAAAATATTTTTTTCGGGGTTGACTTTAACAAATGTTTCAATCCAATTCAAATTATATAGTTCTTTTATAATTTCTTTAATTGAGTTATATATTGGTCTTTGCGCCACATTAGGATAGTCAATTTCAAACATATTTTGCCATTCCTCTATTGAAAGCCCTTTATTAATAAACAATAACCAATATTTAGGAAATGGAGTTGTATAAATATTGAAGTCTTCATTTCTCCAATTAGTTTTAAAATCTTCTAATAATCCATATAGCTTATCATTATGACTTGTTTTTACAATTAAAAAAAAGAGGCTTGGGTTGACAATTGGAAAATCATCAGTTTTGTTAATTTCATTTTCCAAAAAAACAACTTCTGAATCATTTAGATTATTATAAAAAAATCTGTTGTTGAAGTTAATAACAAATTTTTTACTATCATTTTTGATGAGGAAAGGATGGATATTTCTGTGATGAGGATATTTTAGCACTAAGCTATAAAGTGGACTTTTAGCCAATATACTCGTTGCTAAAATTATAATATCAGAAATCTCGTCTTTTTTGCTATATTGTATATCATCAATGCAAATTATTTGATTTGGCACAAATTTTTCTCCTGAATTAATACAAATTATTTTTTCATTTTCTAGGCTTATACAGATTGGGTAATTAATTAAATCTACTTTCCTAATAGATTTGAATAAATCAAGAGAATTAGAAATTTTAGTACAACTATTTCTGTTTACATTCTCATTCAATTCAAAAACAGGTAAGAACCTTGAATTTTCGGTAATAACATTTTGCTCCCATATTATGAATTGTTTTTTCTGACCTAAATATTTAAGAAAGTATTTCTTCCAATCACTATTATTAGATTTATAATTAAAAAAATTAAAGATTGATTTGTTCTCAAGATTATCTTTTTTTGGGTGCTTATATAATGCATAGGTAGCAAAAAAAAATCTTAAATATTCAAAGGTAATCCGGCTAACATTTGCATCATAATTGGGTAGAGTTAAGATAATTTCTTTTTCATCAGAATTCAAAAATTTAAAACACCATTTACCAATTAATTTCAGTTGAATAATATCTGCAATGTCTTCATTAGTAAAGGCATTTACAGCAATATCGTGTATTTTATCAAATGTTATTTCCATAAAATAAATTTGATTAATTCCATTGCTCTTGTAACTGCTACGTAGTTCTGAATTTTATTTTTTTCATTTAAATTATTAGTGATAACATATACACATTTATTTTCAAGACCTCGGTATTTCAAAGGTGTTGTATATCTGATTTTTTGAGATGGGATATTAATATTTTCTTCTGTTAGTTCCTCCAGTTCTTTTTTAAAATAATCAACTGCAATTTCTTTGAATTCATCTAAAATTTGACTCTGTACTAAAATTATCTTTTCTATGGTGTTAAACCTTGATTCAAAAATTATTTTTTTAATTTCAGCTATTTTAGATTCAACACCATTACAGTAAATAATTGATTCTAAATAGTCTGCCAAGATTTTTGAAAATCTATTAGATAAAATTAGTTTTGAAACTTCGGAAATTTTTTTGTGCTGAATACATCTGTAGTTTTCATCAAAATAGTAATGAGTATATCCAGAATCAATAAAAAAATCAGTATACCATGCTAGTTCTTTGTAACCTGAAATTATACTTTGCTCTGGGTCGTAAAGAATTAAAATTTTTGGATTTTCTAATTTCTTATTGACCTCACTTATGAAATCGTATAAACCTTTATCAAAATATTCTTGCGCTTCATCAAATACAATGAAGTCGATTTCGTTACTCAAGTTTTCTGGCTTTAATAATTCTGAAAATATTTTAAATTGAATAAAATTGGGGTCTAAATTATACTCGTTTAAAATTATGTGTTCTAGTCTAGCTCTGATTAATTTATTCGCACAGAAAACAATACCCTTGTGCTGTTTTAATAAATTTTCAGCTAAAAACTTTTGAGCTAAAATTGTTTTGCCTGTACCAGGAGCTCCTTGAACCATGACATTATTATTTCTTCTTAATCCTTTAAGTGTCTCATAATTTTCATTTAGGATAATTTCAGTGTTAATTTTATCAGGATTGTAACCATAAGATGATTGAGTCGGAAACAATTCAGATTTTATTCTCCGTAGTTCTTTAGAACTTAATTCTGGATAAAATGTAAAAAGAGAATCATTGATTCTTTGATTATCCCAATTAGGATTAAGTTCTCTAATATTATGTTTTCTAGTTTTTTTGCCTAATTCATTAATAAATTCAAAAAACAATTTGTTTTTTGCATAGTCTGAGTTGCAATTCACATAATCTTTTTTAGAATAAAATATGTCTTTATAGCCTGATAACTGATTGCCCTTTAATTCAAAACCAGCCTCATGAGGAAGAATGATTGATCTATAAACAAAAACATTAGATTTTTCATTAAGATTTTTTAATGAATGGACATACTCCTTAGCTTGCGTAAATGGATTTTGGGTTTCATATTCACCAGTTTTATTGTATGAATAATAGCAATCATATTCATCTACTCTCAAACCCCCTCCTTTCACTTCAATAACCAACAATCCATATTTTGTAAGTAGTATGAAGTCAATTTGACCTTCAACTTTGCCTTTACTTGATGGGTGTGTGGAGAGATTATAATTATGTTTAAGAAACCATGTTTCATTTGGCAAAAAATCATTTTCATTAAAATCTAAAAACTGCTTATATACCCACATTTCTCCTTCAAGTGGAGTTCCATCATTTTTAATTATTGTCTTTTCTAAATTATTTTTCGGATAATTATCAATGAAAGTAATAGGCATATTTAAAATTGATTATTTTGAATTTGCGATTGTTGCTATTTTGTTAATTGCGTATAAAGCAAAAAGCTGTTTTGTGGGCACAATCTTTTTTTCTTTGAAAACAATTATTTCCTTTTGCATAAATTGGTTGTCTTTTACTCCAACTTTATCAATTATACTTTTTACTTCTTCAACTAGAACAGTTGGTTCAAAAAATGAATCTACTGATTTTTGAATTTCATACATTTCTTGAAGTTGAAAAGCATTTCCAATTTTTTCTGAGAAACCATTATTAATTATTTTAATAAATTGTTTGCCGGATTCTAGTTTTGAGATTATGGTCTCTAACTCTTTATAGTAATCATCATCAATCTTTTGATTTTTATATCCTTCCCCAGTTCCATACTGAATTGAGGTATACCATTTATTACTGGTAGTACCATTTTTTTCTATATCAAAATTTGATAATGTAACTGTTAGATTTCCTACTTTTAATGGATGTCTTCTAAATCTAGAATTTTTAACTCTCTTGGGCTGCTTTTTAAAATCATTTTCTTTGAAACTATTAAGATTTTCTACACCATCTATTTTTGGAATTAAGACCAATTCTAAATCATCTGTATTATTAATTCCAAGTTGTATTAATAATTCGTTTGCAAAAGTTCGGCTAACTGAAGGACAAACTGCATTTCCAACTAAACGCCATTTATTGTTAGGGGATCCTAAAAATTGATATGTGAATGGGAATCCCATTATACTAGCAGCCTCTCTTACCGTGGGGCTTCTATACTCCCCATTTCCTTTTCTAGGATATTCAGATTTATATATTAAAGCTTCTCTAGAAGTTCCGCTTTTAGTTGCTGTTATTGTTCTGCTCGGTTTATCTTTATTTTCTGGGAAAGCCATTTTACCCATGCAATAGTGGTTTGTCTTATGTTCTCTCGACTGTCTCCATTCACTTTTATAAAGCCCACTATCATAAAAATGGTCAGTTAGTTCTTCAATCTTAATTTTAATAGATTTATATATAGGATCTTGAATTAATGTTTCTGAATATTCTAATATTGGTGATGGAAAATTATTTAAAAGGGCACCAAGGTTATTCCATTTTGGTAACTTACTATCTTTATTATCCGAATTTGTGGGTTTAGGAATAATTAATTTTTCTTTACTTATGATTTCTCCAGAAATTGCTCTTTTTCGTGCTTGATATGAACCATAATCAGCGGAATTAATCAAAGGTTGATTGTCTTTGAGTATAATAGCTTTTTTATTTGGACTGAGTTTGTTTGTTTTTGCCCACAAACCTAATCCTAAATCATTAAAAGTATAATAATCTGCCAAATAGTTTCTTGAGTTAGCAACGTTCTCCATATACCAAGCCTTAAGAATTGAGTTCTTTTGAAATTTTTTTACAGCTACAATTCTTAGAAATATTTTTGTCAATATTACTCCTGATTCCTTGTCAGCTTTTCCAGATATATTTGAGCTTGAAAAAGAAACACAGGGTGGACTGCCAATTATTACATCTGTATCGGGTAATAGATTTATTTCCTCAATAGATTCTTTAAAATCTAATATGTTTTTTACGGTTGAGTTGGTATTAAAATTATGGTTAAAAGTATCAATTGCTGGTTGCCAATTATCGTAGCCTTCTAATATTTTGAACCCTTTTTGTCTAAAGCCCTCTGAAAAACCTCCAGCACCACAAAAAAAATCTATTACAGATAGTTTTTTCATTTTAAAATATAATTTTAATAATTTCTGCAAAAAATACAATTTTTTTTTTGAAAAGTATACTGTAATTTTTTTTATTTTTTTTAAGTCCGTAATAGACCTTGTTATACACACCCCCTTCCAACAAAACAATTACAAGACCCCCACCCATTACAAGGACAATAAAAAATTTTATCCGCAAATGAAAACATAAGTTGATAGCTATGTATTCTTTGCATGAAGTTTTTAATGTTTTCTAATGTTTAACTCAAAAAAACAAGTAATGGTAAGAATTGTAAACTATCAAAAAAGACAAACAGAGGAAGGAAAAGAATTCTTTGTTTTAGAACTACAAGGTGGGATTGAAATGATTAAATCCCAAGAAACTGGGCAGTTTTATATGACTGCGAGAAAAACATCAATTTCATCAACGTTTGATGAACTGACTTGTCAATCTTTAATTGGAACTGAGGTGTCAGGAAAGATTGAGAAAGTAACTTGTGAACCTTATGAGTATTTAATTAAAGACACAGGTGAAGTTATAGTGTTGTCACATAGATTTCTGTATGTTGAAGAAGTTAGTCAAACTTCTAAAATTGAAAGAAGCAATTTGACAATTGAAGGTTTCATGGAGAATGTTCCTGTGAAAAATTCTTTTTCTACTAATGGAGCATTAACACATTAACCAAAATAATCCCTTTTACATAAGTACTCTTATCACTAGAATGAGAAGTGAATTGTAAGAGGGATATTTATAAAACTTATAATATGATTAATGAATTAGCAGAGATACAAGTTTCATACACTACAAGTAATAGTAATAAGATTAAAATAACGAGTAGTCAAATTGCATCTGAATTATTAGTCAATTCTTGGTGTAAAGATACTATTGAATTACAAGAAGAATTTAAAGTAATTCTTCTTAATAGATCCAATGAAACCTTAGGGATTTACTCCTTATCAAAAGGAGGTACTACAGGAACGGTGGTTGATGTAAGACTGCTTTTTGCTGTTGCTTTAAAATGTAATTCCACGGGAATTATTATTTCCCATAATCATCCATCTGGAAAACTTCAACCTAGTAATATAGATATTACTTTAACAAAGAAGATTAAAAAGTGTTCTAATTTTTTTGATATTGTATTAATTGACCATTTAATAATTACAAAAAATGGTTATTATAGTTTTTCTAATGAAGGTTTAATTTGAAATAGTAAAAGTGTAAGGCTGCTTAAACTCTGAATGAATTATCATTAATGTAAAAATTGAATATTCTCAATATTATTATTAATAGCGTTTTATTTAAATCTGAAGAGTTCCATAGCAGGAACATCTAAAGCATTAGCAACAATCTGAATAGTCATTAAGGTTGCATTTGCTCTTCCTGCTTCCAATCGGGACATATTACTTTTCTCAAAATTACATTTGGCAGCTAAATCCTGTTGAGACATGTCTTTCTCAATTCGAATTTCCTGAATACGCTCTCCGACCTTTATTTGTAAGGTATTCTTCAAATTTATTGTTATCTTTTATGATAAGTCAAAATTTGTGTTATTTTTGCTTATTTGGTTATCGTAAAAGATAACATGTTTTTTAAATTTCCCATCAAGACCTTAAACTAAATTTACAACATGAATCAAATACAAAATAAAAAAACAGCAATTACAATTATGCTAGTTGCATTATTAAGCTTCATAATTTGCTTTCTAATAAAAGAACCTGATCTGAATGGTTTGTCGGTTTTTTATATCCAAAATGGTTTGTCTATTCCCTTTTCAGATTACTATGTAGATTTTTTTCTATTTAATCTTTCATTAAAATTAATAACTATATCATTAGTCATCCTTTTTGGGATAGGAATCTATTTTTTATTTTTCAAAACTGATAATCAAATTAAATTATTATTGAAATTTGATTCATTGAAAACAATCTATAAGACTAAAATTATCCAAAGCACAACATCAAAACTAAAATCATTCTATGGTTTTAAAGCTGAAAAAAATCTATCAGTATTGGACAATTCTAGAGACAAGAAAGAATACATTAAGTTCAGAAAAGAAAACAATATTACTCTATTCATAGGGATACTTTTTGTATTCTCATTAGTATTTGAATATTCAACAAATTATAAGAATCCAGACATTATAACATACTTAATCATCTTAATCTTAATCAAAAAGATTCTAGGTGCTATATTATGTAGAAACCTATCTCAATATAACAAAGGAAGCACAACATTATGGACGATATTAGGATTTCTTATACCTTCTATTGCTTTAATAATTGTTAGTTGTGGAATTACTTATAATGATAAATCTGAAAAATTACTTGAAAAACACAATAATTCTAATTAAATGAAAAAAATAAATTTACTATTGGTTATGTTATCTCTTGTATTTGTAGTTTCTTGCTCAAAAAATGACGAAGATAACCCAAATGTTTACGAAGAACCTCAATATAAAATAATAGTAACTGGTCTTGCTTTTACAAATGGATTCTGTACAGGTAGTGATAATACTTCCTATAACATTAAAGCTGAATATATTTCTAATTTAAATGTAATTGATTCAAAACTCTGGAATAGTTCACACAATAATGTACTAATATCAGATGAATGTATTATTACGGGCAAAAATATAGGTGTAAAATTAACTTTACCGGACTTTAAAATAAATAATCAAAAATCTGGATTTGGAACTGAATTTAAAAATATCCGTATACAGATTTATACACTTAAATCTAACATTTTACTGTTAGATGAAAATATTGAAAGTATGTTTATTTGCACAGATACTATTTATCAAACATTCTTAGTATATAATGTTGAATCAGATACTTTCACTTTTACAAAAAAAACGAATGGATTTTAATCTTTGTAAAAAATAAGTTCTTAAATTTATTGAAAGGCATACAATTCGGCAACCTATATAAAATTCAGGTCGAATATAGGTCGAATTTCTAACGGATAAAGTCTGTTATTAGGTACATTATAATGAAATCATTTGAAAACAATTTTATTTTATAAATCTTTAAAAATAAAGCAATTATAACTAAATGAAACTTAATGAAATGTTATGAAAACAATTTTCCTCCTTCTGTTAATCAGAGGGTCCTTGGTTCGAGCCCAAGAGGGGGAGCTTCATAAAGCCTTTACAGTAATGTAGAGGCTTTTTTGTTTTATATACCCTAGTAATTACAATATTTTATAAATTTGAAAACTACTCTTCTCACCTCTTAATCTACCAATTTATTTTGAAAAAGGCATACAATTAGGCATACCCTTTTACTAAAGATATTTTATATTTTTATTAGATATTATTACAGTTAAAGGTTAATGTTTATAGCATTTCACATTAACCGCATTAAAAGAATAGGAAATCATAAGATAACTCCAAACAGCTAATTTATCAGCATCTTTTATTTTCGGCAAATATTTCATAGCATCTGAAGACTGCATAAAAGAAAAACCGCCATTGATTTCTATCTGTTTGATAGGAACATATCGTAATGAAATATCATTTTCGAATCCCAGATACTTATTCATTCCCTGACCCAGAGTATTCAATAAGGGATATTGGGTATAAAACAAATGGAAATCAGAACGAACGGATAGTTTTTTATCCAATGGAATAGAAGCAAACAAATACGGATTAATCAGTCCTTTTCCTCCCACATCGGCGGGAAAACGGGTAAATACATTCATATTTCCGTTAAACTTCCAGGCTACGCCATACAAAACATCAAAATTTTCGGAACGGCTGTCTGGTAACTGCGAAGGGCTACCACTCAGCAGTTCAGCTCCTAAACGCAACGTAGATTTCCCTAACGACAATCTGATTTCAGGCTGCAGATAATAGGCAAATAACTTTTGCCCCTGTGGATTACGCCCGAATTGAGCGTAGGTGTTCAAAGTATAATACCACTGCTGTATTTTAAATTCAATTCTGCCGCCTGCAGTGCCACGTGTATAAAAGGGATCTGAATTTTTACTTTCAAAAAAATCAACAGCTGTAATGGAATTAAAAGAAAAGGCTTTGTTCGAATTATAGCTGAAATTATTAACCAATAAGTACTTGTATTTGTGAGCCGCAACTGGAGAATAAGTGGGTTCATACGCATCGCTGTATTTACGGGTAAACAAAAAGAAAAAATCATTAGAAATATGTTTTGAATATTTCATTAACCGGATACCTTCATGTGCTCTGCTTTGCTGTGCCCATGGTGCATCTGAAAAAATCCTGCCATTATCCAATAAAACATTTTGTCTGCCCAGGCGAATATTTACCGATTTGAATTTGGTTTCTAAAAACAGCTGATAGAAATTAATACTCCCTATTTTGGACTTTTTATTTTCTTCATCCCACAAATGAATTTCCTGTAACTCTGATTTTACGAGCCATTTCTCTCTTTCATACTGCATAGAGATTCTATTCCGCTGCGTAATATAAAAATAAGGATCAAAGGAGGTGCTAGGGGGCAATGTATAATTAGAAGTATATTCCGCTCTCGGGCGCAATTCCACATTCATCAAAAATCGCTGTGACAGGCTGTCTTTCTCCTGCCCATATAAGTAAGGAACAGATGCAAGAAGCGAAATAAAAAAAAGAGCTGTTTTGATTTTTGGTATGATGGCCGTGGCAGTTAGATTAGAAATTACAAAATTTGAATACTTTATTTAATGTATAATCAAGACTTCATTTTACAGCTATAAAAGTAAAAAAATCCAATGAACCCGCATAGGAAAAAATAGTATTTGAAAAATTGGGTATATTTGAATACCAAAAACATTTGGCTGTATAAGTGAATGGAATGTATCAAACAAAAACTACGACAATGGGAAATAAAAAAGAGCTGTCAACAGAACAAAAAACAGTATTACTTGAAACATTAAAAACCCGTTTCGAGAAAAACAGCCACCGCCATGAAAATCTGGAATGGGCTAAAGTACAGGCAAAACTGGAAGCCAGTCCTGAAAAACTATGGTCGCTTAACGAAATGGAAAGAACCGAAGGCGAACCGGATGTTGTTGGTTATGATAAAAAAACAGACGAATACATATTCTATGATTGTTCAGCCGAAAGCCCTAAAGGACGCAGAAGCATTTGCTACGATCAGCAGGCACTGGAGTCCAGAAAAGAAAATAAGCCCGCCAATAGCGCTGTAAAACTGGCTTCCGAAATGCACATCGAACTTCTAACCGAAGAAGAATACCGAAACCTACAGCAATTGGGCAATTTCGACACCAAAACTTCAAGCTGGATCATAGCCCCTGCTGACATCAGAAAATTGGGCGGAGCTCTCTTTGCTGACTTCCGATACAATACTGTTTTTGTCTATCACAATGGTGCTGAATCGTATTATGCAGCCAGAGGATTTCGTGGATCATTAAGGGTTTAGTAGTATCTGTTATTTTCTGTTAATTCAAAATATTTGATACAAAACCTTATTTTACCAACTCATTCCAAACCTGATAATCCTTTCCTACTTCCAGATATTTCCCCGAATGCAAAGCTGGTCTTTGACCAAATAATTGCTGAATTTCTGCTAAATTTCTGAAAATCCCTGCGCCTAAAGCACTTAAATAAGCCGCACCCAAAGCAGAAACATCGGGCATCGTACTTTTTATTACTTTGCTGTCGAGCAAATCCGTCAGGTAATCCATAACAAAATTATTGGCCGTTATACCGCCATTTACCATTAATTCTTGGATGGGTACTCCTGTGTCTTTTTCCATCGCATCCAAAACCGCTTTGATTTGGTAAGGAATAGTTTCCAAAGCCGCTCTTACAATATGATTTTTTTTACAGTCAAAAGTCAGTCCTTCTATGGATGCTTTTCTGTTCATATCCCAAAAAGGTGCTCCCAATCCACTAAAAGCAGGAACGATATAAACGCCATTATTATCAGAAACCGAGGTTGCCATAGCTTCTGTTTCTTTGCTTTCATCAAAAATTTGTAATTCATTTTTTAACCATTCGATAGTAGATCCGCAGGAAACAATTACTCCTTCCAGAGCATAATCAACTCTTTCTTCCGTACTCCAGCAAATCGTTGTTATCATACCGCTGACAGATGATTTAGGCTTGCCACCAATGTTCATCAATACCGAACAGCCTGTTCCTAAAGTTGCTTTGGCAGTTCCGGGATTGAGGCATCCTTCTCCAAAAGCAGCTGCGTGCGAATCGCCAATCATAGCTGTAATCGGTAACGGTTTTTCAAATAACCCTTCAAAAAGAGATTCCCCATAATGAAACGCCGATGGTTTGGGTTCGGGTAAATTGATTCCTGTCAATCCAAAAGTTTCTATTAATTCGGTATCCCATTCTAAATTCTCCAGATTGAATAATAATGTTCGGGAAGCATTGCTGTAATCCGTCAAATATTGATTTCCTCCCGTTAATTTATATAGCAGCCAGGTATCAACTGTTCCGAAATAGGCTTCGCCAGATTTTATCTTCTTTGTTACTGCTTTATTATTTTGGTTCAGCCAGATTAACTTCGTTCCCGAAAAATAGGGATCAATAATTAATCCGGTTTTGTTTTTTACTTCGCCAGGAATTCCTTTTTTGGAATTCAGGTCTTCGCAAATGGCTATCGAACGTTTGCATTGCCATACTACCGCAGGAGCAATCGCTTTTCCGGATTTGTCCCAAACGATGAAAGTTTCTCTTTGATTCGAAATTCCCGCCGATTTTATGTCTTCTGTTTTTCCGCCATTCGAAGTGAAAACTGCTAAACAGACTTTAACCGAAAGCAAAACATTTTGATAAATTCCTTCAGGATCTTGTTCTACCAATCCTCCTTCCAGATAATTCGTTTCCAAAATTTCTGTGGCTTTTGCCAAAACTTCGCCTTTCGTATTGAAAATAATGGTTTTCGTACTGCTGGTACCTTGGTCTATTGCCAGAATTAAAGAGTTTTCCATAGTCATTATTCGGCTTTTGAATTTGCTTTGTCAATCATCACCGCCAATAAAATTACCATTCCTTTTACGACCTGCTGCCAAAAAGGAGAAACGTCCAATAATACCAATCCGTTATTCAATACTCCAATAATAATGGCTCCCAAAACAGTTCCAATAATAGTTCCTCTTCCGCCAGATAATGAAGTCCCGCCGATTACAACGGCTGCAATAGCATCCAATTCATAACTCATTCCCGCATTGGGTTGCGCCGAATCCAGTCTGGAAGTAACCATAATACCGCCAATAGCCGCAAGTGCTCCGGCAATGGTATAAACGATAATTTTTACTTTATTGATGTTTATCCCAGACAATATCGCTGCGTTTTCATTACCGCCAATAGCATAAATGTAACGTCCCAAAGCCGTTTTGTTGGAGATGATCATCGCTGCAATGATGACTGCAACTGCAATCCAGACCAAGATTGGAATCCCTAAAAACCAGCCTGTTCCGATGTAAGCGAAATCAGTTCCTAAACTTGAAATCGGATATCCTTTGGTCCAAAGCATTGTAAATCCTCTGGCTACAGTAAGCATAGCCAAAGTGGCAACAAATGGCGGTACTTTGAATTTGGTAATGACCCAGCCATTAAAAAATCCCAAAAAAGAGCCTGTTGCAATTCCTGCCAAAACGGTTCCCAATAAAGTAAATCCAATAAATAAATCATTTCCGGGGAAAGAAATTCCTGATTTTAAAAGTCCTGCGGCAACCGCTCCGCTAAAAGCTAAAATAGAACCTACCGACAAATCAATACCTGCGGTCAAAACCACTAATGTCATTCCAACAGAAATGCAGATGTTAACCGAAATTTGTCTCAATACATTCCAGCCATTATCGACAGTAAGGAATTTATCGGAAAGGATACTTAAGAAAACACAAAGCAGCAATAACGCAATGGTTGATTGAAATTTTGCCAAATTTATACGTTGTGAAGTTACGTTCATTCTTATTAGATTAAATTGTTTGTGGAATTGCCGCTTTCAAAATGGCATCTTCATTGGCATCAGCCGAATTGAACTCGGCGGTAATTTTGCCTTCTGCCATTACCAAAACGCGGTCTGAAACGGTTAGAATTTCCGGCAGTTCAGAAGAAACTACTATAATTCCAAGTCCAGCTTCGGAAAGCTCCATAATAAGTTTATAAATTTCATTTTTTGCCCCGGCATCAACTCCTCTTGTGGGTTCGTCCAGCATTAATATTTTAGGCTGGGTAGCCAGACATCTTGCCAAAACGACTTTTTGCTGGTTGCCGCCGCTTAAATTTTTCACAGCCAAATGAGGCGACGAAGTTTTGATTTTAAGCGAATCAATATATTTTTGAGTGAGTGCTAATTCAGTTTTTGAACATAAAATTCCAGTTTTTTGAATGCTTTTTAAAGTACTCAAAGTAATATTGGTCTTTACATCCAAACCTAAAACCAATCCGTCTCTTTTGCGGTCTTCAGGTACTAAAACAATTCCAGCCTGAATCGCTTCTCGTGGCGATTTCAATTTTATGTTATTATTTTCAATACTAATAGTACTCAGACAAGCCGAAGCGTGCATTCCTAAAATACATTCCAAAAGTTCGGTACGTCCTGCTCCCATCAATCCAAAAATGCCCAAAATTTCTCCGCTTTTCAAACTGAAATTCAAATTGTCCAGCAGTACTCTATTCGAACCATTCTTTTTTACTAATGTGAGATTTTCTATTTTGAGAAGGTCTTCGCTTTTAGTGATGCGATGCCCTTTTTCGATGATTTTAATATCACGCCCCACCATTTTTTTTATAATCAAATCGTGGTTTACGCCTTCCATTGTACCCGTTTCTGTAATTCTTCCGTCTCGAAGGACAATATAGCAGTCTGCAATTTTGAATAATTCGTCCAGTTTATGCGAAATGTAAACGATGGCTTTGTTCTCTTTTCTCAAGTTTTCAATGATCCCAAAAAGAATCTCCACTTCGTGATCGCTGATGGCTGAAGTAGGTTCGTCCATAATAATCACTTGGGAATCGGTCAGTAACGCTTTGGCAATTTCGACTACTTGCTGTTGTCCTAATTTCAAATCACGGATAAGAGTGTTGGGTTTAACCTCCAGCTTTAGCCTTTCTAAAAGTTCATGAGTTTTATTATGCATCGCATTTTTATCCAAAAAGCCCCATATATTCACTAATTCTCTTCCCAAAAAGATATTTTCAGTAATGCTCAAATCGGGAATCAAATTCAGTTCCTGATGAATAATCGCAATACCGCAGGCTTGTGCTTCTCTTGGATTTTCAAAACGCACTTCTTCACCTTGATAGATAATTTTCCCTTCATATTCCGAATATACTCCAGACAGGATTTTCATCAAAGTCGATTTTCCAGCGCCATTTTCGCCAATAATAGCCGTGACTTTTCCAGGCAATAATTCCATAGAAACATCAGACAAGGCTGTTATGCCCGAAAACTTTTTCCCTATTTTTTCTGCTGTTAACATTCTTATTTAGAATTAATTTCGAGCTGTAATGGCACTATTTCTAACTTGTCTGTCTTTGGATCAGATTGGCTCAATTCTATTCCGCCTAGAAAAGAAATACGGTCTCCTTTCTGAACTTTCGTTTTAAACGGAGCCACAATTTCAGATTTTATAAGTTTATTAATTTCTTCCGAAACATTGTTCAAATCCATCGTGTTGCTGAAATCATCAATAGAGATGATACCCGAACAGTCCCTTGCCGTGTTGCCAAAAATGTATTGGACAGCCAGTTTTATTTCGGTTCCCGATGCTGTATTTTCAAGCGTTACAAATTCCTCATCAATAGCAGTTACATTACTTTCTCCTTTGACAAAAAAATATTTGGCATCACCTTCATTTTGGAAATGGCTAAAATCTGCAAATGCCTTTTTAGAGTCTTTATTTATAGCCGAAAGCAAGTTGTCAATTGTAACAGCTTTCTTTTTATTCGCTGGAATTTTCTCCAAAAGATAAATTTTCGCATAGGCCTTCGCATCAAAAACAGTTTCTATTTTTGACACCTGCATTTCACTTATCTTTTTAAAATATACTGCGTTGTACAACAGCAATCCAAAAAAGAGAATTATTAAAAAATACTTGATGATTTTTTGTACCATGACTCGTTATTTTTTACCGTAAGCAATGTACTTGTCTATGTTTTCTTTGGTAACCACCTCAACAGCAATTGGTAATTTTTTAGGAAAATCTTTTTTACCCTTGAAATATTCATCGGCATAAGTTGCTGCTGTTTCGGCTATAATTTTAGGAAACTGCATGGCTGTAGCGGTTAATTTTCCTTCCTTGATAGAGTTAATTGCATCTTCGGCTCCATCAAAACCAAAAACTTTTACTTTATCGGCTTTGTTGGCTGCAACCAAAGCTTGGTAAGCTCCCATTGCCATAGCATCGTTACCGCAAAAAACACCATCAATATCTGGATGTGCCTGTAAAATAGATTCCATCACTTCCATTGCTTTGTTGCGGTCAAAATCGGCACTTTGCTGTGCAACCATTTTCAATCCTGGATAATTATCCACCAGACTATGAAATCCTTTTGATCGATTCCAAGTGTTGTTGTCTGAAACAATTCCCAATAATTCTACATAATTCCCTTTTTTGTCCAAAGTTTCTACAAACAATTTTCCCAATTGCACACAAGCAGAATAGCTGTCTGAAAGTATTTGAGAAGTTGCCGCATCGGTAGAATTAATTTCTCTGTCCATACAAAAAACAGGAATGCCTGCTGTTTTGGCTTTCGTCGCATTGGAAACAGAGCCTGCCGCATCTGTCGGATTGAATAAAATGGCATCATATCCTGATGAAATGGCATTTTCGAAATGATCGCTTTCTAATGCCGTGTTGTTTTGTGAATCAAAAATCTTGGATTCATATCCCAGTTCTTTTGCTTTTTTGGCAGCAGTTTCCGCTAAAAAGACAAACCAAGGATTGTTTAAAGTAGAAACTACAATGGCAATTTTCTTTGGTTCTTCTGCTTTATCTGATTGTTTACAGCTGGTTAAACTGGCAAACAGTACTAATGTTAATAATAATCGTTTCATAAAAATGGTTGATTTTTTGGTTGATTAATAGTTTTTATTTCAAATAAGAATTATGCTTTTTTAATTAATTCAAGAACTGTTTTGGTCAATCCTTCTTCGGAAATTCCATAATGATTTAATATTTCTGTCTGCGATCCCGTAACGGTATATTCATCAGGAATTCCTAGAATTTTGAATGGTTTATTGAATTGATTTTCCAATAAAAAAGAGGCACAGGCTTCGCCCAAACCACCAAAAACGCTGTGTTCTTCGACTGTTATAATTGCACCAACTTCTTTGGCAAGTGATTGCAGCAAATTATAATCCAATGGTTTGATTGTGTGCATACTTACCACTGTAGCTTCAATTTGATGCACTTCTTTTAATTTTTTGGCTGCCTGCAAAGCGGGATAAACCGTTTCGCCTGTAGCAATAATGGCCAAATCTTTTCCTTTGGCAATCACTCTGCCTTTTCCAAATTCGAAGATGTTGTCTTTGTCTTCTGTCAAAAGCGGCATTGGTTTTTTTCCAAAACGAAGGTAAAAGGGTTTATTAATCTGGCTGGCTTGTCGAATGGCCTGTTCCGTTTCAAAATTGTCCGCAGGAGCTACAATTATTAAATTATTGATAGCTCGCAAAGCCGCATAATCGTGAAGGCTATGATGCGTTGAACCCAAAGCGCCATAACTGACTCCGGCACTTATGCCAATTAATTTTACAGGATTATCAGAATAAGCCACGTCGTTCTTGATTTGCTCGAATGATCTGGCTGCCAAAAAACACGCTGGTGAAACCGCAAAAGTTTTTTTGCCTGTTGAGGCTAATCCAGCGGCAACTCCCACAAGGACTTGTTCTGCAATTCCTACTTCTATGATTTGTTTTGGATATTTTTTTGCAAAAGGAACCAGTTTTCCAGATCCTCTGGAATCGCTGGTAACCGCCAAAATATCACGGTCGTTTGCTGCCAATTCCTGAAGCGTCGAAGAAAAAACCTCCAAATTGGCTTTGGCATTATCTGCTGTAATTTCTATATGATTTCCCATTTTTCTACTAATTTGCTGCAGTTAATTCCTCAATAGCTTGTGCATATTGTTCCTGATTGGGAACGCCGTGATGCCAGCTCACTTGATTTTCCATAAAACTTACTCCTTTGCCTTTCACCGTATGGGCAATAATCAAATTGGGTTTTCCTTCTTCAAATGGCAGACTCGCAAATGCTTCCTGCAGTGCTTTAATATCGTGACCATCTACATGTTTCACTGCCCAGCCAAAACTTTCGAATTTGGTATCAACAGGATCAGTATTGCATACATCTGCTGTTGGTCCTGAAATCTGCAGCGTATTTTTATCAATGATGGCGCATAAATTGTCCAATTTGTAATGAGCTCCCGTCAAAGCCGCTTCCCAATTAGAACCTTCAGGCAATTCTCCATCGCCTAATAAAGTAAAAACACGATAGTCTTTATCATCCAGTTTTGCAGCAATGGCAGTTCCTACCGCAATTGGCAAACCGTGTCCCAAAGCTCCTGTGTTTTGTTCGACACCTTTCACTTTGCGGGTAGGATGCCCAATATAATGGGATTTGTATTGGCATAAAGTATTCAAATCGTCTTCTGGGAAAAATCCAGCATCTGCCAAAACCACAAACAGTGCTTCTACACAATGGCCTTTACTTTGAATGTATCGGTCTCTGTCAGGAGAAGCAAAAGTTTCCGGACTAACATTAAGAACGTCATTGTATAAAACATTAATTATGTCAATACAGGACAAACTGCCGCCAGTATGTCCAGCATTAGCCCCAACGATATATTTCAATATCTTCTGACGGTATTGGTTCGATTTTTTTATCAATAATCCTGTATCCATAACCGTTTTATTTTGATTTTGAATGGTTGTAGATTTCCCAGCCCATATAATTTCCTAAAGCTTCCTCAAGAATAGCTGCGGTTTTAGAAGCATTCATAACCACGTGATGTTCGAAACCATTTTTGCATACGTACTGCATCAGATCCTGCAATCCATCAATTTGTGCAACGGCTCTGTTTCCAAAAGTATTCAGCGGATCATCGGTTAATTCGCCTTCTCCTAAATATACTTTGATAACTCCTTTCGGGTCGTCGGTGCTGATTCTTCCATAAGTCAATGGCGAAGCTGGTGTCCGTCCGTCCAAAGCGCCATATGTATTTTCTACTCCAACTGTTGTTCCTAAAATAGGTGCATTGCTGATTTGAATATCTGGAAGGAATGATTTTGCCCAGTTGCCACAATGAAAAAGCACACATTTGCTATCGTCATCCGCGTAATTGTTGTTCCAGTCTACCAAGGCACTTGGCGAACCTGATGCCAATTGCATCGCATACATTGTCAAAGTTCCCGTAACATCGACTTCGCAGGCACTTGGAAGCATATTTTCACTCATCATACTCATACTGGTACAGACATTACATCCATAATTCTGCTGTAAAGAAGTCCAGCATTGAATGGCTGTGGCATCCAAGAAATTGTCATCCATGAAATGTTTCAGGACCACATCTAATTTTGCAATCTGAATCATCGCTTCATCAGGCGTTTTTCCTTTTGGAGCATAAGCCAAAATTTTATCCAAATGTTCTTTTACTTCTGGATGATCTTTGGTCAATTTATTAGCATTCCCTAAAATTTCGGATAAATCTACCGTGGTTACCGAAATGCCGTTGCGCTGTAATATTTTCTCGCTGTATCGTACGGTATTGAATCCGCCTGGTCTGGCACCAACAGCTCCGATTCTCACTTTTCGCAATCCTCTAACTACACGGCAAACGGCAAAGAAATCGGTTAATTCTTTAGCGAAAGCTGGATCTTTTGGATGTAAAACATGCTTGTCCGTAAGCGTATATTTAATTCCAAATTGGTACAAATTATTACAGACCGAAATCTTGCCACACCAGGAATCTCTTCTTCTGGCGACATCAAGTTTGGTCAATTCATCCGGATAAGCCTGAATCAAAACGGGTACATTTAAATCGGCTAGTTTTAAAGTTTCTGCTACACCGCGTTCGTCACCGAAATTCGGAAGGATTACCAAAACCCCGTTAATTTCATCAGCGTGCTTTTTGAATAAATCTGCACATTTTTGAGCATCTCTAAACGTTTCTACTCCGCCTAATTTGGTGTCTTCTTCTCCAAGGATAACGTAATTAAGTTTCAGCTTTTCAAACTGTTCGATTACGTCCAGTCTGGCCTCTGCTACTAACTTATCCGGGAAAAAATCTCTATTACCTATAATGATACCTATACTTGCTTTCATCTTTGTTTATTTATTTATCAGTGGTCAAATATGTTATGCTTCGCCAGTTCGCTAGCGCTCGTGTCGCCTTTATTTTATTGTTGTTACTTTGTAAACGACTTTATAGCGGCGATTTCATCTTTATTATTCTTTATTTTATTTTGCTACTATTAATTCTATTTCATTGTCCTGAAAAAGTTTTTTGTCCCTTTCTGCTATTCCAGAATCGGTAATTACATAATTGATTAACGATAATGCTCCTAGGCTGGCAAAGGAACTTTTTCCTATTTTAGTAGAATCAGCTACCAAAAAAGTAGTTTCTGCAGCTTCAATCATTGCTTTTTTCACCACAATATCACTGATGCTTGGATAAGTCAAACCTGCTTTTAAGGATAAACCAGCCGTTGCCAAAAAAAGCTTTTGCACATAAATTCCCTTAAAAAAATCGGCAGCTTTCTGACCTGTCAATGATAAAGTTGGGGGTTTGAATTCGCCTCCAGTTACAATAAGTTCAATGCCCGGTTCAGTGCCTAGCATCAAAGCAATATTTAAAGAATTGGTAATTACAGTAAGATTTTTGAAGCCTTTCAGTTTTTTGGCAATTTCTGTTGTAGTTGAACCTGAGTCCAGAATAATGCTGTCACCGCTTTCGATATACTCCAGACATTTATTGGCTATGGCTTCTTTCTTATCTAAATTCTCCTGATTGGAAAGCGAAAAACTGCGCACCTGATCTTCGATATTTTTCAGATAAGCACCTCCGTGTTCGCGAATCAGCAGACCGTCTTTTTCTAATTTTTCTAAATCCTGCCTAATGGTAACTTCTGTGACCTTAAATAACTTGGCCAGATTGATTACTTTGGCCGAACCGTCTTCTGCCAAAAGTTCTAATATTTTATCTTTTCTCTGTTGAGGAAGCATATTATTCAAATTATAAATGATTTGTATGTAGAAAACAGGCTTTCGTTTATTTTCGTTTTACGAATATAACAACAAAAAAGAAAGATAAACGAAAATTATAGTTAATTTTTTTATACTATTATAAAAAAATACGCTTAATAATGAAACGACGTGTCAGACATAAAACATAAATTTTTCAATCTTGTTTACATTGAAAATAAAAAAAGTCCCGCAGTTGCGGGACTTTTTATTATTATGTTTTATCCTAAAATTAATATCTGAATATTAATTATCTATTTTCCGATATTCTCAATATAAGAAGCAGATAATTTTCCAACTCCTGAATAAGTTGTAACAATCCTTTTTACATCATCAACTTTATTTAGCACGTTTACATAAGTGTATGGAATTGTAGCTTCACAAAACTCAGGATACTCCATTTTATTTTCACATTGAACTTCTATGTTATTTATACGCTCTGCATACCCTAAAATCTTACTGTTTTTAGAATGGATAGTGTTTTTACATTTTTCAAAATGATTGTATTCCACTTTTACACATGCTTCCATACGGCTGTTTATACTTCCAGAATATACGTCATAATTATAGTTGTTAAAAAAGTGTCCTGTTGCTCCTCTATATAATGGTACACGCTCCTGAATTGTTTTGTAATAATTATGATGAAAGGTGACCTTTCTATCAGCATATAAATCACTATCTGAATTACCAATTAAATGACATTTGTGATGATCATGGAAATAGCTCCATGAAATAGTTACAAATCCGCTATTGTTACTAACATCAACTAAGCCATCATATAAATCCTGATTAGTTTGTACTCTTGGATCTTCTTGTGAAAACTCACAGTGGTCTATCCAAATGTTACTACTGGCTCCATGAATTCTTATTAAATCTCCACCATTAACAATAATTTGAGGTCTTCCCTCATCCCCTTTCACACTATATGCTTCTGGAACATCTTTTAATCCTTTTGGTAATGACTTACCTAAACTTACCATAGAAAACTTGATGTTTTGGATAATAATGTTTTTAGAATCTTTAATAGCCAAACCAATACCATCTAAAAAAGCAGTATTTCCTATACCTATAATAGTTTTGTTTGAACCTACTTTAACCTCACCGTTATAATCAAGAGTTTCCCAACTACCACTTCCTTTTATAGTTCCGTCAATTTTGATAATATATTTTTCATCAGGGATTTTTGCATATTTTTTAAGTTCTGCATAAGTGGTCACTGTTACTTCTGTACCACCTGCTCCTCCAGTAGTTCCTCCGTTTTCGGTAGCAAAACCTACTAAGGAAAAATTAGGTGCTTGAGAATAGGCTTGTTTAGATAATCCAATTAAACAAACAAGCGAAAACAAAATTTTTAAAGTACTTTTTTTCATAATTTTTTTGATAGATTTTGAATGACTAATGATTCAACTTATTTTTTTCCTGATAAATTTATTAATCAAATATTCAAGAAAACCCGGCGCAATTTACAACAAAACAATCTCTTAAAAAATAGATTTTTTGTTACTATAATCTCCATTCATAAAAAACAGTTTTTAATAAATTTTACACCTGTTTAGCTCCAAGACAAAAACCAAGCCACAATTTAAAGACCATGCTAAAATGATTTATCAAATTTTACAATTTCAATTTTTCACCCACATAATTTAATGTTTAGAATGCAAGTTTTAATTTATAATCCAAGTCAAATTCTAAATGGAGTAGTTTAAGACTAAAACTAGTAATCCCATAATAAATCATTCTTCCAAACAATAAAACCGTTATTTTTTTAAAAACAAACATTTTAATACCTCACCCCTTAAAAAAAAGAACTTATATTTATAAATATTTCTCATTTAACACAAATACCCTATGAAATATAAGGTAAATTTTCTGTTTTTTTACTTTTATATTTTAAGGAATTGAAAAAACGAGATTAAAAAATACAATAATTATCAAAATAAAATCTCAAAATAATGAATATGACATAAGTTGTTAGATATTCAACAAAAAAGGCATTATAGCAAAAATAAAATAATAAATTTGTCTTAAACGGTGATTTTTTTAAATAAAAAGTCAAAAGTATTACTATTTAACAATGAATAATATGGTGAAGTCGATACCTAAATTAAACCCCAATGGCTGGGATGAAATGTTTTTTAGTAAAGGAGTAAGAAATTCTTATTCCAAAGTACTACATACATTGCAAAACCTGAATCCCGAAAATTTAAGCCAAAAACAAAAACAAGCAGCTGATTTTTTTATGAATCAGGGTATCACGTTTACCGTTTATAGCGATGACAATCAAGGAATTGAAAGGATTTTTCCGTTTGATATTATACCAAGGATTATTACTCAAAAAGAATGGTCTGAAGTAGAATCTGGAATAAAACAAAGGCTAAAGGCGCTCAATTTATTTCTGGAAGACATTTATAACGAACAACTCATTATAAAAGAAGGATTAATTCCTGCGGCTTTGGTGTCTTCTTGTCCACATTATCTTCAGGAAGTTCATGGCGTAAAATTGCCTCATAACATCCACATTCATATTGCCGGAATCGATTTGATCCGCGGTGCAAAAGGAGAATTTTATGTATTGGAAGACAATCTAAGATGTCCTAGTGGGGTAAGTTATATGTTGGAAAATCGAGAAATCACAAAGCGAATTTTTCCCGAAATGCTTACTTCCAACCACGTGAGTATGGTAGGTAAATATCCCATGATTTTGCACAACATATTGATTTCGATGTCGCCAAGAAATATCTCGAATCCAAATGTTGTTTTACTAACACCTGGAATCTATAATTCTGCTTATTATGAACACACCTTTCTGGCAAGACAAATGGGAGTTCCTCTTGTAGAAGGACGTGATTTAGTGGTGAACAACAACAGGGTGTATATGAAAACCACTTCTGGCCTGCAACAAGTAGATGTGATTTACAGACGCTTGGATGATGATTATCTGGATCCCTTAGTTTTTAAACCCGAAAGTACTCTGGGAGTTCCAGGTTTGATAAGTGCTTATAAACATGGAAATGTTGCTTTGGTTAATGCCGTTGGAAATGGTGTTGCCGATGACAAAGCCGTTTATGCTTATGTTCCTCAAATGATACAATTTTATCTAAACGAAGAGCCTATCCTTAAAAACGTTCCTACTTTTCAAATGGAAAATAAAGAAGAACGCGAACACGTATTTGCCAATATGGAAAGTATGGTTATTAAGGAAACCAATCAAAGTGGCGGATACGGAATGATTATGGGCAACAAAGCTACCCAGGAAGAACTGGAAAAAGGCAAAATTGCAATTCTGGCTGATCCCAGAAATTTTATAGCGCAGCCAATTATTCAACTCAGTACTGTGCCTTGTTTAATTGACGGCGAACTAAAACTTCGACATGTAGATTTAAGGCCTTATGCTTTGTGTGGTCCGAATGGTGTAGAAATTGTTCCTGGTGGATTGACAAGGGTAGCATTAACCGAAGGTTCTTTGGTAGTCAACTCTTCGCAGGGTGGAGGAAGTAAGGACACTTGGATTATTGAATAAATAGAAAATTAAAAGGTTTCCCTTTATAATAAACAACAATAAGATGAAAACAAATATGCTCAGCAGAGTCGCAGACGGGATGTTTTGGCTCAACCGATATATGGAAAGAGCTGACGGAATGCTACTCACCCTAAATACATTCTATATCTTGTCTTTTGATAAAGAAATGAATGATTCTCAAGGGTACAAACCCTTATTGGAGTATTACACCGATTTGTCTAAAAACCAAATTGTACAGTCACAATACGATACTAATTATGTGTTGAAATATATCATCTGCGATAATCAAAATCATAATTCGGTAAAAAATTTAGTAATTAAAGCACGTGAAAATGCAAGAGGTTCTCAAGACAAAATTACGAAAGAGCTTTGGGAACACATCAATTCACTATATCACTATATGAATGCGCCTGATTTGCCTAAACGACTAGAAACTTATGAAGCATTAAGCATTATTACCAAACTCAATAAAGATCTTTTGTTATACAACGGAATCCTTCACGTTACCATGCCAAGAGGAATGGGTTGGTGCTTTTCGAGTATTGGGAAGCATATTGAACGCTGCCTGCAAACCATTTCACTAACACAGGCATATTATAAGCCCATCAATTACAATCTGGATGGAGAAGAGGATTTATTGTATTGGAGAAGACTATTATTGTCTTTGTCCGGATATGAGCAATATCTGAAAAGTTATAGCAACATTTCTCATAATCGTAAAGTCGTACAACATGTGATTTTCAACAGAGATTTTTCGCATTCCGTAATCTATACTTTAGAATTTCTGGATAAATATTTAGACTATCTGATTATGGACAATAATTCCAGCGAAGCCAGAACTTTACAAAATCAATTTGGAAGGCTAAAAAGCTTAGTTGAATTTACCGATTATTATAACCTGACAAACCAACAATTAGAAAATGTTTTGAATGAAACCAAGACACAACTAGTTCAGTTTTCGACAGATTTCTCAAAATTATTTTTCTCCTATACCTAAAAAAAATGGCAGTCTTCAAAATAGTTCATATAACGAAATACCAATATAGCTGGTCAATCAAAGAAAGTATAAACGAAATACGATTGTTTCCGCATAACTTTGAGAATCAGGATGTGCTCCAGCACCAACTCTCGATATCACACAACCCCAATGTGGAAATTTCACAGGATTATTATGGTAACAGGGTAGGGAATTTCAATACTTTAGATGCTCATAACGAAATGACTATTGAATCCCGAATGCTGGTACGTGTCAATCATTCGCTTAAAATTCCCGAAATAGACACCACCACGGTAGAGGATTTATCCAATGAAATGGAAAAAAGTATTTTGTTG
Organism: Bacteroidota bacterium; assembly: GCA_040387175.1. Classification (GTDB taxonomy): domain Bacteria; phylum Bacteroidota; class Bacteroidia; order Flavobacteriales; family Flavobacteriaceae; genus Flavobacterium. The sequence continues at coordinate 23,359 of JAZKED010000001.1, read as the reverse complement.
CAACGTCTTTGCTACCCTGAAAATATCAGCAAACAAAAACAAATTGACCAGATTTTAAAAAAAATAAATCTTCCGGGAAAATCTATTATTGCCATTGCTCAGGAATGCAATGAATATATATTTAAAAACTTTGCCTATACCAAAGGCATTACCACGATCGAAACTACTCTGGACGAAGTTTTAGAACTTAGAAAAGGTGTTTGTCAGGATTTTGCACACTTATTATTGCAACTGTTGCGTACCGTAGGCATTCCTTCACGATATGTAAGTGGTTATGTTTGTTCTAATGATAGTGGTCTTAGAGGTGAGGGTGCCACGCATGCATGGGTAGAAATTTACACTCCAACCCAAGGATGGCTTGGATTGGATCCTACCAATAATATCTGGACAATGGACAATCACGTAAAACTTTCGGTGGGAAGAAATTTCTACGATTGTACACTTGTAAAAGGAACTTTCAAAGGGTTTGCCAAACAAACACTTTCAGTTTCGGTTTCTATTGGTTATGAAGACGGAAGACAATTTGAAGAGATTAATAATGTACAGCTTCAGAAAGTGAGTGCAGAGGAACAAGCACAACTTGACTATATTGAACAGCAGCATGATCAGCTACAACATCAGGAGAAGCAACAAGAACAGCAGCAACAATAATAAATAAACACTTAAATATAAAACCCGACAAACTTTCAAAAAGCTGTCGGGTTTTATATTTAAATTAAATTCATTTTTTACATTGACAACCAGCTTGCAGGATTAGTATAAGTGGTGTTTTGTAGAATTAAAAATTTAATTACTGTCTTACCTTCACCACTAGTTCTTACTTTACCTATAGCTTGTTTTCGGCTTACTTTATCTCCTTTGCTTACACTTACAGAACTTAAGTTTTGATATACCGTAAAATAATCCCCATGCTGAATCATTACCGCTTTATTTACCGGAGATAAAACAATCACGCTAGTCACTTCTCCATCAAATACTGCTCTCGCATTAGCTCCTTGTTCTGTTGTAATCTCAACACCACTATTATGAACTGTCAATGTTGGAAAAACCGGATGTTGCTGAGTTCCATAACCCAACGAAATAAACCCTTTTTCTACAGGAAAAGGCAGTCTTCCTTTATTGGCTTTGAAATTATCTGCAATTATTTTTGCTTCGGGTGTCAATACTATTCTTGCTGAAGATACTGCTGGTGCTGAAGAAACAATCTCTCTGGCACGTGTTTTTGTTTCTTCTTTTGTTTCTCCAGCCTTTGCACTTGCTTCCGCTTTTTTCATGGCTGCTTCTAAGGCTGCTTTTCTATTCGCTTCTGCAATAGCTGCACGAATCAATCGATCAATTTGTCTGTCAATAGCTTTGGATTCCTGTTGTTTTTTCTTGATGTCGGCAGTTAATTTTTTCTTATCTTTTTTAATTGAATTGACCACTTTTAGTTGTTCGTTCTTTTCTTTCAATAAGGACAATCTTTCTTTTTCGTTCTCGATAATCAGTTTTTGCTTAGCTGCTTTTTGAACATCAAGTTTTTGGTTGTAATCTCTAAGTTGTTCTGATTTTGATTTAATTTCTTCGCCCTGCATTTTTCTGTAACCAGTATACTGTTTCATATACTGAGCCCTTTTATAAGCCTGAAGAAAAGTTTCTGAAGACAATAAAAACATCGCACGGCTTTGTTCAGAACGGCTTTTATAGGATTTCACAATCATTTTGGCATAATCTTCCTTAAGGTCTTTCAACTCCCTATTCAGTTTGTTAATTTTCAATTGATTGATATACATGTCATTACCCAACAACTTCTTTTGTTTTTCGGTAGTATTTATTAGTTTTTCTTTCAGTTTTATTTTATTTCCCTGAATAACAACAACATGAACCGCTGATTTTTCTTTTTTCTTAACCGATTTCAACATCTCTTCATTTTCCCTAATTTCTTTTTGAATTTGGGCTTTTCTTGCTTCAAGTTTTTCTTGCTGTGTATCCTGGCTCCAGGATAATGAAGTCAGAAATATAAATAATAGGCTTAGGAGAAATTTTGGCATCTTTAAAATAAGTTTGTGCAAATTTACTTAATTATAATTCTTTTGTAACCATCCGGAACGCTATAAGGAAAAGAAAGTTCTTCATTAAAAGTAACCGTGTCGTATTCAAAGTTTATTTCTGATTTGTTTCCGTTTTGATAGGCATCTATATTGATGGCTAAAGGCAAAGTCATTTCATTATAATCTTTATGACTAGAATAGGCTACCTGCATCATTCTATTGTCTATAGTTTGTTTTATTTCCTGTTTTTGGATTAGAAATCTATTGGCATCTAAATAAAAAGATTTTTGTGTTTTACTATCTGATACATCGTCTAATCTATAAATTTGATCAACAATTGATTCTATGTATTTCCCTTTTTTTAAATCATCAATAGCCTGTCCCAACAATATGTTCTGAAGTTTGGCATAATCTAAATCAGTTCCCAACTTTTGACTCAATGTGCTGAAATCACCTTCAAAATAAGTACCATTTATTTTTTCATAATAGCTTACCGATGTTGGTGTAATCGATGCTTTTGCCATCGTAATCCCCAAGAAACGGATACTAACCAAAATCTGTTCGTCTTTCTTGATTTTAATCTCGGCAGTAACATTTTGCGACTGCTTTTCACTTACATATCGAACTTTCGACTTAATATATATTGTCGAAAAATTGATTTTATTGTTGTAATGACTCTCTATTATTTTGTTGACACCTGCACTAGAATCGGCTTTTATAGTATCCACCACAACCGATTTGGATTTACATGCCAACAAAAAAACTAATACTGCTATTGCTAAGAATTTTTTCATCCGAATTGTTATTTTTTTGTTTTTAGTAACTGATCGGCTTTAGAAAAATATTGTTCTTTTTTCTTGAAATCGCCCAATCCGTTATAAGCTTCCCCTAATTGAATATTAAAATTAACTTCCAATTGTATATCATTCACCAAATAATCTAAGCCCATCTCTAACATTTCCTTTGCCTTTTTGAATTGCTGTAATTGATTGTTTGCCAATCCCGAATAGAAATAAAACTGAGGCTGAGTTGGAAATGTTTCCACCAATTCCGATGCTTTTTTGGCTACCATTTCAAATTGTTTGGTTTCCACATACGCCTGAAGCAAAAGCAAATTAGTTTCCAGATCTTCGCCAGAACTGTTTTTCAAAGTGAGTTCATAATAACGAATGGCTTTGTCCCATTGTTTCTTATTATGAAAATACTTCCCTATTTCCTTAGCTACATTTATGTTTGGATCTTTGTCAAAATAAGCAATCGCTTTTTCCAAATCAGGTCCATACTGTGGATTTTTATTTACAAAATTTAAAAACTCATTCAGTATTCGATGCTTTACTGCAGAGTCAATTTCAGGACTTGCCAAAACAGTATTCATAGATTGTATGGCTTCTGCATTTTCGTTGTTATCCAAATGATATTTGAACATTCCCACTTGTGCCCAAGCTGAATTAGGAATAGCAGCATCCAGTTTTTTAGTAATTTCGAACGCTTTTTTAGCTTCACCGTTATCCAAATACAGTCGAATTAAATTAATATAATTGGATTGTTCTTTTGGATTTTTATCAATTTGACTAATCAGATTACTTATTTCAGTGTTTTGAAATTGTCCTTGAGATAAAATCTGCGTTTTATAAGCCTCTCTCCTGTCTGTTTTTCCAATGGTTTCGTTGAGTTCATTAATGAGAACGAGGGCTTTATCAAATTGTTGTGTGTTCATATAAAGCGAAGTCAAATCTTCTTTGTATATGGGATCGAACTCAATCAATTTATTAACCGAAATCAGTGCCTGATTGTAATTTTTAGTTTGATAACTCACCTCGTACATGCCTACCCAAAACCATTTGTTTTTAGGGTCAATTTGTGTCGCTTTTTCAAATGAAGTATAGCCTTGCTCATATTGTTTTGATGCTAAATAATTCTTTCCCATTTCGAAATAAATAGTTGCATCATTCGGTTTCAGTTTCAAACATTCTTCCAACGCCACAATGGCTTTATCATAATTTTCGATTCCTTTTTGCTTTAAGGACTCATAAAAAGAATCCTGAAATTTGTCAGTGTCAGGTACAATTGATTCTGGTTCTGTCTGCGACAATAGCAAAGCTGGATTGCAAAGCAAAACCAAGAATAAAAAGAATGACGCCGTTTTTTTCATTTATGTTTTTTGAAATTTCTGCAAAGTTTTTAACCCTTGCAGAAAATTAAAATATTATTCCAACACAGAGTAGTCTCCAATACTGATGCTTGTAAAATTACCATCAAAACTAGCATGACTTCCTATCATCGCATTGTCTAAATTGGCATTTTTTATATGCGAATGGGTTTGAACCAAACTGTTTTTTATTGAACTATTGCTAACGTGAGTTCCATTTCCTAAAGACACATTTGGACCAACAGTAGCGTTAATCAAAACAACATCTTCTCCAATATAGCATGGAGGAATAATAGTTGAATTTTCTAATTTTACATTTTTAGCCACTAATTCTTCTCCATCCTGACTCAAAAATCCTAACATTCTGGAATTCGTTTCCACCGTAACATCTTTGTTTCCACAATCCATCCACTCGGCAACTTCACCTGGTACAAATTTCATGCCTTTTGCCATCATTTGTTTGATTCCATCATTAATTTGATATTCTCCACCGTGAATGATGTTGTTATCCAATACATATTGCAATTCATTTTTTAAAACGGCAACATCTTTAAAATAGTAAATTCCGATAACGGCAAGATCTGAAACAAACTCTTTTGGTTTTTCAACCAATTCCACTATTTCATTCGCTTCGTTTAAGTTGATTACACCAAAAGCTTCTGGTTGCTCTACTTGTTTTACCCAAATCACACTATCCGCATTTTGATCTAAATCGAAATCGGCACGAATTAAAGTATCGGCATAAGCAATAACAGCTGGTCCGCTTAAAGAATCTTTTGCACACATAATCGCGTGGCCCGTTCCGAGCGCTTCATTTTGATAATAAATAGTTCCTTTTGAACCTAATTTTTCGGCAATGGCAATTAAATCCTCTTCTACTTTTTTTCCAAAACTTTCGTGAATGATAAAAGCAATTTCTTCAATATCCTGATTCAAAACTCCTGCAATATCTTCTACTAATCTGTGTACGATTGGTTTTCCTGCAATTGGAATTAATGGTTTAGGAATCGTTAATGTATGAGGTCTTAATCTGGAACCACGTCCAGCCATTGGTACTATTATTTTCATATTTTATTGAGAGATTAAAAAATTGAAAGATTGAAAGATTAAAAAATCATTCAATCGTTAAATCTTTAAATTATTAAATTTTTATTTTACACCTGTACTTCCAAAACCGCCTTCTCCTCTTGATGTTTCTGATAATTCCTGAACTTCAATCCACTCTGCTCTTTCGTGTTTGGCAACGATTAGTTGAGCAATACGTTCACCGTTTTCAATAACGAAAGCTTCATTGGATAAATTTACTAAAATCACTCCAATTTCTCCACGATAATCAGCATCAACAGTTCCTGGCGAATTCAAGACCGTGATTCCTTTTTTGGCTGCCAAACCACTTCTTGGTCGAACCTGTGCTTCATAACCAATAGGTAATTCGATAAAAAGACCCGTTTTCACAATGGTTCTTTCCAATGGATTCAAGGTGATGGATTCCGTTAAGTTGGCTCTTAAATCCATTCCTGCCGAAGCAATGGTTTCGTAGTTTGGTAAAGCGTGTTGTGATTTATTGATAATTTGTATTTTCATTCTGATTTTAGATTTTAAGCTGATTCTAAAGGTTTATTTTTTTCGTTTCACGATACCTAATATAGTTTCTTTTTCGTTGTGATAAACAAAGTACATAAAACCAATTAATAATGGAATTCCAATGAAATAATTCTCTCTAAATCCATAGAAAGAAATAACAGAAAACAAGATGGACAATCCCAAATAACCACCAATTTTATTCATATCATAAGGAATTGGGTAATACTTGTTTCCGAGTACATAGGAAATCGACATCATACTTCCGTAAGCAACGATTGTGGCAATTGCTGATCCATAATAACTGTATTTTGGGATTAAGAAATAGTTTAAAACCAAAGTTAAAATCGCACCAACGATAGAAATATAAGCGCCAATTTGTGTTTTATCCGTGAGTTTGTACCAAACAGAAAGGTTGTTGTAAATACCCAAAAAGAAATTTGCCAAAATGATTAACGGTACCACTTTCATTGCTTCCCAATAAGATTTGTTGTCGAGCAAAAGAAATTTCAAAATATCTGCAAAAACAATAACTCCCAATAAAATCAACGAACCCAATATCACAAAATATTTGGTAATCACAGCATAAGTCTGTGGAGCGTTTTCGTTACTCGAATGACTGAAAAAGAAAGGTTCAATTCCCAAACGGAAAGCCGTGGCAAATAAAACCATAAACATACCTAATTTATAACAGGCGGAATAAGCTCCCACTTCAGATTTGGCAATGTTTTCCGGCAACAAATAACCCAATAAAATTTTGTCGAAATGTTCATTAACTGCAAAGGCAATTCCTGCCACCAAAATAGGCAGGCCGTATTTCATCATTTTTTTCCAAAGTACTTTATCAAATTTTCTGTTTAAGGAAAGATAGTTTGGTGAAAGCACTACCAATGTCAATAAACTCGCCAATAAATTAGCCACGAAAATATAACCAATTTCGAAGTTTTCGATGTATAAATTTTCTATAAACGTATTAGGATTGTCCTGAGCTAATTGTGGTAAAAACAGTAAAAAGAAAATATTAAGAATCAGGTTGACCATTACGTTTCCTATCTTAATAACTGCATACATCATTGGCTTCTGATTGGCTCGCAGCTTCGAAAACGGAACAATAACCAAAGCATCCAATACTAAAATCCAAATGGAATAAGTTACATATTGGACTTCGACATTCGCCAAAGAAGCCAAAGAATTTCTAAAAATCAAAGCGCCAAAAAGAAAGAAAATAGAAGACCAGAATATAGAAATTGTGGAAGTCGCAATCACATTTTGCTTATCTGTTTCGGAATTATAAAAACGAAAAAAAGCAGTTTCCATTCCATAAGACAAAATCACATTGAAGAATACCATCCAGGAAAGTAAGATGGAAACTTCACCGTATTCGGCTGTTGGTAATATCCCCGTATATAGCCTTACTAACAGGAAACTCAACATTCTAGGTAAAACCGTTGCGAGTCCGTAAATGGCTGTTTGTTTGAAAAGATTTTTATATAATCCCAAGAGAGTGTCTGTTAATTTTTATGACACAAAAATAACCATTTCTTTGGTTTAATTCTGATTTTTATTGGTTCAAATAATAGGAGTGATTGACAAACAGAAAAGATTTTAACATATACAAATCAAAATAATTTTTACTCATCAAAATTAACATTATCTAGATCCAGTATAAAACACCAATTATTCCAATTAAAAAAAACAAAATAATTCTACTATTGTTTTTTTGCTTTTGATTTAATTCAATGTTTTTTATCCATTCAAAATTTAATATTAATGATAACAATATTCCAAATAGCAAAATGAATGTCATACTCAATATTAAGAAACTATTAGCAGTAATATTTATATTGAAATCAAGAAATTTAATTAAAATTCTTGATGTTAGAAAAACCATCAAACATATCCAAAAACTCGATCTAAGTCCAAATCTAAATTTAACACTATCATCTGGATAAACTGACTGCCTAATAGCTCTTTTATAACATCCATTATAAATTATTGAAATGATATATTTAAAAAAAATCATTACTATTTATTTTATTAATTAAACTGATTCTTTGGGTATGTTTTAAGTTAGCGTAAAATTATCATTGATTTAAATGTAATTGACGATGACAAACAAATCTAACAAAAAAAGTCCCGCAATTGCGGGACTTTTAAATATATTCGAATAAAAAATATTATCCTTTCAAAGCTTCTGCTCCACCAACAATCTCAAGGATTTCGTTAGTAATAGCTGCCTGACGTGCTTTGTTATAAGTCAGTTTCAATTGATCTCTCAACTCGGTTGCGTTGTCTGTTGCTTTGTGCATCGCAGTCATACGTGCTCCGTGTTCAGAAGCAAATGAATCTCTGATTCCTTTGTACAATTGTGTTTTCAATGATTTTGGAATCAAAGTCAATACAATTTCTTCTTTAGATGGTTCAAAAATATAATCACCTGTTGAAGCTGGTTTGTCTGATTTTATTGGAGCTAACGGCAAAAATTGTTCAACCTGAACGATTTGAGTCGCAGCATTTTTAAATTGGTTGTACACCAATTCAATTTTGTCATACTCACCGGTCAAGAATTTTTGAGTTAATGTTTCCGCTATTTTAGTAACATTTTCAAAAGTCAGATTATCATAGATTGAACTTTGATTATCTGCAATTGAACAGGTTTTAGCTAAAACATCATTTCCTTTTTTACCAATAGCAAAAACATCTACTTGTTTTCCTGCGTAGTATTCAGCACGGTTTTTAACTTCTTTGATTACATTGGTATTAAAAGCACCACACAAACCTCTGTTGGAAGTGATGGCAACAATCAATACTTTCTTAACCTCACGTTGTGTTGTGAATTCTCCTCCAACATCCCCATCAAGAGTTGCTGAAAGATTTTGTAGTAATTCCGTTAATTTTTCGGCATAAGGTCGCATTGCTGTGATGGCATCTTGCGCCTTCTTTAGCTTTGCTGCAGAAACCATTTTCATCGCAGAAGTAATCTGCATCGTTGATGAAACGGAAGTAATTCTATTACGGATTTCCTTTAAATTTGCCATTTTTTTTAAGTAAATAGTGAATAGTAATTAGTGATTAGCTATTGACCAATCACTAATTACTAATTACTAGATTAGTTATATTTCGCTGAAACTTCTTTGGCTGCTGCTTCCAAAACGTCTGTGATTTCGTCAGTCAGTTTACCTGCTTTCAATGCATCAAGAGTCGCTCTGTTTTTGTTGTTTAAGTATTCTAAATAATCTTTTTCGAATTCTTTTACTTTAGCAACAGGAACTTTTCTCAACAAGTTTTTAGAACCTGCGTAGATAATAGCTGTTTGGTTTTCAACTGTATAAGGGTCGTTTAGATTTTGTTTCAAAATCTCTACGTTTCTTTTTCCTTTTTCAATTACGTTTAAAGTAACTGCATCTAAGTCAGAACCAAATTTAGCAAACGCTTCCAATTCACGGTATTGCGCCTGGTCTAATTTTAAAGTACCTGATACTTTTTTCATTGATTTAATCTGAGCGTTACCTCCAACACGAGATACAGAAATACCTACGTTGATCGCAGGACGAACACCTGAATTAAACAAATCACCATCCAAGAAAATCTGACCATCTGTGATCGAGATTACGTTAGTTGGGATATAGGCAGAAACGTCACCAGCCTGAGTTTCGATAATTGGCAAAGCAGTCAAAGAACCACCACCTTTTACGATACCTTTTAATGAATCTGGTAAATCGTTCATATCTTTTGCGATACTGTCATCAGCAATTACTTTACAAGCTCTTTCTAATAAACGAGAGTGTAAGTAGAAAACGTCTCCAGGATATGCCTCACGTCCCGGTGGTCTTCTTAATAAAAGAGAAACCTCACGGTAAGCCACAGCTTGTTTAGATAAATCATCATAAACAATCAAAGCCGGACGACCAGAATCTCTGAAATATTCTCCAATTGCAGCACCTGCCATAGGAGCATATACTTGCATCGGAGCTGGATCAGAAGCATTAGCTGCAACAATAACTGTATAAGCCATTGCCCCTTTTTCTTCTAACATTTTTGCGATTCCTGCTACAGTTGACGCTTTTTGTCCAATTGCAACATATATACAGAATACAGGTTTTCCTGCATCGTAAAATTCTTTTTGATTTAAGATAGTATCGATACAAACAGTTGATTTACCTGTTTGACGGTCACCAATAACTAGCTCACGTTGTCCACGACCAACTGGAATCATAGCATCTACTGCTTTAATACCTGTTTGTAATGGTTCAGTAACTGGTTGACGGAAGATAACTCCAGGAGCTTTTCTTTCCAAAGGCATCTCGTATAAATCTCCACCAATTGGTCCTTTTCCATCAATTGGAAAACCAAGAGTGTTTACTACACGACCTACCATTTGTTCTCCTACTTTAAGAGAAGCAATACGTTGTGTTCTTTTAGCAGTTGAACCTTCTTTGATTCCTGTTGATGGTCCTAAAAGTACCACACCCACATTGTCTTCTTCAAGATTCAAAACAATAGCTTCTAATCCATTGTCAAATTCAACTAACTCTCCATATTGAACATTAGAAAGCCCGTAAACACGAGCAATACCATCTCCAACTTGAAGTACTGTTCCTACTTCTTCTAGTGTAGCACCAGATTCAAAACCTTCTACTTGCTTTCTTAATATTGCTGAAATTTCAGCAGGTTTGATTTCCGCCATCTTAATTTATAATTTAGACACTTAAATGTGCAATAAAACTAATTACTTAACTCTCTTTTTAATACTTGTAATCTGTTGGCTACCGAAGCGTTGTATTGCTTGTCGCCTATTCTTAGAATAAATCCTCCAATGATTGAAGCATCTACTATATTTTCTATTGTGATTTTTTTATCCGAAAGGGTTGCAATTTTAGCCAAAACTTGTGCTTCTAATGCTGCATCCATAGGAATAGCTGTAGTAACCTGAGCTACTTCAACGCCATTCATAATATCAGATAATTTACTGTACTCTATTGCGATTGCTTCTAGAATTTCGAATCTTTTGTTTTCAAATAACAAATGAAACAACCCTTGAGTTACGCCATTGATACCTGCAAAAACTTCTAACAGTGCTTTCTCTTTTACTTCAACTTTAGTAGTTGGATTTTGAATAAAAGTACTCAATTCCAAATTACTGCTAATTGTTGAAGCAATCAATTTCATGTCGTTATTTACAACTTCGGCAACACCTTTTGAGTTTGCTAAGTCTAGAATTGCTTTTGCATAACGAATTGCTGCTCTTGTACTTGCCATAATTGTTAGTTTAACTTTACGTCACCTAACATTTTCTCAACTAATTTAGTTTGAGCTTCTTTGTTAGATAATTCGTCTTTCAATATTTTTTCTGCGATACTCAATGATAAAGTTGAAACTTGTAATTTCAATTCTGCCATAGCTGCATTTTTTTCGCTTTCAATTGCTGCTTTCGCTTGCTCAATCATTTTCAATCCTTGAGCTTGCGCTTCATTTTTAGCATCAGCAACCATTTTCTCTTTCATTTCACGAGCATCTTTAAGCATGTTGTCACGCTCTAATCTTGCTTCTTGTAAAACACGTTGGTTGTCAGCTTGAAGATTTTGCATTTCTTTTCTAGCATTTTCAGCAGAAAGTAATGCATTTTTAATTCCTTCTTCTCTATCATTAACTGCATCAAGAATTGGTTTCCAAGCGAATTTTTTTAACAAGAGTATTAATCCAACAAATATTGCTATTTGCCAAATAAACAAACCAAACGAAAAATCATTTATTAACTTATCCATTATATCTAATTATAAATTTTAAAGTATGAATTGCTTTTAATCGCAATTTGTAATGTTTTAATTTTAAAAACAATAGTTACAACCAACCGTTGTAACTATTGTTTTTTTAAGTTTTAATTAAGATGCGAATAACGCAGCGAAACCAATACCTTCAATAAGTGCAGCTGCGATAAGCATAGCTGTTTGGATTTTTCCAGAAGCTTCTGGTTGACGAGCGATAGCGTCCATTGCTGAACCACCGATTCTACCAATACCTAAACCTGCTCCGATTACAATTAATCCTGCTCCTACAATAGTTGGAATTTGCATAATATATATATTAAAAATTAAACATTCTTATTAATAGTCTAAAGTTGTAAAGTCTAATGTCATAAAGTCAAGCTGACTTTTAAACTTTCGACGTTTGACTTTCGACTTAATGGTGAGCTTCTTCGTGATGATGCTCTTCGTTACCAGCTCCAAAATAAAGTGCCGATAACATGGTGAAAATATACGCTTGTAAAAACGCTACTAATATTTCTAAAATAGAAAGTGCAAATGCCAATCCAAATGACAAAGAACTTCCAATCCAGCTTTTGAAAATAAACATCAATCCAATAATACTCATCAATACTACGTGTCCCGCTAAAATGTTAGCATACAAACGAATCATTAATGAAAATGGTTTGATAATAGTTCCTAATAATTCAATAGGTGCTAAGATAAATTTCATTGGTGTTGGCACACCTGGCATCCAGAAAATATGACCCCAATAATTTTTATTAGCAGTAAGAGTTGTAATCAAATAAGTTAATAAAGCCAATGAAGCCGTAATAGCAATATTACCAGTTATGTTAAATCCTAGTGGAGTTAATCCTAAAATATTCAGGAAGAAAATAAAGAAAAAGATAGTCAATAAATAACTCATGTATTTTTTATATCCTTTTTCTCCAATGTTTGGAATCGCAATTTCATCTCTTACATAAATTACCAATGGCTCAAAGAAACGTCCTGCTCCAGAAGCAATTCCTCCGTTTTTAGTATAAGATTTTGCTAAACCTGAAAATAATAAAAACATTAATAATGCTACAAATAAAATCCCAACTACGCTTTTAGTGATAGATAAATCTAAAGGCTTAACATTTGTTGGATGACCATGCTCTTCAGTTAAAGTACCTGAAGCATCTGTTTTATAAATTTTTTCGTGGTGTAATTTATAGAAATTTCCGTTGTGTTCTGCAACACCTTCTGCTGGTCCGTGGTGAAATTCAGAAGACATGAAAAATTGAATACCATTATCCCAAAGAATAATTGGCAATGAAAAACCGTAATGTTCGCCTGTTTCTTTATTTGCATTAAAAGTAAAATCGTGAGCGTCTAAAAGGTGATGATTGATAAACTCCTTAATTTCAGATTTTACATCTTTAGGTTCTGCATGAGCTCCTTCATGTGTAGTCTCTTCTTTATGAGCTACTTCAATATTTGCTTTAGCACTATCAGCAACAGGGTTTGCTGTACTGAATAAAGGAAGGAACGCTACTAAAATTGCTACTAAAAATCGAAGTGGTTTGTTTGAAATCACCATAACAGTTAATTATCTTAATTTTTACTTTCTGAAATTTGGTGCAAAGGTACATTTTAAATTAATAACTAAAAGCAATAAATAACTTTTTTTGACAGAATTGTTGTTTTATTCTCATTTTACCGCTTATTATTTAATAATCTGATAGTTACGATAGTTTCTATTGTCAAAAACAAAGCGAAAATGATAAAAAAATTAATCCGTTCAATTCTTAGATTTGGATTACCAGAATGTAGTATAGGTGATAAAATGGCGTAGGACAGAACCATCTTAATAAAAGTTACCAATAAAAAAGTGTAACCAACATAGTCTATATTTTTGGTTTTTACGATAATAAGAAGAAAAAGAATGACTATGGAACAAGTGAAGAAAAAACCATAAATCAGTTCTATTGGAAAATGAAAATTTTGAAATTTTGGATTATTTTCATTTAGAAAAAAAAATGATTTATGTACTAGATAAACCACAACCGAAAGGACTAAAACCTCCAGAATAGGTTGGTAGTTTTTTAAATTCATTTTGGATTTTATGAAGATTTATTGATGTCTTTCAGTTGTCTGTTAAGGTTATAAAAAGCAATGGCAACCCCAAGTAAAACCAGAATTTTGACATACACATTATGTTTGTTTGGATATTTCACATCCAGCCAATCTCCTAAATAGGCAAACAAGAAAATGATTACTCCCATTTGAATAGGAATATTAATAAAAGCAAGCCATTTGTTATTAATTCGCTTTTTCGGCTCTTGGTTGTCCGTCATTTGCAATTGTATTTTTTTGATTAGCATTCATTTTGCAAGTAGCAGTAAAATCGGCCCCTGGCTCTACAGATAATTTTCCAACTGTTACTTCACCCTGGATAATAGCTTTATCTTTTACGTTTAATAATTCCGCAACCTGAATTTTACCAATAAATTTTCCTTCAATATCTGCATTTATACAAACAATATCACCTGTAACAATTCCTGCCGGACCAATAACAATTTTACCTTTTGATTGAAAATTACCTATTAATTCTCCATCCAGCCTAAAGTCGGCTTGCGAAATAATATCACCTTTAATAATTGTTCCTTCAACAATTCTATTGGTTTTTCCGAGAAGTTCAGTATATGGTTTTGTCTTTTTATCAAACATAATTATGGTTTTGGCTGTGATTTATGTTTTCCTACAGGAGGTTTCGTCCCTGTTGGTACTGCTTGTTGTGGCATAGTTTGTGGTGCAACTTGTTTTATTGATTCCGGCTTAACTGGATCTTGTATTGGATTTGCAGGTTGTTGAGGAACAATAGGCTGAGGAACTGAAGCAGGAACAGGAACAACTTTTGGTGCTACCAAATATTGCTCAAGATTTTTCTTAATTTGAACTATCTTGTAATTTTCATTTGAAATAATAATAGCTGATTCAACAATTTTATATTCTTTATTATCTTTTAATACGGTGGCTATACTTTCAGCGTATGCTTCAAATTTTAGCCCGTGAATGGCAATGAAATTATCTTTTTCGGTATAAATATCAAAAGTATAAGATAGTCCTTCAGTAGCGATAAATTTCTTGATTTTTTCTTCTAATTCTTTTGTGCTTTTATCGTCTATTTTTCCAACCTTGTACAAAATTTTCCAGTTTTTGGCTTCTGCAAAATTGAAATCCATTTTTTCTAATGTAGGGATTTGAGTTGTCAAAATTTCCTGAGCATTCTTGCCTTCTTCAGTAGTTGGATAATTATCTGCAACAAATTGCATGGCATTTTTATACGCTTCCAAACCTCTCAATTTTCCAAGAATATTGGCTCTAAGTAATTCAAATTTTGGGATAATTTCATCTCCGGCATATTGAACTATTAAGCTATCTAATTTAGCCAATACATCAACAAATTGCTCTTCCTCATATGATTTATATAATTTATCATATACCTCATCAGGGGTTTCATTTGACGAAATGGAATCAGGACTTACATTGTTGATAATTTGTGCATAGCGTGAATCTGGATATTGACTAAGAATACGTGATTTCATCTCCTCAGCCTTAGCGCTATTTGTAATTTGGTATATTTTATACAAATTATACATCGTTGGGAGAATTAATTTCTCTTCTGGATTTAGCGTTAGTAATTGCTCTAATTTATTAGTGGCCAATTCATATTCTTTGAATTTTTCTTTATAAATAACTCCAAGCTGGTAATACGCAAAATTTCGTTTTTTGATGATTTCATCTATTTCCGTTTGTGATTTAGGAAGCTGTTTCAAATAAAAATCAGTAGTGTATTCTTCCACAATTTTCACATCATCTATTTTATCTGTTGATGTACTATCACTTACAACTCCATTTACTCCTGTTGCAATTCCTTTATTACCTGGTGATCTCCAATTACCTCCCAATACTCTATTTCCAAATTTTTTCTTAAATTCTATTTTTCCAAAAGCTACTGTATTAGGATTATAAAAATAGAATACGTTTGCATCCTTAGTAGCAGTATTAGGTGCAGGAGGTGTTATTGAAGGTTTTTTTGTTGGTAAACCCGCATTTTGACCCCCAGGAAGAATATCATCATCACTATTTATGTTGTTTTGTGCAGAGTTTGCAAGGATTTCTTTCTGTTTCTCTTCTAATAGTTTTTTATTCTCATCAGATTTTTTTAATTTATCAATATGTTTTTCAAAATACAAAATCCTATCGTTGTCTGACATTGCAACTACATTTAAGATACTGTCATTATATTTAGCAACATATTCATATTCAATTACTTCATCTAAATCTTTTCTTACTTTTTTAATATGGATATATTCTCTGGTTTTAGGGTCCAATTTAACCAGTGTACTGTCATAATATTTTGCAGCGATAGAATATTCTGCATTTTTAAAATACATATCTCCTAAATTTCTGTAATCGGATGCTACTAAATAAGAATCTTGAGAATTAGTTTTTAAAGAAGCATTATAAAATTCTTTAGCTAATTCCTGATCTTTTTGTTTATCATAAAATACACCCATTTCATAATAAATTACGTCTAGAAAAGGTCTGTTTTCTCTATTATCAACGAGTTTATTATACCTTTTCACAAAAGCATCTCTGTCCCCATTTTTATAATCAAACAATTGCGCTTTTTTTGCATAAGAATGGATAAGCAATTCCCTTTCAGCTCTTCTGTTCATATCAATCACAGATTGATAATAATAAACAGCACTGTCTTTTGCCCCTAATTCCTGATGCAATTGTCCCAAAATAAATCGGTATCTTGCTCTTTCAGAATTTACTCTGGTGAATTTTGCTGCGACTCTTAATTTTACAATAGCACTATCTTTTTCTTCCATGTTCAAAAAAGAGGCGGCCAAAAGAGCATTAGCATCAGCAATAACTTGTTTTTTAAACTTTTTACCGTTTTTCTTTTTATCTTCTCTCTTTTTATCGTCTAAAAGTTTACTAATATTTTTTATAACCTGTGTATCATTTCCTAACCGCATATTGGTTTTTTCACGCCAAATTTTAGCTTGATAAATTTTGTCACTACTTGGATATTTGTATAAAATATAATTGAAAGCATCCAAAGCTGGGTAAAACCTTTGGTCATAATAACGTGCTTTTCCAAGCATTAAATAAGCTTCATCTATTTGATAGTTTCTTTCTCTACCGTCAATATTCATGGAGTGTTTCTGAATCGCTTTTGTAGCTTTGGTTTCGGCTAGTTCAAAATCGGCATTTTTTGGTTTCTCTTCAGCAGCGGCATCATCCAGAATTTGCATTTTCTCGATCGGTAATACTTTCCAAAAATTATCTTTACTATTGGCTTTAATTGCCGCCATCCCTTTATTTAAACCAATTTGACCATTATATAATATATTATCTCTTGTGCTTAAAGCATGGGAATTTCTAGATAAAAAATTGTCTCTTTTGGTCGAACAGGCTACCAAAAAAATTAGAAATGCTATTAAGAAGAAGTGTTTAAATATCTTGGTTTTCAATGGGAAACAGTTTATCATTTAACTTTTAAAAGTACATTTTAGTATAATGACTGGTAAAAATACGTTTCTTTTTGAAATACCGAAATTTAAACCGTAAAAAACTAAACTTCTAAACCTATAAACTTCTATATTTTTTTAGGTTTACTATCTTTGCAAAAAAATAATACAATGCCATTATTCAAAAAACTCATCATAAAAGAAGTAAAACGTGAGACACCTAGCTCTGTGTCAATACTTTTTAATGTTCCTGAAGAATTCAAATCTCATTATACTTTCATTGCAGGTCAATATGTTAATTTAAGATTAACGCTTGACGGTCAGGAAATTCGTCGTGCCTACTCTATTTCTTCTTCACCAGAAAGTGGTGAACTAAGAATTGCTGTAAAAACAGTAAAAAATGGTGCTTTTTCACAATTTGCCAATACAAAACTAAAAGCGGGGGATATTCTTGAAGTAGGAAAACCAGAAGGAAAATTCACTTTTGAACCGGAAAGTCACCAACAAAAAAATTATACTGCATTTGTAGCCGGAAGTGGAATTACACCGGCTATATCCATTTTGAAATCCGTTTTGAAAAGTGAACCACAAAGTTCTTTTGTACTCGTTTACGGAAATAAATCTCCAGAAGAAACCATATTTCATCAGGAATTACATGATCTACATTTAAAATATACAGGACGATTATTTGTGCATTATGTCTATAGCCGAGTTCAGGTTGAAGGAGAGCTTTTCGGGAGAATAGATAAATCTGTGGTAAATTTTGTTCTGAATAATAAACACAAGGAATTAGAATTTGATAAGTTTTATTTATGTGGTCCTGAGGAAATGATTAATACCGTTTCCAAAGTTTTGAAAGAACACAACATTAGTGATTCTGCCATTAAATTTGAATTATTCTCTACTTCTTCTGTCGAAAATGTAATCGAAAAATCCCTTGAAGGTCACACAAAAGTTACCATGACCGTGGATGATGAAGAAACAACTTTCGAAATGTCACAAAAACAAACTTTACTTGAAGCAGCCTTAAAACAAGGAATTGACGCTCCATATTCCTGCCAAGGCGGAATTTGCAGCAGCTGTCTGGCTCGTGTAAAATCAGGAACTGCTGAAATGAAGAAAAACTCAATTCTAACTGATAAAGAAATCGCCGATGGTTTGGTACTGACATGCCAGGCACATCCAACTTCATCGGAAATTGTGGTTGATTTTGATGATGTTTAAGATACACTTTAAATGATAAACGAAAACTTCTCTGAAAAGCGAAGTTTTTTTGTTTTAGGAAAGTTGTGTTTTTTTATTTTATTCATTGATACGCTATGGGAAAATATCTTTAATAGATTGGAAGTAATTTCATACATTTGGAACTAAATTTATCTATCATAAATATTATATGAAACACTTCCTTTTTTTATTTTTCTTTACTTACACTACTATTAGTTTTTCACAAATAGAAAATCAATTGCTAAGCTATAAACATGAAGAATTTGATTCTTTTGCAAAGCCAAATAAAACCAATAATCTTTCTAAATTTTTTACCAAACGAATAGATTCAGACTTATTAGATCCTTATAAAATTAAGGATACAATAAAAAAGAAAAAAAATGTTTACTTAACTTTTAAGTTTGACGAATCAAACAAAGTAACCAAAGTAATTGTTAATTCTCCTTATTCAGAATTAAACAAAAGCATTCGTGAAGCTTTTAAAGATTATGATATTGAGAATCTCAATATCCCCGAAAAAAGTCCACTAAACACCTATGTATTACAGATACTTTCTAGAGAAGGCGATAAAATGGTTATTAATTGTAGCACGAATGTTGTCTATGATAGACTTCCTATCTTTGAGGGTTGTGAATCGTCTGTGAATAAACTTAAACTATCGAACTGTTTTTATAAAAAAATTTCAGAACATATTGTAAATACTATATCTCCTGCTGAAATTAAAAGAGCTAAAGTATTAGGAATGTTAAATTTACGGGTGAAATTCTTAGTAAACGAACAAGGCGCTATTGAACAAATAAATTGCAAAGCACCAACCGATAGTTTGACACAAGAATTAAATCGTGTAGTAGCCTTATTCCCTAAAGCTAAAAGTCCAGCCACTCGAAATGGCAAACCAACGAGTTACATTTATGAAAAAACAATTGGTTTTCAGGTAGATTCTGATAACGAAAAATACAAAGAGGAAATTGAAACAAAGAATGAAGGACTTGTATATTCAAAAGATACTCTATTAAATCCAAATAGTGAATTAGCACTTCATTTTAAAAATTATATAAGTCCTGAAGAACTTAATAAAATTGTTTTTCCCTTAAAAAAGCAAAGTATTTATTTGAGTTTCAATATCGATAAAAAAGGGAAGCCAATAGATATTAAAACAAATTCTGAAAAAGCAAAACTTAACGATAGACTTGTTGAAATCTTTAATAAATTTCCATTTGAAAAATTAAATATCAAGTCATCAACTGTTGTAGAATCGTACCGATATCCAATCATAATTGAAAGTTTTAATAAAAACATTATAATTTCCAAAGATGAGCCTACTGTTTATACACCTCCATTTTTTGATAAAAATTGTGAAAATTCAAATAGTCCAGATCAATTATATGATTGTTTAAATCAAAACATTAAGGATATAGTTATTAGCAAGTTTAAAAACAGCATAAAATATAAAACAACAATTACCAATAGTGTCAAAATTAGTTGTGCTTTTCTAATAGATGCGAACGGTAAGATTATAAATGTAAAAGCATCTGCTCCAAATCCTATTATTTGCAATGAACTAGAACAAATAATAAAAAATATAACAAAAGTCTATAAACCTGCTTATTTAAACGGAAAAGCTGTAACAACAACTTATAGATATTCTTTCCGTTTTAACTTTAGCGAAAATAAAATTGATGATTTTCAAAATTTAGTAAGAACCTATTACAGTCGAGGAAGTGCTAATTAGATCTAAATACAATAGAAATAAAAATCCTAAGATTGAGTTTTTGAAACTATGTCGTTAACAGCAATCGTTCGCATAGCATCTTCATAACCTTCCACAATTTTATTTCCATACACCGAAGTAGGTAATTTTGGAAACAAATTTCTATCGGAAACCAAAGCATTTTCAAGCGGTTGATTAAAAGGTGAAAATCCGGTAAAAGGATGTGTAGCTCCCCAAAGCGTAATTACTTTTACACCCAACATTGCCGCAATATGAGCATTACCGGAATCCATAGAAAGCATCACATCCAAATTACTGATGAGTTGTAATTCTTGTTGAAACTTGATTTTTCCAGCAACAACAACAACATTTTCTTTACCTTTTGAAAGTATATTTAATAATTCTATTTCCTTTTTTCCACCGCCAAAAAGCAAGATTTTATTCGTTTTAATGAAAGCTAGTTCATTAATAACTTCCTGCATTAAATCCAAAGGATAAACCTTGGAATCATATTGTGCAAAAGGTGCAATTCCAATTAATTTTTGATTATTTTCTCCAATTAAATCAATAATCTCTTGATTTAGATTTGCTTTTTCAGGAAATGTTGGATTGGACAAATCTACTTTAAAACCAAGTTCTTGAAACACTTTAACATGTCTTTCAAACATCGTGGTCAAGGGTTTGAAGATTTTGTTTTCAGCTCTTGTCAAAGCTAATTTTTCGGCTCTTCCTTTATCAACAGCGGCAGTTTTTTTTCCGCTTAAAGCGAATAACGTTCGAACAATTTTAGAACGTAAAACATTATGCAAATCTGCAAAAGCATGAATCTGCAAAACTTTTAAATCCTGAAACAATCGCAACAATCCAAAAAATCCTTTATGACGCCCTTTATCATCGAAAGCAAAAAAAGAAAGATTGTGAATTCCCTCAAAAAAAGGTTTGAAGAATGGTCGGGAAACCACCGTGATTTTTATTTCGGGATTTTGCTGGACAAAAGCCCTTAAAACAGGAACCGTCATGGCGACATCTCCCATTGCGGAAAGTCTCATGACGGCTATATGCTTTATTTTATTTGACAATTTTGAGGTTGTCAAAAATTACTTCTTGTTTTGATACAAAACAGGATTCAAATCATCATCGTTGTACATTTTCATTTGTTTGTACACTTTCATGAATTTATCACCATTTTCAATGTCTGTAAGCAAATCTTCAATTGCAGTAGACAAATCAGTTCTTTGTTCCAATAACACATTCAATTTTGCCTGACATTTGTCTCTGTGATCTTGTGAAGCTTCTGCACGGGTAGCTTCTTCGTTCATGTGATAAATTTTCAAAGCCAAAATAGACAATCTGTCAAATGCCCAAGCCGGACTTTCAGAATTGATTTTAGCATCATCTTTTACAGTAACATGACTGTATTTTTGAAGAAAATATCCATCAATATATTCTACCATATCGGTACGTTCCTGATTCGAAGCGTCAATCCTTCTTTTCAAAGTCAATGCCGCAACCGGGTCAATATTAGGATCACGAATGATATCCTCGAAATGCCATTGCACCGTGTCAATCCAATTTTTTAGATATAATAAATGTTCGATTTTTTCCTTTGGAAAAGGATTATCTATCGGTTGGTCTACATTATCAAATTTATGATAATCTTGAATACTTTGTTCGAAAACGGAATACGCTAATTTTGAAAACATATCTTTCATATTTTAAAAGGCAAAGATACTTTTTATACATTTACTATGAAACTTTAAAACTTCAAACTTTAAACCACATTTTATGCAAATCCATCATTTATCCGAAAACAATAGCATTCTAAATCATTTTTTGGGTCAAATCAGGAATGTAAATGTTCAAAACGACAGCATGCGTTTTCGAAAAAATATTGAACGTATTGGTGAAATTATGGGGTATGAATTGAGTAAAGTTTTAAATTATAGAACCGTCAAAATTCAGACACCACTTGGCACCAAGAAAACCGTCGAAATTGAAGGTCAATTGGTTATATGTTCCATTTTAAGAGCCGGATTGACTTTGCACCAAGGCTTTCTGAATTATTTTGACAATGCCGAAAACGGTTTCATTTCTGCTTACAGACATCATCCCAACAATGACGATAATTTTGATATTTTAGTAGAATATCAGGCTGTCGCCAATATCGAAAATAAAAATTTAATATTGGTTGACCCTATGCTTGCTACGGGACAATCCATAGTTGCAGTCTTTAATAAATTAATAGAAAAAGGAACTCCAAAAGAAATACATATTGCAGTGATTATTGCCGCTCCTGAAGGTGTAGCTTACCTTGAAGAACATTTACCAGATTCCTGTCATCTTTGGATAGCTTCTTTAGACGAAAAACTGAATGACAAAAAATATATCATCCCGGGATTAGGGGATGCAGGGGATTTGGCTTACGGAACTAAATTATAATTGGGAGAAAAACGTAAATAAACTACAAAAAATAAGTACTCCTAAAACCATTTCCTGCTTCAATTGTACTTGCTTCAATTCTATATGACTTGTTGCCATCATAGCTAATGGTGCAAAAGTAAACATCAATAAATCATTGCTTTTATTAGCTGAAACAGCAAAAATTACAATTCCAATAAAGAAAGAACTAATAATTTTTTTATAAGACGAGTGCAACAACAATGGTCTGTTAGAAAGTGATCCCAACATCGAAATTACAAAAAACAAAGCTATTGTTATGTAGATAGAAAATGCTCCATTTTCATAATTATTGGTAAAATAATCCAGTTTAAAATTAGTTGTAGCATGTGAATTTACAAATTCAATAATGCTCATATCAAAAATTGCGGCAAACAATGAAGCGATAATTCCCACTGTAAAGAAAGCTATAAAAGGCAAAAACCAGTTTCTATAATCTTTGGCAACGTGAAAAACTATAGAAATAAACACCAAAAGAATGTAAAGAATACTCCAAAAATGAAACAGAGTAGCCACAAAAATCCATAAAGAAGCATCAAATATTTTTTCTCTCGAAGCTTTTAAAGACTGTAGAGAAATTAATCGGCGAAGTGCCAAAAGAATAAAAAAATTGGATACAATTAAATTGAAATTATTTAGTACAGAAGGGAAAAAAAGCAGAAACAAAGAATAGAAAAAAATCGTGTAGCTACTGTCTTTACTCAATCCATTTTTCTTGGAAATAAAATCTGTAATAAAAATAGACCCTAACAAAATAAAAAACAATCCTATTGTTTTAAAAATTAAAACAGAAGAATTTGTCCAGGATAAATCCTGAATTTGATACAAAAAAAAGAAAACCAGCATTAAAAATACAACCAAAATTAAATTTATTGGTGTAGATTTTTTAAAAACACTTGTTATCATAAGGATATTTTATACTTTTGTGA